>JAFIFH010000039.1 GCA_020832105.1 Idiomarina sp.
CACGTATTGAGATAAGGAGTTTTTCATGGTTTGGATCGCCTTAATAGTTGGCATTCTAATTATCGTCGGGCTGGCATTTTATGCCGGCTCGCTACTTGCAAAATTACGCAGGCAGCGTGATATTCGGGACAAAGCCATCGCCAAACGCAATGAAAACCTGTATCAAAGTATCGAGACTATTGCACTCGCGATGTCACAGGATCAATGTCCGTTGTCAGAAGGGGCCTTGCGGGTAACCGTGTTACTAGATCACTTAGCATTGCCAGGTCGTGAAGAAAATGACCGGACCTTTGAAGCTGAATATCCTGCTATTCATGACATGTACGAACGAATTAAGCATATGCCGACGCATGAAGCGCGGAAGAAGTTCCCGCGCAAAGAAATTCGCGCGATGGATGAGCAGCGGGAAGGCTATGAGACTGAACTTGAGCAGGGCATTCAGCAGGATGTTGGGCGCTTGCTAGTATGGGTAAGAGCACAGCGCAAAGAAACTCAGCGGTCGGTAAACTGAACGGCTCGCTCAGTCCTGGTAAAAAAACGCACCTAGGTAAGGTGCGTTTTTCATTTTAGGTGTTTGTCTTTACCTTTGATTAATGCACCTGACGTTGCTTAAATACCTGGCCATCGCGCATCACAAAATGGACATCGCTGAGCAGGCTAATGTCAGCAAGAGGGTCGCCGTCCACTGCAACAATATCGGCGAGTTTACCGGCCTCTATGGTGCCAAGGTTATCCAGTTGCCCGAGCAGGTCGGCAGCGTAATAGGTCGCACTGCGAATCGCTTCAAGTTCAGGCATGCCGGCTTCAACCATATAGACAAATTCGCGATAATTCTCCCCATGATCGAACACGCCAGCGTCGGTACCAAACGCAACTTTGACCCCAGCGGCATAGGCATCGGCGAACGTCTGCTGAATCAGCGGGCCTATTTCACGTGCTTTGGGGCGGACCATCTCAGGGAAGAAGCCGTCAATCTCGGCGCGTTCGGCCACGGATTTACCCGCAGTGATGGTGGGAACGTAGTAAGTACCATGCTCGATCATGGCGTTCATCACTTCCTCGTCCATGTAAGTGCCATGTTCAATGGAGTCGACGCCTGCACGCACGGCTCGCAGCATACCGTCACGGCCATGGGCATGGACCGCCACCCGCATATTGTAATCTTTGGCAGTGGCGACAATGGCCTCCAGCTCATCCATCATAAATTGCGGGTTGTCCCCGGAGGCAGCCATGGAAAGGACGCCACCGGTCGCGGTCAGTTTAATCAGGTCGGCGCCTTCCTGATAACGTTTACGCACCGCCTGGCGTGCTTCAATTGGCCCATTCACAACGCCATCGGCAGGCGTCGGTGGTTGGCTGATAAAGCTGTCACGCACATTATTGGTCGGATCCGCATGACCGCCAGTGGTGGCCAGAGATTTTCCTGCGGCGAAAATACGCGGCCCTTCAATGTGCCCCTGGCGGATACCATTGCGCAGGGCCACTGACACATGATCGCTGTCACCCAGTTCACGCACTGTGGTAAAGCCGGTTTGCAAGGTAATGCGGGCAAAGCTGGCAGCCTGAATTGCGGTGGTCGCTGGGTTATTGGTAAAGCGGTCCATGTAGGAGCCCTGGCTTAGCTGTGAAGACAGGTGCGTATGGCTGTCGATAAAGCCAGGCATGACCGTGGCCTGACTTAAATCAATTAAGGTATCACCCTCTCCTGGGGCTTGCAGGCCGCTCTCAATGGCACTGATACGGTCGCCGTCGATGCGAATGGTGACGTTCTGGCGGGGCGCATTATCCGTGCCATCAATGAGAGTGCCGGCATGGATTAAGGTGTCTGCGTGGGCAAAGCCGGTGGCGGTTAAACCCACCAGCAACCCGACTGGTACAACAATGGATTTCATAAACAGAGTCCTCTCTTAATAATTGATATGCTTGTATTTTCACCTATGAATCCCAACATATCAGACTTTAGAGAAGGCCGCGAACGCTTTCCCCGTATGCCGCAGACACGTTATACTAGGCCAAAGCCTTCGTCCAAAACAGGATCAGCGGGATGTTCAAAGCTCTACGAGAAGATATCGCCAGTATTTATGCGCGGGACCCCGCGGCACGTCATTTTTTTGAGGTGCTGACCAATTATCCGGGTATGCATGCGATTTGGTGGCATCGGTTGACTCACCGTTTGTGGAAATGGCGTTTACGCTGGCTGGCGCGCTTCCTGTCCACTATCGTGCGCTGGCTCACCGGCGTCGAGATTCACCCGGGTGCGCAGATTGGCCGCCGTTTCTTTATTGACCATGGCATGGGTGTCGTCATCGGTGAAACCGCTGAAATTGGCGATGATTGCACGCTGTACCATGGGGTCACCCTGGGCGGAACCAGCTGGAAAGCGGGTAAACGACACCCGACCCTTGGCAATGGTGTGGTGATTGGTGCGGGGGCAAAGGTGCTCGGGCCGTTGACAGTCGGCAATAACGCGCGAATTGGCTCCAATGCCGTGGTGGTTAAAGACGTGCCTGCAGACGCCACCATGGTTGGCATACCCGGGCGTGTGGTCGCCCAGCGCGGCGCGCTCAACGCAAGCGACGAAAAACGTGCAGCGATCGCTAAAAAATATGGATTCGATGCCTATGCGGTATCAGAAGATAACCCTGACCCCGTGGCAATGGCTATTGGCAATATGCTTGACCATGTCAGTTTGCTTGATGAGCGGGTCGCCGATTTATGCCGTTCCGTCAATCGAATGGGCGGCGATGTATGTAGCGACCTGCCAAAAATCGAGTTAGACGACGAAGACTTTAAAGAAGCTGAAAAGAGAGCTGCAGAAAGCCGTCAACAAGCGTTAGATCGCTTCGACCCAAGCATTTAAAAAGGAATCACCATCATGACCGAGCAGAGCGCCGCCGCGCAGCAACATGCAGCCTCATCGTACACGGATGATCCAGCAGGTATCTTTACCGACAATGCAAGCAGCATCGGCCACACCCCACTGGTGCGGCTGAATCGAGTGACCAAGGGTCAGGTATTTGCGAAGATTGAAAGCCGTAATCCGTCCAATAGTGTGAAGTGCCGGATCGGCGCAAGCATGATTTGGGCTGCTGAAAAAGCAGGCTTGCTGACTGCTGGCAAGACCATTGTGGAGGCGACCTCGGGCAATACGGGGATTGCCCTTGCTTTTGTCGCTGCGGCTCGTGGCTATCCTTTGGTATTGACCATGCCCGCTTCGATGAGTCTGGAGCGCCGTAAATTACTCAAGGCATTAGGCGCGGAATTGGTATTGACGGCACCCGAGCTGGGTATGAAAGGCGCGGTGGCCGAGGCTGAACGCCTGGAGCAAAGCGCGCCTGACACATATGTCCAATTAAAGCAGTTTGAGAACCCAGCAAACCCCGCCATTCATATTGAAACCACGGCACCGGAAATTGAGCGTGCATTGGGCGGTGCGCCGGACGTATTTATCGCAGGGGTCGGTACCGGTGGAACAATTAGTGGCGTTGCACGCTACTTCAAACAGGCCAGATTTATTAACGCTGGGGTGCACATGCAGGCGATTGCGGTGGAGCCCAGTGACTCGCCGATCATTGCGCAATCATTAGCGGGCCAGGAACTGACACCGGGCCCGCATAAAATCCAGGGTATTGGGGCTGGATTCATCCCGCATAATCTCGATTTAAGCCTGCTGGATGGGGTTGAACAGGTTAGCAACGAGGCGGCAATGACCATGGCGCATCGACTGATGCGGGAGGAGGGCATTTTGGCGGGTATTTCGTCAGGTGCGGCGGTGGTGGCAGCGGTGCGTTTGGCGGAGAGAGCTGAATATGCAAATAAACGGATTGTGGTGATCCTGCCAAGCTCAGCGGAGCGCTATCTGAGTACGCCGCTGTTCAAAGATGTGTTTACCGCCCAGGAGCTGGAGCCTTGATAAACACCCCATCCTTGTTTAGCGCCATAGGCGTTTATTTTCTTTTTAGCCTGTGGTGCAGTCTGGCCCTTGCAGACGATGAGAAAGCGCGTGCGGTCGGTGTTTACAGCCCAGCCATCGCGCAGGTTGCAGATAGCGAGTCTGATGCAGTACCGACGTTACCAGTGCAGGCGCACTGGCCACAGGACTGGCCTAGCCTTAGGGCAGAGCTTGAGCAGCGCAGCCAACGATTAGGTATCGGTTACGCCGAGCTGGTCATTTTTAACGGTGACGGAGTCATTGAGCGTGCTCGCTTTGGCCAGGATGAGGTAAGCCAGCCCGCACCCGTATTAGCGGGTCAGTTCACTGAACTGCTTACCGCGCTGGCCGTCATGCAATTGGTTGAACGTGGCCAATGGAGCCTGTTTGACCGGGTCAGCCAGCGTTTACCTGGCTTAGTTATAGAGAATGCTTACGCGGAGACTCAGCCACTGCTGCTGATTCATTTACTTGAACATGCCAGTGGCTTTGATCAACGTCGCTTTAAAAGTCATTTTGCTACCCCTGCGATCCAGGCGTTAAGCATGCAAGCACGGTTGCAACGTGAAGACAAAGCGTTGCAGGTGCGCTGGCCACCGGGTTCAGCCTCAAGGCACAGTACGCTCAATTATGTGGTGCTCGTTGCAATGCTCGAAGCCCACTACCGTCAGCCCTGGGCGGCCATCATCACAACCCAGATAACACAGCCATTAGCGATTGATGCGACACACCTCACCGGGATGCTTGCAGAACACGCCGTGGTTAGCGGCTATAGTGGGCTACCCGCAGCAGCACACCCCTTGCGCAGCCGGGTTTTTGGGGAAGCTGAGGGTAGCTGGTTAACCATTGACGATATTGTCGCCGTGGGTCGTCATTTAATGACCCGGGGTGCCAGTAGTACCCCAGCATTATTGCGTGCCGATACCATCGCATTGATGGAGATACCGCGTAGCACTCAGGCCGCCGACGCCGGCTTAAGTTACGGGATGGCAGCAGGTATTGATAGTCGAGCACGCTATGGGTTATGGCACGGGCGACAGTCGTCCCTCGACGGCTTCAGCGTTAACTTACGTTATGACGCTGAGCAAGGTATCGGCTATGCATTGGTGGTAAACCACGAAAGCGTGTTACCTGCACTGGATGAACCGGTCTGGCAATATCTGGTGGCGCAACAGCCTGCCGTGAATACCCGTGCAGGGGGCGTTAACGTCGAACAGCGCTGGCAGGGCTGGTACCGATTGCACAACCCTCAGCATGCGCTCCTGGCACCGTTACAATGGGTCTTTGACTTGGCCTATATTCGCCGTGATGGCGCTCTGCTCGAGCTCGATCCTTTAATTGGTGTGTCGGTGCCGCTGCGCAGTGTGGACGGCAGTCGTTTGGCGCATCGTGAAGATGGCACCGTGGTGGGTGTGTTGTTCAGTGATGAAGCAGGTAACCAGCGGGTTCAGGTTCACAATGACGTGCGCCAGAAAATATCCAGTTGGGCGGCATTAGCACCCTTGGGGTTGTTTGCGATTGCAGTGATTATCATTTTAGCGCATCCGTTTGCTCGCAGTGATAGCCTGTTATACCCGTGGATGCGCCATCTCACCACACTCGCTGCTCTGTGTTATGTACTGGCTATCTTTGTTGCTGGCAGTCTCAGCCTGGAGCAGGCGACCAGTGATAATTGGCGCAGTATTCTGTTATTTGTGTTTACCTCACTCGGCCCATTGCTGGCCTTTGCTGCGCTCGCCCTGGCAGTGCGTGGCTGGCAGCGTGAACCCAACCAAATCGCAAAATGGCGAGCATTGCTTGGGGCGGTCACGGTGTCAGCGCTGGGGCTGTGGATTATATATTCCGGTTGGTTCGCGTTGCGCCTGTGGGCGTGGTAAATGAACTCGGCCAGTATGTTCACTGGCCGGGGGTCTCTGCAGTTATCTTCAGTATGAATCAGGTAGTGTCTCCCGATGGATAAGCAAGGTCTTTATCAGTGGCAGCAAGGCTTTTTAAAGCTGCGCTCGAATAAAATTTTCGAAACGGTGGTGATCGCGATCATCGTGCTCTCAGCCTTGATGGTGGGGGCGAAAACCTACGAGGAAACAAGTCGATTTACGCCGATTCTTAATCTTCTTGATTGGGCGGTGACGATTTTTTTCCTGGTGGAGATCTTGATTCGGCTGATGGCCGAGCGGCGATTCCGTGATTTCTTTAAATCGGGCTGGAATATCTTTGATTTTATCATCGTGGTAGCCAGCCTGATTCCGGTGGAAAATAGCGAAACGGTGCTTATCGCCAGGCTTTTACGGGTGTTCCGAGTGATGCGTCTGGTTTCTATGGTGCCAGAACTGCGGATGCTGATGAATGCACTCCTCAAAGCCCTGCCAAGAATGGGCTACGTTGCCCTGTTTATGTTCATTATTTTCTATATTTACGGGGCTGTGGGCAGCTTCCTGTTTCATGACATTAATCCATTCTACTGGGACAACATCGCCATCTCGGTGCTGACGTTGTTCCGCATCGCGACCTTCGAAAGCTGGACCCAAATCATGTACGAGACCATGGAGGTGCACCCATGGTCATGGATCTATTATGTAAGTTTTATTTTTCTTAGCGCGTTTATTTTCCTCAATATGATGATCGGCATTGTCCTTGAAACCATGCAAAAAGAGTCCGCCGCGCATGAACTGGAGCAGGGCGAGGGCGAAGCTGCTGACATTAAGGCCCTGCGCCAGGGGGTTGACGATGTGCAGGCGCAGTTAAGACGCATGGAAGGGTTATTACAAGACCGCGAAAAGTCGTCTTAGGGCAATCATGAAGGCTTGCTTTTTTGCTGAATAAAGGCTGCCACTTCAGCTATATAGACTATACTTCGATAACGTTCGGTCACGTCGTTTTGCTTGACAGGAGTTACCCATGAATCAATCTGCGAACCCATTTGGCAGGTACTTTTCCCGCCCAATGAAAATGTTTCTAACGGTGCCTGTGTGGCTTGCGGTGGCGTTCGTCGCACCGCTATATGCAAGCGATTATGTATTTATCAACGTCAACGTCGTCCCGATGGGAACGGAGGAAGTGCTTGCAGAGCATGCGGTGGTGATTCGCGATGACCGTATTGTTCAAGTTGCGAGCATGGCGGACTTTACTGCGCCCGATGATGCTCAGGTGATTGACGGGGGTGGTCATTACTTACTTCCCGGGTTGGCCGAAATGCACGGCCATGTGCCGCCGATGCACAGTGACAATTTCCCCGCCCGCTACCTTGATGACACCTTATTCCTTTATCTGGCTGGGGGTATCACCACGGTCAGAGGCATGCTTGGCCACCCCAACCAGCTTGATTTGGTGGACGACATTGACGCTGGTGACAGACTCGGCCCGACGCTCTACCTTGCCGGACCAAGCTTCAATGGTAACAGCGTAGAATCCGCCGAGCAGGGGCGCCGTATGGTGCGCGAAC
The DNA here is from genome assembly GCA_020832105.1 of Idiomarina sp. Lineage (GTDB taxonomy): Bacteria > Pseudomonadota > Gammaproteobacteria > Enterobacterales > Alteromonadaceae > Aliidiomarina. The sequence goes on from JAFIFH010000039.1 coordinate 7,374, forward strand.
ACAAAGCAGCGGGCTGGGATTTACTGAAAATCCATCCGGGGCTTTCGCTGGAATATTTTACCGCTATCGCGGAAGAAGCGGCGAGTCAGAATATTGATTTTGCCGGCCATATACCCCAGGCGGTGCCGCTGGACAAAGCCATGGCCATGGGCATTCGCACCATCGATCATATGGACGGTTACCTTGAATTTGTTGGGGCGACCGATCGTGAAATAAGCGATGAAGCGCTGCAATCTCTGGTGCAACTGACCCTGCAATATGAGGTTGGGGTGGTACCCACTCAGGCGCTGTGGGCGACTCTGATTGGCGCTGCCGACCGTGAGGCACTAGAAGCATATGAGGAAGCTAAATACGTTCCCGAGAGTGTGCGTGAAGGCTGGCAGCGTTACCTGGATAATGCTTCGCAATCGCGTTATTACACTGGCGACACTGCTCAAGTGCACCAGCAAAACCGACAACGCCTGCTGCAAGCCCTACATGCTGCGGGTGCTGAAATCCTTATGGGGACAGACGCACCGCAAGTATACAGCGTACCAGGGCTCGGCCTTAAGCATGAACTTGCAATGATGGGTGACGCGGGCCTGACGCCCTATGAGGTACTCTACACTGGCACGGTGGCAGTGGGTCGCTATTTTGCCGAGCAAGACACCTTTGGACAGGTAGCGGAAGGCCATCGAGCAGACCTGATCCTGACGTCGCTGAATCCGCTGGAGGACCTGTCTACGCTAGAACAACCGCTTGGTGTGATGGCCAGTGGGCGCTGGTTGGCGCGCGAAACTCTCGACGAAAAGCTTGCCGAGATAGAGGCTGCATATCAATAAATTTCGTTCGCAGCTGGTATTCGCACATCTCATGAGCATTCGTACTGTACTTCTATGTGTTGCAGTCTCTGTGCTAGCAGCCTGTACAAAATCGGATATTCAGCTGGATGACCATCGCGAGCGCAACGCATTGATTCACAATCAACACGTGGTGGTGAGCGCGAATCAATATGCCAGTGAGATTGGTCGCGACATCATGCGCCAGGGCGGCAACGCGATGGATGCAGCGGTGGCGACTAAAATTGCGCTGACGTTTGTTGAGCCTCATGAAACAGGGCTGGGGGGAGGCGGTTTCCTGCTCTACTACGATGCCGCTAATGGCCAACAATATCTATATGATGGCCGTGAAACAGCACCTCAGAGCGCGCACGAGGATTGGTTCAAAGTCCTGGGTATGCCGGTGCACCACTATATCGCGGTGACTCGGGGCCGTTCGGTTGGAGTGCCAGGCATGCTGCTTATGCTGCATCGTGCGCACAACGAGCACGGCCAGCTTCCGTGGGAAGAGTTATTTACCGCAACGATTGAGATTGCCGACCAGGGTATTGATATGCCGCCGCGCTTGCGTCGCCAGTTTGCCAACGATTTTACACTCGGCTGGTTTGGTGACATGCGTCAGCTCAGAGACGGCTCGACGTCAACCGATGTTCCGCGACTGGTCAACCCTGAGCTTGCCGAGACGCTACGCAGGTTCGCCAACGAAGGCCCGGCGCCCTTGTATGCAGGCCGGGTAGGAGAAGCCTATCGTGAGCGGGCGGCAAGACGCTGGCCGATGGCGGGGGAACTCAGTGAAGCCGACTTTGCCGGGTATCAGGCGGTGTTACGCGACCCCTTGTGCGGCGAGTACCGGGGCTGGCGAGTATGCAGTGCCTCCGCGCCGTCATCAGCGGGGGTAGCGTTACTGCAAATCTTAGGCATCCTCGAGCACTTTGACATTCCAGCGATGTCCCCTAATAGCCCTGATTTCCTTCATTTGTATGCCGAAGCAAGCCGCCTGGCCTTTGCCGACCGGCAGTACTACATTGGTGACCCATCGTTTGTCCGTGTTGATGAAGATAGTTTGATTGCGGCTGATTATCTGGCGAAACGTGCCGCGCTGATTGACCCCTTTGCGGCGAAAGCGACGGTAAATCCCGGAGATCCGCAGGGCGTGGTGGAAATTGAGGATGCACCGCCGGTGTTCGAGGATGATGAAACCGGCACGTCCCACATTAGTGTGGTGGATGCTGAAGGGAATGCAGTTGGCCTGACCGGCTCTATTGAGGCGCCTTTTGGTAGTCGCATGATGGCCAAAGGGCTGATGCTGAATAATCAGCTCACAGATTTCGATTTTCGTCCAAACTTAGGTGACAAGCCGTCACCTAACCGTGTTGAACCGGGTAAGCGGCCGCGCAGCTCAATGGCACCGACCCTGATTTTTAGCCCTGAGGGTGAACTGACCTATGTGATTGGGTCACGGGGTGGTAGTCGGATCATCGGTTATGTTGCGAAGACCGTCATCGGCGTGATTGATTGGCGGCTTAGCCTGCAACGCGCGATTGATCTGCCCAATGTGTTACACCGGGGTGAGCGCCTTGAGGTGGAGGCAGGTACCAATCTTGAAGAACGGCTAGAAGCGCTGCGAGCTCTGGGGCATCGTGTTGATGTCGAGTTATTAGACAGTGGCGTGCACGGCATTGAGCGCGTCGATGAAGGTTGGCGTGGGGCAGCGGATAAGCGTATGGAAGGTGCGGTCTATGGAGATTCAAATTGATGCGTAACAAGAGCAGATTAAATCAGCGTTATCCAGTCTGGGTACTGGCATTCGTCGCTGGCCTTGGGGTTGCGGCCTGTGATGGCGGTGCCGCTGACGACCACCCCATTAATGAGCAAACCTTCAGCAATGACTTAGCAAATTTGCTCGACGGCAGCGAAGTTTTTACTGCGGGTTATATATGGGATGGACGTAGCGATAGTTACCTGGAAAATGGCGCTATGGTGGTTCGTGAAGGACGGATGATGGCGATATTCTCCACCGACCAACAAGCATTGCCAGACAGTGGCGTGAATGTCACCGAACTTGGTGATCACCATTACGTGATTCCTGGGTTGATCAATGCACATGGGCATGTCGGTGTCGCGGACGGTCTCGATGCTGGTGCTGCAGTTGCAAGTGAAGAGCTGGTTCGACAACAACTGATGACCTATGCACAGTACGGCATTACCAGTGTGGTGAGCCTGGGCGATGAGCCCGCCGAAGCGTTTACGGTAAGGGACAGCATCAATCCACGTAATCCACAGATGGCCAGGCTATGGGTTGCTGGCGATGTATTGGACCCACAAGATACGTCAGCCGCCCGCGACCAGGTCGCTGAGGCAGTTGAGCACAATCCGGATTGGCTAAAAATTCGTGTGGATAGTCAGCTTGGGCGGCGCGAAGCGATGAGCGGCGAGGTATATACCCAAGTCATCGCCAGCGCTCATGAGGCGCAATTGCCGCTAGCTTCTCATATGGTCACCCTTGAGCACGCCAAGGGCTTATTGCGCGCCGGCACTGATTTGATTGCTCATAGCGTGCGCGATACAGCCGTAGACGATGAATTAATTGACCTAATGCTGGCGCAGGAAGTGTGTATCACTCCCACCCTGACACGCGAGCTTTCTACCTATGTGTACGCTGAGCGGCCTGAATTTTTTGATGACCCCTTTTTTCGCCAGTCCGTGAGTGATGATGTGCTTGAACAGCTGCAGCAACCAGAGGTGCAAGCGCGCTTTCGTGGTGCCGACGCGGATTACTATGAGACGGCGCTACCTCTCGCGAAAGACAATATGATGCATATGTTTGCAGCGGGTGTTGGGGTTGCGATGGGGACCGATAGCGGCCCGCCGGCGCGGTTTCAGGGCTATTTCGAACATCTTGAAATGGAAATGATGGAGAATGCTGGAATGACTGCGATTGAGGTGATGAAGAGTGCGAGCTCAGTTGCAGCCCAGTGCATGGGGCTCGCTGGAGATCTCGGTGAATTGGAAGCTGGCCGCTGGGCGGACTTTGTCGTGCTGGCAGCCGACCCGATGCAAAGCACTGAGAACCTGCGCAGTATTGAAGCGGTATATATCGGTGGCGAGCTTTTCACACCGCCCGTTAATCGATAATGGCTAAGTAGAAAAACAAAAAACGAGGCCAAGCGGCCTCGTTTTAACTCATAACAACCTAGCGAGAATGCCTATTCGCTAACAGGTGTAGAGCGTTGTTGACCTTTCAGCGACGCATTGTTAACCGCTGACGCACTAATGATTGAGTTGCGGAATTCATCCATTTGATCGAGCTGACCTGTCGGCTGCGGCACCATAATGACCGTACCTTCCTTACCGATGGACTCTAGCGCGTCCACATAGTTGGTGAAGGTGAGCAGGTAGACTACATGCTCCGCGCCAATCCCATTTTTCTCGTCGACGACCAGGTCGATAGACTCGCGTAAGCCTTCAGCAATGGCTTTACGTTGACCGGCAACACCTTGACCAGCAAGAATTTTAGACTCTTTATGTGCTTCTGCGATTTTAACGATTTTAATCCGTTCCGCTTCTGCCTCATGTTCAGCGGCACGACGTTCACGTTGTGCGGCATTAATTCGGTTCATTGAACGTTTCACGTCTTCGTTGGGTTCAATGTCGGTTACCAGAGTATTGCGAATGCGGAAGCCGAACTCTTCCATGGCGTCCTGCAATTGCTCCATGACTACGTTGGAAATGTCGTCTTTATTATCAAACACGTTGTCCAGGGTTTGGCGTGGAATTTGTGCACGTACCACGTCAAACACGTAAGAGGTGATTTGCTCTTCAGGGTCGTCAAGCTGATAAAACGCGTTATAAGCGGCGTCTGCCGACTCAACAAAGTACTGCACTGACACCCGGGCGATAACGAACACATTGTCGGCGGTTTTCGTTTCAATTTGCACGTTAAGCTGCTGCACGCGCAACGATTGTTTGTGTGAGATTTTCTCGACGAATGGAATGAGGAAGTTGAGGCCAGGTTCGAGAGTTCGGGTGAATTTACCAAAACGCTCAACCAGAGCGACGTGGCGATGAGGGATTAACCGTACCGACAAGGCAATGACTGCCAGCACCGCTAGTATGGGAATGATATATTCTAAAGGTATGTTGTTTTCCATCAGTTTCTCCATCAATTTTTTTTAGCTTAACATTTATTTACACAATCCTCTTAATCAATGTACGAGAAAAGGTAGTATTTTGGCTTAGCTGTTCTAGGTTTTATGCATAGTTAAATATTTAAGTGCCTGAACTCAGGATCAATTTTAGCCAACTTCCACGATAAATCCCGACAAGGAGTCTACTTTGCCACTACGTGTTCCCCGTCCAGACACCAAACACTGGGTGGCTATTGGCTTCATTGTGCTGATTATCATCTGGTTCGCCACGGGTACCATTCGGTCCGCTCGAGAGGAGGCGCCCGAGGTTGATCAAACAGACACTGCAGATGCACATGCCAGGGTGCTGGTGCGCGAAGTCACTGCCGAGGAATTTCAAACGGAAATCCCCATTCAGGGGTATCTGCGCCCCTGGGAGCATGTTCAGTTACGCGCCAGAATCGGTGCCCAGGTCGTTGCCCTGCCGGTACAACAAGGGCGCGAGGTTGAGGCGGGCACGGTGCTGATGGAGTTTGATGCAGAAGACCGTCAGGCTCGAGTCAATCAGTTACGCGCGGAGGTCGAGCTGGCGCAGGTAGAATTGGCCGCAGCACAACGGCTGCAGCGTGAAGACCTGGTATCTCAAACTGAACGGCTGCGGCTGGCCGCCAATCTGGCACGGGCCGAGGCTGAGTTCGAGGCGGCGCAGCTGCAACTGAGTTACACCCAACTACGAGCACCCTTTGACGGCCTATATGACCAACGTCTGGTTGACCGGGGGGACTACGTTCAAGTGGGCCAGGAGGTGCTGGTCTTTGCTAATATATCACGGTTAAGAGCTATTGCCAGCGTGCCGCAACAGCGGGTGGGCAGCCTTGAGGTTGGTCAGTCGGTCGCAGTGGACTTATTGGATGGTGGCGAATTGCACGGTGAAGTGAACTACTTCAGTCGTATCGGCGATGCGCAGACGCGCAGCTTCGAAGTTGAGGTGGTCATTGATAATCCACAGCGCCTGCCGTTAGCAGGGGCAAGTGCCAACCTGCGGATCAGCCTCAATCCCCAGCGCGCCCACCGAATAGAACCTTCACTTTTGCGTCTTGATGGTGACGGCCGCACCATGGTCCGCATCCTCAACCAACAGGACGAGGTCGAAGAGGTGCAGGTTGACGTACTGAGTATGGGCCGGGACTATGTGATGGTCGCAGGGCTTGCTGCTACCGTACGCGTGATCACGCAGGGCGCGGGCTTGGTTGAGGCCGGGCAGCAGGTGGAAGTCGGTGAAGGTGAACCTGCGAGCTCAAACCTACCGGCGGCGGGTGGTCAGTAACCTATGGAATCCCTTATTCGCGCCGCTCAACAGCGCAGCCGCGCCACTATTCTCTTGTTTGTCATTATTATCTTCGGTGGCCTGGCGGCTTACCAGGCCATCCCTAAAGAAGCCAATCCGGACGTACCTATTCCTATCATTTATGTGTCGATGGTGTACCAGGGGGTTAGCCCCGAGGATGCAGAACGCCTAATGGTGCGCCCTATGGAGCAGGAGTTACGCGGTATCGAGGGGTTGCGCAAGATGACCTCCATTGCCGGTGAAGGGCATGCCTCAGTGACGTTAGAGTTTGATGCGGGTTTTGACTCGCGCTCAGCATTACAGGACGTGCGTGAAAAAGTTGACCGGGCGCGGGCCTACATTCCTCAGGAAGCAGAAGAGCCGACTGTACATGAGGTGAATGTGGCCTTATTTCCGGTGTTGTCGGTGGGGTTATCAGGGCCGCTTAGCGAAGAAGTACTGATCCGCACGGCACGGTTACTTAAAGAAGAAATCGAAGGCCTTACGGATGTGCTTGAGGTCGATATCGGTGGTGACCGCGAGGACTTACTCGAGGTCATTGTCGACCCTCAAGTGCTAGCCAGTTATAACATCCAGTACAACCAGCTGCTTAACCTTATCTCCAGCAATAACCAGTTAATCGCTGCAGGGCGCCTGGACATGCAAAGTGGCAGCTTCGCGCTTAAAGTACCTGGAGTGATTGAGTCGTTAGACGATGTGTTATCCGTACCGGTCAAGGTGGATGGCGACAACGTGGTGACGTTTGCTGACGTCGCACGGGTACGGCGAACCTTTTTTGACCCCACGGGATTCGCGCGGATCAACGGACAGCCGGCCGTGGTACTGGAAATTTCCAAGCGTACCGGGGCGAATATTATCGACACAGTAACCGCGGTTGAACAGCTGATTGCGGGTGCCGGGGATGCATTGCCAGAAGATCTCAATGTCGACTACATTCTCGATCAGTCCAGTGAAGTTGAGACCATGCTCTCAGAGCTGTTAAACAACGTCATGACGGCCATTATTCTGGTGCTTATTATCATCATTGCGACCATGGGCGTGCGGTCTGCGGTGATGGTTGGCTTGACCATTCCAGGGGCGTTTCTAGCCACGATTCTGGTGCTCTTTGCCATTGGCTACACGATGAACATCATTGTTCTATTTGCTTTAATTCTGGTTGCTGGGATGTTGGTGGACGGTGCGGTGGTTGTCAGTGAGCTGGCGGACCGTAACCGCCGAGATGGGGACAGCCCCTATGATGCCTGGGCAAAAGCCGCCACGCGCATGTCATGGCCGATTATAGCGTCTACTGCAACGACGCTGGCGGTGTTTGTGCCCCTGCTGTTCTGGCCAGGGGTCGTGGGGGAGTTCATGAAGTATCTTCCCGCCACCGTGATTATCGCATTGAGCGCGTCATTGGTCATGGCGTTGATCTTTTTGCCTACCCTTGGCGCGGTGAGTGGCGTGCAGCAGGCACAGCAGCGTTCAGACACTGGGGCATTCACTGCCTGGTACCGTAGATCTTTAAGTAGCGCAGTGTCGAGTCCCTGGTGGGCGCTGTTCGCAATGATGCTGGTGATTGTAATTATTTATGCTTTATATGGGCGCTTCAACCACGGTGTGGAATTTTTTCCTTCGGTGGAGCCGGAGTCCGCGCAGGTGACGATTCGGGCGCGAGGTGACTACTCGGTGTACGAGAAAGATGCACTGGTACAGCAGGTAGAAACCAGGTTACAACGGATGCCCGAGGTACGTGCCTTGTATGCGCGGTCCATTGCGGACCCGTCCTGGGACATGGGGGTCGATACGATTGGGGTATTACAATTTCAATTTATTGACTGGGATCAGCGGCGCCCAGCGCGGGATATCCTTGCAGAAATGCAGAGTAGAACCGAGGACATTGTTGGCTTGACTCTGGAATTTAGAGAACAGGAGCAAGGCCCAGGCGAGGGCAAACCCTTCGAGTTAACGGTCAGCGCCATTGAGCCGGAGATGATTGAGCCCGAGGTTGAACGCATCAGAGCGGCAATGAATACGATCGGCGGCTTTACCGATGTCGCCGATGATCGCTCGCTCCCTGGAATTGAATGGCGGGTCAGCGTCGATCGCGAAGAAGCGGCTCGACTAGGAAGTAATGTCGCCACGGTAGGGAACGCAGTGCAGTTAGTGACCAACGGTATTTTATTGGCGCGTTTTCGGCCCGCAGATGCAATTGACGAAGTCGACATCCGCTTACGCTTTCCAGAACGCTGGCGCACCTTTGATCAGCTGCAGCAGTTGACGGTGCAAACCGAGCGAGGACAAATCCCTATAGCCAATATGGTTGAGCTACTGCCAAGCCAGCAAGTAGGTACGTTGCGGCGCATGGATGGCCGCCGGGCAGTAACCATAGAAGCGGATCTGGAAGAGGGGTACAGGCTGGACGAGCGTCTACAAAGGCTCATGCAGGAGGTGGACGGAGACCTTCCGGATGGCGTATTTATCACTATCGGTGGCGAGGGTGAAGATCAGGCGGAAGCTGCGCAATTTTTGCTTTCAGCCTTTCTGGTGGCGGTATTTTTAATGACCTTAATCCTGGTGCTGCAGTTCAACAGCCTGTACCAGACGATGATTGTACTGTCCGCGATAGTCCTCTCCACTGCCGGTATTCTTGCTGGCTTGCTGATTAACGGTCAGTCGTTTGGCATTGTGATGGTGGGGATGGGGATCATTGCCCTTGCCGGGATCGTAGTGAATAACAATATCGTCTTGATCGACACTTATAATGAGTTTCGTCAGCAAGGTTATGACGGTGTGAGCGCTGCAATTGAAACCGGCACCTTGCGTTTACGACCTGTATTAATGACAGCAATTACCACCATTCTTGGCTTAATGCCCATGGTGGTGGGGGTTAACGTCAACTTGCTGGAGCCAAGTCTGGGTATTAACGCGCCCTCGACCCAATGGTGGACGCAACTGTCTAGCGCCATCGCAGGTGGATTGGCGTTTGCTACCGTGCTGACGCTCTTACTGACCCCGGTTCTGTTGGTCTTAGGTGAGCGCTTTAAACAGCGCTTGGCAAAGCGTCGAGCGGCGTAGCTGTCGTTAACGGATGTAGGTTTTGCTGATATGGCGGAACTCGTCGGTGGCACTTTGCTGTAACCACTCAAAGGCGACCATTTCACCGCTGACCACGACGCAGCCGGCGTCACGCATACGCTGCAATGCCAGCGCTTTGCTGGCAGCCAAGCGGGAGCCAACAGCGTCGGCGACGACGAACACCTGAAAACCGGCGCTTTGCATATCAAGGGCGGTTTGTAACACGCAAACATGGGTTTCGGTGCCGGTTAGAATCACTTGTGGTCGGTTAAGGTTTTTCAACTTGTCTGCAATATCAGCTTCGGCAAATGCACTAAAATGGGTTTTTTGCATCACAAGTGCATGCGCCAGAGCAGGCTGCAGCGCTGGTACAGTGTGGCCAAGCCCTTGCGGATATTGCTCAGTAGCAACTACTGGCACGCTCAGCTCATTGGCGATACTTAACAACCAGTGATTACGCTCAATTACTTCTTCACCTTGCTCAATCGCCGGGGCCAGACGTTCCTGGATATCGATCAGTAAAACGAAGCTGGTACCACGGTGAATAAGTGCGGAATGTTTCATGTTCAAACTCCTTACCCTGAAGATAACAACATCCTAGCAGGTAAATGGCGGCGTGTGGGTATGTGTCGTTCATACCGAACTTTTCCTTGAAGTTTTTGGCGATCCTCAAATAAAAAGCCCGATACTACACGGGGGTAGCTCGGGCTGGATAAATTCAGGTCTGACAAAGCTCACCTCACGGCTAGTGAGCTTTATGTAGGCGCCTAGAGTGTGACTTAATCGCCCCCAGCACTAATGGTCATTTGCTCGAGCAGCAAGTCGTCGATCTCGTCATTGGTGAACGGGATCGGACGTAAACGCGGCTCAGCCGAATAATATAGTGTCTGGTCAAGGAAATGAGGGGAGAACACATCACTGGATTGTGAGTAGGTCAGTAACCCACGGCCCTGAGGTCCCTGGTCAGTAAACGCCATCACAAACATCCAGCTTGAACCTGAGGTGATATGGTAGCCACCACCTTCTGCGCTCAATTGGGAGCCGCTAAGCGTTGGGTACATATGACGAGGAAGCAGCGTTCCGTCATTCGCGCCCTGGCGGGCAAATACATTAAAGCCGCCTTCGATGTTATTTGCGCCACCCCAAGGAATGCGGTTACCGGACGGTGAGCCATCTGGCATCGAGCGCTCAACAAATTGCACTTCGCCAAAAGGTTGGCCTACCGCAAGCCCCGCATTTTCGATATTTACCACAGCATTAGCCAAATGTTCCAGCGTCGTCTGTGTCCGCGCTAAGGTATGTGGCGTTGCGATTGGATCTGCCGGGTTGAATGCTACTTCCCATTGCGGGTTCGTAGCAAAACGCTGGGCAAATTCGCGCAATACCATGGCTCCAACGCTGTCTGTATCCATGCTGCCGTTCCATTGTGACAGCGCAGTACAAGCGTCACTAATGTCGACGTCGCCACTGCTCGTGCTCACCGGCGTGGTGCCATGAGCTGAACAGAAATCCACCAAGTCGTCCACCACCGCTTCGCCAAGGAAGGCGCGGTTACTGATCAGCATACCTTCCAGCATCGCCAGGTCCGGGCTACCTGCGTGGGCAAGTTCGGCTAACTTAGTTTGGCCCATTCTTGAGCGTAATGACTGCTGGTTATTAAATCGACCAAACAGTAACAAGTGGTCACCCTGGATGGGTTGATTCGGGTTGGTTAGCCAGTAGCTGTCGTTGGAGTTCTGTACAAACTCGGTGCCACGCAAATGAGGCGCTTGTTCAAATGGTACCGTCCCGTCTGCGCGGAATGTTTCGCTGTTACCTGGTACCAGGAAAAAACCAGCCTGTAAGCGGGTCGCCAGAAGTACCGGGTCATCGATTAAGCGGGTTAATGCTGCTGCACTCAGGTTTGGTACGCTGGAACCATCGGTAAAGAACACTTCACCCGTCGCGTCAGTGGCCATAATATTGTTGAAAATAAGCCCCGTATAGCGACGGAATGACGCTTCAACATCATCGATGTCGCGCGCGGTATTCAGTGCCAGCCAGTGGTCGATAACATCAAAGTTAGGCAGGTTCGCATCATGCAGGGCAAAGGCAGAAACCTGTCCCTGGAAGTCCGCACCCCATTCAAAGTTGCCAGGGACAGTAATCATAGGTCCAAATGAACTGTGGTAGAAATCACGGGTGAAGGTAGCCGTGTTGCCGCCACCGACATTCACATCGATTTCAATGGTGCGAGCTTCAATCGGCTGTGGTTCGCCGTCAACCAGGTAGGTCATACCGCTGTCGTCAGCCGCGTCGAGTTCAAGTTGATACACCACAAATCGTTGTGCCGTGGAAAACGTATGGGTCCAGGCGACATTTTCGTTGTAACCGATATTAATCAGCCCTGGGAAGCCGGATAATGAGCCTCCAACGACTTTCAGCTCACCAGGAATCTCAATACCTGATTGCCAGAAGCGTTGGTTACCGCTGTGTGGAAAATGTGGGTTTGCTAACAACATACCGGAACCACCAGTGATATCACTACCCAGGCCCCAGCCATTCGAGCCCATATCCATCGGGTTTGGATCAGGCAAATCCACGCTTGCCATGCGCTGGCTATTAAACTTATAGTCAGTTATGTCCGGATTATCGCCAACCAGCGCCGCCATTTCAGGCGCAAAGCTTTCTCCAGGCGGCACGGCCACAAACATGGCTTGAATAAAGTTCGCTGCGCCAGGTAATAAGGCAACGCCCTGGGCATACACCATCATGTCGATTTCATCGATAGGCTGCATCCACGGCTGTCCGCTACAAGGTAAAGGCACATCCGCTGCGCGCTCAGTAATGAACTTGTTGTAGCCGGCGGCATAGCCTTGCAGCAGCGCGCGAGCTTCAACACTCAGCGAGTCAATGTTAGCTTCCACATTGCCACGAATATCGAGCGCTTTATAGGCAAAGTCACTGATTAGATTCATCGAGTCACCACTGCCAAGATTGGCATCGGGACCAAAGTAACGAGAGCGCTGAGAGTTAAAACGCACCACCTGATCCGCTAAAATACAGGCATTATCACGTGCAAAGGCATAGCCTGAACCAAAGGCTACGCCTTCCAGACTGTCTGCGGTAATGTAAGGGACACCGTAGTCCGCCCAGCGGATATCAGCGCTGAGCTCACCCTCACTGAAAGCGGTGACGCTGACAGGATCAGGAAGTTGCCCGGTCGGCGGTGGTGGCGGCGGAATGATAGGATCTGGTTCGGTTTCAGAACTTGAACTAAAGCAGCCAGTTAACGCAAAGACACAGGCGCCGGCAACAAGGCCGAGACGCCAGGATGGAAGTGGTGCACGCATAAAGAGTATTCCTGTATTGTTAAAATATTGTTTTCAGGCGTTCTCAGTATTGCGTGCACATGGCGGAAAATCAACCAGTTAGTCTGCTTTCACTTACTCTACCGGTGTAAAACGCACATCACGGTAATAGTTTGTCGGGTAAAGCCCGACCTGGGTCATCACCGGGCGCAGGGTAAAGCGAATATTCAGTGCCTCTACATTACCATCAGCATCGCCGCTGAAATAAACGAACTTCTCGCGCTGGGCGCGGTTATGGTAACTGGCTCGCCAGGTATTATGGTGCCAATGCTCAAGGTCGAGCAAGCTCTCGCCGTCGTTCCAAAAATGCAGGGACAGGCCGCCATCGTCGTTGCGAAACACTTCAATTTGGCCATACAGGTCATCTTCGTACAGGCCAAGCATCTGTGCTTCGGTAAACGCGGACGTGGTGTCGAGCTGCCGGGCTTGTTCAATCTCCCGGCGCTGGTCCATCGCTTGCTCAAATCGGTTTTGGAACGCGTCATAGAAGTGGCTTTGCCAGTCATGTTGAGGTAAGCCGGCGATACGATCGACAATCTCGTTGACCACCGCAGGGCGATACCCGTCAAAGGTATTGGTAATCACCACAATGCCTAAATCGAGCTCAGGCACTAAGGTTAAGCTGGTATTAAAACCATCGGTGGCGCCGCCGTGTGACGAGGTGGCGTAACCCTGGTAGTCGCCAAGGCTCCAACCGAAGCCATATGCGCGCAACGACTCACTGCGATCGCTACGGGGCAGACTGACCTGGGCCTGATGCATTTCTGCCATCACCTCGTCGCTGAGCAGGCGCTGGCCCTGATAAACCCCAGGTTCACCGAGCTGTAATCGGATCCACTGTGCCATGTCATGTACGGTGGTGTTCACCGACGCGGAAGGGCCAACGTTATCAAAATTGCGACGGGCAATAGGAACGATATCGCCTTCAATATATTGATGAGGGTGGGCAATATTGCGGTCATCCTCAGCAAACTGGGTAATCGACGTATTGCTGCGCGTCATCCCGAGCGGTTGAAACAGTCGCTCGGCCATAAAATCATCCCACGACATGCCACTCACAGCCGCGACGATCTCGCCGGCGACAGAGTACATCACATTGCTGTAAACGTAGCGTGAACGGAAACTCGCTTCAAACTCGTGAAAGCGCATCTGGCGAATAACCGCTTCGCGACTTGCAGTAGGCATGAAGCGAATTTGATTCCCGGTCATGCGGCCCACACCAACCTGGTGACTCAATAAATCACGAATACGGACTTCATGGGTCACCCAGGGGTCGCTAAGTTGAAAATACGGTAGATGCTCAATCACCCGATCATCCCAATCCAGCTTGCCCTCGTCCACCAACATGGCCAGGCTGGCTGCGGTCATCGCTTTGCTGGTCGACGCCACCCCAAACAGGGTGTCCTGGTTAACCGCGTCGTCCTGTTCTAGCCCAAGTGCACCAAAACCTTTGGCATAGATCAGCGTATCGTTATGTACAATACCAACCGCCATACCGGGAATTTGCCACTGCTCGCGGCCGCGTTCAATGTATTCGTCTAATGACTCACGGTCACTCGGATTGAGGCGACTCATACTATCTGCGTGTACGATGGTACTTACTGGTAATAATGCCAACGCAAAGATTAGCGAGCTGGCGCATCGTAATGAGCCGCGAAATACGTTTATACTAGCCATAGTCAGTTTATCCCCTGGTCAGCAGCCCGACAGAATTGCGGCCACATCGTTACTGATCATTATCGTATCATGGATAAATACTACCGAACTTTTCACTTTGAGGTAAGTCGTGCGTTTATCGAGTTTAGGTCCTGCAGGCACATTCAGTGAGCTGGCGTGTGCCCAATTTATTCGTCAGTCAGGCTTTGCAGATTCGGCGGAAGTCATTTTAATGAATCATTTGCAGCGGGTTCTGCAGTCAATCCCTGACGTTGCGGATATCGCGGTGGTACCGATCGAGAATGTGTCAGAAGGCTTTGTACCGATTGTGCTGGATTATCTGGTCAGCGCCGATTTGCATATTGTCAGTGAAATTCATTTACCTATCGCATTCAGTGCCTGTGGTTATGTGACCGCTAAATCGCAGATTAAACGTTTGTATGTGCAGTTTATTGCTCAGGGGCAGTGCCGGGAGTTTATCGACAGTCTGGCGAACGTTGAGATTGTGGCGACGCAGAGTAACAGCGAATCCCTTGCCTTAGCGACGCAACACGGTGAAGGTGCGGCAGCGATTGTTCCTACTCATATAATGACGTCGGCAGCCGCCGCCCATGTGGTTTGGCAGCAACCTGAGGTACATGATTATGCGCACAACGAAACTCGATTTCTCGCCCTCGCCCAGGGCCCCGCACCAGCGGACGCGCAAGGCGCCAAGACCTCGTTGATGGTCATCAATGACAATGACCGGCCAGGCTTGCTCGAGAAGGTTTTACACTGCTTTTCCACGCGTAAATTAAACCTCAGCTCGATAGTCTCACGGCCAACCGGGCAAGGTTTCGGGCAGTATCATTTCTTTATGGACGTGCAAGCCAGTTTGGGCAATATCGCGATGCAAGGGGCATTGAAGTCCTTAGCGGACATCGCCGACGTCAAGGTGCTCGGTTGTTACTAATGTAGTCTGGGGCTGTTCTCAACATCATGAATGAGCAGCAGACAGCAAAAAGGCAGGGTCACTGTTGAAGTGAACCCTGCCTTTTTTATTTTAATCTGGCTAACTGTCGTCGCTCAGATTAATCCTGGTCAAGTACCGGACCATCGCTTAAACCGCGACGGATAAGTAAGTGACGTGTGTCTGGCTCAGAGCCACGGAAGTCTTTGTATAACTCCATGGCTTCTTTGGTGCCACCGCGAGATAAAATCGTATCGCGATACCGCTGACCGATCTCACCTTCAAGTCCGCCTTCGTCCATGAAGTAGGAGTAGGCGTCTGCTGCCAGAACTTCAGACCACATGTACGAGTAGTAACCAGCCGCATAGCCACCAGAGAATATATGCGAGAAGTACGCGCTCTTATAACGTGGTGGAACGTTGTCCAGATTCACACCATATTTGGCCAATGCTTCGGCTTCAAAGTTCTCCACGTCCTGCTCTTCAGCATCGGCAGACAGCATATGCCACTCAAGGTCTAACAACGCAGCAGCGATATACTCGAGGGTGTCAAAGCCCTGATTAAAGCTCATCGCGTTCATGACGCGCTCAAGCAACTCTTCAGGAATATCTTCGCCGGTTTCATAATGCTTAGCGTAGTTTTGCAGAATTTCAGGGTAGTGCGCTAAATCTTCGTGGAACGTCGAAGGTGATTCCACAAAATCACGTGGTACTGACGTACCTGCCAGGCTCGGATAGTAAACGTCTGAGAACAAACCGTGCACACCATGACCCATTTCGTGGAACATAGTGGTGACATGGTCCCATGAGACCAGTGTAGGCTCGCCGTCCGGGCCTTTTGGGATATTCATCACGTTAAAGACCACTGGCTTTTGTTCATGCATGCCGCTTTGCAAGCGGAATGAACTCATCCAGGCGCCGCCGCGTTTGCCGTCCCGGGCAAAGTAATCAGCGTAGAAGATGCCCAGGCTTTCACCATCTTTGTCATACACACGATACGCAGTCACATCGTCGTGATACACCGGGATTTCATCGGTTTGTTCAAACGTGATGCCATACATCAGTTCCATGGCGTAAAACACGCCATCTTCCAGCACCCGGTCAAATTCAAAGTACTGGCGCACTTCGTCTTCGTCTAAGTCGTACTCAGTGGCGCGCACTCGCTCGGCGTAAAATGCCCAGTCCCAGGGTTGAAATTCAATGTCGTGACCCATCTCAGCCGCTTTACGCTCAAGGATTTCCTGCTCAACTAAGGTATTGGCTACCACAGCGTCAACCATGTCAGTCAGCATATCCAGCGCATTTTGCGGCGAGCCGATCATCCGCTCTTCAAGTGCATAATCAGCAAAGGTGTCGTAGCCAAGGATTTCAGCACGTTCCGCACGCAATTTAGCTAAGCGGCTAACGATACCGGTGTTATCAATACCACCATCACGGCCGAGGCCACGGTGGGCAGAGGCTTCCCAAACCCGTTGACGCACGTCGCGGTTGGTCAGCTGACTGAGCACTGGCTGGCGGGTAGTATTGGTGATTGGCAGGTAATAGCCGTCTTCGTCACGATCTTCAGCGCGAGCGCGAGCATTACGAATGGCTGACCGGTCCAGACCATCCAGGTCTTCTTCACTCTCCACATGCACTGCAATTTCGTCACCCATTTCAAGAACGTTGCGCGCAAAACGGGTGGTCAGTTCAGACTCTTCTTCGTTAAGCTGGCGGATTTGCGCCATTTGCTCTTCCGTTAAATTTGCACCGGCACGGGTGAAGCGCTCGTAATACACTTCCACCAAACGTTTTTGCTCGTCTTCGAGCTCCATCTCTTCGCGTTGATTATAAATGGCTTCTACCCGTTCAAAGAGCGCGGAGTTGAGGAAGATATCGTCACGATGGGAAGACAGACGCGGTGCCAGTTCAGTTTGCAGGTCGCGAATGGTGTCATTGCTATTGGAGCTGGCCATGCCAAAGAAAATTTGCTGCACCCGGGTCAGTGTTTCGCCACTACGTTCAAGGGCTTCAATGGTATTAGCAAAAGAAGGATCTTCACGGTTCTCAATAATAGCGCGTACTTCAGCGGCCTGCTCGTCCATGCCCGCTTCAAACGCAGCTTCGTAATGGTCATCTTCGATAAGATTAAAATCAGGTGCCTGATAGCGCAGTGCACTTGGCGCCAGTAATGGATTGGTATCGCGGATGTTTTCTTCGCTTTGACTCCGCTCAGTTGATTGAGTGCTGGTCCGCTCAGCGGCTTGCTGGTTTTGCGATTCGTCAGCGCGCTCATTGGCTTGATCGCTACAGGCTGTCAATGAGACAGTCGCTACCGCCATGCCAACGGCAGCAGCTATAAGTGAAAGACGCATGTATTATCTCCTAAAAATGAAAAGGGTCATCAATCTATCCAAAAGTGCACTTAACATAGCAAGGCATGCCGGATAGCTCAAATCCTTGCACCTTGTGGGGCCGTGCAATGTGCTCACGCTATTTATAACTATAGTTGATGTCAGAGCTCCATGGGTGGCCGGTACTGGCAGGGCAATCATAAAAGCGGTAATCTTGCCTTCCGAACTGCCTTTCGAGTTGCCTTTTAAACCATGCGCTGGAGCAAACCATGTTGTTACCCCTGTTAAGATCATCCTCTCCTCAGCCATTGCGACGCCAGCTGGTACTGCTATTGGGCGCCCTTAGCCTGAGTGCCTGTGCGGTGCAAACTGATACACAGGACAGCGACACCACAGAGGCTACCACCGTTGAACTGCGCTTGATTGAAACGACAGACCTGCATGGCTATATCTATGGTTTTGATTACTTTGCCAATCAACCCACCACCGAATATGGCCTGGCGCACACTGCGGCACTCATTGCTGAGGCTCGGGCACAGCAACCGAACCACCTGCTGATCGACAATGGCGACTTAATTCAGGGCTCGTCGCTTGGCGACTGGGTGGTGAAAATGGGCACCGATTACCTACAGGACAATGTTCACCCGGTGATCGCTGCGCTCAACTACCTTGAGTACGATGTTGCCAACCTTGGTAATCATGAGTTTAATTTCGGCTTAGACTTTCTGCAGCAAACGCTGAACGGGGCTAATTTCCCTTATATTAGTGCGAATGTGTTCTATGCAGATGATATGGCGAGCAGCGGCAAACAGCCGGTAGCAGACGAGCAGGCCATGGCATCACAACGGCCGCTGGTAGAGCCTTATTCCATTCAAACCCACGAATTTATCGATAATCATGGTCGCCCGCAAAGTCTTAAGGTCGGTTTTATTGGTTTTCTGCCACCGCAAATCATGCGTTGGGACCGACGAGAGCTCATTGGCCAGGTCGCGGTGTACGACATCGTTGAGGCGGCTGAATATTTCATTCCTAAAATGCAGGCGGAAGGTGCAGACCTGATTGTTGCTATACCGCACTCCGGGCTGCAAACCTTTGATGATTATCCGCAGTTTGCAGAGCAGGCGACGCTGCAGCTTGCTCAGGTGGCTGGGATAGACGCCATTTTGTTTGGTCACCAGCATAGTCTTTTCCCTGGTGATGCCCGTTACGATGATTTACCGGGTGTCGACAACCAGGGTGGCTATGTTCATGGCATACCGGCGGTACAGCCAGGTTATTGGGGGAATCACCTGGGGGTGATCGACCTCAGGTTGCAGCGCGAGGGTGGGCGTTGGACAGTGGTGGACAGTGAGGTCTCGGTGCCTGCCATTGATACGCGTAAGGATGACGAGGTTGAACGGATTGTTGCTGAGGCGCACGACGCGACCAATGAGTGGCTTCAGCAACCCCTGATGACCTTACAAACACCACTTCGCAACTACTTTGCTAAGGTGCAGCCTGAGCTGAGCGTGCAGTTAATCAATGACGCGCAACGTGAACATGGCCTGGCGTTGCAGCGGCTGGGGGTATTACCCGCTGATATACCAGTGCTGAGTGCGGCTGCACCGTTTAGAAATGGAGGTCAGAGCCCGGCGGATTACACCAGTATCGAGGCTGGCGCCATGACTCTGGCCAATCTGAGCGACCTATATTTATACCCCAATACCGTGCAGGTAGTTCGCCTGAACGGCGCACAAATTCGAGACTGGCTGGAGATGAGTGCGCGGGTGTATCGACAGATTGAAATGCGTCAGGACACCCCAGAGCCGCTGCTCAGCGGTCAGGTACCAAGCTTCAATTTCGATGTGATTGCGGGAGTCACATACGAGCTGCAGCCACATTATCCGGCGCGCTTCGACGGTGACGGTGAGTTAATTAATCCGCAACATCATCGGGTCTATAATTTACGATATCAGGGTGCGTTGATTGACCGCAACGATGAGTTTTTGGTGGTGACAAATAATTATCGCGCAGGGGGTGGGGGTAACTTCCCGCATCTGGACGGGTCGACAGTGGTCTATGACGGTGCCTACCAAATTCGCCAGCTACTGCAGGACCATGTGACTAAATTGGGCGCAAGGCACGCTGAGGGGTATCGAATGACGCTTGATCACCATTGGCATCTTGCCTTACCCCGCGGCGCTCAGGTATACCTTGATAGTGCGCCGTCAAGTTCAGCTCAGGACGAGGCTCGGCGGCATCGCGATATCCAGTTTATGCAGATAACTGAGGACGGATACGGGCGCTATCGCATTTTGCCCTAGTGCCAACCTGAGTATCGGGACCCGTTGTGGCCACCAACCGACCGGCGTATGCTGAACATATCAACAGAGGAATGAACCATGAAAACTATCACTGAACAACTCGCTCAATATGCCTGCTACCATCGTGACCGACGTAATATCGTCACTCATTTGGTTGGTATCCCATTGATTGTCATTGCTATTGTAACCTTATTATCACGACCGACCCTGTTTGCAATCGGCCCGGTCAGTGTGACCCCAGCCCTGTTAGTGTCCTTAGCCGCAGTGGCCTACTATATTCGTCTTGATGGCAAGCTTGGCGCGCTGATGGCGATTTTGCTGGGCGCTTGTTTATGGGTTGGGCTGAATATTGCGCAGAGCTCTACTGCTATCTGGCTTAGTTGGGGCATCGGCATGTTCGTGGTCGGCTGGGTGTGGCAGTTCGTTGGTCACTATTTTGAAGGGCGTAAGCCCGCGTTTGTGGACGACCTTGTCGGGCTAGTGATTGGCCCGTTATTTGTGGTCGCCGAAGTGGTGTTCATGCTGGGCTTGCGCAGCAGTTTAAGGCACCGGGTCGAAGACCGTGTGGCTGAGATGATGCCAGAAGTGCAGCATGCCAAAGGCAACACCGTAGAAAGTTGAAATACGCTTAGGATTGAGGCATCCACGGCCCCAATCCTGGGCGCGAAACAGTCGATTACTGCGTTTGTAAAACCTCACGCACATGCCCCTGCAGGCTGGTTAATCCATACTCTTTACCCAGCTCGATGGCCTCTTCTTCACTCATACCTTCGTACCAAACCGCATGTAGCGCCATCATTGCACCTACCCGGTTCGAGCTGGCGCAATGCAGGACGGTCGACTCGCCGTTAATACGCTGCAAAATAGTATCAAGTACCGCCACGTGTTCACGGTTCAGGTCATCGCCGTTAGCAATAGGAATATGGTAGTACGCCATGCCTGCAGAAGAGACCCAGGCAGGTCCGTTGATATCAGCGGATTCTTCCGGTGGACGCAGGTCGATGACATGTTGCACCCCATGCTGCGCAAAGGCCTGAAACTGGTCTTCGTCAGGCTGACCGGCGGTATAATGCTTGTCGTTCGGCTTATGGATATGGTCGACATCCTGTAACGCTGCAGGAATATCGTTGTCGGCAAGCACTGGAGAGGTGGCGAGCAGGCCTGCACAGGCCAGCAAAGCCAGGCTACACGATCGAAAACGGCTCATGACACTGCCAATTGTTACTCTATAGGTGGTTAAATTACTTAGTAATTTCATCTTTACACTTCCTTTGGTCAAGCCATGTTATTGCGGTGGATAAAGGGGTTTAGCACCCATAGCAAACAAATTTTCTCTCATTTCAGTGTAGCAAGCGTGCGCAACTTAAATCACCTGCTATCTTTAAAAAGCTACTTTAAATAATCAAGGAGATTTCCTATGTTAGGTTGGGCACTCATATTTTTCATTGTTGCCATTATTGCCGGTATTATGGGCTTTGGTGGTATTGCTGGGGCAGCGTCGTCCATTGCGCAAATTATATTCTTTATTTTCATCGTTCTGTTAATTATCTCTCTCATTGCGAATGCAGTAAGGGGTCGCGGACCCAAAGTCTAGCGTCGCTCGATAACACCTTTGCCTGTCATACATAGGCGGGAAAAAAGTTAAGTAGTAGCAGACCCGTGCCTGGCACGGGTTTTGTTTTTTTGTCTCAGCTTCAGTAAGATGAGTTACCGTCAGTAACCCGCCCGAAGTTGAGGGAGCCATTTGCCTTTTATCGTAGCTATCCCACTATTGTTATGGGTAGGGATGCTCATACTCCCCTCTGTATTCAACTTTGTTGCCGTGGAACTCAGCTGGCTTCGCCATGTGTGGTTGTTATACGCAGCACTTGGTTTTTTGGCCTTGTTGTCTGGGTTAATGCGCCAATGGGTCTGGTGGTACTGGCTCATCCTGCTCGCCAGTGTCTACCTGTTTTTGACGAATACCCTTGCTCACCCTCTGCAGCCCGATAAAACGCTGTTTCTAGCCCACTTGCTACCCCCATTATTTGTGCTTGGCGGCTGGTTACTGAGTAGTCGCACCAAGCCGCCGCTGTGGGCGCCCCAGGGCCTGTTGCTGGCGCTGCTGATATTTCTATCGCCTCATCTACTCGCCATGCTGCCATGGAGCCAGTGGCTTACGCTACCAGGGCTTGAGCTACTCACCGGCGCGCCGGTGGTGGACTCGATAGCAACCAGCTGGGTCGGCTTACTGACCACGGTAGGCTTGCTACTGGCATGGTGGGTGTGGCGTGTAAGGCGGGTCAGCCAACCGCGGCACTGGGCTGAATTCGCACTGGTCATACTGTTACTAGGCAGCGTGCTCAGTAGCCAACAGCCCTTGCTGCTGAACAGCGCATTTTTAGCGGGTGGGGTGACAATACTGCTGGGGCTCAGCATGCAAATGTTAAATCTGGCTTACATCGATGAGCTCACTCAGCTACCCGGGCGGCGTGCGTTACTCACCGATATGCGCAAGCTAGGGCGGCGAAGTGCGGTGAGCATGCTCGACGTTGATCATTTTAAGAAGTTTAATGATACCTACGGTCATGACGTGGGCGATCAGGTGCTTAGGTTGATTGCGGCGCAACTGAAAAAAGAGCCAGGCTGTAAAGCATATCGCTACGGTGGTGAGGAGTTTACTCTGCTATTCAGCCATGACAATCGCGCTCGTATCGAAGAGCACTTAGAGTCGGTGCGTCAGCGCGTGGCGAATTACCCTCTTCAAATCCGCTCGAAACAACGGCCGAAAAAGCCTGCTAAAGGTCAGCAAAGACGCGGCGGTAGTCGGGGTAAACAGGTGCGAGTGACCATCAGTTTAGGCTGCGCGGTGCGACAGCAAGGAGAGTCCGCCAATGCCATGCTTACACGAGCCGATGGCCTGCTGTATAAGGCTAAAAAAGCGGGGCGCAACCGAGCGGTCATAAGTTAAACCTGTTGTTCGCCAGTATGCTTATAAAGTTGAAGACAACATCGCCAGGGCAGAGAAGATTAGCAGGGCATAAACGATTTGTTTAAATTGCCGTTCATTGACCTGCTGGTGGATGCGGTGGCCGAACCAAAAGGCGAAGGCCAGAACCGGGATATAGCTCAGAATAATGCCGCTCACCGGTTGAATCACCCCTTGTTGCCACATGATCAACGAATAAGTCGTGTTGAGCGCGAACCAGACACATACCAAAGTGGCACGGAAGTTTGCTTTTGCGATGGCGTAGGTGTTCAGAGAATACACCAGTAGCGGCCCGCCTGAGGCGAACAGGCCATGGGTAATGCCGGCTAGAAACGTCCATACTGGCTGCCACCAGCGCGGTTTGGGCCGGTTAAGGATACCGCGCTTGAGTTTGTACCATTCTCGGGCAGCAAACCATAACACCAGACAGGCAAAGGCCGCCTTGAGCGCCTCAGAGCTAAGTACCTGTAGCAACGCAATACCGACGAGCATACCGCATAACATCATCGGCACGATGCGGCGCAAAAGCAGGCCGAAATCGATATCGCGATAAAAGCGAATCAACAGGGCGCCGCTCATGATGACACTCAGCGGCACAAAAATCGGTAGCAGTTCCGGAATTGGAAAGAGCATGCTGCCTAAGGCCACAGCAATCACAATGCTGCCAAACCCGGTAATCGATTCGCTGGTAAATGCGACCGCGATAAAAAGCCCCAGTAGCACAAATTCCCAAGCCATATACACCCTGATATCGTTCGCTGCTGGCCATTTTGACGATGGTCAGCAGAGCAAAAAAAAGAGCTGCTATTGTACGCAGCTCTTGCTTCAAACTTAAGGCTAGGCGACGATTTATCGCGGCCTAAATTAAATGACCAAGGGTTTAGTCATTGTCGCTAAAGGAAACTGTCGCAGTTTCGCCCGCTGAGATGGTCACATTTTGGCCTTTAATAAAGACAATGTCGTTGTCTTCTTCTGGGCTGTCATGCGTGTCACAGGTCAGCGCGGCAAAATATTCACCCTGATCAATAAACCCAATCTCAAAGGGGTAGTTGCTAACCCCGTCGTAGCGCACTGTGACACTGGTGTAGGCGTCATCGTCACTGTCTGTATTGCCGGCCAGTTCATTGAGCTGGAGATCAGAGCCTGCAAATAAGTACACTGCGGCAACCGGCTCGCGTGTATCTGCTGGGGCGACGCTGCATTCATTGTTAATCAGCAGGAGTTCGGCGACTTCGCCCTCAAGATGACCAATCTGGCTGTTATCTACCAGGCGCACCCCGCGCGGCGTTAATGTATAGCCCGGCAAGCCCTGTGGATTAATCAGTGCACGGCGCAGATCAAATTCCAGGGTATATGCAAAAGTACCACCAGCACTGAGCGTCGGGCCGTCGAGGCGCAGCTGATCAGAAGGTACACGCAGCGGGAGCTGCTCTCCATCTACGCTCACATAGCTGCCATCGGCGATATCCAGGCGCAATTGACCGTAGCTACCAGCTGGTAACTCAGCCTGTTCGATTAAGGACTCTGCGGTGGCACCCTGTAAGGTGAGCAGATCAATGCCGCGGGTATTGGCAATTACATCGCCGTTTGCGTCCAAACAGGCGTCGTTCGCCTCTACCACCACTTCGTCGCTACCAATGTCGTAGCGCTGGCTGCCCATGCCGTTACCGACTAACTCAATACCACTAAAACAAACCATCACAACGTCTGCGCTATCCACTGGGGAATCACTGACCGCAAGAGAAAACTGAGCCGTGTCACTGGTTGGCGGCATGTTATCGTCGTCAGATGAATTACATGCGCTAAGTAAAAGCGCACTGCTGATTGCAGCGGCCAGAATGCCGGTGGTTGACCGGATATGAGAATGTTTCATGTGCATGGGTGCCTCCTGTGAAGTCTACGCCGGCCGGATAGCCTTTGTAGCTAATAATTGATCAAGTTACTAGACCAATAGTCGTTATCTTCAAACCATAGCACGAAGCATCACTTTCACTCTGATATTTGCGCAAAAATTACTTTTGGTAACTACGCAGATGTTTAGCAATTTCATATACATGTGGGTCGTCGGCATTCAGCTCTTTCAGTGCATCAGCCAGGCGTAACAGGTATTCGTCGTTAGGGCCACTAGGGCCTTTACTGTTGGCAATATGGTGGGCAATTTCAAGCTCGCTGGCGGGGCCGAGAAACGCTGCGTTTTCTTCTGTGGCAATATATACCAGCCCGTCTGCAGTGCTGCCGTCGTCAAAATGCATCGCGGTGGTGAAGCGTAAGTAGCCATTTTTCTCACGATGATCCAGGTGTTCGAATACATCTGGGGTAACTAAATATGCCATCCCAGTGCAGGTGGCTCCGGGCTGCTCAACTAAAGTGGCGACCCGACCTGGGGCCGAGGGTGTGCCACGGTGATCGTGGGACCCCTGCCAAAAGCGACGAGTCCAGTTATAGATCGTTGCAGGGCGAGACTGCAGATACGGAAAATCCACTTTAAAAATCAACGAGCCATACCCGAAGAGCCATAACTCTTGTTGGTCACCGAATAAATTTGTTGCCTGATTAAGTGCTTGTGTGTCCTGTGCCATGAAGTGCCTTTAATTGTGCAAGGGGAACGGGTCGACCGAGCAAATACCCTTGCAGTTTATCACAGCGTAAGTTCTGCAATAAAAGCAGTTGCGCGTCATTTTCCAGACCCTCAGCAACCACCTGTAAATCCAAAGCATGCGCCATAGCGATAATAGTACGGACAATAAGATAATCATTACTGTCTTCGCGTAGGTGGGTAACAAAAGAGCGGTCAATTTTAAGCTCGTCCACTGGCAGTCGACTGATGACGCTCAGCGAAGAATAACCAGTGCCGAAGTCATCGACAGAAATGCGATACCCCCGTTTTTTGAGCATTTGCAGTAAATGCAAAGCCTGTTGTTTGTCTTGCATCACTGAGGTTTCAGTGATTTCAAGCTGGATTTTGCCTGCCTCTACCAATTGCTTTGTTGCTGCATCGTGTTCAAACCGTCGCGCGAAATCCTCGCTGGCAGTTGCGCTGTTAATGTCGTGGGCAGAAACATTTATCGACACATAGTCGAGGGTATCGAGGAGTCCGCTTGTACCCAGTTCTTCGACGGCGGTACGACACACATAGTCAGTAAGCTTGCCAATAAAGCCTTCTTGTTCAGCGAGCTCGATAAAGGTGTCCGGACTGATATTGCCGTGCAATGGATGGGCCCAGCGCAAGAGTACTTCGACACTGGTCATCTTGCCCTTGGGATCGGAAAACTGAGGCTGATAGGCAAGGTAGAGCGGGTTTGTCTTGCTGGCATCCGCGGTGGTTGCTGGGTTGCTTTGTCGGGAAAGCGTATTGGCAAGGTCCCGAACCAGCGTAGCGCGACGACTGACATTGTCGCTATAGGCCTGTCGATAGGTACACACGTGGCCCTGACCTTTCTCTTTGGCTTCGGCCAGGGCCAGGTTGGCGGCAGTAATCAGTTCTTTCGGTTGCCGTGCATCCTGAGGGAAAACCGCAATGCCTGCGCTACAGCTAACACTCTGCTTTGCATCTGTGGTCTGCAGGTGGCTCAGGCTGGGTTGCAGCTCTGTCTGCAAGCGGTCAATCAAATCGATAATTTGACGTTGTATGTCATCACCGCGCAGGGCAATGCAAAACTCATCAGCGGCTACCCTGCCTAAGGTGGCGTGGGTGGGGAAACTACTGCGAATCGAACCCGCAACATGTTGCAATAGCGCATCACCTGCACGTTGGCCTATTTGGCTATTCAGTTGGCGAAAACCGTCCAGATTGATCACTGCAACGCCTAGCTGCTGGTTATTCAGCTTGGCCGACTGTAACTGGGCATCCACGGCTTCACGAAACATATACCAGTTGAGCAAACCGGTGAGGGTGTCAAAGTCATGCAGCTCACGCTGCTTGCGTAGCATGGTCCAGGCGAGCAAACCAAATAAAACACCGGTCACCAGCACATACGCCCAGCCTTTGAGTGTTTGCATGCGCATCATAGTGGCAGGGTCATCAACCAGCAGCTCGAGTGCGCGATCTGAAAATAGTATCCAGACCAAGCCAATAACCATATAAATAATAGTGATTTTAATCGCCGCTCGCGATGGCGTCATAGCAATCCCTGTTCATGCCCCTACCTGCCACTCCTACTAAAGCAATATTTTTGTGGGCTGGCAAGTGGAGATATTTTGGCTAGCCTTAACGTAGCATACAAAATATTAAGTGGAGCTCATTAATGATCGTAGAAAAGGTAAAGACGGAAGGGCTGGCCCACCTGTCGTATCTGGTGGCTGACGGCGACCAGGCGATTGTGATTGACCCGCGCCGTGATACTCGCATATACGAGCGCTTAGCCACAGAGCACGGTTGCCAGATTATTGCGATATTCGAGACGCATCGGAATGAGGATTTTGTTACTGGCGCACCCGTATTGGCGAAGCGCACAGGGGCCCAGGTCTACCATGGTCCGCATCCAGACCAGCCCATCGAGTATGCCAAAACCGTTGAGCAGGGTTTCCAGCTCCAGCTAGGTCGCCTACGAATTGACGTGATGGAAACCCCAGGCCACACCTATGACAGCGTGTCCCTTGTGCTGTATGACACCGAGGCGGATAACAGTCAGGCTGTTGGAGTCTTTACCGGCGATGCACTGTTTATTGGTGACGTGGGGCGCACCGATTTCTACCCGGATGAAGCTGAGAAAGTCGCCGGCTTACTTCACGATAGTATTGCCAGTATTCTGCAACTGGGTGATCACACTATTCTTTACCCAGCCCATGGTGCAGGGTCGGTGTGTGGTGGTGGTCTTTCAGATCGGGAGTTCTCCACCCTGGGGCATGAGCGCCTGACCAATCCTGTGCTTAAACTTATCGGTGACCGCGATGCCTTTATCGCCCACAAAACCGGTGAGCACCACTATATGCCACCTTATTTTTCCTTAATGGAGCAGCGCAATTCCGACGGTAAAGCGCCGGTGCTGCAGCAAGAACTGCCGGCACTGAGTTATGAGCAATTCAAGGAAAAAGGCAACAAAGTATGGGTGGACGTAAGAAGCGTGGAAGCCTTTAGTGGCCATTATATTGCGGGCAGCCTGGCATTACCGGTCAGTATGATAGCGGCGTATGCCGGTTGGTTAATAAAGCCTGAACACGAGATTGTGTTATTGGCTGACAGTGAAACCCAGGCCCACACCGCCTATGCGCATTTCTATCGTATCGGTTTTGACAACGTCAGTGGATACTGGCAAATCAACACCAATCGCTGGGCAGTGAAATCAGGCCAGGTTTCGCAAATCGAGCACATTGGGGTCAATACCCTAGCCGGTCGTCTGCGAGAAAACCCGGATCTACAAATACTGGATGTGCGCAAATACGATGAATGGAAAGATACCGGGGTGATTAGCGGGGCTTATACCGCATATCTTGGTCACCTTGCCGAGAAGCTTGGCGGGCTCAACTCATCACAGCCGGTGGTGGTGGTGTGTGGTTCCGGTCAGCGAGCCACGGTTGCGGCATCATTGCTTAAAGTGCGTGGCTTTGATCAGGTGTGCGTGCTTTGGGGTGGGATGAACGCCTGGCAGGAAGACTTCAGCACGGAGCCTTACACCGAGTAAAGATAAATGACCACCGGTCTTAACTTGGTTGGCGCTAATTTACGACCCGCTGGCGCATCGGCGGCAGGCAGCTAAGTAGCTGTTTGCCATAGCCTTTATTTTGGAGGCGCGAATCATAAATAACCACTCGCCCATGACAGGCGTTGCTGCGCATCAGCCGCCCGACACATTGCACCAGGCGCCGACTGGTGTCCGGTAAAGCAATCAGTGCGAAAGGGTGCAGGCCGAGTGCCGCAATATGCTCGCTTTCAGCCGCGGCAATTGGGCAATTTACATCTGCAAACGGCAGTTTCGCAATGCCTACCCAGGTCAAGTATTCAGCAGGTAAATCAAGCCCTTCGGAGAAGCTTTGGCAGCCAATCAATAAGGACCGCTTACCCTGGTCAATGCGCTTCTTATGCTCTCGAATCAAACTGTCGCGGGTGCTTGAATACTGCACCAGCGCGTCTGCTTTTAGGCTGTTGGGCAGGGCATCGGCGAACGCTTGCATCTGGCGGCGCGAGGCAAAGAGCATCAACAATGCCTGATGCTCTTCAACATCTTTACTGAAACGTTTAATGATAGCTTTGGTATGGACAGCTTCGTTCTGGAAGCTAGGTTCGGGCAAGTTGCTAAAGGTGACGACCTCCGCTTTGCTGTAATCAAAGGGCGACTCAATGACCAGAAACTGCACGCCGTCTTTTTGGTACAAACTCAGCTGCTCGCTAAACCGGCGGAAATTCCCCAGGGTTTGTAAGGTGGCCGAGGTGAAGATAGTGGCAAATGTAGGTGTCACTATCTCTCGCTCAAACTGCCGGCCCACCTGGATCGGCGTTGCATTTAAACTGATATCCACCCGCATATCTGAGTGCCTGACCAGCCAGCGTGCAATGCCATGCTTAGGGTTGACGTCAGATTTAAGCAAAACACAGGCCTGCATCGCCTGATCCAGCCCCTGGGCTAGGTTCCGAATGCTGGCGTGATAGTTTTGCAGACGGCTATCATCGGCAATGGTTTTGCTTTTTGCTTCAGTGACTTTGCCTAAAACCTTCTGACAGGCCTCATGCAAACCTTCAAGGGTGGGCAAAAGCTGATCGGCAATCAGTAGATGCAGGCTTTGCGGCAACTGGCCTTGCTCAAAGCGGTGGATCGGTTTTTTAAAGCGTGAGGCGGGTTCATCACCGAGGTAGCCAGATGCTAAGTCGATGACCAAACCGGCGTGGCTGGCCAGATTCTTAAAATCATCGCGCATGCGCTGAGTCAGAGCCTCAACATCACCGATACTCAGTTGTGCGCCATTCACCAGGCTTTGAATATGATTGACCAGGCGGCCACTGAAGCGATCAATGCTGGATAGTTCATTAAAGTCGAGACTGGCCGCCAGTGCACTGCGGAAGGTGTCGCGAATATGATGCGCTTCGTCAAACACCAGAATGGTGTTTTCCGCCGGCGGCAGCAGGCGCATCTCAGGGTCAACATGGAGCATATCGGCGTAGAGCATGGCGTGGTTGGTAACAATCACCTGAGCTTCGCGCACATCTTTACGCGCGTTGAAAAAAGCACAATCGTGGTAATGAGCGCAGCTTTGCCGTGAGCAGGTATCGCGGTTGGCGCTGATTTGCCCCCACCACGGCGTATCCAGATTCACCTTGCCGGGGTAGTCGTCTTTCAGTCCATTCCAGCGATGCGCATCGAACAGGGTAATGAGCTTTTCCACCTGGTCCTGAGTTTTGCGTGTGCGCTGAACCTCTTGACGGTCCATCAACAGGTCGGCGGCGTCACTGTCAGTGACAAAGGCTTCGGCGTCCCGGCGGCATAAATAGCGGCCTCGGCCTGCCACAAAGGCCTGTTCAAAATGCAGGCCGGCTTTGCGAATGCGTGGTAAATCATGATTAATAATCTGCTGCTGCAGGGCAACATTCGCGGTCGCCACCACGACATGCTTCTTCAGTGCGATTGCACTGGCTATCGCGGGGAGCAGATAGCCAAGGGTTTTGCCTGCGCCGGTCTGGCCTTCGACGACCAGGGCCCGGTGCGGCTGGTCCTCTTGTTGGTACACGCCATGAATGGTTTTGGCCACTTCAGCAAACATGATCATCTGCCCCTTGCGGCTGCTAAAAGCATCATCGTCACGCATCGCATTCAGCGTTTTCTGCATCAGCGTTTTTACTTTATCAGGAACCATGGATGACCTTTTCGGCGGGGAGATTGAGTCGCGCTTAATTATACCTGAAGGCAGCGCGTGCATGGCACCTTTGTAACCGTTAAACTGTACATTATGCTAAAAATAATCCTCTTCCTATGCGCTATCCTGGTCTGCCTTATTTTTCCGCTGAATGCGGCGCACGCTTTGCTGCTGGGTATTGTTTTCGCCCTGTTAAAATGGGTGCCAGAGCGTGCCCAGCCTGGGCCATGGAGTAAAAAACTGCTGGCTTTGGCGATTGTGGGCCTTGGCTTTGCTATTGAGCTCAGCGTTGCTCTTGAGGTTGGGCGAGATTACATGGTGCTGATTATGCTCACGGTGATGTTTACCTTGCTGGCTGGCTGGTGGCTAGCACGAGGGCTCAAGGTCGCGCGCAAAACAGGCTTTTTGATCAGTAGTGGTACGGCCATATGTGGCGGCAGTGCGATAGCAGCTGTTGCCCCTTCAATACGCGCCAGTAGTGAACAAATCGCTATAGCGATGGGCTGTGTGTTTATTCTTAACGCATTGGCGATTGTACTGTTTCCTATCATCGGTAGCGCGTTGTCTCTTGACCCGCATACCTTCGGGGTGTGGGCGGCGGTGGCGATTCATGACACCTCGTCTGTGGTGGGCGCAGCCCAGGCTTATCACCCTGATGCGCTTGCTAGTGCAACCACATTGAAGCTTGCCCGGGCGCTGTTGATCGTGCCGTTGGTGCTTCTTGCCGCGTATATGTTTGCACAGCGCACGCCCCATGCTCGGGATACCATGCGGGCGTTACCAAATTTTATTGGCTGGTTTATTGCCGCGATTATAGTGGCGCAAATTTTTCCCCAGGCCCAGCCCGTGTACGAAGTGATTCAGGTCATCGCGCAAAAGCTACTGGTGGTGAGTTTGTTTTTGGTTGGGAGTAGCTTGAATCTACAGTTGGTAAGACAATCGGGTACGCAGCCGATTTTACTAGCGACCATCCTCTGGTTCAGCGTTGCTGGTTTATCATTGTCGTATCTGGTTTATTTCTAGCCAGCGTCAGTAGCCGATGTTAGCCTTAACTTTTTGCGGGTCCAGCGTGCAGTTTGCGCGATAATAAAAAGAATACATGCCATGGAAAGCAACCCTAATTCAATCAATGCAGCTCGCTGCAATCGTGCTTATCGCTGCCTGAAGCGACTCGTTCCTGTTGTTTCTCAACTGGTTTTCACTTTTACCTGCATGGTAATCGGTGCGGTGGTGTATGGGGTATCACCCCCCGCTTTCAGTCAAAGTTCTGGCTCTATCCCTGCGTTATCAGAGCATCAAAAGCCCTTGAGTCAGTATACCCTCTCCCGTTGGACGACTCGGGACGGTCTCCCCCATAACTCAATTAACGGGATTGCTCAGGACCTCGATGGCTATATCTGGTTGGCGACGTGGGAAGGCCCGGTGCGCTTTAATGGTCGTGAATTTAAGGTGTTTGACGACCTGGATGAGCTTGAGATGCCGGAGTCCGGCACACTGGGTATCGTCGCCGCAGCCGAGCACAACTCGGTCTGGTTAAGTGGCCCGCGTGGTGGATTCACTCGCTTTGATGGTCAGGCATGGCAAGGTTTAGAGCGCTTTCCTGGGTTCGTATTTCAGTTAGCGCGAGATTCCAATGGCGACATTTGGGCGGCCGCGTCAGGGGCCGGGGTCGCTCGGTATCAAGACCAAACATTCTCTCGTACATATACCGAAGAAAGCGGTCTGCCAGAAAGTTTTGTATTAAGAGTTTACGTTGCACCAGCCCAGGGCGACCGGGCAGAAACGGTTTGGGCCGGCACATCCGCAGGGCTCGCATACTTCAACCCTGAGCTGGACAGATTCGTCGCTATTGAATCAGTCCCGGCCGAACAGGTCCTGGCTATTCTTTTGCATTCCTCGGGCATGCTGCTGGTTGGCACAGAGTCAGGGCTTTACTATCAGGCTCATGCTGGGGCAGATTTCGCCCCCTGGCCTGGCGGATATGACGGTCAAATTACTGCCTTAGCCGAAGGCCCTTACGGCGGGGTCTGGTTTGGTACGTTGACCGCCGGACTTGGCCGGCTGACCCAGGATGGAACGTCCTGGCTCACTACAGATACAGGCCTGCCAAATCCTCATGTATTAACTATCTTCAAAGACCATGAGCATAATATGTGGGTTTCTACCCATGGTGGGCTGGTCCAACTGAGAGATGCACTATTCACCAGCTATACCCGCACGCATGGCCTTCAGGGGAATTTCGCTCGCGCGGTTATGAGCGACGCGCAGCATATCTGGGTTGGCACCAGCGAGGGGTTGAGTAAGCAGGTGGGTTCGGGGTTCGAGCCAGGGATTAGAGGCACGGACCCGGGGCCATTGTCGGTGCTTGCGTTGGAACGGGCTGAAGACGGTGCTCTGTATGTGGGTACCTATGACAGGGGGCTGCTCAAAGTTGATGACGGGAACATAGTGGCGCGTTTAGACCGCACCCGTGATCTTTCCCGAATCGAGGTGCGCACCATTCATCGTCTAAGCGGCAGCCCACATATCCTGGTTGGAAGTCCGACAGGTCTTTTTTTGGTAAAAGACCAGGGGGATGAACTCACAGAGGTAGCAAGACTGGACGAAGAGAACGGATTGTTCAGAACTACCGTGACCGCTATTGCACAAGTCACTGAAGACACCCTATACCTGGCCTCTACAATGGGGATCAGCCGGTTGACCATGCGGGGGCCCCCTGAGCAATGGCGCATTGAGCACATTGATCTGGAAGCATTTACAGCATCACGTAATATTTTCGACGCTCACTATGATGGGCAGTATGTTTGGTTTGCCGCCGACCGAGGCATTCTTGTGGTCGAAGAGGCGAGTCAGACCTGGCACTGGATAAGTCGTCAACACGGATTGCCTTTTAATAAGTACTTTACGGTTGTTTTCGACGGCGAGGGCCACCTATGGCTGGGTAGCAATCGTGGGGTCACCAGAGTGAGTCGGACGTCGCTCAATGCGGTGCTGGCAAACCCGGATGACGCGCGTCTCGAAACGCTGCATTTTCTGGAAACTGAGGGTTTGATTAGCAGCCAAATTAATACCGGCGGGCCTTCATCCTGGCTGGACGATAATGGAAAACTATGGTTTGCCACCGCCCTTGGCGCTAGCAGTATTCAGCCAGGCGAGGTCAGCCAGTCGCCAGTGCAGCCGCCGAATCCTATTATTGAATATGTATTGATTGATAATCAACCGGCGCAGCAAGGGCAGCATATCGAAGCAGGCACCGCTCGTGTTGAAATCGGTTATGCGGGCCTTGGCTATCGAATGACTGAGCATATTCATTACCAGGTGCGCCTGCGTGGATTCGATACGCACTGGGTTGATCAAGGGCGTCAGGTGACCACCCAGTACACCAGCTTGCCTCCTGGAGATTACATATTTGAAGTTCGCAGCCGATACCCTGGTGGAGAATGGTCTTCAGCGGCAACATTTACATTTTATAAAACAGCGCACTTTTACCAGACTCTGGTTTTCTGGTTAGGGGTGTTAGTGCTCTTGCTGTTATCCATCATTGCCTATGTCAGGGTGCGCATCTATCGGGTTCGCCGGTCTCAGTATCGACTGCAACAGTTGGTTGATGCGAAGACAAACGAGCTTGCTAAGCTGGCGAATGAGGACCCCTTAACCGGTTTAGCCAATCGCCGGGCGTTTGATGAGCGCCTTAAAAAAGAAGTTCAGGTGGCAGAAAGGCAGGCTCATCCGCTGTCCATTGCGATTATCGACCTGGATAACTTTAAACGTATCAACGACAAGTTCTTACATGCTGCCGGCGATAGCGTACTGTGCCAGGTAGCAGACATATTGAAAGAGCATGTCCGTGAAGTTGACTTTGTCGCGCGCTGGGGCGGTGAAGAGTTTGCGGTCGTATTCCCCGGCGCAGGCCAGGATGAAGCAAAACGTATCTGTGAACGTTTACGACATGTGCTCAAGCAATCGACTTTTGCGGCGCTCGAAGATGACTGGCAGGTGACAATGAGTGTTGGTTTAGTTACTTTATCGGATGAGTATGATGCGTCCACTGCGCTAGTGGCTGCTGACGGGCTCCTGTATCAGGCAAAATCAAAGGGTCGCGACCGAATCCTGACCGCGTAACCTATGAGAGAGCGATACATGAGTTTTTTATAATAAAAACAAAGAGTTCATTATGCTTAAGTCATTCAAGTTCACGCATAAAGTGATGTTGGCCGCGTCGTTATCTTTAGCGCTCGTTTTAGGGGCGTTTACGCTGAGTAATTTTCTCCAGATGCGCGATCAAGTGCATACGGATCTGCAACATCAGTTGCAGGCATTGTCGGAATCAGTTTCACAGAATATCGCCGATTGGCTGAATGCGAAAATGGCAATCATCCGGGCAACAGCTGAGGTTACCGATCCAACTGACAGTCAGTCAGCAATTGTCGACAAGCTCATCCAATCGCGTATCGCCGGTGATTTTAAGAATGTGTATGTAGGTCTGCCAGACGGCACCTTTATTCTGGATGACCCAAGCATTGAGCTACCACCGGGTTATGACGCTCGGGAGCGCCCTTGGTACCAGCTCGCGGTGGCACAAGGTGGGGCGAGCTTCACCGAACCTTATATCGATGTCACCACGAATGAGCTGACTATTTCAGCAGTGCAGCCTGTGTACAGCGGTCAGCAATTACAGAGCATCGTCGGTGGTGACATCATGCTCGACAATATTTCTGCTATCGTCAACAACATCGATTTCATGGGCCTGGGCTACGCATTTTTGGTGAGCGGTGATGGCAATATTCTCAGCCATCCAGACGAAGCATTAGTGGATAATTCCATTCGCCAGCATCTCGGCAGTGACGCCCGTATTGACCGCGAGTTTAATAGCTACCAAATTGAGAATCAGGATTACCTGGTGTCTTTTGTGCC
Organism: Idiomarina sp.; assembly: GCA_020832105.1. Lineage (GTDB taxonomy): Bacteria > Pseudomonadota > Gammaproteobacteria > Enterobacterales > Alteromonadaceae > Aliidiomarina. The sequence goes on from JAFIFH010000039.1 coordinate 42,981, forward strand.
GGTGCAGGGCATTCCTGGGGTGGTCTGGCATCTGGCGATTGCCGTGGATGAACAGCGTGCTTTTGCCCGCGTGGCAGATTTTGCCTGGACTGCCGTGCTCTTTATGGTCATTGGCGTGATCGCGATTATTGTGCTGTTTAGCTGGTTGCTAAAAGTATTACTTACACCCTTGACCCGTCTGAATCTGGCGGTGAGAAATCTGGCATCAGGGGAGGGTGACCTGACCCAGCGCCTGCCGGTTGAAGGTAATGACGAGTTTGCTGAGCTTTCCTCCCAGTTCAATCAGTTTATCGAGAAAATACAGCACGCCATGCGAGATGTTGCAATGGCGGCACGACAGGTTGATTCGAATGTAAGTGCCATGGTTGAGGTGACCGACCAGACACTGAGTATGTATGATCAGCAGAGTGAGAGTACTGACAGCGTGGCAACAGCCATTAGCGAGCTCAACGGCAGTGCCAACGAAATCGCGCAAAGCGCCGCAGATGCGTCCCATCAGGCCACTTCCGCAGCCGAGTTTTCCTCGGCAAGCCGCGATGCGCTGAACACCAATATGACTGCGATTCATGAACTGTCAGAACGGATGGCAAAATCCAGCGAGGCCATTAGTGAGCTGGATGAAAATACGCGCAATATTGGTCAAATACTTGAGGTCATTAAAGGCGTTACCGAACAAACCAACTTGCTGGCGCTGAATGCGGCTATTGAGGCTGCCCGAGCAGGCGAGGCGGGCAGAGGGTTTGCCGTGGTGGCCGATGAAGTACGCGCACTTGCTAAGCGAACTCAGGAGTCTGCAAGCCAAATCGAAAACATGATCGTCAAGTTAGAGGACGGCACCAAAGCGGTAGTCACCGTAATTCGCGAAAGTCAGGGGGTTAGCGAGCAGTGCGTCACATCGGCTCAAACCTCTGGTGAGAAAATGGAAGCCGTAGATGCAGCCATCGCGCAAATTGACTCGGTGAATCATTCGGTAGCCGCCGCGACGGAAGAACAAACCAGCGTGATGGAAGCGCTGAATAACGACGTCAGCGCGATTCAGGACGCAAACCAACGGGGCGTGCACAACCTGCAACAAACCCGCGATGCATGCCACAAGTTGCGTAGTGAATGTGACCGGCTGGAACGTCAGCTAGGGCGTTTTAAAGTAGATTAGCCAAACACAGTAGGACTTGTTACGCATTGATTACGGCCGGTTGTCTTTGCGGTGTACAGACAGCTGTCAGCGCTTGAGACCAGTTCCGTCAGCTTTAAAGCGTTGACTCACCGCCACGTAAAGCGAGATCGCTAAAGCGCTTGATCAATGGCTGATTGGCGTTGTCTTTATGGCTGACAATGTACCATTGCCCTGGGAGCGGAAAATCTTTCACCTTCAATATCGACAGCGGGTCGCTACCATGTTCGACAATATGCTCAGATAACACCGCGAGCCCCATGCCCGAGGCTACGCTTAAACGTATTGCCTCATTACTTTCAACCTGAACCCGGTGGGATAGCTGAATACCGCGTCCGGCGAGCCAGGTGTCGAATACCATGCGAGTCGCAGAGCCTTGTTCGCGTAAAAGAAAACGCTCATTTCTTAGGCTATAGAAGTCAATGTCTGAATGCCCGCATGCCCAGTGATCCGGCGGCGCGATTAGCACCAGCTGATTACCCATGAATGCTTGCGCCTCGGCCCCCGAATCTGTCGGTGGGTGACTAAAAATATAGATGTCGTCTTTATTCTGCATGTAGCGCTGCAGGGTGCTTTCCCGGTTGCCAATACTCAGGTCGACCTGGATGTCCGGAAACCGCTCGGCAAAACGCGCCACCAGCTGCGGCACGACGTATTGTGCCGTATTCACCAGAGCGATTCTAAGCACACCACAAAGCCCCTCGTTAACGCCAGAAAGCTGCTCTGCAAACGACTGCATGCGCCTGGTCGCATCCCCCGCGGCCTGGAAAAGATACTCGCCAGCCAGTGTTGGCAGCATCGACCGGCTCTCTTGGTAGAGTAGTTTGCTACCGCAAATCTCTTCCAACCGGCGCACCTGTGCCGACACTGTGGGCTGAGTCAGATGCAAGCGACGCGCAGCGGCTGAGAGGCTCTTGAGCTCGACGACGGTGATAAATACTTCGAGAAGCCGGAAGTTTAGATGGCGCAGGTTCATATTTATCTATAGATATATTGCTATAGCTATGACTGAATTTATTGATTTTTAATTATGGATTCGAGTCTGCATAATCGCAACACTTTCATCACAAGGATTGGTTATGCCAGATATCGTTGTCGCTTTTTTCGTTCTGGGCCTGATTGCGGGTATTGTTAAGTCAGACCTTAAAATGCCGGGTCAAATTTATGAGATTCTCACCATATTACTGATGCTTAGCATTGGTATTAAGGGTGGGCTTGCCTTGTATCAAGATGGTGACACCGTGGTGTGGTCCCATTTACTAACCATCATGTTGCTGGGTCTGCTGATTCCCTGTGTATTGCTACCTTTGCTACGCAAGATTGTTAAACTCCCCCGCGCCGACGCTATCAGCCTTGCTGCGCATTATGGCTCGGTAAGCGCCGGTACGTTTGCGGTGGCCTGGGCCCTCGCCGGCAGCTATAACTTGACGATAGCTGCCGACGCTACGTTGTACCTGGTGATTCTTGAGCTACCGGCGATCGTGTTAATGCTGGCCTATCACCATTGGCGTAGCGGTCAGGAGGGTGAAGGGGCGCGCATGTCGGCCATCTGGCACGAAGCATTTACCAGCCGTGGGGTCATACTGCTGATGGGCGGCGTGGTCATTGGTTGGCTTTACGGCCCGGCGGGGCTGGGCTCAATTGAAACATTGGTGACCAATGGTTTCACTATTTTGCTTGCGTTGTTCTTATTAGAAATGGGCCTGACCACCGCCAAAGTATGTTGGCCGTTACCCATGGCTCAGTGGCGCTTAATCATTTTCGCAGCACTGATTCCACTCATTTTAATCTGGCCTGGCGTTCTACTTGGGTTTTATCTTGATTTGCCCCTTGGCAGCATCCTTATCCTTGGTGCCCTTAGTGGCAGTGCGTCTTATATCGCGGCGCCAGCAGCTATTCGTGCAGCGATTCCGGATGCGGATATCGCCAAAGCGATGTTAGCGGCGTTAGGCGTTACGTTTCCACTTAACGTGATTATCTATATTCCCTTACTGGCTCGCGAATTGGCAGCGACCCAGATGGGTTAAACCGGGATTACGTGAGACTTAATTAAAGGAGTTATTGTGCTGGAACGAGCTTTCAATAGAAGTCGGTACCTGGTACTCATTATCGTAGCCACAAGCATGGTAGCGGCTATGACTCTTTATCTGAGCACCCTAATCGTAGTCTGGAACGTGGTGGTAGATGTCGTTACACAGCCGCCGGGCAGTGCGGATGGCGGTAAAAGACTTGCTGTCCGCCTGCTGAAGGTTCTTGATATATTATTGATCGCGCTGACCTTTCAGATTATTTCAATTTCTCTATACCGCCTGTTTATCAAAAGCAGCAGTGGACGGCCCTCGCAGTTCATCAAGGTCCTGAGAATTAATAACTTTCATGACTTAAAAATCACCTTGCTGCACGTCACCATCGTGATTCTGGCCATTTTGTTTCTTGAACAGGCGGTAGAAGTAGGTGCTGCTTTGGAAACACTCTACTTTGGCGCGTCTGTGGCGGTGGTGATAGTTGCTATTGTATTTGCTACCAAACATATGGCCGACTAACCCGTCAGGCGTTTAACTACCTCTTCTGGAGTAAGCCTACCCCCTCTTCAGAGCAATTAACCTGTGCAGGGCAACGCGCTATTGTGCTTAGCGTACGCCGAGCTCCAGTTTCTAAACCTTCGGGCATGACGCTGGTGCCGTGGCAATACTGCCACCAGGGTGAGCGTGGAAACGCTCTCACCTCCCGACTTTGGAAAGGTGTGGAAATGCTCCAGGATACTTACTCCCGTCGCTTTACCTATTTGCGACTCTCAATTACAGAAAGCTGCAACTTTCGTTGCGACTACTGCTTGCCCGATGGTCCGGACTGTCTGTCACGTCGAGGCGAAATTACCCTCCCTGAAATACGCCGGGTGGTTACCGCGTTCGCTAAACTTGGCACCCGTAAGATACGCCTGACCGGCGGTGAGCCCTGCCTGCGTAAAGATCTCTGTGAAATTATTGAGGTCTGTAAGTCAATACCGGGCATCGAAGAAGTGGCCCTGACCACCAATGGCTACCGCCTGCAGCGCGATCTTAACGACTGGGTTGCGGCCGGCCTCGACGCGGTGAATGTCAGCGTCGATAGCCTTGACCCTGCTACCTTCCATTTGATTACCGGGCAGAACAAGCTGCCAGAGATCCTCGAAGGTATTGATATGGCAGCAGCGTCGCCCCTCAAGCGGGTGAAAGTGAATACTGTACTGCTGCAAGGCCATAATGGTGGTGAGTTAGCACAGTTCCTTGAGTACATCCGTGACCGCCGGGTGGCGCTGCGCTTTATTGAACTGATGCAAACCGGTGATAACGAGCAGTACTACCAACGCCATCACATTAGCGGCCAGTCAATTAAAGATAAACTGCTCGACGCGGACTGGACGTTACAGCAGAAAAGCCAGACCGCTGGCCCGGCCCAGGAATTCAGTCACCCTGACTATCAGGGCAAGCTGGGTCTAATCATGCCGTATAGCAAGGATTTCTGTGCAGATTGCAATCGTTTGCGGGTGTCCAGTAAGGGGCAGCTATTTATGTGCCTGTTCACTGAGCATCACAACGATATTCGCGAGTTCTTGCAGTCCGATGATGTTGAGCCGTTGATGCAGCACTTGCAGTCGGTAATCAAGGGCAAAGATGCGACCCACTTTCTACATCAGCAGTTCACCGGTTCAACCAAAAACCTGGCGATGATAGGCGGATAACCATGTCTCCCCACAGTGCTATTTTGTTAGCCGGCGGGCAGTCGTCGCGGATGGGAACCGACAAGGCATTACTACAAGTCGGTTCACGGACCTTGCTGGCGCATATGCAGGACCTGCTGGCGAAAAGCGGAATCGCAGACGTAGTGCTAAGCCGCAATGACGGACAACCCGGCCACGTGGCGGATATCGTACCCAATCGCGGTCCATTAGGCGGTATTCATGCAGGTTTAAGTGCGTGTCTGCATGACCGTGTGCTTATTATTCCGGTGGATATGCCATTACTCACTCCCATGACATTAGGTGCCTTATTGGCACCACCCTCGGGCTGCGTCCGCTTTATCGATTCTGAACTGCCATGTGTTGTCGAAAAGTCGCCACGTCTTTATGGGTATTTGCAGCGTCAGTTAAATATGTCCGGTGGTCAGTTATCGGTGCGGAGGATGCTCGAGTTTCTCAACGCTACGCAACTTGAAAATACATGTGCCGCGGACCAGTTAACCAATACCAACACCCCCGAACAATGGAACCATTATGCCCAATCACACCAATTTTGAAGCCTTGAATATCGCGCTGCTAACTGTGTCCGACAAGCATACTGCGGACACTGACAGCACCGGCGACTGGCTGGAGCATGCAGTGCAACAGGCGGGCCATAGGCTGTCTGCACGGGATATGACTGCCAGTAATCGTTATTCAATACGCGCCCGAGTCTCCGACTGGATAGCCAACCAAAGCATTCAGGTGATTGTGGTAAACGGTGGCACGGGGTTCGCTGCCCATAATTGCACCGAGGTTGCACTGAAGCCACTTCTTGATAAAGAAGTAGCCGGGTTTGGAGAGTTATTCCGCCAATTGTCGTTTCAGTCTATTGGTACCGCCAGCATGCAGTCCCAGGCCTTTGCCGGGCTTGCTAACCATACGATTATTTTTGCGGTGCCGGGCTCGGGTGGCGCAGCTAAGCTGGCGTGGGACGAACTGATTGCATCGCAACTGGATGCGCGTCAGGGCCCCTGTAATTTTGTGCCTCATCTTATGAAGGAAACCTGCAATGGCTGAACTAACTCATATCGACAGTAGCGGCAGCGCTCGCATGGTGGATATTAGCGATAAAACCGTGACCCGCCGTCAGGCCACCGCCACCGCGACGTTACACAGCCAAAAGGACGTGATTGCATTGCTTGAGCAGGCGGCGCAGAAAAAGGGTGACGTGATTGCCACGGCGCGGGTTGCCGGCATTATGGCGGCCAAGCGCACCAGCGATTTAATTCCCCTGTGTCACCCATTACCGCTCAATAAAGTCACCATTGATATTACGCCTGACAGCGCCAGTGGCAGTATCGCCATCGCTGCCACCTGCGTCACAGAGGGCAAAACCGGGATTGAGATGGAAGCGCTGACCGCAGCTTCGGTCACGGCGCTCACGCTCTACGACATGTGCAAAGCGGTGGATCCCGCGATGGTGATTACTGATATCAAGCTGACAGAAAAAATCGGCGGCAAAAGCGGCCATTGGAGCCGCGAGAGTTAGGGCGTGAACCATGATTAAAGTAAAGTTTTTTGCTGCGTTACGCGAGCGGCTTGATTGCAACGAAACGGGCGTGGAGAACTTTCAGGGGACAGCTCATGAACTGCTGGATATTCTGAAATCACGTTCAACACAATGGCGAGCGACATTGGAGGCGCAGCAGGTGTTGTGCGCGGTGAACCAGCAACTGGTGCCGCTCTCTGCCGAGGTGAATGAAGGTGACGAGGTGGCGTTATTCCCTCCGGTCACGGGCGGTTAACAGGAAGCCGAGATGACGATACGTATACGGGTACAGAATGACGACTTTGACATGGCTGCCGAGTATGAGCGCCTGCGACGCAACGACAGTTATGGTGCGGTGGTAACCTTCACTGGGTTGGTCCGTGAAGTACAGGGTGATCATCTGCAGGCCATGCATCTTGAGCATTATCCAGGGATGACCGAGAACGTATTAATGACCATTGTTAAGCAAGCAGACGCACGCTGGAACCTTGGTGACGTGACGGTGATTCACCGGGTCGGATCGCTCACACTTAACGAACAGATCGTGCTGGTTGCAGTGTCCAGTGCTCATCGGGTAGATGCTTTCGAGGCTGCCCAGTTCATTATGGATTTTCTTAAAACCAAAGCGCCATTCTGGAAAAAAGAAGCGACTACGCGCGGCGAGCACTGGGTTGAGGCAAAAGATAGCGATGACAAAGCGGGCCAGCGTTGGAGCGTAAACAAGTGATTAAGTGTTGGTTTGGGATGTTATTGGTCGTGGCGTTCAGTTTCAATACTCATGCTGCCGAGCTACGCATTGCTGTAGCGTCCGATTTGCGTTTTGTTATGCCGAAAATCGAGCAGGCGTTTCAGCAAGCGTTTGCTGATACCCAAACCCAGGTAATCTACGGCTCGTCAGGCCGGTTTTTCAGCCAAATCAGTAATGGCGCGCCTTTTCACATATATATGTCAGCCGACATTGAATACCCTAAACGCCTGCAACAAGAGCAGCCGGGAACCGGTGATGTTGTTGCCTATGGTGATGGCCAGTTGGCGCTCTGGCAGCGCGGTCGAACAAGCCCGGATATGGACGCACTCAGGGCAGCACGGCGTATCGCCATCGCTAATCCGCAGCACGCGCCATATGGCCAAAAGGCGTTGCTATGGTTGCAGCAGTTACCCGAGTGGCCAGAGCTGGAAGGCAAGCTCGTCTATGCCGAAAGCGCAGCCCAGGTAGCTCACTTTGTTCGCAGTGGTAGCGCGGAAGTGGGCATCACCGCTCTGGCGTTAGTGTTAAGCGAAGAACTAAGAAGGCAGGGGAGTTACCTGACTATACCGCCAACTGATGGTTACCCAGCCATCCAGCAGGGCATGGTGATTACTGCACGTGGTGCAGCCCACTCAGCAAGCCAGGACTTTGTCGACTTTATGCAGTCGGAACAGGCCCGGCAATTACTGTTAGATGCTGGGTTTATCTTTCCTGATGCTGCCAGGTAGCGGGGGTAGCTTATGTCTGCAGCAGATTTACAAGCCATTACGCTCACCCTCAGGCTCGCGTTTATCTCCACGCTGATACTGCTGGCGTTGTCTTTACCTTTGGCCTGGTGGCTCAGTCAGACCCGCAGTCGGTTAAGGGTCTTCTGCGAAGCCTTGATAGCACTCCCGTTAGTGCTACCTCCAACCGTGCTTGGCTTTTATTTACTGCTGGCGCTGGGGCCCAACGGACCGATTGGTGGCACCCTTGAGCGGCTTGGCTTGACTCATCTGGCGTTTAGTTTTACCGGTCTGGTGATTGGGTCAGTTATATACTCGCTACCTTTTGCCGTGCAGCCTTTGCAAAACGCCTTTGCCCAAATAGACCGCCGTTTACTGGATGCTTCGGCGTGTCTGCGAGCAAAGCCGCTGGATCGTTTTGTCAGTATTGTCTTGCCCCTTTCAAAGCGCGGTTTTCTCACCGCGGCGGTGCTGTCGTTCGCGCATACCATCGGCGAGTTTGGAGTGGTGCTGATGATAGGGGGGAATATCCCTGGTGAAACTCAGGTCGTGTCCATTGCTATTTACGATCATGTCGAAGGGCTTAATTATGGCGCAGCTAACCAGTTGTCACTGTGGCTGCTCGGCTTTTCGCTGGTCGTGTTGATGCTGGTGTACGGCTTTAACCGGCAAGGGGGGATGTTACGCACATGAGCCTAATTATTTCGGTCGCGTTCCAGCGTGACAGCTTTGCGCTCGATGTAAACGCCTGCCTGCCCACGTCGGGCATTACTGCCATATTTGGCCCCTCAGGCTGTGGTAAAACGACCTTGCTCAGGGCTGTGGCCGGGCTAGAAGAGCAAGTTAGCGGTTCAATCCTGTTCAATGGCGATACCTGGCTGACTGCTCAAAGCGCCATGCCTGCCTGGCAACGCCCGGTAGGCATGGTATTTCAGACCCCAAGCTTATTCCCGCATCTGACGGTTGCAGGCAATCTGCAATACGCTCGCAAACGCGCGACCCAGCGTCAGGACTCCCTCTCCGTTGAGCGGATTACCCAGCTGACGGGTATCGGAGAGCTGCTCTCACGTAAACCGGATCAGCTTTCAGGTGGACAACAACAACGGGTCGCCATCGCCCGTGCGCTGGTGGGCTGCCCTGCTTTGTTGCTAATGGACGAACCCCTGGCGAACCTTGACGGAGGAGCGCGGCATGAGTTGCTGCTGCTATTACGGCAGATTCATATCGAGCTTGATATCCCCATCCTTTATGTCAGCCACCAATTAGATGAAGTGGTGCAGCTTGCGGATCACCTGATGTTTATGCAGAACGGACAGGGGAAGCTGGTTGATGGTTTACAGGCGCAACTTAATTCAGAGCGAGGCAGGCAACTTAGTGGCGGCGCTAATGTGGTTTTTGTTCAGCCCTGCGATACTCAGCAAATAACTAACATGCAGGTGTTACAGGTAGGCGAGCAAAAATTGCAGATACCCGACCCGGGCTATGCGGTTGACCGGCTTTTAATTTATGCCAATGACATTAGTATGAGCCGGGAGGCGTGGGCGGATTCAAGTATTACCAATCAACTCAGTGTCCAGCTTGAGTCCATTGAACCAGCCACTCACCAGGCTGAGGTGTTTTTAAAACTTCGCCTGGGGTCGCAGTATTTGCTTGCCCGTATCACCCGGCAGTCCGCAGCACGTTTGCAGTTGCAAGCCGGGCAACAATTGATCGCACATGTGAAAGCAGTCGCCTTACGCTAGCGCAGCGGTGAGGTAAAGGGTATGACAGTGACCCATTCTCCCTCTTGCACCGACCCCTGCTCCGCATCGAGCTGCACATAACAATTGCCTTCCGCCAGAGACGTCAGCATTGCTGAGCCTTGTGGGCCGGTTGAGAAAACACGGCTTTGGTCGCCATAAGGCTGAATCAATGCACGTTGAAAGTCGGCCCGCCCAGGACGCTTTTTGAAAGCTGTGCCAGCTTGCAATCGCAGAGCAATACGATCGTAGTCCTGAATTCCCCGCATTTTTTGGATTATAGGTAGCGCAAGCTGATCAAATGTCACTACTGCAGACACCGGGTTGCCAGGCAGACCAAAAAACCAGGCGTCATTTACTTTGCCAAAGGCGAAAGGCTTGCCGGGCTTCATTGCAACTTTCCAGAATCCGACCGAGCCATAACTATCCAGGATCTGTTTGGTGTAATCGGCGTCGCCTACTGAAACCCCGCCACTACAGATAATGGCATCCGCCTGCTGACTGGACGATTCAAAAGCTTCACGAATGGCGTCTTTGTCATCTGCAATTAACCCCAGGTCAATGACCTCGCAGCCAAGTCGCTGCAGCATCGCTTTCAGCACATACCGGTTACTGTCATAAAGCTGCCCGGTACTCAGGGTTTGCCCTGGTTGAACCAGCTCATCACCGGTTGAAAACAGGGCGACCCTGAGCCGCTGGCGGACGTTGATATCGGCTCTGCCCAATGACGCCAGTAGCCCGATATCGACGGGTGTAATGCAGTGTCCGGCCGTATAGATCGCTTCGCCCTGACGGATCTCCTCGCCTTGTCGGCGAATGTTGCTGCCAACTTTCAGTTCAGCGTGAATGGTAATCATGTCGCCGTTAGCTTCGGTATCTTCCTGAGCAATCACGGTGTCGGTGACCGCTGGTACCTGAGCACCGGTCATGATTCTAATGCAGCACCCCGGCGGACAGTCCCCAGTGTAAGGGTGCCCCGCCAACGCGGTACCAACTAACTTTAATGAGGTGCCAGAGCTTACGTCTTCTGCCTTGAACGCGTAGCCGTCCATGGCAGAGTTGTCGTACGCAGGAACGTCCATGGTGGAAGACACAGGCTCAGCCAGCACTCTGTCCAGGCTGTCTTCAATGGCTATGGTTTCGCCGCCGGTCAATGAGCCAACAGCAGAGTGCATATGTTCAAGCGCTTCAGCGACAGACTTCATCGTTGTCATGCAATCACCCCTTTTGGTTGACCATCCACACTGCGGCTTCTACGCGTGAACGTAAACCAAGCTTTTTCAGTAAATGTTTGACGTGTACCTTCACCGTGCCGTCGGAAATATCAAGCTCCCGGGCAATCACTTTATTGCTCATGCCTTTGGCGATCAGGCTAAGAATTTCGTATTCGCGATTAGTCAGGCTGTTGAGATTAGCTTGATCACTGGAGAACGGCTTACGAATAGCGCTCGCCAGTACTTCGGTGACATTCTCACTCAGTACCATTTTGCCTTCCAGCGCTTTGCGCAATTGCTTGAGCAACAACTCAGGGTCCATATCTTTGAGCAGGTAGCCATTTGCGCCACCGCTAATAGCCTGCACGACGTCTTCGTCAGCGTCTGAAACGGTGAGCATGACGATCTTTGATTCAACACCTCTTTTACGCATCCCGCGCAAGGTCTCGAGCCCGTCCATGCCCTGCATGTTCAGGTCCAGAATAATCAGGTCTGGTTGAAGCTCAGTGGCGAGCTCAATCGCCTCAGCACCGTTGTTGATTTCGCGAATGACATCGAGGTCATCTTCTAAGGACAATAGTTGTTTTAACCCCTTAAGGAGTAGGGGATGGTCGTCGACCAGCATAATAGTTGCTTTGTCGCTCATGGTGTTCGCTCCTTAAGAGTCGTTAAATGTAATGCTATGTTACCTTTATTGAGTATCCAGCACAGCGTCCCCAGTACCGGAGCGGACGCTACCTGGGGCCCTGGAACCTCTTCGTGTAACTGCAAGTATTTGATTTTTAAATGAATAATCAAGATTTGCGAGTCAACATACCTACTTAGGAGTACCACCAGGTTATTCTTTGCTACCTCATTTAACATTGGTTGTAGCTGTCTGGGCAGTTAGCGCCGCTGTTTGCGCCACGCTTTAGCTGCCTGTTTCGGCGAATTGTTCGTTCATATACTCTGGGGTAAACGAGAAGTAGACGCCGGTCCCACCGTCTTCCCGGCTTTGCACTGTAAGCAGCCCGTCGAGATGTCGACTCCGCTCCTGCATAATAGCCAGGCCGTAGTGATTGAGTTTTTCCGGATGGTCGGGAAGGCCTACCCCGTCATCTTCCACACTCAATTGGATCAGACTGGCTTCACTGATAAGAGAAATCTTGAGCCAGCCGCCCTGGCTGTGATTGACTGCGTTTTGCGATGCCTCCCGGATGATCTGCAGTAGGTGAACCTCTTCGTGTGGGGTGAGCGGCACATCTTCGAGCTCGTATACCAGGTGTATTTGCATGTCAGTGCGGTCTTCGAGCTGGTCTACCGTAGTTTCCAGGGCATGCAGCAGGCCTTTGCCATCCACCTTGAGTCGGAATGTGGTCAATAACTCCCGTAGCTGCCGGTATGCCGAGTCGAGACCTTCTTTAAGCTCATTGGTCACATCGTCAAGTAATTCCCGATTATTGGATTCTGTGGCTTTGCTCAGTCGTACCACCTGAATTTTAAGATACGACAGCGCCTGCGCCAGCGAGTCATGTAATTCCCGGGCGATGACGGTGCGCTCTTTCATTAACGCCAGCCGCCGCAGGTTTTCTTCTTCAGATTTCACGTTCATCGCCAGTGACAATTGTTCAGCGACGGACCGCAGTAACTGTTGTTGCCAGCTATCCAGCCTTTGCACGGCATCCAGTCGGGCAATCAGCACCCCATATTGCTTTTGGTCGCGGGACAGTGGATATCGGTAGATGGCGCGACCATTTTCAATCGTCACACCGTCACAGGTCATTACGCAGGCCTCGCAGTTATTGGTGATGCAAGGTGTGGTGCCATTGTCCTCCGGCTGGAACTGATGATACGGCCGCTTACCGGCCTCTGTCAGCAGGCAGAGCTCGATGTCGTCTACTTTTATAAGGGCCCGCAAAGCCTCAACGATTTTACTGTAATCATGGTAGCCCATGGATTTCTCGTTCACTTCACGAGAGATCTCATAGAGGAACTGCAGGGTTTTATGGCTACGCATAATTTCGTGGGTTTGTTTATCAACCCGGTCTTCGAGGTCACCATACATATAAGTGATGGTGTCACTCATTTTGTTCAGGGTACGGCCCAGAACCCCTAGCTCGTCATTGCTCTGCAAATGGGACCTGGCGGTAAAGTCCCCCTGGGAAATATGCCTGGCCTGCTGAATGAGCGACGACAGGGGCGCCTCAAAGCGTGATTTAAGCCAGAACAACACGACTGCCGCAAGCATAATGGTTAATAGTAAGGCGATAACCAATACCACCCGCAAGGCAAGAATTTTGTATTCGGCGTCTTGCTGAGTCATGCCGACAAAACGGTCCAATTGGCCGACTAACGCCTGTAAGCGGCCATCCAGCAGCTCGGGTTCCAACCCGTTTATAAAGGCATTTTCTGTGACTTGCCACATCTCATGCGCTGTGCGGAATGCTTCCGCAGTCTGGTCATCGCGATAATAGTAGGAGGCGAAGACTGGATGGTGCCACTTCTCACTGACTTCGGATAGCAGGGAAATGGCCTGGTCAGGATCATGCTGGTAAATAAAGCCTATGCGATAGGTTTCCATGCGCAGTGAACCTGAGTGATTGATCAGGTGCGGGTCATGCACCGCCCGATCCGACAACCAGTAGGAGGCAATCACAGTCGCACAGGCCAAAAGGAGAATAGCCACCAGGGCCAGCGTGATTTTACTGACCAGAGTGGTAGGGCCGATACGTTTAGGTGGAGGCATGGTAAACGTCCTGGATATGGTGGTGAATTTGTATCTACATATTAGCACTATCCCCTTGCGCGCATACAGCTGAAGCAGAAGAGCTACCACTTTTGCCTTGAGGGTAGTTTAAAGCCCCGGGCCAGGCCCGCCTTTTAATGCGTTATTCCTTTTAAAACAAAATCTTAAGTAACTTCCTGGCACTATCACCTTGGTGGTAGTAGCCCTGTTTTGGTCAATTAACCCCCTATTTCGCGGGGGGAAAAAATCCAGCATGATGCGCTTCATACAACATCCAGTCCGTGAGATCTAAGCAACATAACGGATAAGACCAGGAGTCAAAGCTATGAGCCATTTACTCGACAGATTGCGTTACTTTAAGGCGCGCAAAGAGTCATTTTCTGATAACCATGGGATGACCACCGAAGAAGATCGGACCTGGGAACAGGGTTACCGTCAACGTTGGCAGCACGACAAAGTGGTGCGTTCGACCCACGGTGTTAACTGTACCGGCTCTTGTAGCTGGAAGATCTACGTGAAAGACGGCCTGGTCACCTGGGAAACGCAGCAGACCGACTATCCGCGGACTCGCCCTGACTTGCCAAACCATGAACCGCGCGGCTGTCCTCGTGGTGCCAGCTACTCATGGTATATCTACAGCGCAAACCGCTTGAAATATCCGAAAATGCGCCAGCAGTTAATGAAGCTGTGGCGTGAAGCCCGTGAGCAGCACAGTGACCCGGTAGATGCCTGGGCCTCGATCGTCAGTGACCCGGTAAAAGCGAAAAGCTACAAAGAGCGTCGCGGCCTGGGTGGCTTCGTGCGCGCGTCCTGGCAGGAAGTCAATGAGCTCATCGCAGCTTCAAACGTCTACACCGCAAAGGAATATGGGCCGGATCGGATTAGTGGGTTCTCGCCGATTCCAGCGATGTCGATGGTGTCTTATGCTGCTGGCTCGCGATATCTGTCACTGATTGGCGGTAACTGCCTGAGTTTCTACGATTGGTACTGTGACTTACCTCCAGCATCACCGCAGGTTTGGGGCGAACAAACTGACGTGCCCGAGTCTGCCGATTGGTTCAACTCTAACTACATCATTGTATGGGGCTCAAACGTTCCACAAACCCGTACGCCGGATGCTCACTTCCTCACCGAGGTTCGTTACAAAGGGACCAAAACCTGTGTCATCACCTCGGACTACTCAGAAGCGTCTAAATTTGGCGACACCTGGTTAGCACCGCGTCAGGGTACTGATGCAGCACTAGGTATGGCGTTCGGTCACGTGATTCTGAAAGAATTCTATGTTGAGAGCCAGAGCACTTACTTCAGCAACTATGTGCGTAAATACACGGATATGCCGATGCTGGTCATGCTTGAAGACGATGGTGGTCGCCTCAAACAGGGTCGATTCCTACGTGCTGCGGATCTCATGGACAACCTCGGTGAAGACAATAACCCGGACTGGAAAACTATTGCCTTGAACGAAGAGGACGGTCGCCTGACCAGCCCGAACGGTGCCATTGGGTATCGCTGGGGTGGTGAGCAGGGCAACTGGAACCTTGAGCAGAAAGATAAAGACGGCGAAGTTTCTTTAGCACTATCACTCAAAGACACGGCCGACGAGATTGCTGAGGTAGCATTCCCATACTTCGGCGGTGCTCCGCACGAGTACGAGTACTTTCAGCATACCGACCACGACGAAGTGCAAATGCGTCGCATCCCGGCCAAACGCATCACCCTGAAAAATGGTGAAACTGCGTTGGTCGCCACGGTCTATGACTTGATGCTGGCGAACTACGGTGTTGACGATGGCTCTGGTGACCCGGGCCGTGCCACCAGCTTTGAAGACGATATTCCATATACGCCAGCATGGCAGGAAAAAATCACCGGTGTACGCCCAGCCGATGTGATCCGTGTGGCCCGTGAATTTGCGCGCACAGCCGACAAAACTCAGGGTCGCTCAATGATTATCGTTGGTGCCGCTTTGAACCACTGGTACCACATGGATATGAACTACCGCGGCATTATTAATATGTTGATGATGTGTGGTTGTGTTGGTCAGAGCGGTGGTGGCTGGGCGCACTATGTGGGGCAGGAAAAACTGCGTCCACAAACCGGCTGGCAACCGCTCGCTTTTGGTCTTGATTGGCAGCGCCCACCGCGTCATATGAACGGTACGTCGTTCTTCTACAACCATTCGAGCCAGTGGCGTTATGAAAAGCTGGACATGAGCGAGGTGGTGTCACCGTTAACCTCGAAGAATAAGTGGAAGAGCAGCATCATCGACTACAACACCCGTGCTGAGCGCATGGGCTGGTTACCGTCTGCGCCGCAGCTGGGCACCAACCCACTGGGCGTGGCTAAGGCTGCTAAAGACGCAGGTATGGAAGTCAAAGATTATGTGGTGCAGCAGCTTAAAAATGGCGAGATAAAATTTGCCAATGAGCAGCCGGACAATCCGCAGAACTTCCCGCGTAACATGTTTATCTGGCGTTCGAACCTGCTCGGTTCGTCAGGTAAAGGCCATGAGTACATGCTCAAGCATTTACTCGGCACTAAACATGGTTTGTTGGGTAAAGACCTGGGCGAATTTGGTGGTCAGAAACCAGACGATGTTGAGTGGGTTGATGATGGCGCTGAAGGCAAAGTAGACCTGTGGGTCACACTCGACTTCCGCATGTCAACGACTTGTCTGTACTCAGACATAGTGCTGCCGACTGCTACCTGGTACGAAAAAGACGACATGAATACGTCAGACATGCACCCGTTCATTCACCCGCTTACCGCTGCTATCGACCCGGTATGGGAAGCGCGCAGTGACTGGGAAATCTTCAAAGGTATCGCGAAAGAATTCTCGCGGGTCTGTGTAGGACATCTGGGTGTTGAGCAGGACGTGGTCACCGTACCTATGTTGCATGACACGCCTGCAGAGCTGGCTCAACCATATGGCGTTAAAGCTTGGTGGAAAGGCGAGTGCGAGGCGATCCCGGGGCAAACCATGCCAAATATTACCGTAGTCGAGCGTGACTATCCGAACACTTACTATCGTTTCACATCGCTTGGTCCGTTAATGGAAGAGTTGGGGAACGGTGGTAAAGGTATTGGTTGGGATACCAAAGATGAAGTGGCACTGCTTGGTGACCTGAACTTGCGTCACACTGACGAAGGTGTTCACAAAGGCCGTCCGCGCATCGACACAGCGGTTGACGCTTGTGAAGTGATTCTGTCACTGGCACCGGAAACCAATGGTCAGGTCGCAGTGAAGGCATGGGAAGCGTTAGGTAAGATTACTGGTCGCAGTCATACCCACCTGGCACTGCCAAAAGAAGACGAAAAAATTCGTTTCCGTGACATTGTCGCGCAGCCACGCAAAATCATTTCCTCGCCCACCTGGTCAGGCCTGGAAGACGAGCATGTGTCTTATAACGCGGGTTACACCAATGTTCACGAGTTGATTCCATGGCGCACCATTACCGGCCGCCAGCAGTTCTATCAGGACCACGAATGGATGCGCGATTTCGGTGAGAACCTATGTGTGTATAAACCGCCGATTAACCTGAAAACCGTTGAGCCGGTGCTGAATAAGAAGTCGAATGGCAATAAAGAAATAGTCTTGAACTTCATTACACCGCACCAGAAGTGGGGTATTCACAGCACTTACTCAGACAACCTGTTGATGCTGACACTGTCCCGCGGCGGTCCGATAGTCTGGATCAGCGAAGTTGATGCTGCAGAAGCCGGCATCGTGGATAACGACTGGATTGAAGTATTCAACGTCAACGGTGCATTGAGTGCCCGAGCAGTTGTATCGCAGCGTGTGCCAGAAGGTATGAGCATGATGTATCACGCTCAGGAAAGAATTATTAACACCCCAGGCTCTGAGCAAACCGGTACCCGTGGCGGTATTCACAACTCAGTCACCCGGGCCGTGATGAAGCCAACACACATGATTGGTGGCTATGCCCAGCAGTCATACGGCTTCAACTACTACGGCACAGTGGGATGTAACCGCGACGAGTTCGTCATTGTTCGCAAGATGGACAAAGTCGACTGGTTAGACACCGAATAACTGGAGTGAGGTATTCACAATGAAAGTAAGAGCGCAAATCGGCATGGTATTGAATCTGGACAAGTGTATTGGTTGTCACACTTGTTCCATTACCTGCAAAAACGTATGGACCTCACGCGAAGGCGTTGAATATGCCTGGTTTAACAACGTTGAAACCAAGCCAGGTATCGGCTTCCCAAAAGAATGGGAAAACCAGGACAAGTGGAAGGGTGGCTGGACGCGTCAGGCCAACGGCAAGCTGATTCCACGTATCGGTGGCAAGCTGCGGATTCTGGCAAATATTTTTGCCAACCCGGACATGCCGGTGATCGATGACTACTACGAACCTTTTGATTTCGACTACGAGCATTTGCACACCGCGAAGGACGTCAAGCACCAACCGACGGCTCGCCCGCGTTCGCTGATCAGCGGTAAGCGCATGGAGAAAATTGAATGGGGTCCGAACTGGGAAGAGATCCTCGGTACAGAGTTTGAGAAGCGTAAGAAAGACAAAAACTTTGACGACGTTGTGCAAAAAGAGATCTACGGCCAGTTTGAAAAGACCTTCATGATGTACTTGCCGCGTTTGTGCGAGCACTGTCTGAACCCGACCTGTGTGGCGTCATGCCCATCTGGCGCTATTTATAAGCGCGAAGAAGACGGCATCGTACTGATTGACCAGGACAAGTGCCGAGGCTGGCGGATGTGTGTGTCTGCGTGCCCCTACAAGAAGATTTACTTTAACTGGAAGAGTGGCAAGTCAGAGAAATGTACCTTCTGTTACCCGCGCATTGAAGCCGGGCAACCGACCGTATGTTCGGAAACCTGTGTAGGCCGGATTCGTTATCTGGGTGTGTTGTTGTATGACGCAGACAAAATTGCAGCGGCAGCAAGTACGCCAAACGAGAAGGACCTGTATCAGGCGCAGCTCGATATCTTCCTTGACCCGTTCGACCCGGAAGTTCAGGCAGCGGCACGTAAAGAAGGTATTTCTGAGAACTGGCTGCAAGCAGCTCAGCGCTCGCCGGTCTACATGATGGCGATGGACTGGAAAATTGCGCTGCCATTGCACCCTGAATATCGGACCTTGCCTATGGTGTGGTACGTACCGCCACTGTCGCCCATTCAAAGTGCTGTAGAAGCGGGGCACGTAGGGATGAACGGGGAAATTCCTGACCTTAAGTCACTGCGGATTCCACTGCGTTACCTGGCTAACATGCTCACCGCCGGTGATGAAGCACCCATTGTCAGAGCGCTGGAGCGGATGATCGCGATGCGTGCCTACAAACGTTCGCAACAGGTGGACGGTGTGGAAGACTTTGAAGTGCTGAAACAAGTTGGCCTGACCCCGAACCAGGTGGAAGAAATGTACCGGTACATGGCGATTGCCAACTATGAAGATCGCTTTGTTATCCCTACCAGCCACAAAGCGTATGCCGAAAATGCCTATGGCATGAAAGGCGAATGCGGCTTCAGCTTTGGTAATGGCTGTAGCGGTGGTGAAAGTAACCTGAATATCTTTGGTGGCAAGAACAAAGGTGTTCGTCAGGTTATCCCAGTCACCATGAAGGAGTAATGTATGCAATTTATTCGAGTACTTTCCCTGTTGCTGGACTATCCGACAGCAGCATTGGTAGAAGCAAAAGACGACTTATTAGCGGCGGTGGAGTCTGCGCCGCTGCGTACCACCCGTAAAGAACAGCTGAAGCTATTCATTAAGAACCGCTGCAGCGGTGACCTGATGGACTGGCAGTCTCACTACGACTCGTTGTTCGAGCGCGGCCGTGCTGTGTCACTGCTGTTGTTTGAACACGTACATGGCGAATCGCGGGACCGTGGTCAGGCGATGGTTGACCTGATGCGTGAGTACCGCGAAGCCGGGCTCGATATCGGAGTGCGTGAATTGCCGGATTACATTCCACTGTATCTTGAGTTCCTGAGTACCCAGGGCGAGGATAACCTGCAAATCGGACTAGCGGACGTAGCGCATATCCTCTCGGTTCTGGCATGTCGCCTGGAGCAGCGGGACAGTGATTACGCAGTGATTTTCTATAGCCTGATTGATCTCTCTGGTGCTGAGTTGGACCTCGACTCAGTGCGCGAACAAATAAAATCAGAACAACGTGACGACACCAAAGAAGCAATGGATAAAGTCTGGGAAGAAGAGATGGTGACCTTCGGCCCTGACTCCGGCTCCGATGGCTGCGGTAGCGCGACTAGTCGACCCTCTGCGGGTCAGCAGCGCCAGGATCACGTGCCGATTAACTGGGCAGATGCAAAAAATGCAGCTGCACCAACTGTTGAGTGAGGAGTCTGACAATGAACTTCATGGATATGTTGCTGTATGGGATTTACCCATACCTGGTAACGGTCGTTTTCTTTCTGGGTTGTATTATTCGCTATGACCGGGAGCAGTATACCTGGAAGGCACAGTCTAGCCAGATGCTGCATAACAAGAACTTCCGGATTGCCAGTATTCTCTTTCATATTGGTATTATCATGATCTTCTTCGGCCATTTTGCTGGTCTGTTCCTGCCTTGGGAAATCTGGGAGTTCCTCGGTGTGTCCCTGCAAACTAAGCAGCTGATTGCAATTGGCGTGGGGGGCGTTTTTGGTGTGCTGTGCTTTATCGGCCTCACTATGCTGGTCTGGCGCCGGCTGTTTAACGACCGTGTCCGCGCTACGAGCAGCACCATGGACACGCTGATTCTGCTACTCCTTTACTGGCAGTTGATCCTTGGCTTACTAACGTTGCCTGTTTCAACGGGTCACATGGACGGCGAGGCAATGAAGAGCCTGATGAGTTGGTCACGCTACTTACTGACGTTCCGCCCTGCGGAAGCGGTGGAGTTTATGGCTGACATCCATTGGATTTATAAAGCCCACGTGTTTTGGGGGGTAACAATTTTCTTATTGTTCCCGTTCAGTCGCCTGGTGCATATCTGGAGCGTGCCAATTAAATACCTGGCCCGGCCATACCAAATCGTTCGCCGTCGTTTTCGTGCCACGGTTAAATAGAAGTCTGCGGCCGGGGTCGCCCCCCGGCCAAGTTTGTGGAGTCGATTATGATTCAGGTAAATGAAGTAGAGATCTCCGAATCAGCGGTATTTGCTGAAACTCAATACCACCCTGCTGAGACTAAGGAAGAAGCCATTAATAGCGCGGCGCGCACGCTTATCATCGCAGAATTACTAAAGCAGCGCGCTCTGGCACTAGGGCTGGAACCTGCTGCTGATGACGCTAAAAGTAGTGAAGATGATTACCTCGAGAAGCTGATTGAAGCTGAGGTGTATATACCTACTGCCAGTGACGACGCCTGCCGGCAATACTTTGACAACAACCCTCAGCGCTTTACCACTTCACCTCTGTTAGAGGTGCGCCACATACTGTTGGCTGCAGGCCCGGAAGACGATGTCGCCCGGGTCGAAAGCAAACAGCTTGCTGAGGAATTACTTAAACGCGTGCAGGCGGGTGAGAATATCAGCGAACTTGCGGCAAAGCATTCTCGTTGCCCCTCGTCTCAGACGGGCGGAAGCCTTGGTCAGATAAGTCGCGGTCAGACCGTGCCTGAATTTGAACGTCAGGTGTTCACTGCAAACGAAGGCTTGATGCCATCTCCGGTTGAATCTCGTTACGGCTTTCATATTGTGATGGTGGACCGGCATATTGCAGGTAAACCACTGCCTTATGAAGCCGTGCAGCGCAAAATTGCCGAGTACCTTGGCGAAAAAGTGCGTCGCAAGGCAGTCGCTCAATATATTGAAACCTTAATCAGCGACGCTGAGATTCAGGGCTACCATTTTGATGTCTCTGATTCTCCTTTGATGCAGTAGAGGACAGCGCGTGAAAAAAACCAACATTATACTGGGAGGGCTGTTGCCCTCCCTTTTTATATCTCCGGTGATAGCCGCGGATGAGATAGCGTCTGCAGTGCGTGACAGTGCAGTGACGCTAAACCTGCGTTATCGTCTGGAGCATGTGGATCAGAGCGATAGAGACAACGCTCTCGCGTCCACCTTGCGCAGCCGGCTTGGAGTCACTAGCGGTGTCGCTTATGGTTGGCGCGGGCTGGTAGAGGTTGATAACGTCACAGTGATTGGCAACGACCTGTATAACAATACCCGCAATAACCGTACGAACTACGCGACGGTCGCCGACCCAAAAGGAACTGATATTAATCAGGCATTGCTGCGTTACACGGGGACGGACGGCATGCAAATTGACCTCGGTCGACAACGCATCAATCAGCTCAACCAACGCTTTATTGGTGGGGTGGGCTGGCGCCAGAATGAACAAACCTTTAGTGGCTATCGGCTGCAACAGCAATGGCAGAACGGGGTGTATATAGATCTCAGTCGGCTGCACAATGTGCATCGAATTTTTGGTCCCCGAGGCAGCGCTGCTGAGCAACGCGGGGAGTTCTTCAATGTGTTAGCCGGGCTTAAGCAAGATCCTTTGCAATTAAGTGTTTTTTACCATGATTTTGACTTTAGGGACTGGGCACCAATGAGCAGCCTAACTTACGGCGCTCAACTTGAGTATCAGGGGCAAGTGTCTCAAACCTTTAGTTGGACGCTCCAGTTAGTGGCAGCGAGACAGACGGATGCACACAATAATCCGCACAGTTTCTCGCACACCTATCAGCGTTTTGCCTTGGATAGTGACTATAAACAGCTACATGTAAAAGTGGGGATAGAGCGGCTGGCCGGTGATGGCGTGACTGGGTTTCAGACACCATTGGCGACCTTACACGCGTTTCAGGGGTTCAGCGACATGTTCCTAAGCACTCCTGTTGACGGAATCAGAGACTACTTTACTCAGGTGGCGATACCGATACAGGGACTCAGAGTCAGCTTTGGCGCCCATTATTTTAGTAGTGACCATCAAACCAGAAAGTACGGCCATGAAGTGAATATAACCGTCAGCCAACCGTTAAATGAGCGTTTGTCACTGCTTTACAAGGGTGCCTATTATGACGCGGCTGACCATGGAGTAGACACAGGTAAACTTTGGTTGATGGCCAGCTATCAGCTTTAACGGCTGAGCACAAACAGGTAAATCACCAGCAGCAGAGTGACGAACCAGAATCCCGACAGCAGCTGCCAGAATAACAGGCTGCTGTTGCGGGATGTTTTATTCACCTCCTGACGCAAAAAATCAGGGTTAGGCTGCTTAATATCCTGGACAAAATCATCCAGTTTTGAGTAGCGGTGCTGGAGGTCGAATGACACACCTTTTTCCAGGGCCCTGTCTAGCCAAACCGGCACCCTGGGGTTAATAGTTCGCGCATTAATATAACGCAGGCGATCATAGTCTGCAGCTGTGCGGCACTCGGCAATGCGCGGCCCGTAGGGTAGTTTACCGGTGAAAAGCTCATAACTGATAGTAGCCAGGGCGTAGATGTCCCCCTGAATAGCTGAGTTATGCCCCATCAGGTAGTGCGGGTCTGAGTATTCTGCTGTGCCCAGCGCTGCATCGCGCTCAATGGGTACAAAAATTTCCGCTACTCCCGCCACATGGACAGAACCGAAATCGACAATTTTAATGGTGTCGTCTGGCTGCACGAGTATGTTGCCTGGTTTTAAGTCTTGATGAATGGCTTCGCACGCATGAAAGGCCCTAAGCCCCTCGGTAATTTGTTCAATAATACGCAAAGCACGGGCTGGCTTAATCGGCTTTTCCCGTTTTAGCCATGCCTCCAGCGACACGCCGGTAACGTGTTCCATTAAGTAGTAAAGAAAGGTTCGGGGTCGGGGCTGGCGTATCACGCGAACTACGTAAGGACTGCGAATCCGGCAGCCGATCCATTCTTCACGAATAAAGCGGTCAATATAAAGACTGTCGTCGTTGTAATTGTCCGATGGGGTTTTCATTACCAGCGCTTCACCGGATTCACTATCGGTGACCAGGTAAAGCTGGCTTCTGGCGCTGACAAACAGCTCCCTGGTAACTGTAAAACCGTCCACCTTCATGCCTGGGCTCAAGGCCGGTGGAAAGGGTAGCTGAGTCAGGCGTTCATTGTATTCATCAATACTCTCGTCAGGCAGCGTGGTCACTTTACTTACGATGACACTGACATTGTCGTCACAACCTGCATCCATCGCAAGCTGGTAGAGCGCCTCTGCGATCTCCTTAGCGGGTAGCTCTGCACTGAGCGATGCCTGGATTTGTTGAATAGAAACGAAATCATAGAGTCCATCGGTGCACAGCAAAAAAACGTCACCCTCGGCAACGTCGCAATGGGCGTAATCCAGTTGCAAATGGTTGTCCATCCCCAATGCGCGGGCGAGGAACGACCGCTCCGCGCTGAGCCGGGTACTATGGTCCTGGGTGAGTTGTTGCAAGCGTCGGCCGCGCAGCTGGTAAGCCCGGCTGTCACCGACGTGGAATACATGAGCCGTGCGGGACTTCAGAATCAACGAGGTAAAGGTGCATAAATGGCCTTTTAGTTCGTTACTGAAGGCGTGGCTATGCCGGTAAAGTCGCAGATTTATCGTCGATAGCACCTGTTCGGCGCTATGTTGTACCGACCAGGTGTCCGGTGTGTCGGGGTAGTCTGCAAGGAAGGTCGTGACAGCGGTTGAGCTTGCCTGCTGTCCGGCTTCAGCACTGCTCACCCCATCGGCGAGCGCGAGGGCGGCACCTTTATAGGTTAGCTGATGCGTGTCTTCAGGCACAAAAGCGGCAGCAAAGTCTTCGTTAGTTTGCTTGCCGCCCTGTTTACTGATGACCGCATAATCGAGCTCAAGTGCTGAGCCGCTCATGGTGGTTCCTTCTTGGTGGCGACGAATCCGTTTTAACTAATTATTATCCATTATTCACTGCCCACTTTAATGGTGTGCACTGTACCGTCGGGCATCACTTCTGCAATGTGACCTTTCGGATCTTCCATAAAGTAGATGGCGATCAGGCCAACAGCCGCAGAAACCGCAATCACATAGAAGAATGTACTATAAGTAACGAAACTAAGTACAGTCAGATAAATCACTGCACCGACGTTGCCGTATGCGCCTGCCATGCCAGCGATCTGTCCGGTCATACTGCGTTTAATCAGCGGTATCATGGCAAACACTGCACCTTCACCGGCCTGGACAAAGAATGAACACGCCATGGTCAGTAACACAGCAATGGCGATCCACCAGTGGCTGTCAATCATGCCCATCAGGAAGTAACCGACCGCAAGACCACTGACCAGGATGAGTAGGCTGCGACGGCGTCCATAGCGGTCGGAGAACCAACCGCCTGCCGGGCGCGACACCAGGTTCATAAAAGCAAAACCAGAGGCTAGTAAGCCTGCAGTTACAGGTGTCAGCCCTTCAAAGGTTTGCAGAAAATAGAGCGGCAGCATGGAAACCACCGCCAGCTCAGACCCAAAGGTAGCAAAATAGGCAATATTGAGAATAGCGACTTGTTTAAACGGGTACTTTTGTAACTCGGGGACGCCCTCGCGCAGTGACTCGGCGTTGACCCGCCAAATTTGCTGCAGGTTAAATACCATCATGGCGACCAGAATCGCCTGGAAGATATACATGGTCGACACTGAGAACAGTGCGATATTCGGTGAAGCTAAGCGCCAGGCCAGAATACCTAAGGCAACGTACATAGGCACTGTCATTAGCATTAGCACCCACAGATCTTTCCAGCTCGACACTTCCATTGCGCCGGTTTTTTTCGGTTTAAAGTAAATTGAGCCTTTAGGTGTGTTGCGGGCATATTTATAAAAAACAAAGGCGTAGGCACCGCACAATACCCCAACCACGGTGATAGCGTAACGCCAGCCGTCGTCACCACCAAATGCCAGGGCTAATAGGGGTAAGGTCATTGCAGCTGCAGCGGAACCGAAGTTACCCCAGCCGCCGTAAATACCTTCAGCGGTACCTACCTGATGGGCAGGGAACCACTCACTGACCAGGCGGATACCGATCACGAAGCCAGCACCCACGAAGCCGAGTAAAAAGCGGAAAATGGCCAGGCTGGTATAGCTATTGGCAAAGGCAAAGCCAATACACAAGAAGGCCGAAATAAATAGCAGCCCCGAATAAATAATCCGCGGTCCGAAGCGGTCAACCAGCACGCCCACAACAATACGGGCTGGAATAGTAATGGCGACGTTCAGAATCAGCAGTGCGCGAATCTGCGCATCGGTTAAGTCCAATGAAATCTGAATAGACGATAATAGGGGAGCATGGGCAAACCAGACCACAAATGTCAGGAAGAACGCGAACCATGACAAATGGAGCAGGCGGATTTTCGGCTCCTGAAAATTTAATACATTTAGTGAGCTTGCAGTGGTCATGTGACTACCTCGTCAATCGTTCATAGGCTGTATGGCGGCATTATTCAACGCCTTGGGCGCAACTCTACTTGATTTAAATCAACAGCACATGTGGGGTTTTAACAGTGCTTGAACAGTGCTCGAAAACAGCTCTACCGACGGGAGTAGGCGCCTTCCGCCTGTACAGGCGGATACTTCGGCAGGTGCTACTCATTTCGAGGTAATTCAGGTATGTGAATTTGAGCTGCTAATTATTTGGGGGTACATCCGCAGCCTGAGGTGTACGCGGGGCAATTTATCGCTAGACTGGTTCCAGTCGATCTAATCAGGAGTTGGATGTGCAGCCAACATACGGACAGGCCTGGCGCGCACTTAGCGTAGCGACCTTAGCGTTTGCAGCAAATTTTTCGGTGTGGACCATGTACGCCGTGCTGGCGATTCAGATCCAGCAGGATTTGGCGCTAAGTGGTACAGAGCTGGGTGTGATGCTGGCGGCACCAATGATTTCGGGTGCTTTACTGCGTTTTCCGGCAGGTATTTTGGCGGAATACCTGCCCGCACGGACGCTCTGGATAGGGCTGATGATTGCGCAGATTCCGGCACTTGTTATCTTGCCTTTTATTAGTAGCTTTTGGGGCTTCTTTGCGCTGGGTTTGTGGCTGGGCATTAGCGGTGTCTCATTCACCCTTGGCGTGCGTTATGTTACGGACTGGTTCGGCCGTCGCCAACAGGGACTCGCGTTGGGTATTTTCGGGGTGGGCAATGCTGGCGCTGCAATTTCCTTTATCTTGCTGCCGTTATTGACCAACTGGTTCAGTTGGCAGTGGGCAGGGCCAGCGTACGCAGTTGGCATGGTCATCGTGTTGTTGTTATTTATTGGTTTCGCGCCGGTAACCCCTGGTTTTATACCGGCTTATCGACCCGCCTGGAGAACTCAGCTTCACCCCCTAAAACAACTCCAGGTGTGGCGGCTTGGTCTGTATTACTTCTTCGTTTTCGGTAGTTTTCTGGCGCTGATTCTATGGCTACCCAATTACTACATGCAGGCGTATGAATTAACGCTCAACCAGGCAATGGCCTTTACCTTGTTCTTTGTGATCACTTCAAGCATGGTACGGGCGCTGGGCGGTTGGTTTGCCGACCGATATGGCGGCAGAGCGGTGAACTGGAGCGTGTTCTGGGTTTGCCTGGTGTGCCTGTTTTTCCTTAGTTATCCACCAACCACCATGACCATTCATGGTTTACAACAGGATGTCGTGTTGCGGATCGAGGTCAATGTCTGGTTGTTTACTGGGCTGATCTTTGTGATTGGCGTGGCTCAGGGATTCGGCCGTGCTAGTGTCTTTAAGCTTATCCACGACAAGTACCCACAACAGATGGGCAGCGTTGGTGGCTATGTGGCGACTATTGGGGCGCTCGGCGGCTGTGTTTTGCCGATTGCATTCGGGTTTATGCAGGACCTGTTAGGTATCGCCAGTGCAGCCTTTATGGTGCTTTATGCAGTTCTCGCCTGCTGTATGACAGTGATGTTTATCGCCATCAAGAGTGAGCGCTATAAGAAAGAGTTGAATGAAGCGCTGAGTAGCGATTTCTACGATGAAAGGTAGTACTACCTAGCCAAGAGGAGTACTCCTGGCTATCCCTTCGGTTGAATTGTTCCCCTTTGCCTGAACCGCCATAGTAGCGGTTATATCAGCAATCTTTATGCTGGCCAATCAGGTACGGGAGCATCAGATGTCAACATTGAAACGTTGGGAGCCGGAAAACGAAGAGTTCTGGCAACAGGAAGGTAAAAAAACCGCTTTTCGCAACCTGTGGATATCCATTCCTAGCCTGCTGTGTGGGTTTGCCGTATGGATGATGTGGAGTGTTATCACGGTTCAGATGATGAACCTTGGTTTTCCATATAGTGCGGGCGACCTCTTTTCACTGACCGCTATTGCAGGTTTAACGGGCGCGACGCTGCGTATCCCTTCAAGCTTTTTCGTCCGTCTTTGCGGCGGAAAATACACATTATTCCTGACCACAAGTCTTCTCATGGTACCTGCATTGGGAACAGGTCTTGCGTTGCAAAACCCGGACACCCCGCTATGGGTGTTTCAATTGATGGCATTGCTGTCAGGTATTGGTGGCGGTAACTTTGCTGCGTCGATGTCGAATATCAGCTTTTTCTTCCCCCGTAAACAGCAGGGTCTGGCACTTGGTCTGAACGCCGGCTTAGGTAATTTCGGTGTCACTACGATGCAAATTTTGGTGCCCTTATTTATGACCTTCGCTGCATTTACCTGGATAGGTGGCGGTGGCCCAATGGAGCTGCAAAGCTCGAGTGGCACCCTGATTGGTAGTATTCCGGCAGGCAGTGACACCTGGATTCAGAACGCGGGGTATGTCTGGTTGTTACTTCTCATACCGTTGGCATTTGCCACTTGGTTTGGTATGAACAACATCAATACACCGGACGTAACGCCAAATTTACCGGGTGCTTTTAAATCCTTCAGTATTATTCTGGCGATGCTTGCTATTGGCTTTGTGACTTCCATTGTGGGTCTGTGGCTAATGCTGCCAGAAAGCGCCAGCGGTTCCGGATTCGGCGTGCCGAAAGAGATTGTGCTGTTACTGGTACTAGTCGGCACGGTGTTCCTGCTCAAGCTTTTACCAGGTGCCATTCGCACTAGCCTGGACCGGCAGTATAAGATCTTCAACAACAAGCACACCTGGATCATGAGTATTTTATACATCATGACTTTTGGCTCATTTATTGGCTTTGCTGCCGCGTTTCCGTTGTCGATTCAGGTCATTTTCGGTTACAGCCATGTGATGGTTGACGGCGTGATGACTCACGATATCGTCAACCCAAATGCGCCGAGCGCCTTGACCTATGCTTGGATAGCGCCATTCATCGGTGCGTTGATTCGTCCGGTCGGCGGCTGGCTATCAGACAAGCTGGGTGGCGCTCGGGTGACTCAGTTCTGTGCTATCGTGATGGTTATATGTGCCCTGGGTGCGGGTTATTACATGCGCCTGGCTTACCAATCGGAAACGCCTGAACAGTATTTCATGCCTTTCTTCCTCATTTTCCTTGGCTTATTTGCGGCCAGTGGTATCGGGAATGGCTCGACGTTCCGCAGTATTGCGGTGGTATTCCCTCGCGAGCAGGCTGGTCCTGTGTTGGGCTGGACCTCTGCGGTGGCCGCGTACGGCGCGTTTTATATACCTCAGGTATTCGGTGAACAGATTAATGCAGCGACACCTGAATACGCGATGATAGGCTTCGCTATCTTCTACGGGCTGTGTATTGTGCTTAACTGGTTCTACTACCTGCGCAAGTCGGCAGAATTTTATAATCCGTAAAAATTTTCACCACTAAAAACCTCGCTATTTGCGGGGTTTTTTTATGTCTCAAATCGACCCTACCCATGACGGGGTAAAAGATCCTTTCTGAATGCGCCTTATAGCTGCTCTGAACTCGGCGGGCTCCTCAGGCTTGATCTGGATCAATGTTTTTAGCCCCGGCTCCACTAGGCTTAAACACAATATATAGTGCTTAAATTTATTAATAACACAATATGTAGGGTTTATGCTGCGATTCAATGAAGAAACAGTTTGCTTTCAGGAAGTCCCTGGTGAGGTCTCACTGGCATATACGATTACCGGTTGCCCGGTGGGTTGTAAAGGGTGTCACAGTGCCGATACCTGGGCACCTGGCTCGGGCGAGCCATTGACCCTGGAATACTTCCGTCGTCGTCTTAGCGATTATCAGGGCCTGATGAGCTGTGTGCTCTTCCTAGGCGGCGAGTGGCACCCTGCAGAACTGATTCAATGCCTTCGGGAAGCCAGGCAGCGCAACCTCAATACCTGTTTGTACACCGGGCTCGATACGGTGCCCTTATCGATTAAAAAGCACCTGACCTTTCTTAAAACAGGGCCGTGGATAGCGCCACTTGGCGGGCTGGACAGCCCAACTACCAACCAGCGTTTCTACGACCTGCGCAATCAACAACTACTTAATCACCTATTTATAACGATTTAAGGATAATCATTATGCTACGCCTGACAAACGAACAAATAACCCATAAAAAGAAGTTTATTGCAGACTACCTGGCAGCACAAAATCCGGCGGACGGGTCGCAACTCGACGCCAATGCCAATGTCACCCATAAAAATATTGCCACACTTGAAGCTGAAATCATGAAGGACTTCTTCATTCAGGTGAACCGCGCGAAAGTGAGTGACAAAATCGCTGAGCTATTTGGCGATGACCTGGCCAAGGAGTATGTGCGTCAAATCGAAGAGCATGAAATCTACGTGCATGATGAAACCAGCCTGAAACCCTATTGTGTGTCGGTGACAATGTACCCTTTCCTGCGTGACGGGTTGACTAAATTAGGCGGCGAGTCGCGTGCGCCGCGCCACCTGGAGTCATTTTGTGGCACGTTCGTTAACTTCGTTTTTGCAGTGAGCTCGCAGTTTGCAGGCGCTGTCGCCACGGTCGAGTTTCTCGCCTACTTTGATTACTTTGCGCGTAAGGACTATGGCCCGGATTACCTCAATACCCACCGCCGGGAGATCGAAAACCACCTGCAACACGTGGTCTATGCGCTTAATCAGCCCGCGGCTGCGCGTGGCTATCAGAGCGTATTCTGGAATATATCGCTGTACGATCAGCATTATTTCGACAGCATGTTTGGCGAGTTTGTATTCCCGGATTTCACTAAACCCGAATGGAACTCGGTAGACGCGTTGCAACACTTCTTTATGGACTGGTTTAACGCTGAACGAA
Organism: Idiomarina sp.; assembly: GCA_020832105.1. Taxonomy (GTDB): domain Bacteria; phylum Pseudomonadota; class Gammaproteobacteria; order Enterobacterales; family Alteromonadaceae; genus Aliidiomarina. Next base: position 73,634 of record JAFIFH010000039.1, read on the forward strand.
GCAAAACCGTGCTGACCTTTCCGGTAGTGACGGTGGCCATGCTGACTGAGAACGGTCAGTGCAAAGACCAGGCATTTGCCAAAGACATGGCCGGGCAACTGGCACAGGGCAACTCGTTCTTTGTCTATTTGTCTGACAATGCCGACTCACTTGCCTCCTGCTGCCGGTTGCGCAGTGAAATCAGCGATAACACATTTTCCTATACGCTCGGTGCAGGCGGAGTGGCCACTGGCTCTATCAATGTGATTACGTTAAATATGAATCGCCTGATCCAGGACGGCAGAGACCTTGACGCTGAGGTGCGTAAAATCCACAAATACCAGGTCGCTTACCGACATATGATGGAAGAGTATAAAGCCGCTGGCCTCTTAACCGTCTACGACGCAGGTTTTATCTCCCTGGACAAGCAGTTCCTCACCATCGGTATCAATGGCATGGTCGAAGCCGCAGAGTCAAAGGGCATCCAGCCGGGTAACAACGCAGAGTACAAAGCCTTTGTCAGCGATAACCTGAAAGTGATTTACGATGCGAACAAAGAAGCTAAACAGCAATATGGCTATATGTTCAATACGGAATTTGTGCCGGCTGAGAACCTTGGGGTTAAAAATGCGCGCTGGGACCGGAAGGATGGTTACCAAGTATCGCGCGACTGCTACAACTCCTATTTTTATGTGGTAGAAGATGAGGCAACGAACGCGCTAGACAAGTTTGTTATGCACGGCAAAGAGATGATTGAATACCTCGACGGAGGTTCAGCGCTGCACCTTAATCTGGACGAAAAATTGGATCAGCAGGGCTACCTCTCGTTGCTGAATGTTGCGGCACGAACCGGGTGTAATTATTTTTGTATCAATGTGAAGATCACCATCTGTAACGCGTGTGAACATATCGACAAGCGCACCCTACATAGCTGTTCTGCCTGTGGGTCTGAAAATGTCGACCATGGTACCCGGGTCATCGGTTACCTGAAACGAGTATCGGCGTTTAGCGAGGGGCGCAGGAAAGAGCACGCCTTGCGCCATTACCACCGGGAAACCGCCACCACGAAGCAAGAAGTAGCCTGAAGAAGTAGCTATATAACCACAAAGAGGGAGTGTAACTCCCTCTTTTGCTTCGCCGGGGTAGCAAAGAGCTTTGTTAAACTGGTGACTCATTTCGTCAGGAGTTCACCATGCATATTAGTACCTATAGCGACCTTATCGCACTGGCTCAGCAACAGCCCGATCCGCAGCGACTGTTATTTGTTTTCGCCAAAGCCGAAATGCCACCTGAACCCACTAAAGATCAGCAAAAGCGCTTCGAATCAGGCGAGGGCGGGTATCTGATACCGGTGACTTGTGTCGATAAACTTGCTGACGAGGTGACAGAATTTGAATCTCTGGTGGCAGAGTCAAAACACACCGGGGTCGAGTGGGACATGGTCTTTGTTGCAGGTATGTCAGGCATGGGAGGTATGCCACCAACCCCTGACCAGGCTGAGCAACCGCTTAAAATGATGGTGGAGCAGATTAAAGCTGGCACCATCGCAAATTTCGTGACCTTCGATAAAAGTGGTGACGCTGTTTCTATTGTGTAGGCATCTGTTGCTCAACGATATCGGCCATCTCAGAGGTCATTTTGTTTAAGTATGGCGGTAGCCGTGTACTGAGCTCGATGGTATCGAGCAAATTTTTGAGCTCAAGTCCGAATTCAGTGTCGCCGGTGATCATTAGCCGCCGTCGGAAGAATAAGGTGTCAGGGTCGACACGCTGGGTGCTGAGCAGAAACAGGTCATTGAAGTGGCCACGAAAAGACACATCGTGGTCACCGGTGTCAGGGCGTACCTGCAGCCTGCGCCCACTTAAATGGGTAATGAACGAATACTCGAGGTCCTGGATCTCAATACGTAGTTTTTTGTCGCCAATGAAGGTTAGTTTTTGTTGGTTCAGTTCGTCCTTAAAAAACTGATTCAGGGCAAGTTCCAATACTCTGGTACTAACTACTTGTGGGGTCAGGCGTAGCGCCATTTTTACCCCTATTGGAGCGTTCCGTACCACTTTGTCGGTAATCCAATTTTTACTTATCATTCAAGTACTTCCGTTGGTTTAGTGCGATATAATCAGGCTAACTTAAAAGCGCTTCCGGAGCGAGATATTTTATGGAATTACTGTGCCCAGCGGGAAGTGCCCCGGCATTGAAAGCCGCCATCGAAAATGGTGCGGACGCTGTCTATATCGGCATGAAAGATCAGACCAATGCGCGCCACTTTGCTGGTCTTAATTTTGATGCTAACTCATTAAAAGACGCGGCTGATTACGTGCACAAGCACGGACGTAAAATTCACGTGGCTATTAATACCTTTGCTCACCCGAATAGCTGGGAGGCCTGGCAGCGAGCGGTAGATACAGCTGTCCGCGCCGGCGTGGATGTACTTATCGTGGCGGACATGGCGGTACTTGCTTATGTGGCAGAACGTTATCCGAAAATAGAGCGCCATTTGTCGGTACAGGCGTCTGCTACCAATGCCGCGGCCATTAACTTCTATCAGCAGTTTGGTGTGCACCGGATTGTGTTACCTCGCGTGTTGTCTATGCAACAGGTTCGTGCGTTGGCACGCACCTGTGATGTGGATCTGGAAGTATTTGCCTTTGGTAGCCTGTGCATCATGGCTGAGGGTCGTTGTTATCTGAGCTCATACCTCACCGGCGAATCGCCCAATACCGCAGGGGCCTGTTCGCCGGCTGCCTACGTGCGCTGGGAGGAGAAAGGTAATCAGCTCGAATCGCGTCTTAACGATGTGGTGATAGACCGCTTTGCTGAGAATGAAACCGCTGGTTATCCGACCTTGTGTAAAGGCCGCTTTCAAGTGGACGACCAGCTTTATCACCCGTTGGAGGAGCCCACTAGCCTGAATACGCTCGACCTGCTGCCGCAATTACACAAAGAAGGCATTCGCTCACTGAAGATTGAGGGGCGCCAACGAAGTCCGGCCTATGTGGCGAAGATCACTAAAGTCTGGCGTCAAGCTATCGATCGGGTGCTAGCCGACCCTGAACGTTTTACCGTAGAAGAAAACTGGCAGCAGGTGTTAAGTCAGTTGTCAGAAGGCAGTCAAACGACATTGGGCGCCTACCACCGAAGCTGGAAATGAGGAACGACGTATGAAATTCTCAATCGGACCGATTCAGTATTTCTGGCCACGTGCGCAGGTGCTGGATTTTTATAACGAGGTTGCCCAGTCGGACGCTGATATTGCTTATTTGGGCGAAACCGTATGTAGCAAACGGCGTGAACTTAAGTTTGCTGATTATATGAACCTCGCGCATATGCTGCGCGAAAGCGGTAAGCAGGTCTTGTTGTCGACCATGACTTTGCTTGAGGCACCTTCAGAGCTGCGCGAGCTGCGCCGTTATTGTGAGAACGGCGACTTTCAGATAGAAGCGAACGATTTCGGCGCCGTTGGAATTTTACAAGAGGCCGGCTTACCTTTTACCGGCGGTGCTGCGCTCAATTGCTATAACCAGCATACCCTACGGCGTTTAGTGGGGATGGGCATGAACCGTTGGGTAGTGCCCGTAGAGCTGTCCGAGCAATGGTTACGCGACATCCTCCAACAAAGCGTAATTCAGGACATTCGCAGTTGTTTTGAAACAGAGGTGTTCGCGTTTGGGCATATGCCTTTGGCATGGTCAGGGCGCTGTTTTACCGCGCGCTCTGAGAATCGTGACAAGGACAAATGCGAACTGTGCTGTATTAAGTACCCGCAAGGGCGGGAAGTGAAAAGCCAGGACGGTCAGCAGGTATTTGTGCTCAATGGTATCCAGACCCAGTCAGGGGACCGCTATAACCTGATCAATCAACTGCCGCAAATGGACGGCATAGTTGACATCGCACGGCTGAGCCCTCAGCCGAAGGGAACCTTTGAATGGTTACACAAATTTCAGAGCAATGTTGCCGGGAAGCAGCCGGTTGCTCTGCAGCACGGTGATTGTAACGGCTACTGGCTAAACCTCGCGGGTATGCAAAGACAACCACTAGGAGATATTTTATGACAGCAAAAATTGGCATCGTGACGGTCAGTGACCGCGCCAGCGCAGGCGTGTATGAAGATATTTCAGGACCTGCGATTATCGACAGCCTGAATGACTACTTGAGCTCAGCGTGGCAGGCGGTCACGCGGGTCATCGCCGATGAGCAGGACCTGATTGAGCAAACATTGCGGGAACTGGTTGATCAGGAAAAATGCGCCCTTGTGGTGACCACTGGCGGCACTGGGCCGGCTAAGCGAGACGTAACCCCGGAAGCGACTGAAGCGGTTTGCGACCGGATGATGCCCGGGTTTGGCGAACTGATGCGAACTGAGTCACTCAAGTACGTGCCTACCGCGATTTTGTCACGGCAAACTGCGGGCTTACGTGGGCAGTCACTGATTATTAATTTACCAGGTAAGCCTAAAGCCATCCGTCAATGCCTGGATGCGGTGTTTCCGGCAGTGCCTTACTGCCTGGACTTGATGGACGGGCCCTACCTTGAGTGCAACGAAGACGTAATCAAGCCCTTCCGACCCAAAGCGAAATAACCACAGCAGGCAAAAACATGCAGCAGATGACCGACATGAAAAAAGAGCAGGCGATGACGCCGATACTCCGCCAGGCCTTTCGCCCGATGTTTTTATTTGGGGCCGTATTTAGCATCATTGCGATGGCGTTGTGGGGGCTCGCCCTGGCAGGGGTTATAAGGCTTAATCCCTATGCCAATATTATGTTTTGGCATCAGCATGAGATGTTGTTTGGGTTCGTCGCGGCGATCATTGTGGGTTTTTTGCTAACGGCGGTGCAGAACTGGACGGGGCGCCGGGCGACCCATGGTAAAACGTTGCTGGTGCTGAGCCTTGTGTGGCTGGCCGGGCGACTGTTGATGTTATTTGGAGGCGGGTTACCCGCCTGGCTGGTGGTTGCTGTAGATCTTCTGTTTTTACCCCTCGCCGCGGTGTTATTTGCGAGAATTGTGGTGATGGCGGGTAATAACCGAAACCTGTTTTTTGTGCCTGTGTTGGTTTTGCTCACGCTGGCGAATGTGGTTATGCATGCGGGAGTTCAGCTCGGTCAGTTTGCCTGGATTCAGTATGGTAGCCATAGCGCTGTGCTGGTTATTACCCTGATTATGGCGATTGTCTCCGGTCGGGTGTTGCCAATGTTTACTGCCAACGGCACACAGACCCCAAAAGTGGCGCCGCTCCTCTGGCTCGACCGAACAGCGCTGGGTAGCTTGTGGTTATTGGTGGTGCTACATCTATTCTTGCTCACTGGCTACTTACCAGGCTGGTTTATGGCCGCACTTTTTGGCTTAAGTGCGGTGGCCACGGCATGGCGTTTATTACGAGTTAAATTCTGGATTACCGGGCGCGTCCCGTTGTTATGGTCACTGCATGCCGCGGTGGCTTTCATTCCCCTGGGGCTCGCCTTGTTTGCACTGCGTTATGCTGGCTTCGCAATCAGTCAAAGCGCTGCTGTGCATTCGCTGACTGCTGGCGCTATGGGCGTGATGATCCTCTCGATGATGGCGCGGGTGTCACTTGGTCATACCGGGCGCATGCTGAAGCCGAAAACGATTATGTCAGTAGCGTTCGTATTAATTATTGGTGCTGCGCTGATTCGTGTGTTGGCTGGGTGGGCAATTCCCGGGGCAACCATGGGCTGGTATTTATATGCTACAGCGGGTTGGGTTATTGCATACTCACTTTACGTTATTGTTTACACACCTATTTTGGTTAAACCCCGTGAAGACGGCCGGCCAGGATGATCTATCCATGAAGGGGTAGCCGTGGCCAGAGCTTGATACGTATCAATTTGTCGAGCGTATAGGGGGCTACACTGCATTGAACCTAACCTAGTGGAGGGCAATGTAATGAGTGAACAGCAAGACGTAGAACGACCTTTAGTATATTCCTGTTCGGGCTGCTCTAACGTAGCGCAACTGGCGAACGACCTGGCGGTGTGGTTGCAGCGCGAAGGCGTGGCTGAAATGTCCTGTATTGCCGGGGTCGGCGGCGACGTCAAGCAACTGGTGAAGACAGCGACTTCCGGGCGCAGGATCATTGCGTTGGACGGCTGCCCGTTAAACTGCGTCAAGCAGACGCTGGCAAAAAAGCAGGTGGCGCCGACCTGGCATATACAACTGACCGACATGGGGCTGAAAAAACGTGATGGTGAGAGCTGTACGCTGAGCGACACCTATCGCGCGCTGGAATATATTCACGACGAAATAGGTGAGTGCTTTAACAACGATATCAGCGCGCCCCTGCGCAAACTGGACAAGTCGGCGAACAGGTCAGCTTAAATTGCTGCCAGTCTCCCCGCGTGGCGTCGAATAAGGTAACCTGCCCCTCAAGCTGGCTACCTATGCCCGCCAGTACCTGCATTGCCATGGTCGCCTGTAAGCTACCAATCACGCCGACGACCGGAGCCAGTACGCCCGCTTCCATGCAGCTTAAATCCTGCTCGCCAAAGAACTGGCTAAAACAGGCGTAGCAGGGGGTCTCCGGCTGCATGCTGAAATATGCCAGTTGCCCTTCCATGCGAATCGCTGCCCCAGAGATAAGGGGGGTCTTTGCCCGGTGACAGGCCTGGTTAATGAGGTTTCTGGTGGCCAGATTGTCACAGCAGTCGACGACCAGGTCGTGATTAGCAACCAACGTGTCGAGTGCCTCAGCATCTAGTCGCTGCACTAAACTGTCTATCCTGATTTCGGAGTTAAGCCGGCGTAAGTGGCGCGCTGCCACTTCAGCTTTGGCCTGGCCGATGTCTTGCTCAGTAAACAGGATCTGGCGCTGTAAATTATGAAACTCAATCACATCGTCATCGGCCAGGGTCAACTGCCCCACGCCGCCAGATGCAAGATAGGGGGCACATGCACAGCCAAGGCCACCCATTCCAACCACCAGTATTTTCGCGGCAAGCAGCTTTTCCTGCCCTTCGAAATCCATCGCAGGCAGCATTATGTGGCGGCTGTAGCGCATACTTTGATGGTGAGTGAGTTCAGCGTTCGGCATACAGTTCGACCTTATTGAGTTGGCTCAGGACGCCGCCATAGCCAAATAGCGACACAAATGAGAAATAAAGGCAGTGCGATTTTGAGCATAGCAGGCGCGTTAGAAACGAATAGCATTAACGCGCTAGCCACCATCATCAGGGTCGCAATGTACTTAGCTTTACGTGGCACCGCACGGCTATGTCGCCAGGCTAAAATGGAGGGGCCATAGGTTGGGTGTTGCACCAGTTTTGCTTCCAGCGATGGCCAGCCACGGGAACCTGCCCAGGCTGCGACTAATACGAAAGGCACAGTGGGTAGGCCCGGCAAGGGGACACCGATGGCAGCTAACGCCAGTGCGAATACCGCAAGGGCTCGCCAGCAGAGAACCCGTAAGGTATGTAACATTAGCTGACTCCTTTAAGGCCAAGCTTGCGTGCTAGTTTGTGCAGGTTGCTGGGGTCGACTTCAAGCTCGCGAGCGCTCGGTGCCCATCGTTGCTCATTGCGCTGCAGTGCTGCGCTAATAGCCGCGCGCTGAGCTTCAGTGACTGCCTGTCGCAGGCTTACAGGCGAGTGCTGGCTGGTTGTGACAGTGCGCGGTCTTACGTCGTCGGTTTCCGACGCAATATCGTTGAGCATGTCCCGGGTAATGGTGACAATGCCGCCACATTGCTGTTGCAAGCTAAGGGCTTTGACGGCGACCCGGCTGATCACATGTTCCAGCTCACGCACGTTGCCTGGCCATGAGTAGTTCAGTAGAACCGCTTCCGCTTCGCTATCCAGCCTTAAATTACGGAAACCAAGTCGGGCACGGTTCTGTTCGAGAAAGTATCCGGCAAGATGAAGAACATCGGTGTCCCGCTCGCGTAGCGGTGGCACCACCACTGGGTAGACCGATAAACGATGATAAAGATCGGCGCGAAACAACTCGTCTTTAACCAGTGATTTCAGATTACGGTTGGTGGCAGCAATTACGCGCACATCAACCTGCTTGGTATGGTCTGCGCCGACCCGTTGAATGTCACCGGACTGCAGTACCCGCAACAGCTTGGCCTGAATGCTTAGGGGCAGTTCACCGACTTCATCCAGAAACAGCGTGCCCTGGTGAGCGGCTTCGAAGCGTCCGCCTCTTGCTGACGTTGCACCTGAAAACGCCCCTTTCACATGGCCAAAAAGTTCGCTTTCAACCAAAGACTCAGGCAGTGCTGCGCAGTTAATGTATATCATAGGACGTGCGCTGCGATTTGAATTCTGGTGCAGCCTGCGTGCAATCAGTTCTTTGCCGGTGCCGGTTTCCCCTTGCAGTAGTACGGGTAAATCCGAGCGCGCAACGACGTCGATTTCTGCCAGCAAACTACTCAGCTTTTCACTGCGACCAATGATATCCGCATGCCCCTGCGCTGGGGCCGGACCTGAATAAGTTTCCCGGCTCACTGTGCGCAGGGCGCGAACTTCCCGTTCCAGCCGGTTGGTGCGTAGAATCGCTTCCAATAGGAAGCTGTAGCGTTGCAGATCTCTTAAGCATGGTTCGTTAAAGGTGCCCGCAGCCTGCGCGTCGAGCGTGACTACGCCCCAGCATTGGCCGTCAATATAGAGTGCCATGCCCAGACAGTCGTGTACGGCTAAAGAACCTGTGGTGTGTTCGTCCAGTAGCCCGTCATAAGGGTCGGGAAGATCGCTATCCGGCGGGAACAGGTGTGGCTGGCGCGCTTTAAGCAACATCGCGAGCCGCGGGTGCTCGGCAATTTTAAAGCGCCGCCCATTCGCTTCAGTCACCAGGCCATGGCTTGCAACAGGCACCAGGTAATCGCCGTCCAGCTTAAGCAAGACTACCGCGGTACAGGCAAACTGAGTACGTAGGCAACTGACTGCATGTTGCAGGCGTAAACCAGTGTTCACCTCTGTGGTGAGGTCGGCGATGAGCGTCTGTTCAAGCATGGTGAAAATAACCCGCGTGGTGAATTTAACCCGTAAATGCAGGGTATAAATTACCAGAGCTGGCAAAAAACCTATATAAATCAGAGGGGGTAGTTTTGGCGCGAAAGTTGCTCTTTAGTAGGTAGTTTGCGGACATTACGCAGCACCTGAACTCTAAATGAGGTAAATAACTATGCAGTTTCTTGAACAATCCCTTGGTCGTATCGCCACTGAAGTTGCTGGCGCCACAGCAGTATTCCATCAGTATGGCCTGGATTTTTGTTGCGGCGGTGAACGCTCTCTACAGGACGCACTGGCCAGAAAATCGTTACCAGCAGACCCGGTGATAGCCCAGCTCACTAACTTACTCGCCAACGAGGGTGAACATGCAGACTGGCGCAACGCCTCTAACCAGGAGCTGATAGATCATATATTGGTGCGCTACCACGAGCGTCACCGCCAACAACTCACCGAACTGATTCGTTTAGCCCGCCGCGTAGAGCATGTCCATGGTGACAGCCCTGAATGTCCGCTGGGGTTGGCGGAGCACCTGTTTGAGACTTTCCATGAACTGGAAAGCCATATGGCCAAGGAAGAGCAAATACTGTTCCCGATGCTGGCTGGCGATACTTATCCGGACGGGCCTATCATGGTGATGGAAGAAGAGCACGTGCAGCATGGTGACGCCCTGGCTAAAATTGACGAACTGACCAATGGTATTCAGCTCCCGCAGGGCGCATGCAATACCTGGACAGCACTTTACATAGGGTTAGCCGAATTTAAGCGTGACGTGATGGATCACATTCATCTGGAGAATCAGATCCTGTTTAAACCCCGCGAAGTACATGACGGACAGTGTTGTGGTGGATGCCAGTAACAACAGGCACCAACAGCAAGAAGGCCAGCTTATGCTGGCCTTCTTTGTATCGTTACTTAAAGCATCGCTACTTAAATAACTTTTGAATATTGCTGCTGATCTGGGTTGAGGTAGGCGTCAAACGCGCTGCATATCACCCGGACCCAGAGTCGCCCTTCATCGGTGACTTGCAAAGAATCACTGTTCATTACGATGAGGCCGTCAGCCTGGTAGGACTCGAGCAGCGGAATACTATCGGCAAAATACTGATGAAAATCGATGCCCCAGATTTGTGCAAAGTCGGCGAAATTGACCTCAAAGTGACAGATGGTCTGGGCAATCAACGCTGCGCGCAATTGATCGTCGCGGCACAAAGAAACACCTTTAATGACCGGCAGTTCGGCTTGCTCAATAAAATGATAGTACTCGGGTAAGTCTTTGGCGTGCTGCCAGATAACACCATTTACCTGACTAATAGATGACACGCCCAAGCCTAATAATGAGTCGCTGCCATGGGTGGTATACCCCTGAAAATTACGCTGCATACGGCCTTCACGCTGTGCTTTGGCCAGTTCGTCGTCCGCTTTGGCAAAGTGGTCCATACCGATAAACTGATACCCTGCTGCGGTCAGTGCTTCGATACCTTGTAGCAATAGAGCCTGCTTTTCTTCGCCCTGTGGCAGTGTGTGGTCCGGGATCTTGCGCTGGGCAGCAAAGCGTTGCGGCAAGTGCGCATAGCTAAAGAGCGATATCCGATCCGGGTCCAGTTCGATAACTTTGTTTAATGAAAGCGCAAAGTTCTCGCTATTCTGGTGGGGTAGCCCATACACCAGATCAAGATTAATCGAGGTAAACCCAAGTGCCTTTGATTCGTTGACCAGGTCGCGAACCAGCATTTCACTCTGTACCCGGTTAATTGCAATTTGCACATGCTCGTTAAAGTCCTGCACGCCATAACTGACCCGGTTAAAGCCGAGTTTTCGTAAATGTGCTAACTTTTCCAGCGAGCAGCTGCGTGGGTCAATTTCGATACTCACTTCGTCGGCTGACGCTGGCTCGAAATTGAGTTCTACCTTAAGCATGGCGATCAGGCGAGTGAGTTGCGCTTCGGTCAGGAACGTCGGGGTGCCGCCGCCTAAATGCAGATTGGCAATATTGCGGTGGGCGGTGAGTGGGGCATAGCTGCGCATTTCCAACTCAAGGGCATCAAGGTACCGATCAGCTTTGTGCTGATGGCGGGTAATCACTTTATTGCACCCACAGTAATAGCAAAGCTGATGACAGAAGGGTAAGTGTATATAGAGGCTCAACGCCTCGTTTGAACCCATTAAAGCAGTTTTGACCCGGGCAGTATCGAATGTATCTTCAAGCGCCAGGGCAGTGGGGTAAGAGGTGTAGCGTGGGCCATTTATATTGTATTTTTTTACCAACGCAGAGTTCCAGTTAAAAGATGTCATATGGCGCTCCGGTGCAGAAATTGAACTGACTATACCTCTTTGGGTGGAATAGTAAGTTGATCCGGGACAACTTATGATGCACTGCATCAAACGCTGAAGTGAGGACTCACATGGACTGGTATTTCCCGGTTAAAAACCTGCATATGGCTACCGCTGTATTTACCGTTACCTTGCTGCTATTGAGGCTCGGGCTCGACGTGATCAATCGACCAGGCTGGCGCAATACATTGTTAAAGCGCTTACCGCATGTCAACGACACGCTGTTGCTTGCTTCAGCAATATTCTTACTGGTTGTCACCGGCTGGAATCCGTTTCAGCATTTTTGGCTGGGCGTCAAACTACTATTGGTGGTGGGGTACATTGTGACTGGCTGGTTTGCGCTAAGGCTCACCATGCGTGCGAGGTTTAGGGCTATGGCCGCCATTCTGGCGCTGGTCCAGATGTGCGTTATCTTCGTTTTGGCAACAACCAAACCCATGTTATGAGGTGCATGCGGAGCCAGCGCTTGCTGGCTCCGGTATACTTAGTCCTGTCGATTAGCAACAAACTCAGGGTAGGCTTGCACCCCACAGTCGCTGATATCACTACCGCGATACTCTTCAGCGCCGGTGACGCGAATGCCGAGAGTGACTTTCAGCAGCCCCCAGATTACCAGGCTGGTGACAAACATCCAGCCAAAGATAACCCCGGCGCCTGCTAATTGGCTAACAATGTTCGCCCCTGAATTGGTCAGTGGTACCACCATCAAACCGTAGAAACCGACCACCCCATGCACCGAGATGGCGCCCACCGGGTCATCCAGTTTGATCCGATCTAACCCCAAAATAGACAGCACCACGATAATGCCTGCAACCGCGCCGATCGCGATAGCCATGCCAGTACTTGGTGTATCAGGACTGGCGGTAATCGCAACTAACCCCGCTAATGCGCCGTTTAAGATCATGGTTAAGTCGGCTTTTTTCCAGATTAAACGCACTAATACAAATGAGGCAATAGCCCCTGCCGCGGCTGACGCGTTGGTATTTACAAAGACCGTGGCGATGGCATTGGCGTTATCGGGACCGCTCAGTTGTAATTGTGAGCCGCCGTTAAAGCCAAACCAGCCCATCCACAGAATCAGCGTGCCTAACGTGGCTAACGGCATATTTGCACCTGGAATGGCGTTGATAGTGCCGTCTTTGCGGTATTTGCCTGCGCGAGATCCGATTAAAATGACTGCGGCCAGGGCTGCCGCCGCACCTGCCATGTGCACAATGCCTGAGCCTGCAAAGTCGACGAATTCCATCTCTTCCAGGAAGCCGCCGCCCCAGCTCCAGCTGCCCTGAATTGGGTACAGGAAGCCGGTTAGCAGAACACAAAAGATCAAAAAGCTAATGAGTTTCATCCGTTCGGCCACTGCGCCTGAAATAATTGACATAGCGGTGGCCACAAAGACCATCTGGAAGAACAGATCCGCCTGCAACGCATGGCTGGTCACGTCAGGTGTGCCATACATCAATGAATACCCAATCAGCATGAACATCACACAGGCAATTGAGTAAAGCATGACGTTTTTGACTAAGATTTCTGTGGTATTTTTGCTGCGAACCAGACCTGCTTCAAGCATGGAAAAGCCCGCGGCCATCCACATCACGAGTGTAGCGCTCATTAGCAGGTAAAATGTGTCCAGCGAAAATGCCAGTTCCGTGGTTGTCATGATAGTGCTCCTTAAATAGCTTGGGCGTCAGTTTCGCCTGTGCGAATGCGCAGAACCTGCTCGAGATTGAGGACAAACACTTTACCGTCGCCGGTATTACCAGTGCTGGCCGCCTTTTGAATAGCCTCAACGACCCCCTGGGTTTGCTCGCTATTGACCGCGATGTCGAGTCGTAACTTGGGCAGGAATTCGGCGCGTACGGTTGCGCCGCGGTAAAGCTCTTCGGTACCTCGTTGCTGACCAAACCCTTTAACTTCAGTGACTGTCAGTCCGTTACAACCGACCTCGTGTAAAGCATCACGAACATCGGCGAGCTTTGCTGGTTTGATGATGGCGATAATGAGCTGCATCTAAAGTTCCTCTGATTGTTATGGTTCAAAGGTCTATAGCAAGGGCGGTGCCAATGTTTATCTTGTTGATTTTGTTGTTGATTATACTTGTGAAAGTATGAGGGGCAGATTTTCGTGCGTTTTTTGTGCGTCTGTAGTGCGTGGCGCACCATTTTAGTGCGCGGTCCAGAACCGTGGGAATGACATTCGAAGTCCGGATAAAAACAGGGAAGTTTGGTGATGACTCGTTACCCTAGGGCGATAATGGTGATAAGTCATGATAACAGCTCTATCAGCGAGGCAGGTATTGGTCAGGTGCTGGAATTGACCGCCGACTAAGCGCATTATAGTACAGGCTATCTCGCATACTACTGCTCCAAGGAACTTCGAATCACCATGGAAGACCAGACCCCCCCGACAAAGAACATGTTTTCTTTCTGGTGGCTTTTTGCACTGCTGATGGCGGTACTCATTGCTATCGGTGTTTATCAGGTTTACAAACCTTTGCCTGCGGGTTTGAATCTGGAAGGCCCTGTACGTAGCGTCTCAAATGTCGAGTTTTTGGTGGATGCAACATACGTCGATGCCAGCGGTGAGCGCCAGATAGAGCAGCAGATATTCGATAGTGTATTTGAAATGATCGCCGACGCACGCCGCTTTGTGTTGGTGGATATGTTTTTGTTTAATGATTTTCAGGGAGAGGTCAGTGAAACCCATCGCTCGCTTTCTACTGAGCTGACGCAGGCCTTGATAGCACAGAAACAGCGGTATCCTGAACTGGAGATGTGGGTCATTTCAGATCCATTAAATAATTTGTATGGCGGCCAGCCATCGGTGCATTTTGCGCAACTTGAAGCGGCTGGTATTCCAGTGGTGATCACCGATCTCACGCGCTTGCGCGATAGCAACCCAGTTTACTCCGCTCTGTGGCGTCCTTTTTTCCAGCCATTTGGTAATAGTGAAGGAGATACGCTGCCAAATCCCTTTGGGGAAGGGGAGGTTTCGTTGCGCACCTATTTGGCATTGCTTAATTTTAAGGCTAATCACCGTAAGTTAGTGATTACTGACAGTGGTGAGCAACTCAACGCGCTGGTGACCTCTGCTAATCCCCACGATGGCAGTAGCGCGCATAGTAACGTGGCGCTGCGCTTTAACGGCAAAGCAGCATGGGACTTACTCGACAGTGAAACGGCTGTACTAGCGTTCTCAGGGGGGCACACCCCATTCCCAGGCTTACCCAGACACCAGCAAGCGCCAGAGGAAAGCGAGCTAACCGTGCAGGTTGTGACCGAACGCGCTGTGGAGCGCGCTTTACTGGGTATGATTGATAATGCCGGAGCAGGGGACACATTGGATTTTGCGATATTTTATCTATCAGATCGTCACGTGATGCGAGCACTGCGTCGCGCTGCAGCACGAGGTGTGCAGGTAAGGGTGCTGCTAGATCCCAATAAAGATGCATTTGGTCGAGAGAAGAATGGTGTACCGAATCGTCCGGTGGCGCATGAGCTCACCGAAGCGGGCGTGAGCGTGCGTTGGTGTAATACCCAGGGGGAGCAATGTCATTCGAAATGGGTTTTGCACCGCAATCAGCAGGGGCGTGGGACTATGTTGATTGGCTCAACCAACTTTACCCGGCGCAATATGCATAATCTTAATCTGGAAACCAGTGTGGTTCTGCAGGGATCTGTGGACGCAGATGCCTTAGCCCAGGGCGCAAACTGGTTCGAAGATCAGTGGTACAACCGAGACGGCCGCCAATACAGCCTGGATTATGAAAGCTATGCAGATGACAGCTTATGGCACCGGTTGCTGTATCGAGTCATGGAAACCACTGGTTTTAGTACGTTTTAGTTCAGGCTCTCAATTGCCTGACATCTACTTGTGTTCATGTTGCCGCTCATGCTCAATGAGCCAGCGCTTGCGCTCAAGCCCGCCGCCATAACCGCCCAACTGACCGTTGGTATTAATTACCCGGTGGCACGGAATAATAATCGCCAATTGGTTTTTACCATTGGCGTTGGCAACGGCGCGAAAAGCAGTGCGACGACCAATATTGTCGGCTAATGTCAGGTACGCGGTAGTTTGGCCGACGGGGATCTGTCGCAATGCCGCCCATACTGTCTTTTCAAATTCGCTGCCCACTAAGTGGCAGGGGGTATTGAAAGTCAGCGAGCTGCCGACAAAATACGCCTCAAGCTCACTCTCAATCTGATTGGTAATCAATGTCTTGCCGGGGACAACCGCGGCCTTTAAGCGTAGCCGCAATCGTTCAATTTCTCGCTCTAATGCCCTGCGGTCAGCAAACTCAAGTAAATAAAGATACTCATGGTCAGCGATGGCAAGCATGGGCCCAAGGGGGGTATCAAGCCAGCTTGCAAATAAAGTCATTGCGGGCTGTTTTGAAGGGGGCGTACCCAAAGTACGAAAGAATGCGTCACGAAATCCACTGGCAGATTCATAGCCTGCATTCAACTGCGCATCTATGACCGGCTGTCCCGCTCGTATTTGTTGCGTGGCAAGTCCAATTCGTCGTGCTCGGGCATATTCTACAAAGGTCATCCCTAAGCGCTTTTTAAACTGACGCCGGGCTGTTGACTCATCTACGCCGAGTGCCTTGAAGTCACTGTCGCGCCAGCGCTTATCCGGGTTTTCCTCGACCGCTTCAATAAGCCGCTTAATCACGTCGGACGTCTGATTTGGTGGTGACAAGGGTTTACAACGCTTGCAAGGCCGATATGACGCTATCAACGCCTCTTTTGCAGTCAGGAAAAACTCACAGTGGTCAAACTTAGGCTTACGAGCTGGGCAGGTGGCATGGCAAAAAATGCCGGTGGTGGTAATGCCAACGAAGAACACGCCGCTATAGCTGGCGTCGCGCGATAACAGAGCCTGGTAGTAGCGTTGTTTGGTGTCGGTATTCATATGCGCAGATCTTCAACCGTTAGACATGAGTCTAGTGTAACCAACAAAATATACCCTGCAGCCGAAAATCAGGCAGTAAATTTATTCGCCCTTTTTTAACCACTCCGAAGCTTTGGCTTGGTTGAAAAGTAGACTAAATTGTTATTACCTAATTTAGCAAAGAGCAAGGGGATTCATTATGAAACAAAAATCATGGTCTGAATCCACATTGGCACCGTGGAACTGGTTTTCAAACGAAAATAAGGAACAAGAGGTTTCAACTCAAACTCACCCCATATCGCAGTTTCATCGTGATATTGACCGTATGTTTGAGGGGACGCTGAGAGCACTCAATGTACCCGGTCTGTTTGATCCAGGTGCAGTTGAAAAGTCACTGGTAGATGGTTCGGCGATATTGCGGCCAAGTCTGGATATTAAGGAAAAAAATAGTCACTATGAAGTAACCGTTGAGCTTGCGGGGGTAAGTAAAGACGATGTGAAGGTTTCTGTAGACGGTAACGTTTTAACCGTTAGCGGTCATAAAAAGCATGAATCCGAGTCAACCGACGATGATGGAAAGTATCATCGCATCGAGCGGAGCTACGGTAGTTTTAGCCGTACACTGACGCTCCCCGATGATGCGGATCTCAGTGGAATCGATGCGCAGTTTAAAGAGGGAGTACTACGTATTGAGGTAAAACGGACGACGGATAAGAGAACTTCGGCCAAGCAAATCCCGATTAAGAATTAATCACCATGCCTTGGGTTAAGCAGGTCCCCAGGGCATGGTTCATCCTTACGGTACTTCTCCACGAATAAGGAAATCCATGACCAGTTGCTGGCGCTGGTGATGGGCATTTACCCCATCCATAAAGGGGTGGTCGAATTCAGCACCATGGTGGGTATAAGCGCCCATCTCTTCAGCTTTTTGGCGTAGTGGTGCTGTCATACCCTGATTGAGCACACGATCTCTGGCACCCGTAATGATCAGTAATTTGCCTGCAGTGTCGCTTGCAATGTGATGGACCGGGTCGAGCCACTCGGGACAACCAAAGTCGGACAGCCGGGACGGACTCGAATCAATCACTGCACGGGTGAAACTTGGTTGCGCTTTGAGCACATTTAGCAGCACCAGCCCCCCAAGAGAGGTGCCGTAGAGATAGCCTTGTTGGTAATTCTTGCTTAAATCAGTAATGATTTCTTCGTAGTCTTTGACAATCGCCTGAATGCGCCGCCGCCCTTCAGAATCGGCGTAGCCTCGGTAGTCATACACATAGGCATTTATGCCGGCTCGTGCGTAGCGCTCAAGGTAGGGAATCACCTGGTCGCTGACCATGGCATTACCCATCGCAATGAGCATATAGCTGTCGGCTTCTACCTCTTGCTGGTCTTCATCGTGAGCCTGAAAGCGATACCCGCGCAAAACCCGATCATCACCGGTGGTAAATGCCACCTCTTCAATATGCGGGTGAGCGGTGATTCGCGATGCATTGCGTTCAGGTGCTTGCGAACTCCACAAGGTAAAATATGCGCGCTCCTTAACAACGCCGCACACGGTGCGCTCACGGTCGTCAGCAGCCAAGGCAAAGGATGTGATGATTAGAAGCGGGGCAATTAAATATTTCATATCTTTATTTTAGACTATCTTGACTGCCCAACCTGAAGATCAACCGCAACCAACGATCTTTGGCAGCACAACCAGGGCAGGCATCAATCAGCAAGGGCTTAAAAGTGGTACGCGGCTCTGAAGCTATAGCCGCTATAACCGCCTTGGGTGCCAGAGGCCGCCAGCGAAAACTGGGGTGTCACGTAATAACGTGCGGTCAACTCAACTGCGAAACTTGTCTCATTAAAGAGTTTGGTGATAAGTGCTTCGGCGTTGATCGATATGCTCTCGGTGACTTGATTATGAAAACCTGCGAAGCCGCCGTAGCCTGTGTCAGAGAACGTATTTCCCATAAACGTATATTCGCCGCGAATAATTTCAGGCCCCACGTAAAGCGTGAAATTATCAGTTGCCTGATTGATATACCCACCCCGAACTGAGATGACGTCGGTATCAACGTCAAAACCACGTACTTCACTATTGAATTTGCCATAGGTGCCAGCGACAAAAAAATGCTCCGTGAACGCCTTTGATGCAGTTAATTCAAAACCCTCTAACACCAGGTTATAAGGGTCAGATTCGCCGAAACTAAGCTCTACCAGACTAAATGAAGCTGGCGCAGCCTGGACCGAGGTTGCAACAAGGCTAATAGAAGCGGCAAGCAGAGACATGCGAAAGGCCATATTAAAATCCTTTTTAATTTTTATTTTGATTGAATTTCAACCATATCAATAGATCGAAATAAAATCACGTTCAAATTCTGAACGAAAAAAGTCGCCTTGTTGGTGGTGACGGTGAGTACTGGTATTCATTTGGCGAACTTGATACTTTCAAGCATTCCCTAAAACCTAACTTTTTGTTAACAGTCAAAGGACGTCATCATGGTACATCGCATCTATCGAGTGGCTACTTTCGCGCTTTTGCTCGTCGCATTTTCAATCTCCGCCGCTGATATTGATGATTTTACCAACGGCATGCAAAAGCAGACCGGGTACTACACCTTTTATTTCGACTCTGCTGAGGACAAACTTTATGTCGAGGTCCCAAAGCAAGCTGACGCCTTTATTTTCCAGAGTAGCTTACCCCGTGGCGCGGGCTCGAATGACCTTGGGTTGGATCGAGGGCAACTGGGACAGACCCGTCTGGCGCAATTCTCGGTTCATGGAAATCGTGTGTTACTAACTGAGAAAAATACTGCTTACCAGGCACTAACGGACAACGAAGCGGAGCGCAAAAGTGTTGAAGAGGCGTTCGCTGAGTCGGTATTGTGGGGCTTTGAAGTTGTTGCACACGCTGAAGACCGGGTTCTTATCGATTACACGCCATTTCTTTTTACCGACATTCATAATGTTGGACCACGCTTAAAGAATCTTAATGAAGGTGACTTCAGTGTAGACGCGACACGTTCTGTGTTGTGGCCTGAGCGCACGAAATCGTTTCCGGAAAATACCGAGCTCGAGGCTAAAGTGACATTCACCGGCCAGGGGGCAGGGCGGTATGTGCGTTCGGTCACACCAGACCCATCGGCAATGACTGTGCACCTCCACCATTCTTTGATTAAGCTGCCTGACGATGGCTACGAAACGCGCTCTTTTCACCCTAATAGTGGTTACTACGCACGTGGTTTTCAGGATTACGCGGCGCCTTTAGGTGAGTCGATGGACCATCGCTTTATAGCCCGCCACCGACTAGAGAAGAAAGATCCGACAGCGGAGATGAGCGAAGCAGTGGAGCCTATCGTGTACTACCTGGACCCCGGTGCGCCAGAGCCTGTGCGTACAGCGCTTTTAGACGGTGCTCGCTGGTGGAACGAGGGTTTTGAAGCGATCGGTTACAAAGATGCCTTTGTGGTCAAAGACCTGCCGGAAGATGTGGACCCTATGGATGTGCGCTACAACGTTATTCAGTGGGTGCACCGGGCGACGCGTGGCTGGTCGTACGGTTATTCTGTGACGGATCCGCGCACTGGTGAAATCTTAAAAGGGCACGTGACCTTAGGTTCGCTGCGCGTACGCCAGGACATGCTGATTGCCCAGGGGCTGCTGGCGCCATTTGCTGACGGGCAGAATAGTGAGCAGGTGATGGCAGACATAGAAACTATGGCGTTGAACCGTATCCGTCAGCTGTCTGCACACGAAATCGGCCATACATTAGGGATTGCGCATAACTTTGCAGCGAACTCGCAAGATCGTGCATCCGTCATGGACTACCCGCACCCCTTAGTGACGCTCACCGATGACGGCGACATCACTCTGCGCGATGCGTATGACACTGGCCTTGGCGTGTGGGATAAATTTACCGTCGCCTATGGCTATTCTGAGTTTGCATCTGCGGACGAGGAGCGCGAGGGGTTGCAGGCGCTGTTGGAGAAAACCAAAGCGCAGGGTCTGAACTTTATTTCTGACCGTGATGCACGCCCGGTGCATGGTGGCCACCCAACAGCCCACCTATGGAACAATGGCGCCGACGCAACTGAAGAACTCGAGCGCCTTAAAGATATTCGGCGCACTGTCATCGAACAATTTGGTTTGGCCAACCTGGCACCAAACCGACCGCTGGATGAGATTCAACAGGTCTTTGTTCCTATGTACCTGTTGCATCGCTATCAAGTTGAAGGCGCGGTCAAAAAAATTGGCGGTATGCACTACCGGTATGCCCTTAAAGGGCAGGGTAATTCAGACTATTATCCAGTTGCCGCGGACGCACAAAACCGCGCACTGACTGCACTGTTAGGCACTTTACAGGCGGATTTTTTAGCCATCCCTGAGCATGTCGAAGCGTTGCTGGTACCAAAGTCATACGGCGCATGGGATTCGCGAGAAGACTTTCCATCCCGCTGGGGCCTATTTGTTGATCCGGTGACTATTGCTGAAGCCAGTGCCAGCCACACCCTGGATTTACTCTTTAATGCTGAGCGTATGAAC
Source organism: Idiomarina sp. (assembly GCA_020832105.1). Taxonomy (GTDB): domain Bacteria; phylum Pseudomonadota; class Gammaproteobacteria; order Enterobacterales; family Alteromonadaceae; genus Aliidiomarina. The sequence continues at coordinate 94,333 of JAFIFH010000039.1, forward strand.
CGCCTGCATTGGCAGTCACGCGGCAATGGATATGCAGAGCTGGCGCCGGTAGCCATCGCTGAGCGATTGCTTGATCAGGTTTTCAGTGACATGGATGGCGAGCCGCTGCGTCAACGCGTTGCTTATCTATCGCTCTATCACCTGGTTAGCACTATGCATGATGAGCAGACTGTACCGGAAGTCCGTGGGCAGCTGCAGCATGCACTGAATCAAGCCCAGCAGGAACTGGAATCGCAGTCAAATTACTACGCGACCTATCTGGCTGGCCTGATAGAAGGTGCGTTGGGCGCCGGCGAATGGCCAGAAGCCTTTACGCCTGCCTCTTTGCCACCAGGTTCACCAATTTAGCGCGGCACGGGCCGCCCATTTTAAATGCTTCTTGATTCAACCTGTTGCCCGTTTATTTGCCAAGATTTTGGCCGAAGTGCTTTGAAAAAAGGATAACAAACATTCACCCCAGACGTAAGTTGAGCAATGGTTTACTCGTCAGAAACCGTGTATAACGGTCGATTGTACTATGCGTTTTGTTAAGGCGTTTCGAGTTAGACCTATGACTCCTGCCTCGACTTTTGTGTTTGTAACGGCGTTTAGGCCCCGTCATATCCTCAAATTTTAAAGGACCGCGCCTGCATTGAACTCAATCAAGCAAATGGAAAACGGCGATTTCCCGCTGCCATCCCGAGAGCAGAACTACCTGCTCGGCGCGATGCCGGTTGATGTGATGGCGCGACTTGCGCCACACCTGGAGTTGGTAACATTGCCGCTGGGGTTATCGTTATACGAATCTGGCGATAAATTTAAGCATGTGCTTTTCCCGACAGACTCTATTGTGTCGCTGATCTATGTCATGGCGAATGGAGATTCGGCAGAGCTCGCAGTCATTGGTAATGACGGTATTCTTGGGGTGCCTTTATTGCTGGGGGGAAACAGCGCCCCTCATCGTGCCGTCGTGCAAAGTGCGGGTAATGCCTACCGCTTACCGGGGCACCTGTTAAAAGAAGAATTTGATCGCAGCAGTGACTTTCGCCAATCATTGCTTTGTTATACCCAATCGTTGATGACCTTAATGGCACAGACCAGTGCATGTAATCGTCATCATTCAGTGGACCAACGTTTGTGTCGTTGGTTATTGCTGTCGCTTGATCGAACTCCCTCAAATGTGCTCACCGTAACCCAGGAACTGATCGCCAATATGCTGGGGGTCCGCCGCGAAGGCGTGTCATTGGCAGCCGCTAAGTTACAAAGGTTGGGGGCTATTGAATATCAGCGAGGTCGACTCATTATCCAGGACCGTGCAAAGCTGGAGTTGCTCAGTTGTGAATGCTACGACGTGGTGAAAGAAGAATGTGTGCGGTTGCTGCAAGACTAAGCAAGTGGATATCACGCAAAAAAAAGCGTGTGCCAGGCACACGCTCCTTATGGTTCACCATGACATGTAACCGTTGAAGCTACTTAGGATAACCTAAGATAATATTTACCCGGCGGTTGTCTTGACGGTTTTCAGCGGTCACATTGTAAGTGTCGCGGCGAGTCGCCCCGAAACCTTCAACATTTAGCCGTGAGCGGTCGATACCGAAGTTGCTTACCAGGTAATCAGCAACGTTCTGTGCGCGTTGCTCAGACACCCGTTGTGCAGTCGCAGGGCGGGCGTTATCCGTGTGACCCTCCAGCATGACAATCAGCTCTGGATTTGACGTCATGTATTCTGCAACACGTTGTAGCTGCTGATGATACTTAGCATCCACCGCTGAGCTATTGGCATCAAACTCAAGCTTCAGTGCCAGCGTGGTCCGCTCTGGTAACGTTTCCAATCCCGCGATATCTTCAGCACAGTCAATCACTGCTTTGATCCGACGGTTCGCCTGCTGACCGGCGGCGGTGCTATTGTCAGCCACTGGGCGACTCTCACCATAGCCGATCGCGGTTAACCGACGATTGGCGATAGCATGTTCCTGAACCAGGTAATCTACGACGCTCTGAGCCCGCTGCTGTGATAAGCGCAGGTTGTCTGCTTCACTACCGACACTGTCGGTGTGCCCTTCGATAGACGCATTGGTCTGTGGGTATTTATTGAGGAAGGTCGCGAGCACCAGAATAGGCTCTTGATTGATCTGCTCAATACTTTCATTACCAATCTCGAACTGAATTTCAAGGGCACTGCAGTACTCTGCTCTGGCTGCAACAGGTTGCGTTGGGCGTTGCGCTGGCGCTTCGGCAGGGGCCGCGACAGCGGCTTGCTTAGGTGCACCGAAGCGGTAAATGGCGCTCAGGGAATAGAGGTCGATGTCGCCTTTATTGCCCACCGCGTCATCCATCCGGTAGCGTTCAACCTCAACGCGTAAGCTAACCGCTTCACTTAAGTGATACTGATAGCCTAAACCTATTTTATAGTCAGAACCGGTGTTGCTGTATTCTGGGGTCAGTACGTTGACTGCCCCAGTTCCAGCAAAGCTGGCCGTTGACTTGCCATGGTGCATGCCTACTCTGGCAAGCAGCGACGAGCGTTCGGTTAGCGGCAAGATACCCACTACATCCAAATTCCAGCCGCTGAAGCTAAGCGCGCCGTTCAGACTCCCGTCTGGGAACGTGGTTGCAGTATAATCGAACTCGCCAAGGTCAAAATAGCCACCTTCGATAGCGAAGTTCTTGTTGAACTGGTAGCCGGCGAACAGCTTGAACCCAAAGTCGCGATCATTTTCGCTAAAATCAGTCGTCTCGAAACCTGATGCGAATAAATCCGCAGTAATCTCATCATCGGCGATGCTGCTCAGTGCGCTGCCCAGACCGCCACCCAAATACCAACCATTCGTCTCGGTGGCCATTGCTGGCAATGCCATACCAAGTAGGGCTATCGTACCAATCGCTTGAGTAATTTTATTAATTTTCATTTTGTTCTCCACTGAAACCGTATTCGTGCGATGCATTACTCTGCTGGTACATTTATGACAGTGTTCACCACTGTGACTGATGCGGTCAGAGAGAGCGCGCGACCATCAAGGGTCACAATGTTGACGTTGCCAGCGGTCGAAATACTTACACCGTCCTGCGCAATAATAGTGCCCTTCATGTTGCCACCACCTGCTGCATTAATGGTCGCTGCACTACCAACCTGCCAGAAGATATTCTTGGCTTGAGCACCATTTGTCAGAATCACACTTTGTGGGAAGTCAGCGCCCGGTCCACCAACGGTGAGGGTAGTCGCCATTTGGAAAACCCATACCGCGTTTTGGTCGCCTTGCGCATCAAGAGTGAGATCGCCGCCTTGGATACGAAAAGCACCACCTGGCGCGCTATACACACCTGGAGTTAAGGTCAGGCTACCAAGATTCGCATCACCTGGATTTTGCCCCCCTGGCATATTAGCCGGTGACAGTGCAATGAACGCAGCTTCCGCATCAAGTCGAGCCTGAATCGCAATGGCTTCGGTTGCTGCAGTACCGTCTTGTGGGCAAGCCACCGTCGGCGCTGGTGGCGCAGTAAAGATTTTACCGTTTACCTGACCTTCGTTTAGTGGCGTGACGGTATACATACAGGCTGGTTCAGACACAAAACCAGTGACTAAAGTAGATACGCCTGTGGTTCCTAAATCACCGTTAATGATGGTCAGTAACCCTTGGTTGGTCATCCCAGCGCTGCCGCCAAGCATTCCGAACGGCGCTGCAGTGCCAAGGTCTGCAGGCTGCATGCAGCTTTCGCTGGGCGCTTCTGTAGTAAATGTCCAGACATAGTCTTGCTGCATTTCATTGCCAGGGACAATCAGGTCTTTAACGCCATCTGGGCCGCCTTTGATGGTCACCCGGTAAGTCGTATTTTCGTCCAACAGGTCCTGCGGGATAAAGGTCATGATTGAACCGGTGTCCGCATCAAGACGAATAGACTCGGCCACAACTGCATTGGCAGGCTCGTTGTTTTCAACCACGATGAACGTCATCTCATTAACCGTTGTAGGGCTCAGGCGCACACCTGAGGGTATTTCAAAGCTGACGTTTATGCTGTTGGTTGAACACACTGCGATAAAGCCAGCATCCATCGGCGCGGTAGATTGCACTGATATTGGCTGTGTAGGTAATGCAGCAACGGTGGTAAACATCCAGGTGTAATCGCTCGGGCTGGTAACAGGTCCCTGATTACCTGCAAGTCGATTGCCAGCAAGGTCGGTCACGTCGCTGGTAATGGTCGCGGTGTAGGTTATGCCCTGTTGCAGATTTTGTTCAGGGGTAAATACCGCGCTGTTTGAACCTTCCACATAAGACACTTCGCCCGCTGGCATTGTGCATGGGATTTCGCAGCTCAGGGTAAAGCTCGCATCTGTTATGGTCTCCGCTAACATGGCCTCACTGAACACTGCGCTAATCGCAGTGTTGGCAGGAACGCCCGAAGTAGGGCCAGGGTTGGTCGTTTGCGGATTCGTCACACTCACCCGTGGGCGTGTAGTGTCTGCTACACGGCCAGTGGTAAATTCCCAGTAATAAGGGTCATCGATGCGCACACCACTGGCGCGACTGGTCGCGTTATGGATGGTCGCGGTATAGCGGGTTAACGCCTCAAGTGGAGCCTGATCGGTGACGTTGAACGTCGCCACGGTGCCAGCGTCATTCATGGTAACGGTGCCAGTTGGGCTGGTACAGGCGTCATCGCAGCTGACGGTGAAATCAGATGCCGTTAATGCAGATACGGCTTCACTAAACTCCGCGGTGATCGCAGGGTTGGTGATATCCACATTGGTGGAATTATTCTCAGGTGTGACTTCAGTCACAGTAGGTGACAATGCGGCATTGCCGTCATTACCAAGGATAGGGTCGCGGCCACTGTCATTACAAGCGACCAGGAAAGAGCTGGCTATTGCCAGCATCAGCCATTTTTTCGGGCTGGAGACATTGAGTAAAGTAGTGCGCATTCGGTAAATCCTCTCGTTGTTACATAGGTATTACCAACCCACGTAGATTGCAGGAATCGGTATGTTGGGCACTATGCGCTCATTAACGAGACCGGTCTGTGCGCTAACGCGCTTATAGATATTTACCTGGGGTGTAGTTTCGTCGGGGGTGTTGCTTAAGAACTCGGGGGCCAGTCCTTTTAATCTAGGGCGCTTCCCAATTTAGAAAAAGGGCTCCCTCGGGAGCCCTGTTCTTTATCCGCTTACTGTGTGCTTTTTATTCTTTTTCTCGCGACGCTTTTCTTTCAACGTTTTCGCTGCTGGTTTTTTCGCTTTTTCTTTACTCATGAATTCACCTATAAAAATGTTAAACGCTTACTGCAACTTTCCTGCAGTTCGTAATCCAACACCTTGGTTACTCCATGGCGCTACCCTCCTCAAAACAACTGATGAATCAGACATCTCCAGAGCGTTGTCGTACATCGCTAACGATCCATTGGCCCGCACCTTTGGGCGCGGTCAGATCGACTTCAGACCCTATGCGTAAACCGACGAGTGCAGCACCGAGTGGTGAAAAGTAAGAAATTCTGTTGCGGGACGGGTGGCTATCGCAGGGTTCAACCAACTGTATTTCAAGGCTTTCATTACAGTTAGCGGACATTAAAGTCACATAGCTCCCAATTCGGACTCGTTGCTCTAGCGCAGCCCGACTCGTTGAGGCGAGCTTAAAGCGATCAAGTAATGAGGCAAGCTGGACATCATCTAACAGCAATTGACGGCTAGCATCCTGCAGCATGGGGTTTTCGGGGCAAATTGAGGTTTTGCAAAACCTGAACATTCGAGCAAGCACGGTACTATCTCCAACCGAACTAACAAAAAAGAGGTGAACAGGGTGTAACGCCGAGTAAAGGCTACTCGGCTTTAGACAGGGCGGGTGAGGGATGTGCTCAGGAAACAGTGCTTAAACTTATAACGGAACATAATGGCCTCATTAAGTAGTCAGAGCATCATAGCCACTTAAAAATTTAAAGCAACAGGTGGGCATGATGAGCTTGAAGACTGCCATGCAGTCTATCTGGTGAAAAATCTTTTTCCGATTACTGACATCGAGTTTCTGCGCTTACCGAAACCAGGATAGGGGCGTAAGGTGACCATCTTTAAGACCTAAGTTAAGCGCCCAACTGCGGGCGCTACTGTTTCTGATCGTCATGGAGTTCAAGCATGTCTGCATTATTTAGTAGTTTCCGGTTGAAGGATGTCACGTTGCGCAACCGCATCGCCGTGCCGCCAATGTGCCAGTACATGGCCGAAAATGGCGTACCAAACGATTGGCATCAAACTCACTATAGCAGTATCGCTCGTGGGGGTGCTGGCCTGGTGATTGTAGAAGCCACTGCGGTCGCTCCGGAAGGTCGAATCACGCCACACTGCACGGGACTTTGGAACAATGAACAGTTTGAAGCGTTCAAGCCTATCGTTAAAAGCATTAAGAAGGGCGGCGCCGTAGCCGGCATTCAAATCGCTCATGCCGGACGCAAAGCCAGTGCAAACCGCCCATGGGATGGTGATCAACATATAGATCAAGACGCTGCTAGCGGCTGGGAAACCATTGCTCCGTCAGCAGTGCCCTTCGGTGCCAATTTGCCACGCACACCTACGGCGATGAGCAAAGCCGATATTCAACGCGTGCAGGGCGATTTTGTGAAGTCTGCGGAGCGCGCCCGAGATTTAGGTTTTGAATGGTTAGAGCTGCATTTCGCTCATGGCTACCTGGGACAAAGCTTTTTCTCACCGCTTTCCAACCGGCGCGATGACGAGTACGGCGGGTCTTTTGCCAACCGTGCGCGCTTCTTAGTCGAAACCGTGCGTGCTGTGCGTCAAGTATGGCCTCAGAACTTGCCGCTCACCGCCCGTTTTGGGGTCATTGAGTTTGATGGCAATGATGAAGAACAGTTAAAAGAAAGTGTAGAGCTGACCAAGCTATTAAAAGCAGAAGGCCTGGATTTTCTAAGCGTCAGCATCAGTTTCTCGACCCCCGAGGCAAATATTCCCTGGGCGCCGGGTTTTACCGCATCGCTTGCTGAGCGTATCCGTAGCGGTGCAGATATTCCCGTGGCCTCAGCCTGGGGGCTCGGCGAACCTGAAATTGCGGAAAAAGCCGTTGCCGATAAGCAAATGGATATCGTCATGGTAGGCCGGGCTCACCTTGCGAACCCTCACTGGCCTTATCATGCGGCCAAAGTACTTAAGGTAAAAGACCCAAGCTGGGTATTGCCAGCACCTTATGCCCATTGGTTAGAACGTTACTAACACGTTAGCGTAACAGCCCCGCCTGCGCTGCGTATATTTCTCTATGCCTTCGCTGAGGCGCGGCTGTCTATGCGGTCATGCCAGGCCTTCAGGTGAGGGTGCTGGTCCTGAATGCGGATGTCGACCACCTTAGCAAACTGCACGGTCACGTAGGCATTGATATCTGCGATGGTGAAGCGGTCGGCACAGATGAATTCGTTGTCTTTCAGGTGTTGATCAAGAAACTCAAAAAACTTCCAGACTTTCTTGCCGCACTCTTTGCCAAAGTCGGGAAAGGTTTTCATATGCGCTTTGAAATAGCCGCTGCAATGCTGAAAGCAGCTTCCAAGGGGCACCAAAAACTCGAAGTCAATCCAACGCAGCCATTGCTCGATGGTCGCTTTTTCTAACGCTGTCGTACCAAAAAGATTTGGTGAATCGGGATGTAACTCTTCCATATACCGACAAATAGCCGTGGTCTCGGAAATGCAGGTGCCATCGTCCAGTTCAAGTACAGGAACACGATAAAAGGGGTTCTTTTGGGCAAATCCAGGGGTGCGGTGCTCGCCTTTTGCTAAGTCGAGTTCAACACGCTCCACTTGATCCAATAACATCTTTTCATGCAGAAACATCCGCACACGTCGTGGATTTGGCGCAATGGCCATTTCATACAGTTTCATCAGTGGCTCGTTATTATTTGTGTATTAAGACTCGATTATAGAATGCACAATTGGTTAATGTGCAAAAGAATTCAGTGACGTTTAGTTGGCTATTTAACCCGCAGCAGAATTGTCCACCTTTGTTACAACTGCTAACACTATAATGCTCGCTTAAATTTAAGAATCCCACTATTCTGCGTAATATTATTAGTTAGTGTACCTGAGGAATGTATGAAAACCTGGCTCAAAGTATCATTGCCCATCGTGGTCATTGTAGTTGGCATTGCAGGCGCAACTATGATTAACGCAACGGGCACCCCGCCAGTTGAGCCAGTCAACGAAGCGTCCCCGGGACCCGTGGTGACTGTACGAAATATCGCCCCAGAGCCCCATCAATTTAGCGTGGTCTCGTGGGGCGAGTTGCACCCACGGGAAAAAACCACCTTAACGCCTGAAGTGACAGGGCGCGTGATCGCCTTTCATGACAACTTTATTGACGGTGGCCTAATTCGTGAGGGTGAAGTCCTGGTCACGCTGGACGACTCCGATTACCGCTCAGCGTTACTGACCGCCGAATCAAATCTCGCCGCTGCTCAAGCCAAATTGCAAGAGGATCAGGCGCTGGCTCGTGTTGCTCAGCAGGAGCTACGCAACACTGAGAACCCAACCGCACTCGCCTTGAGATTACCTCAGTTGCAAAGCTCTGAAGCTGCAGTGAAATCAGCTGAAGCTGGGTTGCAAAAAGCACAAAGAGATTTAGCCAGAACAAAGATAGTCGCACCTTACGACGCCCTGGTGAAATCCCGCAATACTGGAGTCGGTCAGGTGGTGTCTATGGGGACCATGCTCGGTGAAATATACAACGTTGAGCGGGCGGAAATACACTTACCTATCGCCAGTTTTGATCTGCAGTTTTTGCAGGAGCAGGTGGTGGGGAGCCAGGCTTATGTTGACACCCCATCCGGGCCTCGACCAGTGCGTATTGTGCGTGACTTAGGCATTATTGATTCGCAAACTCGCATGACACGTTTGGTAGCCAGCGTGGATGACCCTTACGCACTACATAGTGACACGCCGGTTCTGCGGTTTGGCCAGTTCGTCGCCGTTCACATCGATGGGCAGGCGGTGAGTGAAGTCTACCGCTTACCCCAGGAAGCGCTGGTACGGGATAGTATCTGGCTGGTCAGCGATGACAACACACTTCAGCGGCAGCAGGTTAATATTCTGCGCAAGGAAGGTCGCGATGTATTAGTGACCGAAGGTATTTCAGCTACGGATACACTGGTAGTGATGCCGCCTAATTTCCCGCAACACGGCATGAAGGTTCGCCCTGTGGCTGAAGCGACACAGACAGCGCAGGATGCATCCAGATGACTCAGGACCATGTGAATCAGGAGCAGCTTCGTCCTACAGGTATTATCGCCTGGTTTGCCAATAACCCGGTGGCCGCTAACTTGTTGATGGTGTTTATCATCGTACTTGGCCTGATCGGTTATGGTACGTCCCAGCGCCAGATGTTTCCGCAAATGGAAATTAATTATATTCACGTCAACACGGTGTTTCGCGGGGCGGCCCCTCAGGAAATTGAAGAAGGCATACTGATCAAGATAGAAGAAGCGCTGCAGGACGTCGAAGGGATTAAACGGATTCGCAGTGTTGCCTGGCGTGGTGGCGGACAGGTGTCTATCGAACTTGATGAAGGCGAGGATATTAGCCAGCGCCTTGACCAGGTGAAGCTCAATGTCGACTCTATTGCGACCTTTCCGGCTGGGATGGAGCCCTTGACTATCTATCAGCTTGAATTTCGTCAGCAGGCAGTTGAGCTGGTGCTCACCGGCAGTGACAACCCTATTGAGTTAAAAGAGATGGGACGCGACATTGAGCGTGAATTATTGCAGCTGAATAATGTCAGTTTTGTTGATTTCAACAGCATGCCAGCCTGGGAGATCGGTGTTGAGATTGCCCCGGAGACCTTGCGTCGTTATGGGATTACGTTACAGGACATAGCCACCGCGATTCGTCAGTATTCAGACAATTTGTCCGCTGGCAATATCCGCACCGAGTCGGGCATGATTGCCATTCGCTCCGAGCAGCGTGCGTATAGAGGCGATGATTTCGCTCAGATTCCTGTCATTGTAGGTACTCAGGGCGAAATCGTCAGATTAGGCGACATCGCCACCATTCATGATGGCTTTGAAGAACGTATTAACTACATGCGCTATAACGGTCAGCCTTCTGCATATATGGGCGTCAACGCCAGCAGCTCGCAGTCCTTGCCTGATGTGGCTGGCGCGGTTAATGATTATGTTGAATGGAAAAATACCGACTTGCCGCCTGGCTTTCAATTACAGGTGCTGGTCGATATGACGTACTACCTGAATGGCCGGCTGAATATGATGCTGACCAACATGTTGCAAGGTGGTGTGCTGGTATTCCTGATGCTGATGCTGTTCTTACGCATGCGGGTCGCGTTTTGGGTCATGCTGGGTCTGCCGGTCGCCTTTTTGGGCGCCTTCTGGCTGATGCCGTTCTTTAGTATCAGCATCAATATTATTTCGCTGTTCGCGTTTATTATGGTGCTTGGTATCGTGGTGGATGACGCCATTGTCACCGGGGAAAGTGCCTATGCTGAAACCGAAGATAAGGGGCATAGTATCGATAATATCGTGCGCGGTGCTCAGCGCGTGGCAGTGCCTGCGACCTTTGGGGTGCTGACGACGATAGCGGTATTTGCGCCGTTTTTAATGACCCGGGGTATGGAGGCTGCCTTCTTCAAACCCCTGGCGGGGGTGGTCATTCTCTGTCTTATTTTTAGTTTGATTGAGTCAAAGCTAATTTTGCCTGCTCACCTGGCACACACCAAGCTGAAACCACTTAAAGACAATGATATCCGAGCGCGCTTTAACCGCCGGTTCCAGGCATTCATTAACAATGTGTATCAGCCACTGTTACGCCGTTGTATCGCGCATCGATACCTGACGTTTGCGGTATTCATTGCGATGCTGATTATCAGTATCAGTTTGATTACGTCAGGCCATGTACGTAACGTGGGTCAGCCAAAAGTATCTCATGACTACCCGTCAATTAACTTTGAAATGAATCAAAGCGCCTCTGAGCAACAAACCTTGGCCGCATTACAGTCACTTGAACAAATGTTCCACGAGGTCGAGGCACAAAGCCAGGAAGAATTTGGCAAACCTATGATGGTAAACATTCTAGCGTTTCTGAATGGTCAGACGCGGGGGCGTATACTCATGACCCTGGTGCCCGAAGATGACCGCCCTTACGATTCATTCGAACTGTCCCGGCGCTGGCGCGAGGCCATGCCAGAAATTCCGGGGCTGCGCGAAATGACGATCTATGATTCGGTGATGTCCGGCGGCGGCGATGGCGACTTAGGTTACCGTTTGTTTGGGCGCAACCTGAATGAACTGAATGACGCCGGCAACTGGCTGGCAGCTGAGCTGCGGCGTATCCCAGGGTTTACTGATATCAGTTCGACTATTGATAGCTCCGCCCGAGAGTTCAATATTGAGCTAAAACCCTTGGCGCATCAGTTAGGCCTGACACCGGCCGGCATTGTGTCCCAGGTCGGTCATGGCTTTTATGGCTCAGAAGCGCAGCGCATGATTCGTGATGGAGACGAAGTACGGGTTATGGTGCGTTACCCGCGCAGTAACCGGGAGCAAATATCGGAGTTAGAGTACACCCGCATTCGCCTGGCGAATGGTGATTTTGTCATGCTGGGTGATGTCGCGCGCTTACAGGAAGTGCCTGGTGTCGCTCGGGTAAATCGCGAATCAGGGTTTCGCACGGTGCGCGTGTTTGGCAGTGTCGATCAGGCTGTTACCACCAGTGGCGATGTTGCCACATCCGTGCGCGAGAATATCATGCCGGAACTGCGTGAGCGGTTCCCAGGGGTGACCACTGAGCTAGGTGGGGACTTTGCTGAGCAACAGCAACAAGTGACCGAAATGACCATGTTCTTTGTCGCTGGTTTGCTTGCTGTCTATATCTTGCTCGCGATTCCGTTGAAGAGCTACGGGCAACCACTGATTGTCATGTCGGTGATACCCTTTGGCATGATCGGCGCTGTCTGGGGGCATTTCATTCTTGGCTACGATTTATCAATCATGTCGTTTTTCGGCATCATTGCTGCTGCTGGGGTGGTAATCAATGACAGCCTGGTGCTGACCTCTTACGTTAACTATGCGCGTAGCCAGGGTATCTCAATGTATGAGTCGGTGGTTGGCGCGGGTAAGCGGCGTTTTCGGGCTATTATTCTGACCTCACTGACCACCTTCTTTGGCCTGTTGCCGATTATGTTTGAGAAGAGTTTACAGGCGCAGTTTGTTATTCCAATGGCGATTTCACTGGCCTTTGCTGTGCTCTTTGCCACCATGATTACACTGGTCCTGGTGCCTTGCCTGTACCTCATTCTGGATGACTTGAAAGCAGCTCTGGTGAGACTTTTCGCGCGCATATTCCGGCGTCAGTCTCGTCTGCAGGCATCTTCCACCAATCCTTAGTAACCAGTCGCGCTCAGCCTTACCCGGTTGTGCGCGACTGTGCTCTGTTTGGCACAACCTTCTCTTCTAAACCACATTCAAACACGTTAACTCGAGTTTTGCTGACGTAGGCTGGTTGCGTTCATCGGCCTAATTTCGGGCACATCGGCTTTAGCGGTCTATCCTTATAACGAGCGCTTATCATAAGGAGTCATCAATGCCTGAACAGGCGAGTCCACAACGAGTGACCAAGAGCAGTCAGTGTGTTGACCAGGTTATTCGGCAGGTCGGTAACACCATCACATTGGGCTTACCCTTAGGTTTGGGGAAACCGATCCACTTTGCCAATGCAATGTATCAACGCGCAAAAGAGGACCCGTCCATTGAGCTTCATATTGTGACAGCATTGTCTTTGCTGGCACCGAAGCCGGCTGAGGGGCTAGAGCAACGCTTTATGGATCCGTTGTTAGAACGACTGTATGGCGATCTTCCAGAGCTTGAATACGCCCGGGACGTGTTGGAACATAAGTTGCCCGACAATGTGAAAGTCTCAGAGTTTTTCTTTCAGGCAGGTAATTTTCTTAACCATGCTGAGCAACAGCGCCGCTATATTTGCACAAATTACACCCATGCCATGCGGGATTTGCTGGCGGTCGGCGTTAATGTCGTGGGGCAGTTAGTCGCACCAGACACAGACGCAGCCTACCCGGGGCAATTCAGCCTCAGCTGTAACCCTGACCTCTCGTTAGATCTTTTACGTGAACTGCGCGCGGCCGCAACGCCGGACAAACCCGTGGTGCTGGTGGCTGAATGTAACGCCCACCTGCCTTTCTTCGGTCGAGACGCGGCAGTGCCTGTGGAGACGTTTGATATCGTGCTGCAACAGCAAGAAGGGCCATACCCGCTATTTTCTGTGCCGCAAACGCCAATCAGCGATGCTGACCACCTAATTGGCTTTTATGCCAGTACATTACTGAAAGACGGTGGCACCTTGCAGGTGGGTATTGGCTCCCTGGGGTCAGCTCTCATCTACAGCACCTGTTTGCGGCACGAGAATAACGCGGCATGGCGGACGCTGTATGAGGCGCTTGACGTTGCCCAGCGCTTCCCGGTAGCCGTGGCATATGGTGGAACTCGCCCATTTACGCAAGGCCTTTACGGGTGCAGCGAAATGATGGTCGACGGCTTTATTTACCTGCTAGAGGCCGGCATTCTTAGTCGTAAGGTTTACCCTGACGCCGATTTGCAGGAGCAGATAAACCAAGGAGTGATAGACCCGGCCAGCAGCGACGACCCCAGATTAAAAGGCGGGGTGGTGATGCATGGTGGTTTTTATCTCGGGCCACGCAGCTACTATGAAAAATTATCTCAATTGACCATTAGTCAGCGCGAGCTAATATGCATGAGTAGCGTGAACTTTATCAATGATCTGACGGACCATCGCTTTGGCGATCAACGGCTCAAGGTTGCGCAGCGAGCGTCGGGTCGTTTTGTGAATTCAGCCATGCAGTGCACCCTTGACGGTGCGGCAGTGTCTGACGGCCTTGAAGATGGTCGGGTGCTTAGCGGTGTCGGTGGGCAATACAATTTTGTCGCCATGGCCCATGAGCTCGCAGGCGCGCGCTCAATTTTAACCATTCGTAGCACGCGTACCGCAGGCGGCAAAACCAAGTCAAATATTGTGTTCTCGTACGGGCACTGCACCATTCCCCGGCATTTACGCGATATTGTGGTGACCGAATATGGTATCGCAGATTTACGCGGCAAGTCTGATGAGGATGTTTACCTGGCGCTTATTCGGATAGCTGACTCGAGGTTCCAGCGAGAGCTGTTAGAGAAGGCCCAGAGTGCAGGCAAAGTAGATCCTGATTTTACACTACCGGATGACTGGCAGCGCAATACCCCGGACGCAATAGCGAAACACCTAAGTGAACTGCGCGAGCAAGAGTTGTTTGAGCCCTTTCCGTTCGGCTGTGAATTCACTGATGATGAACTAAACATTGGCAAGGGGCTGAAACAACTGAAAGCAGACACCGCAACCCGCACCGGTAAAGCACAAACTTTACTGCAAGCTCTAGCGCCCGGCGCCAGCGCTAACGACTACACGCCATTGTTACAACGCATGGAGCTGGACAAGGTCAATGGGTTCAAGGAATGGATTGACCGGCGTTTATTGATTCATGGTTTAAAGAAAGCCGGGGTGTGACGGGCAACTGCGTAAATAGTCATGTAAATGTCATTGTGGCTTGCTAGCATGATTGAGTACTTATCACCCCCTGAGTAACAAAACTTTATTACGAGGATCTTAGAAATGGATATTCTCAGCAGAACCTTCTTACTTGCCGCCATCACTGGCGTGTTCGCGTTGACAGCGTGCTCGAGCGACGATCCGTCAGTCAACGAACAACTCAGTTTTCAAGCTGACTTTGCCGACGTGGTGAGCATGCGTGCCGTCGGTGACGACCTCCTTTTCACCGCAGGCAGCAGCCTATATCGTCTAGACTCAAGCGGCGAGTACTCGTTGGAAGTTTCAGCTGCTACATCAGGGCGAGCGTTTGTCGAGGTGTTGGACCAAGACCATTACATTTTGGTCAATGCCGATAGACGAGTTTTCCGCGAGACCACGGACGGAGGGGCGACCTGGTCGTTGGGTGCGGCTGAATCAGCCCAGTGCATCAGCCCTGGCTTTAAGGTTGGCACAGCTGAAGCTACTAACTTAAGGAGCACCTGTGAAATATATTTTTGAAGTGCGAATTAAAGACGGATATACCGCGGAACATTATGCTGAAGCCTGGCTAAAAGCCAGTGCGATTATTCAACGCGCGCCAGGGGCGCTGGGCACGGAACTACACCGAAATTTAGGTGACCCTAAGATATTAATCGCTATCGCCCATTGGGAGAGCAAAGCTGCGCGAGACGCCATGGAAGCGCAACATAATGCTGAGGTCGCTGACATCATTCGCGGCGCGGCGCCATGCTGCGACATACGCCCACTCGGGGAGTTCGCCGACCCCGAGTGGGTGGTGTCGCCATCGTCAGGCTAATCTGACTGCCCCACGCTGGCCCCTTTGGGCAATACTCACCAACCTAGAATATGTAAATAAACCCGATGCCGACTTCAGTCTCATAATTGCTGCGAGCGATTGGGCTAGAGCGAACGTCGCTGCTGAAGTATTCATAAAGTGCTTCACCGTAAATCTGCCAATTCTTGTTGATGTTGTAACGGTAATTGTAATCGATTCCAACCGAGCGGAGCCCACTGCTCAATCTGGTTTCATTCAACCCTGATGCAGCTGCTTGTTGCGCGTTGATACCGAAATCATTATTGGCATACTCGCTATCATGAAATACCGCAACAAGGTTAATTTCGGATCCTGAACCGTCGAGTTGTTGACCGAAGCGGCGCCCTACACCGAATAGACCCAGGTTGCCGTTTTCGCTGGCGACTACTCGGCTCACTAGCCAGTAACGCCAATCGGCGCTAAACGCGTAGCGACCTTGCAGGACGAGTTCAAAGCCTTCGTCGTTGTCACCAAGTCCGTCCAAATAGCCCTTGTCGGAATCACTCTCTTCACGACCTTCCTCAAAGCCCACCAATGCTTCGAGGAGCCAGGTATCAGACCGAAGGCCACGCCAGCCTATGGCTTCACCGGCCCAATAGAAAATGTTATTTCCTCTGCGCCATTGCACGGCGCCGGCAGGCTGAAGCTCAAAATCAAATTCGTCTGACCCTTCGTAGGCGGTTTCATACTCAATACCGAGGCCTAGACCGAAGGCCCAGCCGTCTTCACCTCGGGTGAAGTCGTCGAGTGAAGGTAGTGGAACCAAAGCTGTTCTTTCTTCTTGAGCCACAGCTGTTTGAGATAAAAGGCCCTGTAGTAAAAGGGCTAACATTAAACTTGTGACTTTTTTCATGGTAAAAATTCCTGTGTATAACTGGGTGATGAGCGCCCGATAGGTGGTTATTTTTCAAGTATACGCCCAACTTAAAAGAAAAGTTCTGAGATAAATATTTTAATTTGACTGCGCCATTCACGACTTATAACTCAGCGACTTCTTAGTCACATTGTCTTTGTTAGCCTATCAGCGATTAATTAACTCACCAGGGCTGATAGCTAGAGGATTACGAATATGAGTAGGTACTTGAAACAGGTATCGTTGTTAATGTTGTGTGGGCTTCTGGTGAGCTTCCCATTCTTAACGCATGCAGCAGAGGCAAACGGTGCGCTGACCTTTATCATCAAGAATCAGAAAACTGACCGGCCTCTGCCAACTGCAGAGATTACCCTCACGGAACGCAGAACCAATGCCATACAAACGGTAGAAACCGATCCACAAGGTCGCGTCGTTGTGGAAGGCCTTGAGCCTGGTTTATATTCCGTCAGGGTCGGCAAAAGCGGATTCGCTCCGGCTTTTGAACCTAGTATTCGCGTGCTTACTCGGCGAAATGTCCGAGTTGAGTTCGAGCTGGTAGAGCAGGCAGTTGAGCGAATTTTAGTCCAGGGACAGCGTGCTGAGGCATATGCATCAGGGAGCAGCACTTACCTTAGTAGAGAAGCATTGCGAAGTGCAGTTGGCGGTGGCGCAGACCCGCTCCTGTCGCTTGACGGTTTACCTGGCCTGGCTTCCTCTAGTGAATTCGCGAGCTTCAGCGTACGCGGCCGAGGCCCGAGAGATAACTTATTATTTGTCGATGAATTTCCGTTTGATAAAGCCATTCATTTTGATGCCACCCTGGGTGAAGAAGAAGATGTCGGTGGGGGTGGTCGTTTCTCCATTTTTGCACCCAACGTGATCAGTGGCGCAGAGTTTTCACCGGGTGGCTGGAGTGCGGCTTATGGGGGGCGGGCGGCGTCTTTGCTTAAGCTAGAAGTCGCTGATGGTAACCCAAGCCCTTCCGCCAGTTTTCGCTACGACCTTGCGGGTTATGAAGTGGGTTACGACGGTCCGAGCGGTCTTACTGAGGGCGCTACCATGCTCGTTTCTGCGCGAAGACTCGATTTCGGTAGATTATTTGAGACCATTGAAGAGCTCGACATTGGCGAGCCTGTATTACGAGATATTATCGTAAAATCAGTTACACCCATTAACGAAAACCACACCTTAGAAGTGTTGCTGATAGATACACAAGAGGATTACACCCGCGGCGTGACCCACGTTGCAGAATCGCCTAACTTCGAAGACGTGTCGCTGCAGGACGCTGAGCAAGATAGTAATTTGTACGGTCTGACATTGCGGTCCTGGATTGGTGACGCAGCGACCTTGACCAATAGGTTTTATTATCGCAGCAGCGATAAAGTCAGTTCAGAAGGTGAAGCATTTCCTGATCTTGTACCAGAGGGCTCTCCCCCGTCGAGTTTTCCGGTAAGAGAAAACATTATTACCATCAGAGAGGGGGAAACGGAGAGCGGTTGGCGCAGCGACTTCGAGACCATAAATCAATGGGGTGTGTTCAAAGCTGGTCTTCGATTAACGCAACTGGAACTGGATTACGACACTGTTTTAGACGGCGATTGGATCCGATTCGTTTACGATGACGAAGATTTTAGGCCCGACCCTGAGCAGAAATATATTGTACTGACGCCTGAGAATATTAACTCGTCATTTAATCAAAAAGAAACCAATTACGTAGGGTACGTCGAGCAGATTTTTGAGCGCGGAGATTGGGATTATAGTACAGGGCTGCGCTTAGAGCGGGATGGCTTTACAGACGAAAATTTAGCGTCGCCCCGTTTCAGCGTGAATTGGCGGCCGAACACCACAATAAGATACTTTGCTACCGCCGGACGCTTTTATCAGTCACCTCGGTTTTTAGACCTGGCTGCTAATGAGTCGAACAACCTTGAAAACGAAGAAATCATCCATAGCAGTGTTGGCTTTCAACTCTTCCCGAGCGAGCGCTGGTCGGTATTAACCGAAGCCTACTATCAGAGCCTCGACAATTTAGTGATCGATCTTGATAGGGCAAGCGGGACATTTGCAAATCGAGGTGATGGCACATCGTATGGCCTGGATATCGTGGCTAATGGCACCATTACCGAGGGAGTTTACGCTACCGCAAGCTACTCCTATAACGATGCTGTAGTTGACCGCAAAGACGGCCGCGGTGACGTAGCCGCAGAGTTCAACCGTCGGCATGTTGCTACCATTGGTTTGACTTGGGAAATCAATAATCGCTGGAAGGTTGCTGGACGCTACAAGTACCTTTCTGGCAGACCCGACGACGCCTTCATTATTCACGCTGACGTATTAGGACCAGATGAACCTTTGCGCTACTCTAAGGAAATCATAGAGCGTAACGTCGGTCGTAAAAGTGGCTCCGGTTCGTTGAATGTTCGCGTTGACTATCGGCGAGCACTTGGCCCTGTCGATGTCACAGCGTTTCTTGACGTTATCAACGTAGCGGCGGCATCTTCGAGTGACGACACCGAGTTTGATTATCGTCGGGGTGTGCAAGTGAAAGATGATAGTGAAGCGGAACCTCTGATTGGACTGCGCTTTGATTACGCGTGGTAAGATTAGTTTTAGTTAGATTAGGTCTGGTTAGATTAGGCTTGGTAGAGGGAGCGACACATGGGACTGGTGCTTGCGCCAACGCCGATCAGAGCACTGATTGTCGAAGACAATCGTGACATTTGCAGCAATATTGCCGAGTACCTTGAACGGCATCTTTATGTTTTAGATTTCGCTTACGACGGTATGAGTGCGTTGCAACTCGCCTTGACGAATACTTACGACGTCATTGTTCTGGACTTGATGCTTCCCAAAATGGATGGTCTGAGCGTGTGCCAAAAATTGCGCACAGACGCGGCATTGGAAACGCCTATCTTAATGCTAACGGCAAGGGATACGCTTGATGATAAGCTTAAAGGGTTTTCGGTGGGGGCAGATGACTATTTAAGTAAGCCGTTCGAGTTGCAAGAACTGCATGCGAGGCTGCAGGCCCTTTATAAACGAAGTCATAGAAAAGCTGCCAACCTGCTAACCGTAGGGGATCTGACGATGAACAGGTCCACGCTGCAAGTGCATCGAGCGGGGCAACGTATTGATATCACACCTGCGGGCATGAAAGTGCTGCAACGATTGATGGAAGCGGCACCCTCGGTAGTGGCTCGCGATGAGCTCGAAATGATATTGTGGGCTGATGAGCCGCCTGACGGTGATGGGCTGCGCTCGCATATGTACAAGTTACGCCAGCTTATCGATAGGCCGTTTAATAGCCCGCTTATTCATACCGTGCATCGTATCGGCTATCGAATTGCCGAGGAACCTGAGTAATGTACCGCCACAGCCTGCGCAAGCGTGTCGCCATTGCATTTGCGGTCTGTGTTGCGGTGCTCAGTGTGGCGTGGGGCTTCGCTTTTTTCGCTGCAATTAAGCTGAGCGAAGACCGTGTGATGATACAGCAGCTCGAGCATGCTGCTGGAAGCTACCCTGCGATGACGATGAACCCGCGCGGTTACGATGAGATTGAGAGCTTACCGGAAGCGCTCAGAGGGTGGGCGCTAAGCAAGCCGGCTGAGGGAACTTACGAATTTACTGCCGCAGAGTTTCATGTCGCGGTCATACCTAGCGACAATGAGCTGGGGCGCGCCTTTGTGGTGTTTGATGTCGCTGGCATTGAGGCTGACTCGGCAGAGGATTGGTGGTGGTTACTGGTCATAGCCGGTGTCGTAGGTACGCTTGGCTTGCTAGGCTTCGGGCTGGGTATGATGGTGATGCGCAGAGCGGTCGCCCCGGTCGCAGAACTCGCTCAAGTGGTCGCTAGCATCGATCTGGAGCATTTATCCGCCGGTGACCATGAACGTATCGAATCCAGCCGCTTTGGTGATGATGAAGTGGGCATGTTGGCCGCGACTATTGAGAAGACGCTTGAGCGTATCAGTGCATTTATTGCGAGGGAGCGATATTTTACCGGCTCGGCTAGTCATGAGTTGCGCACGCCAATCACGGTCATAGCAGGTGCACTTGAGCTGCTGGAGCAAAGCGAGTTATCAGCGGCTAATAAAAAGGTGTTAGATCGGGTTCGACGTGCGACGCACGAAATGAAAACGACGATTGAAATGTTCCTGTGTCTTGCCCGCGAAACCGATGACGGATTATATGAAGCGCAGTTTACCGTGATGCCGATGGTGAGTCAGGCGGTCGAACAGCATCTCCACCTGTTAAACGGTAAGTTCGTCGATGTTCATATCGATGACCGCGCAACCCCCTTAGTCAGTGGACATCCTCAGGCCTTTTCTATTGCAGTTAAGAATATAGTGCGCAATGCGTTCGAGCATGCCCACGAAGGGCAGGGGCCGATTACGATTTTGCTTAATGAGCGCGAGTTGTTAGTCGCCAATCATGTGAGCAGTGATGTTGATGCTCAAGATAGGCCAACTGAGGCAGTATCGTCTCATGGCTATGGGCTGGGCCTGGGCATCGTGGAGCGGTTGTGTGAGCGCAATGGTTGGTCATTTGTCCTAAATGTGGATGGTACACGCGTCGCTGCTCGGCTTTCGTGGTGAGGTTCGCGTCTTTGCGGATTGCTAAAAGCGTGGTTTATAAATTAGAACCTGATTCACCCCACCAGGCGCTGGCTATATTTGCGCATGCCTTCAAAAATTGGCTCTGAAATAAATGTAGGAAATAAACAAGGCTGTTTTTTCTTGGGCACCGGCGAGCGAAATACGAAAGTCGGCTTCAGCGTCTAACATGCCCAGTGGTGTATTCGACTGATATCCCTTTAAAATTTTTGCTATATGGTCCTCGCTTAGTGGCGTTGCATCGATTGTGTGCACGTTTGGCGCTTTAGAGCCGTGTGGAACAAGCTGAACAGCGCCGACGCAATCACGACCAATTTGCGACAAGATATCGAATGGCTCGGTAGAGTTAGCATGAAAACGAGCCACGATGCGCTTACGAATTTCGCGAGAGTCAGGGATGAGATTGTCAAAGTAGTTATAGACTTGAGGGCCTTTGTAGGGCGTAGTGCTAAGGGGTAATGACAGTGACAGGCTGCGTCGGCCTGGCGACTCGTGCCAATCCTTGTCGTAGATAAATGTGTTGGCACCACTGCGTGTGCGCGTATATTCGCCCGTTTTTATGCCGTTCATGTAAACATCAAGCGTATCCATCTATTACCACCCTTCAGTCCATTGGTTTTGCTTGTCGTTCGGCGCGTGATCGCGAGTGGCAAGGCCCATTTGTAGGTTAAGCGCTGCGAGTATTTTAAAAAAAGTTTCTAACTTGCATGACTCCGGCTTGTTCTCAAAATCGGAAATGGTTGCGACGCGAATGCCCACAAGCTTAGCAATCTCGGCTTGAGTGATACCATGCTTTTTGCGGTGCTCTTTTATGAACGTACTGAGCTGTTGGGGTCGTGTGATATTCATGCTGCAACCATCCTAAATATACGCTAAACCGTAAAAATTTAATTTGTACGCTATAGCGTAAATAATCCTGCTCGCACAAAGCAGCCTTAGATGTCTCTTTTGGGGTGTGTCCGTAAAATCTGAGTAGAACCCTAGCTATGAATCTAATGCCAGAAGGACTTAATGGCAAAGACTAAAGGGTTGAATGGGAAAAGGAGGGAAGCCTTTTGCTGCAACGGGCCGACAGCTGAGCGCTGATACGTCCCGTGTAAAAAGAGAGGAGATCGATGATTAGATATCGGGGTTTTCCATTAAAAAAGCGGTCATATGTTTAACGATATTCCAGGCACTTTTTCTGGCGGGCTTTAAATCGCCATAATTGGTTGTGACGGCTATAGAGATTTGCAACTCCGGAATAATCACTAACAGCGCAAACCAAAAGCGGTTAGAGCCGTTGTGATATAACACTTTGTGTTCATTCGCCCAGGAATCATCCAACGCCAAAATCCAACCATAGGCATAGTCTTCCATACCGGGTTCGTGGAGTCGTTGATAGGTTTGGGCACTCAACAGCTCGCTGTTACCCTGACTGCCCAAAAGATGTTCATTCGCATAGGCAGATAAGTCTTCGAGCGACATGTGAATCATGCCAGCAGGCCCCATGATAGGAGAGTTATCAGTGTCGGTGGTTACCGCTTGCGGGCCTCTAAACCAGGTGGTTTTATGACCTCGTGGTTGTTCCATCGTTTCGTTTACATCGACAGGTGGACCGAAGCCACCGCTCGACAACTCCAGCGGTTGAAACACCTCTTCACGAATGAGATCTTCCCAGGTTTTCCCGGTTTTGGTGGTGGTCAATACAGCAGCAATTGTATAGCCAACATTGGAATATTCGAAATCAGTGCCCGGCTTATAATCGGGCTTTTCCTCTAGTATTTTCAGGACTTCTTCTTTACGTAGCGCGTCGCGCTCTGTCCCTTCTTCTGGGTGCAGCGACTGGATTCGCCGGGGAAAATCAGTTTCAGCACCACCAGTGTGAGTGAGCAGCTGCGACAAAGTGGCGTCTCGCCATTGAGGTCTCACCCTGCTGTCAGTGAGGATGTCACCCACTGTGGTATCCCATTGCAACACGCCTCTTTCCACCAGTCGGGCTATCATGGTGGCAGTCATTGATTTAGTGACGGAGCCAATATGCCATTTGTCATCGATTGATACAGGTACACCGCTTTTGGTTTCTCTTTCACCGTATACCGCCGTCGCCAGATGTACTCGATTTCTGGAAATTGCTGCGCCCAGAGAGACTAAGCCACTGCCTGCATGTTCTTCAGAGACGATAGCTTGCAGTTCTTCTGCTATTTTAGTATCTGTTGTCTGTGCAAATGTGGCTGAGAAAGTGACACTCAATGTAATGGCAACCATTAGCTTCATTTGTCGCTGAAACCCTACACGATATTTTTTCAAAACTCTCACTTACTCGCTGTGGATTAAAAACCAAATAATTCAAGGCCTGAAGAATAGCCAGCACCTGACGGATAATAAACTTATTTATTCGATCTGAAATCTTCAAGGATCTTGTTATCACACCATTTTATTTGCTGTTTTTTTAGACATTGAGATGTTTTACAACGTAAAACGCCGCCATGGTTTTAATGATTAGCTATCGCCAGTAGAGTATGAAAGACGATATGAAAAAGCGGCTACTGAGTGTCTAGTGAACTAGTGGCGATTCATTCCGGACGGCTTTACAACCCACTTTGCCAGATACTTCAGTTTGATCCAGTAGTGCAACACGGGCATAGTTATGAAAAAAGGAATAAACAATGAAAACAATAACAACTTTGCTATTAACCTTTTTACTGGCCGCGCCGGCTTCTGCTGAACAACTAGCGTTGGTGGGTGGTCGCCTGATTGACGGCTTCGCCGGCGAACCTGTGCTGCGCAGCGTGATTTTAATTAAAGACGGTACCATCGAAAAAACCGGTACCGTAGACAGTCTCCCTATTCCTGAAGGCTACCGGGAAATTCCGTTGTGGGGGCACGACGTTATGCCCGGCCTGTGGGAAAGCCATGCTCATCTGCAACTGGTCGGGCACTCAGATTATATACACTGGCAGGAACATTACGCCGACAGATTCCAGGACGAGATTATGCCTGCAGCTGCTGTGCAACTATTACTGGCTGGTGTTACCAGCGCACGAGATCTGGGAGCAGCACTCGACGACTCTATTGAAATAAAACGCATGCTGGAAAGCGGTGAGATTCCCGGTCCTACGCTGTATCTTTCCGGTCCCTTTTTACAACACGAAGTGGACGACTGGCAAAAGAGTTACCGCTGGGAAGTGCGCACCGTCGGTGAAGCACGTGAACGGGTGAAGCAACTTCATGACGCAGGAATGCATATCGTCAAACTCATCGACCAGGACGACATGGAGCGGGAAGTTGCCCAGGCCATTGTAGATGAAGCGCATGCACGTAATATGAAAGTGGTAGCCCATGCCCATAAACCCGACGAAGTTCGTGTGGGGCTTGAGATAGGCGTAGATAACTTTGAACACACCGGACTGACCACCGCGCCGGGTTATCCCGATGATGTGCTGAGCGCCTTGGCAGAACGAACGGCCACTGGCATATTTCACGGTTTATTATTCTGGACTCCCACCGTGGAAGGCTTATGGAATTATTCCAATACGCTGAAGAACCCTACCCATCTTGATAATCAATGCTGGGAACGCGGACTACAGGCGGACACCATTGAAGACATTCGCGGCTCCATACAGGATCCGGCCAGCCTGAGTTACACGCAACTTATGCCCCTGCGTCGCTCAACCCTGAAAAATAAAATTGCCCAGTTAAAAGAGAGCGGTGTGGTCATGCTGATCGGCACGGACAGCGGCATTCCAATGAAATTCCACTGCCAGTCGACCTGGAAAGAAATGGCCTGGTGGGTCGAAGAAATGCAGTTTGACGCGCATGAAACCATTCGTGCCGCCACCTACTGGCCAGCAGTCATGATGGGCGTGCAGGATCGTTATGGCAGCGTGTCACCGGGCAAATCCGCTGATATCATTGCTGTGCAGGGTGACGTGCTTCGCCACATTAACCTGCTACAGCGGGTCGACTTTGTAATGAAAGAAGGTGTGGTTTATAAGCAAAACGGACAGGCAAATAACGATGCCCTGCCCGAACGCTTTCACCAGTAAAGCAGGCTGCGCTTATTCGGCCTGCCACAGGTCAGGATACTCGGTCACAAAACCAGCGCTGTTAACCTGCAGATCACGGATAAATGTGCCGCCAGCGGACTCATACCGTTACTGCTGATTATCCATGCGCTGAAAAATTTACTTTGTAAGTAATTACTATCGCTGAGGGTGTTGCAGTAATGGCGCGCCCGAGAGGATTCGAACCTCTGACCTCTGCCTCCGGAGGGCAGCGCTCTATCCAGCTGAGCTACGGGCGCATGTTGGGATAGTTCAAGTGAAATTCAAATAGAACTCAACAAGCGAGCGCGATTGTAGGGAATTTGGCGGCCCATGTCTAGCGCTGTGAGGCTAAATCCTCATCCTAGCTGGCGCTGAAGCCTTTCCTGGGCTGCAATCGGGAATCAAAAACGAGCGATTGTAAATAATAATTGTCACACCCAGTCTCTTTGCCGTGTCTTGGTTAAACACACACCACAGACAAGGCAATTGAAATGAATAAATTCTACTTACTACTCGTCCTGCTCATAGGAATTCACACCAACGCCGCCAGCGCTACAGCGGATTTCGACGGCGATCTATTCACAGTCAAGATAGAAGGTGAGGGCCCACCACTCCTATTAATCCCTGGTCTGATGTCAGACGCCCGAGTTTGGCAACCGCTGCAAGCTGAGCTGGCTACTCACTATGAACTGCACCTGGTTAGCGTGAAAGGATTTGGTGAAACCGCGCCGCCAAATCAATCCGAGATGATTACCACGGGCTGGTTGCAGGCGCTCAGCGGTGAGCTTGGCGAGTACATTTACGCGCACGCTGAGCAGGATTTTCGCATTGTCGGCCACAGTATGGGCGGCTTTCTGGCCATGGCAATCGCCATCGAGAACCCGGACAAGGTCATTAGCCTGGTGTCTGTTGACGGAATGCCGTATCTGGCACCGATATTCTCCCGTAATCCTGAGACTCGGCCTGACGATATGCGTGTTAACGCTCAGCAGATGCTCGCCTATTATCAAAGCCTGCACACTGAGCAGGCACTGGCAGCGGTGGTTGCTCAAGGGGTGGTTTTGCACGCTGCCAGCGACGAGCATCAACGTATGGTTGTTGATATGAGCGCGCAGTCTGACGCCGATGTGGTGGGGGTTGCAGTGCATGATTTGCTGCAATGGGATCTTCGCGATGACCTGCCTAAGCTTACGCAGCCGCTACTGTTGCTCGGTGCTACAGGGGCATTACCTGACAACATGCAAGACCAGGCTACTGCTTTATATGCGCAGCAGCTGGAAAACTTGCCAGCGACCCAGAATGGGGAAATACTTAAAATTCGCCGTTCGAGCCGGCATTTTATGATGTACGACGATCCTGAGTGGTTGATCGCGCAAATATTAGGACACCTATAATGAGCATTTCATCCTTTGAACTCAGTTTGTCTGCAGACGTGACTGCAGCGATGCAGGGAAGTGAACCAGCATTGACCCGGGTGCTCGGGCGCTGCCGCCACGTGGTAACCAGTATCGCGCTGGCTATCGTACGCGATTTGGATGCCAGTGAAGAGGTCGCCCAAGAAGTGTTCGTACAGGTGTGGAAGCAGCTACCAAAGTTGCGCAAGCCCGCCAGTTTTATGCCGTGGCTGCGCCAACTAACCCGGCGTCGTGCGTTAAATTATCTACGAGATGAGCGGGTTAATAAACGTTTGAGTAGTGACGAGGCTGAGCAGCTACTGTTAAACGTGACCACTCACACTGAATTGGCGCAAGATTTTGCCCGTGAACAACAGGATATTTTAGTGCGCGACCTGCTGGATAAATTAGCACCCGACGAGCGAGAGGTCGTGATGTTGTATTACCGAGAGGAGCAATCCAGCCAGCAGGTAGCGGCGTTACTTGGTATTAGTGAAGCGAATGTACGTAAGCGGTTGCAGCGGGTGCGAGCACAGTTAAGGGAAGACTGGTTGGCAGCGTATGGTAAGGCCGTTCTGCAATCATCAGCCCCGCTTAGTATTGTCACTGGTGTGTTTGCCAATGCAGTCTTGCCCGCGGCCCTGTCAACGGCCACGCCGACAGCGGTGACAATGACTGGTAGCGCTTCTTCAGGTGGGCTTTTAGCCAAATTTGCCTGGTTGTTCAGCGGCGCAATGATCGGCACATTAGTGGCGGTGGTGGGTGTTATCGCTGGGATGCACGGGCCATTGAAGGCTGCTAAAACCGATGCCGAGCGCAAATCACTGATGATTATTCGTAAATGGACGGTCATTTGGGTGGTGGGCAGCGGCATTTGCTTTGCGTTATCGTATGCACTCACTGACGGCTGGATCGGGCCGGTAACTGCCTTTCTCATTATATTAAGCGGTCTTATCTATCAAAATGTAGCGGTGTGGCGAGTGATCGGACCGAACTTGCGAGAGCAAGCTGCGCAAAGTGAAAAAGGGTTACGTAGCTATCGCAACAGTTTAATCGGCGGCTGGTTTGGCATGGTAGTTGGTTACGGTGGAGGTTTTACTGGTGTGCTATTGGGTCTGTGGCAAAGCGGGCGTCTTTTCCTTTAGCCGCTCTATTCACAAATTGCGACGAATAAAAAAGGAAGGTAGTGCATGTCATAGCATTACCTTCCCATTACTTACTTAAGCAGTATGCACGGTCGCACAGATGCGGAGCTTAAAAAGCGTAAGACACACCTACTGCAAAGCCGTCTAAATCACCCATGCGTAGCTGGCCCGTTGCTGCCAGGTTCCGTGTCAGGTAAATCCGTGTGCCAGCGCTATACGAGGTCAGGCTTTCACGGTCAAAATCGATGAAACTGATTTCACCATTGAGTTCGACACGAGGCATGACCATTGCGCGGACGCCAGCGAATGCACCCCAATCGGTGGTGCTGTCAGAACCGATCTGCCAGTCACCGTCGGAGCCGAGGCCGTAGTTGGTTTTGATATAGGCAACCTGAGGGCCTACATAGGCTGCAACCCGCTCGTCGCGACCAAAAATAAAGCCTAAACGACCGGTTGTGATATCTAGGTCAGTGTTACCTAAGCCTGATACGCTACCAGATACTTCACTGTAATTACCTGATAAAAACATGTACTGCCCGATACGGCCTGAAGCTTCCACCTCAAACCCGTCAAACGTAGTGTTCGCTTCATCAAGTTCAACGTACTTACCTTCGATATACGAGAATGCGGGTGTCTCTGATGGCGAGACCTGCGCCAACGCGGCACTACTACCCAATCCCAAACCTAAAGCTGCGAGTGTAGATACTACAAGTGACTTCGTTTTCATCATACGTCTCCTTCCATTTAAAGTACGCCTTAAGTGTTACTCAAAATGCTTGAAGGGCAAGGAGAATGGGGGGCTTGGAGTGTAAATTAGGCGTTAAAAAAAAGAGCAAGGGTATTCAAACACCTTACTCTTTTATCAGTGAACGTTGTTTCGCTTACCTACTAAACAATATGTTTTGCCAACATATGCGGGCTTGGAGCAATCTGTACTTCAGCGCGAGCTGGGGTGTCTTCTGTATCAATATCAGTGTTCTGCAGGTTTAACATGGCTGCAAGAATCATAAAGAAACCAATGACTGCCACCAAACCATGACCCCAGACAATTGCCGGTGGTATTAAGATCTCTTTGCGATGGTAATTAAAGTACATCCATAGGCCAAAAAAGGCGGCCAGTGCAATTAACGCGACCCCGATGTTAGCGAGCAAGGGATAACCGACAAAGAAACTACCGTATAAAAGAATTAAAAAACCAACAATCGCGAAGCCGCCGTGCCACCATACCAATACCGGAGGCGGGTTGACGTCTTTACCAAAGCGTGCGAATGCGAGCATGATGCCGAGAATAACTGCCCATAAGAAAAGTATACAGGCAAGGCCGAGCATGAGCGCAGGCGTAAGGGTTTGAGTCATAAGGTTCCCCTGATTAAAAGTTCACCATTAAAGTTAGCTGGCTTTCGCGTTTTTGTCACATAATAATCAATTAGTTATAGCGAACGTAATAGACATCCACTGACCCGCTATGGATTAAAAATGAACACTGCCCCCGAGCATGAAGCCTTCCCAGTCTCCAAACTGGGCGCGAGCCTCAAGAGCGAACCGGTAGCTGAGAAATGTGCGCAGGCCCACGGTGTATTGGGTGAAGTTACTACTGTTACCGTGGGAGAAGTTAGCGTAATTCAGCTCTCCATTGAGTTCGATGCTGGGTGTCATCATGTAGCGAACCCCGGCAAATGCGCCGACGCTGGTGTCGCTGTTGGTACTGCTGGTGAACGGGATTTCATAACTGACATACATGATTTGCGGCCCTGCATAAACCGCCAAACGACGTTGGTGGTGGGCAAGGTAGCCAAGCCGTCCATAGGTCAGGTCGCGGTCGATACTGGCGTTGTCTGCGTCACTGTCGATCTGTGCGTAACTGCCGCTAATGAACCAGCGTTCACTCAAGTGACCTGAGATCTCAAGATTAATACCGTCGAAATTACGGCCATCGTCGGCCTCAAACTCTTGGTAATGGACCGCAGCGTAATTAAATGAAGGGGCGTTATCAGCCGCGAGAACCGCTGTGCTCGCTGATGCAGCACACAGCAACCCGGTAAGCAGACGAAGACTAAGGACTGACATAAAGGACCCTCTGTTTAGCTATTTTATGAGTGTAGTAAAGCGAAGTGTTTAAAGCCTGTAGATTTACTTACAGTTTTGCAACTCTAACATCTGGTATTGGCACAGTCTTTCTATTATGGTGCGATAGAGACGATTGGCAGTAAAGTAAGCCTGTTAACCCTGAGTCAGACAATAACAATAAAAAAGCCTGAGAGAGCTATGTCACCATCGGTTGCTGCGGTTCATGAGAATCGTGAGTCTGTATTACGAACTTTTGCGCGCCTGTTTTTCATTATTTTTATGATTGCGGCGATGCTTATTGCTTTTTTCAGCTGGCAACGTGCTGTCGAACAGTCACGCCAGCAACTGTCTCATAGTAGTCAGTTGATGGCGCAAGGCATGCGCAGTCACTTGCTGACTTTTGAGCTGGTGCTCACGAGCATGGCTGAAGAGCTGGTTTATCGTGATGTCTTTAATGATCCAGCTGCAGGAGACGCCTTGCTGGCTCGGGCTCAGGAAACTGAAATGGGGTTAGTTGGCTATGGCTTACTGGATCTGCAGGGCGGCTTCGTCGCTACTAGCACCCGAGACCTGCGCGCACCCTTGCCAGACATCGTAACGCACGGTCAAACCAGCGAGAGCTTCCGCCGAGTGGTTGAGGATGAGCAGTTTCATATCGGGCGCCCTTATTATTTTGCCGCTGTAGGCGAGTGGATTATTCCACTGCGCGTGCCGGTTTACGGTCGCGATGGCGAACTGGCGGGGGTCCTGACCGCAGGTAATCAGATAGATGGTGGCTCTGCCAGTTGGGCGCGGATGCCGACGTCCTCAGATTATTCTCTTAGTGTCGTGCGCAATGACGGCTTTCTCAATTATGTCCATCCGCTTCCAGCAGATTCCGCTGACTTAGATAAGACTTTTTCTCACCGAGTAAACCTCGAATTACGTGACATGGTGCATCGGGGCCAAGGCTTCCAATCGTTGGGTAGAGACCTCGTGGACCAACGAACTGCCACCTACTTTTGGGTGGAGCCGCTGCAAGATTATGAACTAAGCGTGGTGGCGAGTATGCCGCGTACACAGGTTATTCAGGCCTGGCTACACAGCATGCTGACCCCTATGACTTTATGGGCCTTTTTCGCGTTGGTTACCTTGCTAGGTTATTACAATGCCCGCCGATTGCTGCGCAAAGCTGATTATGATGTGCGCGATAAACGAGAAGCTTTACAGCATTCAGTCGCTCAGTACCATGAGCTTACCCGGCTTATTCCGATTGGTGTTTATCAGTTCCGTCTGACCCGCGACGGTCGCCATGAGATGACCTATACCAGTGAGCGGTTTCGGGACATTCTTGGCCTGGCCGATCCACTGCCACCGTCTACCTCGTTGTCTGAGCATGTATATAAGCAACTGCATGGTGATGATGCGTTGGCATTCTTCAAGCAACAGGAATTTGCCACCAAAAATCAACGTGAGTTTTACTGGGAAGGTCGCCTGGTGCAGCCGACGGGCGAACGTTGGGTGAGTGTACACTCAGTGCCTGGCAAAGCGATTGATGAAAATACCCAGCTGTGGAATGGCGTCGTGGCCGATATTACCGAACGCAAAGCGGCTGAGGAGCAGATCAATTTGCTTGCCTATTATGATGCGCTCACCCAGTTACCAAATCGGCGATTGTTGCGGCAGCGACTTGAGCGAGCGATAAAAAACTCCGTGGAGAACATCGAGTATGCGGCACTGTTATTTATTGATGTGGACAAGTTTAAGCAGCTGAATGATTCCTTTGGTCATGCGGAAGGCGACCGAATGTTACGTGAGGTGGGTGGCCGTTTAGAGGACTTGGTGCGCGACCATGACACTGTTGCCAGGCTTGGGGGTGACGAGTTTGTGGTGTTGCTGACCAGATTGGCCACTTGTGACGATCGCGCAGCGAGCCAGGTAGAAGTGGTATTGCAAAAAATTGAGCGACTGTTAAATGAGCCTTTTGAAGTGGGCGGGCAACCGGTACGGATTACTTTAAGCACCGGGATCGCGTTAATCGATGGCGCTGAACAGGATATTGATGCGGTGCTACAACAAGCCGACCAGGCAATGTACCGAGCGAAAGAGGCGGGTCGCAATACGCAGTGTTTTTATGATGCCCATATTCAGCAATTAATCACCGAGCAATTGGAGTTGCAGCAAGAGCTGCGCGAAGCGATTAACACCGAGCAGCTGCAACTTCATTATCAAACCAAGGTTGACCAGTCGCGGCAAGTGGCTGGGGTAGAGGCGCTGATTCGATGGCAACACCCCACCAGGGGCACGATAAGTCCGGGGGTGTTTATTCCAATTGCCGAGCAAACAGACGATATCGTGCATTTGGGCGATAAAATCCTGCAGCGTGCATGTGAACAACTGGTCGCATGGCAAAACGACCTTGAGCGTAATACCTGGACCATCGCAGTGAATGTCAGTGTGCGTCAGCTGAGAGCGAACGATTTTGCGGAAAAAGTACTTATCACCCTGGCGGAAACAGGTGCGAAACCTGATCGGCTAGTGCTGGAAATTACCGAATCTATGCTGATGGTTGATACTGAGCAGGTGATTGAGAAAATGGCACGCCTGAAACGAGTAGGCGTTAAGTTTTCGCTAGATGACTTTGGTACTGGTTACTCCTCACTGGGTTACTTGAACCGCCTGCCTATTGATGAGCTTAAAATAGACCAAAGCTTCGTTCGGGATATGGACGCAGACGAGCATCATCATGTACTGATCCGCACGATTCTTTCTCTCGGCAAAACGCTGTCGCTAACCACTATTGCCGAAGGTGTCGAGACTCAAGAGCAGTTTGATACGTTAAAGGCGCTCGGTTGTGAGCTATTCCAGGGATATTACTTCTCCAGGCCGGTGCCAATAGGTGAGTTAGATATAGACACGGTATAAAAAACCACTTCAAAATGGGGTGCTGCATTTTTGTGCACTTCTTACTAGACTAGCTACACGAAAGTTAATTTGCGCGTTGAAAGATAACAGTGAACGAGGAGCAATCATGAAAGCTGCGTTATTGGTGAGTGCATTTGTAGGGTTAGGTTTTATCACAGGCGTCCATGCTGATGATGAGAATTACCTTGATGTGTCCCTGAATATTGAGGAATGGGAAGTGCCCTTTGAAGGCCCCCGGGCACGCGACCCTTGGGTCGTGAGCAGTGATGAAATATGGTATGTCGGTCAACGTAGTGACTATGTGGGGATTTTTACCCCCTCTACCGGAGAGTTTAAGAAAATTGACTTGGTGGAAGGTGCCGGCCCACATACGGTAGTCGTCAATGAGCGCGGCGCATGGTATGCCGGTAATCGGGCAGCACATATAGGACATATCGACCGTGACACGCATGAAATCACCCAAATTCCATTACCGGGGGACGGACGTCGCGACGTACACACCTTCGACTTTACCAGTGACGGTAATCTTTGGTTTAGCGTGCAAGGCGGGGCTCAGGTGGGTTACTTTGACACCGAAAGCTATGAGTTCACCATGTACGATGCACAAAATGAGCGTTCGCGCCCATACGGCGTGATTGTGCACGATGACCAGCCATGGTTCGTGTTCTTTGGCACCAACAAACTAGCCACCGTGGTGGACGGCGAGTTGAAAGAAATTGAGCTGCCACGCGAATCTACTCGTCCGCGCCGGTTAGCTGTGACCGATGACGGCATGGTCTATTATGGCGATTATGCGGATGGCTATATTGGTCAGTACAACCCGCAGAACGATGAAATCAAAGAGTGGCGTGCGCCAGCGGAGGGAGATTCTCGCCCTTATGCGATGACGCATGATCATGAGGGACGTATTTGGTTCGTGGAAACAGGGGTGCAACCAAACCGCTTTGTGGCATTTGACCCTGCCACTGAGCGTTTCAGCCAGCCAATTGAAGTGCCTACCGAAGGTGGTAGCGTGCGACATATGGTGGTTGACCATGAAACCCATTCGATTTGGTTTGGCACGGATAACAACACCATCGGTAAGGCGACTATTTCTGAGTAAAGTAACCTTTAAGTCCCTGTGCTGGGGGGGCGCCTGTCTGTTAAGTGTGAGCAATTTGCCCGCCATGGCCTTTCCTGATGGTCCTGAGCCTGGGTATACCGGTGGCCAAGGTTACGCAGATTGCTCAAGCTGTCATTTTGCCGGCCCTGATAAATCTGCGGCTAGCCGAATTGAGCTCTATGGTCTTGCGGAGCAAATGGTAGCGGACGAAACCTACGAATTGACGTTACTGGTCAGTGACCCGGAACAGCGCCTGGGTGGTTTTCAGCTTGCTATCCGCGATCTCGCCACTGGTGAGTCTGTAGGTGAATTGAAAGTTGGAGATAATCAGCAAATTAGTAGCTATCAAGGCGTCGACTTTCTCTCCCACAGCGAGCCCCAGCAGGCTCAACCTGAAGAGGGCGAACAAGTCACCCGGTGGAAATTTCAATGGCGAGCCGCGAATGCGAATGACATCGAAATATCGGCCGCCGCCGTTGCCGCCGACGGTGACGATTCGTCGTTGGGTGATAACGTATATACCATCAGTCGCATAATCCAGACCAACTAACGACCATAAACTTGTGTTTAAATTGTAAAAAACGCATGCTATGCCTTTGTTTGTAACTAAGGCTATGTTTTATGAAACTCGCACGTTCATTTATGTTGGGTGCTGCTTTGGCACTGTCTTCAACGCCAGTACTGGCAAACTCTTACCTTAATACCAATGTGGCGTTTACGCAGCAGGCTGACCAGTCACAGGCGGACACCATAGTGATTCTGGTACCAGCAGATACTGAATCTCTTGATTTGGGCGGCCTTGAGCGCAATACGCGGGAGCATATTGAGCGTGTAATGGAGTTACAAAGCTTCACTGGTAGTGCCGGCTCCATTCTTGAAGTCGTCGGGCCGGTTTCAAGCTCAGCAGATCGTATTATTTTGCTGGGTGTTGGCGACCTTAGCGAAGTTTCCCGCGCGGACAATGAGAAAACTGGGGCGGCTCTTGCCGCTCACCTGACGGATAAGTCGAGCCAGGTTTTCGTTGATACCTCGTTAATCAACGCTGCGTCAAACCCTGCGTTGAACATTGCACAGATTGCTCACGGTATCGATTTACGCAACTACCGCTTCGACGCATATAAAAGTGAACCTGCGGATCGCCCGCAACACAACTTCACCTGGAGCGCGACTGAGCAGGCTGAAGGCGAATACAATCGCCTGGTAGCGCTGGCTGAAGGGGTCTTTCTGGCCCGTGAACTAGTAAATATTCCACCGAGTGAGTCAGCGCCGATCGCCTTTATTGAAAAAGTTCGTTACCTCGAGGACATGGGCTTGTCGATCACGGTTCTTGGTCCAGACGAAGTTCGTGACATGAACATGGGCGCACTCTATGGTGTCGGCCAGGCAAGTAAAGACGGCGCGCATCTGTTAGTACTCCATTGGGAAGGCAGTGACCAGGCACCTCTAGCGCTGGTGGGTAAAGGCAACACCTTTGATACCGGCGGAATCAATGTAAAAAGTGGCGCGGGTATGCGCACCATGAAAACAGATTCAGCTGGCGGCGCAGCCGTGGTGGGAGCCATGAAAGCCCTGGCTGGTCAGAACGCGTCAATTAATGTCGTCGGTGTGGTGCCGCTTACCCAGAATATGATCTCCCGTGATTCGCAACTACCAAGTGACGTGGTCATGACTGGTGCCGGGATTACCGTTGAGATCAATAATACCGATGCGGAAGGCCGTCTCATTCTTGCTGACGGTTTATGGTATGCACGTAGCCAGTATGAGCCTCGTGCTATGGTTGATATCGCCACGTTGACCGGCGCCAAAGTGGGTGCGGTTGGTACCGACTACTCCGCTATATTTGGCGATGATGAGGGCGTGCTAGCGGCGTTACGGACCGCAGGTGAAACGGTGGATGAGCTGGTTTGGCAGTTACCGATGCATGACAACTACATGAAATCGATTCGCAGCGAAGTTGCGGACCTGATCAATGGTGGTTCACCAGGTGCTTCAGCAGGTGCGATGTTCTTACGTGAATTTGCAGGCGACACCCCATGGGCGCACATTGATATGGCGGGTAACGCGATGTCATCAGGTGGTATTCACCCAGGTGGCGCGAACGGTTATGGTGTTCGCTTACTCACTGAGTGGGTCTACCAGTACTCAGCGAGCGAGTAACCAGTCACC
Organism: Idiomarina sp.; assembly: GCA_020832105.1. Classification (GTDB taxonomy): domain Bacteria; phylum Pseudomonadota; class Gammaproteobacteria; order Enterobacterales; family Alteromonadaceae; genus Aliidiomarina. The sequence goes on from JAFIFH010000039.1 coordinate 129,999, forward strand.
GGCGAACTCATAAACCGAATGGTGCGTGATTCGCTTGATAATGAAGTAGCTCAATAAAAAAGGGCGAGGCTCTCTCAGGCCTCGCCCTTCTTCTTTAGCTACCGGCTAATTGCTTAGCTTTTGTGCTCAAGCGCCGCTTCAGCATTTTTAATTTCGATACTGCGTGGCTTATGCGCCTCTGGGATCTCTTTTACCAGCTGGATGTTAAGTAACCCGTTGCGCATCTCGGCATCGACAACTTCGACATGTTCCGCAAGATTAAACTTGCGTTCAAAGGCGCGTGCGGCAATGCCCTGATAGAGGTATTTGCGCTCTTTATCATCTTCCGCTTTGCGGCCGCGTACCGTGAGTACGCCACGTTCTACCTGAATGTCGAGCTCATTTTGCTCGAAGCCAGCGGCAGCGATGGTGATGCCATAACGGTTTTCACCTAAGGCCTCAATATTGTACGGGGGGTAGCCACCTGAACTGGTGTCGCTACGCAACGCGTTGTCTACCATCGATGCTAGACGATCAAAGCCAATGCTACTGCGGTACAGTGGAGTTAAATCAATTGTATTCATAGGTCTATCCTCTTTTGAGCGATATAAAATGTTTCACCTTTGCGGGCTTAGCGCTCTCTCAGAGACCCGCCGCCCGCAGTTATGATTTAGGGTCTGCTTCAGTGTATTTCAATAGGGGTGATGCAAATTTTTGTTTAATTCGTCACCTGCGGCTGTGCTAGCCTGAGGTGATACCAAATACTTCCGTCATTTAATGTTTATCTATAGAGGTCATCCATGAGCACCTGTCATTTAAAACCTGGAGTCGTCAAAGTCAGTGAGCTAGAAGCGCCATTCACCAATCAGGTAACGACCGCCAAACATCACTGGTTGGCAGACGAACCCGAGGACCTTGGTGGTCTTGATAAGGGCCCAGCCCCTTTTGAGCTGGTATTGGCCGGGCTCGGCGCCTGTACCAGTATGACGGTACGGATGTATGCCAAGCATAAAGACTGGCCCCTGGAGAAAGTGAGTGTCACGTTACTTCATACTAAGAAAGGTGCCAGTGATGGTAAGAGCGACAAGTTTACCCGTCATATTGAGATAGAAGGCGACCTCACCGATGAGCAGCGAGAGCGCTTACTTGAAATCGCCAACAAGTGTCCGGTGCATAAGACCCTAACCGGCGATCTGGAGATCGAGTCAAAGTTGCTATAGCATGCGTTGCATCTGTTTGTAATCAGGAAATATATTCATGTCTCTTTTACCATGTGTAGAAACTATCACCCGCGAACCTGTCAATGCATCTGTGATCTGGCTGCATGGACTGGGTGCGGACGGTAATGATTTTGCGCCGATCGTACCTCACCTGGCGCAGCCAGAGGGTATCAACCTGCGGTTTGTATTTCCTCACGCACCGCGAATTCCAGTGACCATTAACAACGGCATGCAAATGCCTGCGTGGTACGACATTCTCGAGATGAGCCTGGACCGCAAAGTAGACGCGGAGCAACTCAAACAGTCCGCTGACGCTGTAGTGGCCTTAATTGAACGGGAAATCGAGCGGGGCGTGCCTGCTGAGCGGATTATTCTGGCAGGCTTTTCTCAGGGCGGTGCAGTAGCTTACGAGGCTGCGTTGAGTTACCAAAAGCCGCTGGCAGGGGTGATGTGTTTGTCGACCTATTTAGCCACTCGTGAAACGATTCGCCTCAGTGCTGAACAAAGAAAGACACCTTTTCTGGTCCATCACGGGTCTATGGACCCAGTTGTACCCATTGCTTTGGGCGAGCAGGCCCGCGATTGGCTGCAACAACGCGATTATCCGGTCGAGTACAAGAGCTACCCGATGCAGCATGAGGTTTGTGCGCAGCAGATTGCGGATATTCGCGCTTGGTTTACCGACGTGCTTAGCCGCACTCATTAAGCATTGCCGATAGAGTAGGGCGGAAAGACGAACAAGCTTGCGACCTGGGTTATCGGTTAAATAATTAATAGGAATCATTATGAAGACATGGCTAAACCGCTCATTGTTAGCGGGATTTAGTATCACTTTAACGGGGCTTAGCAGCGTCGCAGTTGCTGAAAACCATTTTAAAGCTGAAGATATTTTCTCACTTGAGCATGCCTCGCACGTGCAGGTGTCGCCGAATGGTGAGCATATTGTTTATGTGCGCAATAGTAATGACATTATGCGCGACAATAGCTCACGCAGCTTGTGGATGATTGATACGCAAAGTGGCGAGCAGTATCCGCTGTATGCGGATGACGCGAATTATGGCCAGCCGGTATGGTCACCCTCAGGTGACAGGCTGGCTTTTGTGAGTAATCAAAGTGGGCACAATCAAATTCATGTGCACTGGGTTGAGCGTGATCGTAGTGCACGAGTGAGCAGCGTACAAGCGGCGCCTGGTGGGCTGAGCTGGTCCCCTGATGGCTCTAAGCTGGCATTTAGCATGAGCGTTCAAGCGCCGCGCAGCGACTTCGCTTCCTCTGTTTATCGTCCATCAGCACCCGCTGGCGCCGAGTGGGCTGAGCGCCCACAGATATTTGAGCGCGCCCAGTATCAGCGAGACGGCAGTGGCTTAATGGATTCATCCTACCAACATATTTTTGTGGTCCCTAGTGACGGTGGTACTGCCCGTCAGCTGACATCCGGAGATTACAACCACGGTGGTCAGCTGGCATGGACCCCAGAGGGGGACGCCATTATTTTTGCGGCTAACCTGAGTGATAATTTTGAATTTGAAAGCCGCCAGAACGAGTTACACAGTATCTCTTTAGACGGTGAACTGAGCCAGATCACTGACGAACCAGGCACAAAACGGCAGCCAGTTTTCTCGCCTGATGGTAGCCAACTGGCATACATATACGGCACCGCCGACAATGTTCCATATGCCAACAGTAAGTTGCGGGTGATGGACTGGTCGTCCCAGCAAAGCAGCGAGCTATTATCTGACTTTGACCGTTCAGTGGGCAACCCACACTGGTTGGGTAACGATACCCTGGTGATTGACTACGAAGATCGCGGCAAAACTAAAATTGCACGGGTAACCATGCGTAGCCGAATCCTTGATATCGTCGATGATGTCTCTGGTTTACCGTCGGGGCGGCCATATAACAATGGTATGTTTAGTATGAATGCTCAGGGTGACATTGCGTACACTCGTGGTCATGCGACTCGCTCTGGAGATATTGGTCTTATCGCTGAGGGTGCTGACGCTGAGTACCTGACTGACTTGAATGGCGATGTATTGGGCCAACGTGAGCTTGGCGAAGTACATGAATTTACCTATACGTCGGGTACCGATGGCGAGGAGATTCACGCCTGGTATATCACCCCTCCTGGCTTTGATGAGAGTCAGCAATACCCGCTGATCATCGAGATTCATGGTGGTCCGCACCTTAATTATGGTCCGCACTTTAGTGCCGAGCTTCAGCGTTATGCGGCCGCAGGCTATGTAGTGGTTTACAACAACTACCGTGGCAGCACATCCTACGGCGAAGACTTCGCAATGCTGCTTGATAACAAGTATGCGTCTGAAGATGACTTTGGTGACCATATGTCAGCAGTTGATGCGATGGTCGACAAAGGCTTTGTAGACGAGCGGAATCTGTTTATTGCCGGTGGCTCAGCGGGTGGCATCGCCACAGCTTACGCGATTGGCCTGACGGATCGCTTCAATGCGGCGGCGGCGACTAACCCGGTGATTAACTGGGTGTCTAAAGTACTCACTGCAGACAGCTATATTGGCCAGATTCAGAACCAGTTCCCGGGTATGCCGTGGGATGAGCATGAGCACTATTGGCAGCGTTCACCATTGTCTTTGGTGGGTAATGTATCAACCCCAACGATGCTATTTACCGGTGTCGATGACCGCCGCACGCCCATTAGCGATACCGAGCAGTACTATCAGGCCCTGCAGTTGCGTGGTGTGGACGTCGCTATGGTAAGGGTGCCAGGCGCTTCACATGGCGTTTCAGCGCGGCCTTCAAACATGATTGCCAAGGTTGAGCACGCGCTGGCCTGGTTTGAGATGTATAAAGTCAACGACGAGGAGTAATTACCTCCGTCGCCAAAAAGACTGAGCAGGGCGCTGTTCAGTCTTTTTTATTTCCTCAACGTAAGCGAGAGTCCCTTCCTGTGCGACAACCCGCACTAAACGCCCATGGGTAATCAAGCGCGGTTTCTGAGCATGGGCAGGCCACAATTCATTATCGATTTGCACTAACCCCTCTGGATTCAGGTTTTCAACCACCTTACCTTCAAGACCAACCACGTTGCGATTACTAGGTTTACGCGTCCGCATTGAGCTACGTGCCATGACGAGCACCACAAAGGCCACACACGCCAGCGCTACCAGTGCAACACTGAAAATCATACTCATAGGTAACTCCATACCGGGAATTGAACTGTCAAATAGCATGATTGAGCCGGCGGTCAACGCAATCACCCCGCCGACGCCAATAATGCCAAAGCTGGGCACGAAGAACTCTACCACCAACATAATCGCGCCGAGCACAATAAGCAGTAAGCCTACTATATTAATAGGCAGAATTTGCAGTGAGAACGCCGCTAATAACAACGAGATGATGCCGGTAATACCAGGGAATAAAGCGCCCGGAGACATCAACTCAAAGATAATACCGTAGATACCAACCAGCAATAACAGGTAGGCCAGTTGTGGATTAGTCAGAAAGCCCAATAGCTGGTTACGAAAATCGGGAGCGTAGTCGACCACGGACAAGCCGGCAGTGGAGAGGGTTTGTTCTCCGCTGTCCATGACCACGGTGCGACCATCAAGGGCCGCGACCAACTCCTCAATATTACTCACGACCAGCTCAACCACATTGGCTTGCAAAGCTTCGCGTGCTGTTAGGGTCGCAGCTTCTCGCACTGCCAGCTCTGCCCATTCAGCATTGCGCCCATGACGTTCAGCCAGGTTTTTAATAAGTGACACCGCGTCATTAGTGACTTTACGCTCCATTGCGCTTGAACTTCGAGGGGCGTCATCATCGTTGGGGTTCTCTTCGGCCTGCCCTTGCATTTGCACCGGGGTGGCAGCCCCAAGGTGGGTGGAAGGATGCATCGCGGCAACGTGGCTGGCATAGACAATAAAAGTGCCGGCGCTGGCTGCTCGTGCGCCTTGAGGGCTGACATAAGTGACCACGGGGATCTCACTTTGCAACAATATGCGGACGATATCCCGGGTACTGCTGAGCAACCCCCCTGGGGTGTCGAGCTCAATGATTGCAGTTTGTGCGCCCTGATTTTGGGCTTTGCTTAGGGTTCGTTGCAGGTAGTCGGTGGTGGCGGGGCCAATGGCGCCCTGAACCTGCAGGTAGGCAACATGAGGTTCACTAGCGTGGGGCCGAGGAATAAGTAACAATAAAACTGCCACCGCAATACAGCTGGCATAGAACGCACGAAGCCAGTATCGCCAGCGTGGTGTGGCGCTGACAAGAGTTGCCGAACATTCAGGTCGCGCCATATTGATTGCCTCGTTAGTTTGACTCACCTTTACTCTGGCAAATTCAGGAAGCTTTTACCATAACTGAGTGGTTCTAGCCCATGGTGCTGCGCAATACTCTGCCCAATGTCTGCAAAGGTAGCGCGTCGGCCAATGTTCGCTGCCTGAATACCAGGGCCAAAACAGATCACCGGGACAAATTCCCGGGTATGGTCGCTGCCGGGGAAACTCGGGTCACAGCCATGGTCGGCGGTGACAAACACCAGGTCCCCTGGTGTTAAACTTGCGATCAGCTCAGGCAAGCGACGATCAAAAGCGTTCAGTGCATCGGCATAGCCCTGAAAATCACGGCGATGGCCGAACTTGCTATCAAAATCGACGAAGTTGGGAAAAATCAGGCTATTGTCAGGGGCACTTTGCATCACGTTCAGGGTTGCGCTAAAAATCTCGTCGTTGCCATTTGCTTTGATACTCTGAGTGATACCCTGATGGGCATAAATATCAGCAATTTTGCCAATGCTGATCACTTCACCGCCTGCCTGTTTGAGGTGATCAAGTACGGTGCTGGTTGGTGGCAACACGGAATAATCCCGGCGGTTACCAGTGCGTGTGTAGTTTGTGCTGTTATCGCCTATGAAAGGTCGGGCGATGACCCGACCAACATTTAGGCCCATCTCATCAAGTACAACCCGAGCGTCCTCGCACAGCGCTAATAACCGTTCGAGGCCGAAGCTTTCTTCGTGCGCGGCAATTTGCAGCACACTGTCCGCTGAGGTATAGACAATAGGCTTGCCACTGTCGCGGTGGCTATCGCCAAGCTCGGCGATGATGGTGGTGCCGGAGGCATGGCATTCACCAAGCACGCCAGGCAACTGGTTACGAGTGATCAGGGCGTCAATCAGAGCGTCAGGGAAGCACTTGGGCTGATCTGGAAAGTAGTGCCAGTCAAACAGTACCGGCGCACCGGCAAGCTCCCAATGCCCACTTGGCGTGTCTTTGCCATGGCTAATCTCAGCAGCATAGCCATATAGCGCATGGAAGGGCCCTTGGTAATCCAGCCCTCGAGGGCGTTGTCCGCTGGCATTAAAGGCTAACTCTGCAAGGCCCAGACGTTCAAGGTTGGCCAGTTTAAGGTCAGCAAGGCGTGCAATACTACCCAGGGTATTCGCCCCAGTGTCACCGAAATCGGCAGCGTCTTCACTGGCGCCAACGCCAAACGAATCCATCATTAAAATAATACTGCGCGCCATCACAACCTCACTTTATGCCATCGAACAGAGTGCTAATCGATTTGAATCGATGCCGCCTGTTCCGGGGTAATGGTTTCATAGACCACGCCAGGCGGCGCCGGTTCTTCAGTTTGTATAGTAACACAAGCCCGCAATTGCTCAGCGGCGCGCTCTGCGTCCTGGTCACTACGTGCGTGGACCATCGCTAGCGGCTGACCTTTTTCAATATATTGGCCAAGCTCAGGCAGGTCAGTAAGACCAACCGCATGGTCCACAGGGTCCGCCGGATTAGTGCGGCCGCCGCCAAGTTCAACCACCACCAGGCCTAGTTCTCGGGTGGCGATCTCACCGATATAACCGCTGGTGTTGGCAAACACTGGCAGCACCAACGGCGCCGCGGGCATGCTTTGCATTGGCTGCTCGACAAAGTTCGCTGGGCCGCCAAGGGCATGTACCATTTGACCGAACTTTTCTGCGGCTTTGCCGTTATCTAGCACGCGCTGAAGCTGTTGGCGTGCATCAGCGTCATTGCCAGCTAAGCCGGTCAGGGTGAGCATTTGGGCGCACAAGGCCATGGTGACCTCATGGAGGCGTGGATTGCGCGATTTGCCGGTCAGGTAATCGACTGCTTCTACCATTTCTACCGCGTTGCCTGCAGTGCTGCCAAGCGGCTGATTCATATCGGTAATCGTGGCGGACGTGCGCACTCCGGCCTGGTTCGCTACTTTCACAATACTCTGAGCAAGGCCCTTCGCATCGTCCAATGTGGACATGAATGCGCCGCTGCCGGTTTTTACGTCCATCGCCAACGCATCTAAGCCAGCCGCTAGCTTTTTCGATAAAATAGAGGCGGTAATTAACGGCATCGAGTCGACAGTGGCGGTGACATCGCGAATACCATAAAAACGTTTATCTGCTGGTGCGAGATCACCGGTTTGACCGATAATTGCCACGCCGGTGTGTTTCACCACATCACGGAATGTCTGCATATCCGGGCTGGTGTTATAACCCTGGATACTTTCAAATTTATCCAGGGTGCCACCCGTATGGCCAAGACCACGCCCGGAAATCATCGGCACGTAACCACCGCAGGCTGCGACCATCGGTCCTAGCATAAGGCTCACCATGTCGCTGACGCCTCCGGTCGAGTGTTTATCCACCACCGGACCGGGCAGGTTCAGGTCATCCCAGTTCAGCACGCTACCGGAGTGCATCATGTTACGCGTTAGCGCCACTCGCTCCTGCAGGCACATTCCATTGAAATACACCGCCATGGCAAAGGCGGCTATCTGACCCTCGGTCACAGTACTATTGGTGATACCTTTGACAAAGAATGCAATTTGCTCGTCAGTCAGTGTTTTGCCGTCACGCTTAGCGCGAATAATTTCTTGCGGAAGCATTAGTAGCTCTCCTTGAATTCTGAGGTGGTCGCTGCAGGGTCAATACCCAAAGCGTCGCGCAGTGCGCCAAGCAAGGAGCTTGCGCCAAAGCGGAAATAGGTTGGGTTTAGTCTTTGTGTGCCGACGTGCTTATGCACCAGATCGAAATATAGCTGCACGTCGTCCAGGGTTTTTACACCGCCAGCAGGCTTAAAGCCAACCGCGCGGCTTTGCGCAGCGATACGCGATAGCATGATATCAGCAGCCTCTGGTGTGGCGTTGACCGCGACCTTGCCGGTCGAGGTTTTGATAAAATCAGCCCCTGCGGCAATTGCGATATCACTAGCTTTGGCGATTAAGTCTGGCTCTTTTAGTTCACCGGTTTCAAAAATCACCTTAAGCTGGGCGTGAGCGCCACAGGCGTCTTTGCAGGCAGCAATTAAATTAAATACAGTGCGCTCATCGCCATCAATCAGTGCCTGGTACGGCATCACCACATCCACTTCATCGGCACCATAGGCGACACAGGCCCTGGTGTCTTTCACCGCGCTATCAATATTGGCCCGACCATGGGGAAAGTTCGCCACCGTGGCTATCTTCACGTTATACAGGCCCAGGCTGTCCAGGGTGTCGCGGGCGAAGGGGATAAAGCGTGGATAAATACAGATAGCTGCAACCGTGTGGCGCGTGCCATCGGCGCTGACGCTCAGCGCTTTCTCACATAGTGCCTGAATACTCGCTTCGGAGTCATTGTCATTCAGGCTGGTTAAATCAAGAAGGCTAATCGCTTGCGCGGCAAGCTGTTGACGGGTATCAGATGGGTGCATAGCCGGGGTCCTTATGCGTTGTCGTCGAGCGTATCACTCGATGGGGAAAGCTGATCCAGGTGTTCTGGGCCAAATGACAGTGGCAGTAACTCGTTTAGAGTGACGCTTTTACGAATCCCTTCAAGGCCACAAATATGCACCATGGTGGTGGCATCAGCAAACTCGCGAATACGCTGGCGGCAGCCACCGCATGGTGTGACTAAGGCCTCTCCGTCGCCAATCACATATACTTCACGAATGCGTCGCGCACCGGCCATCACCATCGCTGAAATAGCACCAGCTTCTGCGCAGGTACCCTCAGGGTAAGACGCGTTTTCGACATTGCAGGCGGTGAAGGCCTGGCCATTGTCAGCTACCACCACCGCCCCGACTTTAAACTGGGAATAAGGTGAGTAGCTTTGCTGCATTGCCAAGCGGGCCAACGCCAGCATATCGTCATGTCTGCTCTCGGTCTGGCCCGTACTAAGTAATCTGGGATCCTGGTTGTGCACAGCGTTGGACCTGTAATTATCAAAAAAGGGCAGCTAGTCTACCGAACTTTTGCTACAGCGGCTAACCATCTATGGCGAATTTTTTCTCGTTCATCGTTTGCGAGCTTGCTGGTAAACTCGCTATCGATTTGATGAATCTTTTGCATGTCTTCCACCTTCGCAAAAATACCGGCTTGCAATGCGGCTAAAAATGCCGCACCAAGCGCGGTCGCTTCGCTCACCGCCGCCCGCTCCACTGGGTAACCGGTAAGGTCTGCGAGTGCTTGTAAAAACCATGCATTTGCGGTCATACCGCCGTCCACGCGAAGCTTTTTAATCACCTGGCCATCATCAACCATCGCCTGCAACAGGTCACTACTTTGCATCGCTACACTTTTCAGTGCTGCCGCCGCAAGCTCTTTGCGCCCGGTATCTCGAGTCATACCAAAAATAGCGGCGCGTGCCTCGGGCACCCAATAGGGTGCGCCAAGGCCAGTAAAGGCTGGAACCAGAATCTCGTTTTGCTGATACGACACGCCCTCAGCCAACGCTTCACTTTGCGCAGCGTTGTCTAACATGCCAAGGCTGTCACGAAGCCACTGCACAATCGCACCGGCCATGAAAATACTGCCTTCAAGCGCATAATGGGCAACGCCATTGAGTTGGTAGGCGACGGTCGTGAGCAGGCGATGTTCGGACTGTAAGGCGTCAGTTCCGGTGTTGAGGAGTGCAAAGCAACCGGTGCCATAGGTACTTTTTAGCATCCCTGGGGCAATGCAGGCTTGACCAATAAGCGCGCCCTGTTGGTCGCCAACCATTGCGCTCACTGGGATCTCAGCACCAAGGTACGCGGCATCGATGACCCCGAAATCAGCGGCATTGTCGCGTATTTCCGGCATCATCGCCTGTGGAATGTCGAATAGCTCAAGGAGCTCAGGGTCCCACTGGCGAGTGGCCAGGTTCATCAGCATCGTCCGGGAGGCATTGCTCGCATCCGTGGCATGGACCTGACCATTGCTAAAGCGCCAGAGTAAGAAGGTATCTACGGTACCAAAGCATAGGTTGCCTTCGTTGGCGGCTTCGCGGGCACCGGCAACGTTGTCCAGAATCCATTTTATTTTAGTGGCTGAAAAATAAGGGTCGAGCAATAGGCCGGTGCGAGACTTGACCAGGTCCTGATGACCCTGCTGGCGCAATTGTTCACAGAGGTCGGCTGTGCGCCGGTCCTGCCAGACGATTGCCCGATGAATCACCTTGCCGGTGTCACGCTCCCAGACCAGGGTGGTCTCACGTTGATTGGTTATCCCGATGGCGGTGATATCAGTGGCGCTAAGCTCAGCTTCGCTTAAAGCCTGACGGCAACTGTTGAGAGTACTTTGCCACAGTGCCTCTGGGTCGTGTTCTACCCAACCGTTGTGGGGAAAAAACTGTTTAAAATCTTCACTGGCAGACGCCAGGGGGGTCAACTCAAAAACCTCGCCTGCGGCTGCGCGATAAATAATTGCGCGACTTGAGGTTGTGCCTTGATCGATTGCAAGAATAAAGGATTTAGCTGGAGGCGTCGGCATGGATGAAAAAGTTACCTATAGGTTGCGGTTTGCCAATACCATAGCCTTGCGCATAGTCGACGCCAAGTCCAGCAAGTTGCTCAGAAAGGTTTTCGTTTTCAACAAATTCGGCAACGGTTTTCAGCTTCATTGAGCGCGCCACTTTACAGATAGCATCCACAATACTCACATCAACCTCGCTGTTTGCTAGTTCACGAATAAAGACGCCATCAATCTTAATCTCATCGAAATGAAACTGGCGTAAGTATTCGAAGGACGCTAAGCCCGTGCCAAAATCGTCCAACGCGACGCGGCAGCCGAGCTGATGCAGATCAACCATAAACTGAGTCGCCAGCTGAGTGCTGGTAATGGCCTCAGTTTCGGTGATTTCAAAGGTGAGCTTGCCAGGGGGTATTTGGTGCAACTCGATTTGTTCACCGATATAGCGAGAGAGATCAGGGTCCGACAAAGAGGCCCCAGAGAGGTTAATGGCACACTTATTAACCTGACTGAGCATATGGCTGTGACTTGCTAGAAATGCCAAAGTGTGGCGAATCACCCAGCGGTCCAGCGCTGGCATCAGGCCAAAAGCCTGCGCCGCAGGCATGAAGTGTGCAGGAACCAGCAGCTTACCCTGTTCATCGCGCATACGAATTAACACTTCGAATGCGGTGCCCGTTTCGCCAGGCTTTAGAGAGCGAATTTCCTGGGCAAAAAGCTCCAGTTCGTCGTGGTCAATGGCCTCTTTAAGCAACCCAAAATGATTTAGCTTGGTGTAATGTTCGGCAGCTACCTGTTTCGGGTTGTCGACCCAGTAAATATTCAGCGAGTGTTGTTTGGCGTAATTAGCAGCCTGTGCTGCAACGCTGACATATTGCTGCGGGCTATATAGCTGACCGTCCACCGGCGTGACGCCAATCGTAATGCGCAGGTTAGAGCGCATCCCAGCTTCATCGACCGGGCGTGATAAGCGTTCGCTTAGCTCTTCAATGGCCACATGGGCCTGAGCGGTCTGGATATTTGGCAATAACACCGCAAAGCGGCCCTCACTTAAGCGCGCTACCACCGCATTGTCAAAAGCGAACTGCTGTAATTGCTGGGTCAGTACACTTTCCACGGTGATAGCACCATCAAGAGCGAGTAGCTCTTTAATGATATGAATATCAATCAGGCTAATATACGCCAGGTAGTGGCTGCCTTGGCGATCATGCTCTAATAACCCTGTGATGGACTCATACAACCCGCGGTCGTTGGCAAGCCCAGTGCGGTAGTCCTGGTAAGCCTGGCGGCGGAAGCGGTCGAGTAGCAAATGACGTTGGTGATTGATGTTTGCGACCAGTTGCGCCATAACTGCGAGAATGCCGACCTGCAGTAGTACTCTGAGCAAGCCATTAATGTCTTCAACCGGTGGTAAGCCACCCCACTGATATAAAGAGAACACCACGAAGACGATGGCAAACAAAGGGATGACGATATCCAGCGACGGCGGACTGCCTTCTGCGGCAAACCAGCATACCAGTGGAAACAGGGCAAAGGCTAAAATCGGCGCGTAGCGGTTGTCGCCAAGCTGGCCCAGGGTAATAGATAAGGTAATCGTAAGGACGACCATGAGCAGCCAAATGATCACCGAGCGCTTACTAAAATCTTTTGCAATACTTTGCCGGGTGAATTTTGGACGACGCAGGATAAAGAAAAAAATCGGGGCGAATAGAATGACCCCCAGCCCTTCGAGTAACCAATAGACCAGCCATATATCCTGCCACTGAAAGCTTGCGGCCTCAGGGATCGCTAAAATATAGCCAATGGCGCCAAAAATAGCAGATACGCCGCTGCCAAGCACCGCCCCTTTAAGATATAGGTTGGGTAGGTAATGGAGTGGCGACAAGGTGCCGCGGCCACTGATATTTTTTTTACCACGTTCAATTAAGCTACGCGCAAAGATACTGCCTATAGCAAGTCCCGATGCACCGAACAGTGCCATTGGCCAGGCTTCGCCCATCAGCACTGCAGACCACAGCATCATACAGGGCACAAGTACCCACAGTGAGCGCTTACCCAGCGCCAGCACGGCTCCTAGAAAGATACCTGAGGCGGGCCACAGCGCCGAAAAAGCCAGGTCAGGCAGAGTCAGCAGCCGCGATGATGCCGACAGGCCTAGCGTCGCTGAGATCAGCACAGCCCATTGCCACAAAGGTACGTTTGCAATGCGCAGTTGGTGAGGTTGTTTGGAAGCAACTGGTCTCATATTGGCCTGCAGTAAAATAGAGAGCTAAAAAGTTTAGCCCTAAATAGCTATAAACGTTCATAAATAGCGAAAGGTTTACCGAGTGTGCCGTGAGCGAATGAGGGTGTCTAGTCTTTTTGTGCTGCCAGTATGCTCAGTAAGCGGGTCATCATCAAGCTAACTGCAAGGGGGCGTGCTGCACTCATCGAACAAATGAGTGCAGCAGGGGATCGTACGTTAATCAGCAAGCACCTGAAGGTATTGCTGTTCACGAGCAATAAACGCAGAAGCCTCGGCGCGGCTATTCGTGAGCCAGTTTACGTGACCTACTTTACGGCCTGGCCGGGCATCTTTGCCGTACCAATGCGGGTCCGCATCGCTGGGCCATAAATGCGCAGGAATGGCCGCTGCACCAATAACATTCACCATCAGCGTTGGTTGCGCATTCACGGCTGCAGGGAAGGGCGTACCCGTCACTGCTCGAATATGTAAATCAAATTGATCGCAGCTTGTGCCGGTCATCGTCCAATGGCCTGAATTGTGCACTCTGGGCGCAATTTCATTGACCAGCAGGCGTGACTGCTCACCTTCGCCGATAACAAAAAACTCAATAGCCAAAGTGCCTACGTAGTCTAATGCATCAGTAATTTGTTGGAAAGCGTGTTCCGCTTGCTGTTGTAGATGCGCAGGGAAGTCGCTGAGTCCGGCTAAGGTATGGCTTAAAATACCTTGACGATGAATATTCTCAACCAGCGCATAGCAGCAAATTTCAGCGTCTGCGTTGCGTGCACCGACAATGGATACCTCACAGGTAAAGTCGATCATCTGTTCGACGATTCCCGGTTGCGCACCCGCTGCGCTGATATCCACCGCAGCAACCCCCTGTTGAGGTGTGAAGCGCCACTGACTGCGACCGTCGTAGCCACCCTGGGCCGCTTTAATCACCAATGCCTGAGTACTTGTTTCCAACACACTGCAAAGCTCGCTTTGGTCTTTAAATGAAGACCATGGGGAGGTGGCAATGCCCAGGGAGTCGCACAGCCCTTTCTCTAGCTGACGGTCAGTCAGTTGCAGGATCTTGTCGGCGGGGGAGAGGAACTTAGCAGCGCAGATATCGACATGCGCCGGGGCCAGTTGCTCGTGCTCCCAGGTGACAACATCGGCCCAGCTGGTCGCTTGCTGCAGGCTCATTGGCAAAGGCTCATAGCAGGCAACTGGCATCACCTGTTCGGTTTTTGTATTAACTAACAGACAAGCGTGGCCATAGTGAACCGCAGCACGGCCGAGCATTTGGCCTAACTGGCCATTGCCAAGGATCAGTATATTCACAGCTTACAGCTCCAGATTTGAGTTTTTCATCACTTTGTCGCGTTGGGCGAGACGGAAGTCTTTTACCTGCTGAGCAATCTCAGGGTCTGTGGTGGCAATGACTTGTGCAGCCAACAGGCCAGCATTGGCGGCTCCGGCATCGCCGATAGCCAGGGTGCCCACAGCCACACCTTTAGGCATTTGCACAATAGACAGCAGGCTGTCGAGTCCTTTTAGCGTGCGACTCTGCACCGGCACCCCAAATACGGGCAGGTAAGTAAAGGCTGCCAACATACCAGGCAGATGCGCAGCGCCACCGGCACCAGCAACGACAACACGGACGTCCGCTTGTTCAGCTTCTCGCATGGTGCTCTCAAGTAGATCGGGGGTGCGGTGAGCAGAAACTACACGTGCTTCCCACTTTACCCCAAGTTCTTCAAGCATCGTTGCGGCATTGCGCATTGTGGGCCAGTCAGATTGCGACCCCATTAAAATCAGTACAGAAGCCATGCAAATTACCTATCAAGTTGCTTTTATTGCGTTTTGAAAAGCGCTGGATTTTAGCAGAAATAATGAACAAGCGCACCGTTTTGTGGTGCGCTTGTATTTTAGCGTTGCTTGTTAGAGATCTTCGGCTGAGGCTTTGGCCTCGTCCTTTTTCGCGAACTTATTGACCCATAAGGATATAGCGCCGTCACCGGTGACATTACAGGCAGTGCCCAGGCTGTCCTGGGCCATATATAGGGCAATCATCAAGGCGATCGCAGCCTCACCAAATCCTAACATACTGGTCAGTAAACCAAGGGCCGACATGACTGCGCCACCGGGTACGCCGGGGGCTGCAAGCATCACCACACCAAGCATCAGAATAAATGGCAAGATGTCGAAAAAGCCCGGAATCGCGAGGCCTTCACGCATCGCCATGACCGCGACGGCACAGGTGGTGATGGTGATAATAGAGCCTGACAAATGGGTGGTCGCACATAATGGTATGGTAAAGTCGGCAATCCGCTTACTGACGCCATTGGCGCGGGTAGCTTGCAACGTGACTGGAATCGTTGCCGCGCTGGACATGGTCCCTAACGCGGTAAAATAAGCAGGCAGCATATTTTTAATCAGCAACAATGGCGACTGCCCAGTGGCCAGCCCGGTTACAACAAACATGACACTGAGCCAGAGCCAGTGCATGGTCACCGCAAGAACCAAAATGATACCGAAGGTTTGCAAGGTATCGAATACGGTACCAGCCAAGGCAAGATCGGCGAATACACCCGCAATATAAAACGGCAGTAGCGGGATAATAACTTTTGTTAGTAGCTTTTCGATAATGTCACGGCCTTCGTCAGATGCCTGACGCAGGGTGTTTGATTGTAATGCAGTGATACCTAAGCCAAAGACGAAAGCTGCGGCCAATGCTGTCATGACACTGAGCAGTGGTGGGATCTCAAGCACCAAAAGTGGCTCGACACCATGCGCACCAAGTTCACCGCTACTGGCACCTACGGTCGTCAACAGCGGCACAATGGCGGCTGTAATCAAGTAGGCCAGAGTGCCGGCAACGATAGTTGAGCCATATGCCATCCCCAGGGTACGGCCGAGTAAATTGGCCGAATTTTGTGGCAGGTTGGCAATACCGCTGGTAATAAAAAACAGGATCAATAAGGGGATAGTGAAGGTTAGTAGTTCACTAAACAGGCCCTGAAAGGTCAGCAGAATACGATTGATCCATTCAGGTGCAAATAAACCGATAAGAACGCCACCAATAATGCCAGCGATCAGTTTTAATATTAGTTTCATAGCGCAATATAATCTTGGTGATAAAGGTAGGCGAGCAAGCTTACCACAGCTCCTGTATGGGCAATAGCCGACCAGTGGAGAGAGTTACTCAAGCTCTAATTCAAGTTGTTTGGCTGAATCGGGATCTGGCAAGGTCACGCTGAGCCCAATCAGGCGTACCGCGCGGTTTTGCCGGCGGTCCCAGGCCTCACGCAGCAAGCTATAGAAAATCGATGCCGAGATTCTGGTGGTGGCACGGGATACCGTGGTTTGCTGAAAGTCATTAAACTTAAGTTTGACGGTTTGAGTTTTGATTCGGGCTTCTTGCCAGCGACTGATCTTCAGCTGGCGCTTCAACGATGGAAATAAATGGCGTTCGGTATATTGCTCCACAGCACGCAGCGAGGTGAAGTCCTGGTGCAGAGTTTCCTCGGTGCCCACGCTTTTACGGGTTCTGCTGGTAATTACCTCTCGCAAGTCGATGCCACGACATCGCTGATGCAAAATGTAGCCAGCTTTGTCACCTAATAATGCTTGCAACTTGGGCAGTTCATAGTTTTGAATATCAGAGCCAAGATTCAGGCCCATGCTGTGCAGGCGCTGCAGGCTTTTAGGGCCGATACCCGGAATTTTCCCCAACGGTAACTGCGCGATGTAGGCCAGGACCTGTTGCGGTTCCACCACGAACTGGCCATCAGGCTTGCGCTCTTCTGAGGCGATTTTGGCCACCATCTTTTGATTTGAAATACCCGCTGAGCCAGACACCCCCATGCTGCGCAGTTCACCTCGAATCATTTCCATGGTTAATGAGGCGCTGCCACGACATAGCGTGTTGCTGGTCAGATCGAGGTAAAACTCATCGATGGACGCAGGCTCCATATGCGGAGTGATTTCCAGCAGGCGTTTTCGGATCTGCATGGACATGTCCTTATAGGCAGCCATGTCAGACTTTACAAAAACCAATTGAGGGCATAGTTTACGAGCTTGATGCCCAGGCATTGCACTGCGCACACCAAATTTTCTCGCCAGGTAGTTGGCAGTAGCGACCACACCGCGTTCGCCGCCCCCGCCGACAGCAAAAGGCACGTTGGCTAATCCAGGATCGCGCAATACCTCCACGGCGGCAAAGAATGCATCCAGGTCCAGTAAGGCGATTTTGCGTGAGTCAGTTGTCATATGTTCAGTTTATCACAGTGATCTTTTCGTACCCGGGGCGGTATTAAAATTAGACAGCTATTTCACCCTAAGCCTTTTGGCGATATAATCGGGGAAGGAAGAAACTGTAACAAGTCGGTAACAGCTCTCTTAGCTTAGTCTTAGCGGGGCCGTATTCGGTACTGGCAACATCAGGAGTTAACTGTGAAAGTATCTAAATTAGCAAACTGGAAAACATTAATCGCAATCGCTGCAGGTGCGGTACTAGCCGGTGGTGCAGTGGCTGTGGCGTCTGACGCAGGCAGCATTGCAGAGCGTATTAAACCAGCGGGTCAGGTTCGTATGGCCGGTGAGACAGGTCAGCAAACAGCAGCGGCAGCGAGTGGCGAAGCTCGCTCTGGCGAAGCTGTGTACAACCAGGCTTGTGCAGCATGCCACGCGGGTGGTGTGTTAGGCGCGCCGAAAAAAGGTGATGCAGGTGATTGGCAAGATCGTTTACCACAAGGTATGGAAATCCTTGTACAGCACACCGTAGAAGGCTATAACGCAATGCCTCCACGTGGTGGTTGTGGTAACTGTAGCGACGAAGAAATTGAATCAGCTATTGAACACATGATTGCCGGGCTTTAATTTCTAAACGTCGGGCGAATGCATCATTTGTCCTCTTCGTGGGGCTATAAACTTCGTGAAGAATCCATTAAGGTCGCTATTTAGCGGCCTTTTTTATTAAAAAGACGAACATTAACAACGATTTATTAAATCAATCAGGTTGTATGTTTTTTCACCGACCTACTGGTGCGACTAGTTCTTTTGGTGTATGTTAAGTTTCTGATAACAATTAAAATTGTGCGTATACCATGACAAGCATAGAAGCTGTGCCACAGCAGCACGAAGCGCTGATTCGCCAACAGAAGGTGATCGAGCGGCTCAAGCTGCTAACGCATAAATATCGCCAGGCAGAGGTAGTTCAAAAAGCGCTGTTCAGAATTTCTGAGCTAGCGTCCTCTGCGCGTGACATGAATCAGCTGTATGCGTCTGTGCACAATATTATTGGCGAACTGATGTCCGCTAATAACTTCTATATCTGCCTCTATAACGGCCACGATGAAACCGTTCAGTTCCCCTATTTTGTCGACGAGCTCGACAGTATCGACGCAGTGACTGAACTGCCAGCAGAAAAGCTTAAGCGTGGCATTACCGGTTACTTATTGCGCACCGGTGAACCTCAGCTGCTAACTAAAGACAGTTTTCGCGAACTCGAGCTTAGTGGGGAAATTGACAAGATGGGTTCGCTCCATGTGGATTGGCTTGGCGTACCTTTGCTATCCGATGATCAAGTAATCGGTGCCATGGTCGTACAAAGCTATCAAGAGGATGTGCGCTACAACGAACAGGATCTCGAGCTGTTGATGTTCGTTTCGCAGCACGTGGTAAATGCCCTGGAGCGCTTCCGCCAGCGCGAACTGATGCAGGCGGAAATTAAGCGACAGACCGCCGAGCTGCGCATTACTAATGAAGACTTATTGAAAGAGGTGACGGTTCGCGAAAAAGCAGAGCTGCAGACCTCGGTGCTATTTGCGATCTCGGAGCTTACTAATAGCTCAGAAGACATGTACAGCTTCTATAGTGAGCTGCATAAACAAATTAATAAATTGCTCAATGCCGATAACTTTTATGTCGCCTTATTGACCGAAAATGGTCAGCAGGTGTACTTCCCGTACTACGTCGACGAACATGACCGTAAAGCCAGACAGCGACGCCTACGCAAGGGAATGACGGAATATGTTCTGCGCCATGGCGCCCCGGTGATGATCAATGACGAAGAGCGCCAACGCCTGGTGGCCCGTGGTGAAATTGTAACCGGTGGTGATAATGGCTCGTTAGCCCGGCAGTGGCTGGGTTCGCCACTCTTTATTAATGACGATGTGTTTGGGGTGCTTTCGGTACAGACCTACAATGACGACCAGCCATATAGCCGTGAAGATCTCGAGCTACTTAACTTCGTGTCTCAACACGTTGCGGTGGCCATTGAGCGCCGACGCTCCGCTGAAAAGCTCGCCCGGGCAAATATCTTCCTGGAAAAACGCATTGCTGAGCGAACAGAAGAGCTGGTTGACGAGATTGAGCGACGCAAAAAGATAGAAGAAAAGCTCTACTATGACGCCAACCACGATACCTTAACCGGCTTGCCCAACCGGGCGATGTTCACTGAACGGGTCGAGCGCGCTATTAACCAGCGTGGAAGCAACGTTCATGACCAGTGTTTTGCGGTATTGTTTATTGACCTTGACCGCTTCAAGAATATCAACGATACCTTAGGCCATTCTGCGGGGGACCAGTTTTTACTTGAGGTCAGCCAGCGACTGCGAAGTGCAGTGCGAGAGAATGACCTGATAGCGCGTATCGGCGGCGATGAGTTCGTTATCCTAATTGAGCAGGTTGCCGAGATCGATAACGCGAAAAGCGTTGCGCAGAATATCATTGAGATGATGCGCGCACCTTTCGTGTTGGATGATCAGGAGCACTTTTCCGGAGCGAGTATTGGCATAGCGATGAGTCGCTCGAACCGGGAGAGTGTAGATCGGTTGTTACGTGATGCCGATGCTGCCATGTATGAGGCAAAAAGTGGCGGGCGCGGACGCTATGTTGTCTTCGATGAAACCATACGACACGGGCTGGTCGCCGCAGTCACTCAAGAGTCAGCACTACGCAGTGCGCAGCTACATCATGACTTCAGGTTGTGGTACCAGCCCATTTATGGGCTGGACAGCAACAAGATAGAGGGGCAAGAAATACTTTTGCGCTGGCAGCGTGGTGACGAGTTAGTCGGCCCAAGTTCCTTTATGGAGCTGGCAGAACATTCCGGTGCCATTCTCGATATTGACCTCTGGGTGATTGAGCGTTGTGGACAAATATTTGCCCATCGCGATGACGATAATCATCACCGTGTTGTAGATGATGAAGTATATGAGACCGTCGTCAACGGCCAATGCCCGATTCATTTAAATCTGTCCACACAGCATTTGGTGACTTTGCGTCATTTAAAAGCACTGGAAGACGCCTTAGCCACCTTGCCGCTGCCTCGGCAAAGCATTGTGCTCGAGTTTGATGAGCAAAGCTTATTGCGTCACGATAACCGGCGCATATTGACCAGCTTAAGACGGTTAAATGAATTTGGCGTGAAGCTGGCGCTGGATGACTTCGGACGCGGGTCAGGCCCTTTGCAGTTTATCTATAACTATCCGTTTGACATTATTAAGCTAGACCGTAATTTTGTGCGTCAGACCGCGCGTAAATCGAGAGCCCGGGCGATGGTTCGTCACGTCGTCACCTTGTGTGAAGAGTTGTCGATAAAACTGACTGCAGAAGGGTTAGAGTCAAAAGCACTGCTTAAGCAGCTACGTGTGCTGGGGGTTCATCACGGCCAGGGAAATCTATTCAGCTCGGCGAAAGCTATCGATGGCGGGCAGGGCTCCGGCGCTGCCAGTTCACAATGCGCCTGATGCACTTTTAGTCTTTCGATCTTAACCGGTTACGCAATGCCGCAATGTTGTCTGCGGTGCGCTGCTGCTTTTCCTCGTGGGTGATTTTGGGCTGCTTATCTTCCCACTGCACATCATCTTGGGGCAATTCAGCGAGGAACCGGCTGGGTTCCGGGCGCATGGTTTCACCGTACTGGCGCCGTTCCCTTGCTAACGTGAAGGTCAAACGCTGTTGCGCACGTGTAATCCCCACATACGCCAGCCGGCGTTCCTCTTCGATATTATTTTCGTCAATACTGGACTGGTGAGGCAGCAGACCTTCCTCCATACCGACCATAAATACATAAGGGAACTCGAGGCCTTTGGATGCATGCAGGGTCATCAGCTGAACCTGGTCGCCGTCATCCTCTTCTTCCTGCCGCGACAACATGTCACGTAGCATCAGCTTATTGACCGCCTGTTCAAGACTGAGCGCTTCGTCATGGGTGGCGTCATCTTCATCGCTCAGCATGTCACTGACCCAGCGATACAGTTCATTGACGTTTTTCATACGCATTTCTGCGGCCGCCGGGCTGGGACTAGTTTCAAACAGCCATTCTTCATACTGGATAAACTGAATCAAATCGCGAATTGCGCCCACACTCTGTACGCCAGGCTCTGCAGCTTTGCGCGCGGTGCGTTGAATCAGTTCGACAAAACTATGCACTGAGTGGTAAGCCTGCGGGCTCAGCAAGGTATTCAACCCCTGGATCTGACAGGCAGCAAATAAGCTGACTTGCTGTTGATTCGCCAGGTCGCCGATACGCTCAAGATTATGAGGGCCGATGCCACGGCGCGGCAAGTTGATAATACGCAAGAACGCGTTGTCGTCGTCGGGGTTCACTAAAAGCCGCAAATACGCCATGATGTCTTTAATTTCAGCGCGTGCGAAAAACGACTGACCGCCAGTCATTTTATAGGGAATGCGGTTATTCATCAGGGCTTTTTCAAACACCCGTGCCTGGTGGTTGCCACGATAGAGAATGGCGTAATCACCGTAGCGGGTGCGCTTTAAAAAACGCTCGCGGACGATTTCCGCGACTACACGCTCCGCTTCGTTCTCTTCATTGCGACCGAACATCACCCTTAACGGGTCTCCATAACCGAGATCTGAAAAGAGTCGTTTTACAAACAGATGCGGGTTGTTATCGATCAGAATGTTGGCACATTTAAGAATCCGTTCCATGGAGCGGTAGTTCTGCTCAAGTTTAATCACCTCAAGCTGCGGAAAGTCTTCCTTTAGCAAAGCCAGGTTCTTCGGCTGCGCACCACGCCATGAGTAAATGCTCTGATCATCATCACCCACCACAGTAAATCGCGCGCGCTCGCCAACCAGCAACTTAACCAACTGGTATTGGCTGGTGTTGGTATCCTGGTATTCGTCCACTAGCAGGTAGCGAATGCGTTTTTGCCAGCGTTCGCGGACCTTGGTGTTGTCACGTAACAGCAAAGTCGGAAGCAGGATGAGGTCGTCAAAATCAAGAGCGTTATACGCTCTCAGATGCCGTTGATATTGCTCATAAACCTCCGCGAATATCTGGTCATCGCCTGTAGCGGTGCGTAATACCTGGTCCGCTGACAACATGTCATTTTTCCAGTTACTGATTTTGCTGACTGCCATTTTCAGCCAGGCTTTATCCACATCCATCTCATCGTCGGTAAGCGCTTTAAGGAGCGCTAAAGAGTCCTGGTCATCAAACAGTGAGAAGCCGGGTTTCATCCCCAGCGTGGCAATTTCGCGACGGATAATATCAAGGCCAAGGGTATGGAAGGTGGATACGCGTAAACCACGACAGGCCGGGCGGCCCAGAGTCTGATGAATACGTTCTTTCATCTCGCGGGCGGCTTTGTTGGTAAAAGTCACCGCGGCAATATCTTTGGGTTTGTAGTCACAACGGCGGATAAGGTGGGCAATTTTTTCGGTGATCACCCGGGTTTTACCACTGCCAGCGCCAGCGAGCACCAGTAATGGGCCACTGATATAGGTAACAGCTTGTTGCTGGCGTGGATTTAACTTCATGCGAACCTCATAAAAAACACGCCGAGTTTAGCGCATTTGGCGTGCTATAGTTAAGGTATCTGAGATAAAACCAAGGCATTACTATGATTGATACAAAAAAGATTGAACAGCTGGCAAAACAAATCACCGATAGTATTCCCCCAGGGGTTCGCGGCGTGGCAGATAACGTTGAAGCCCGAGTGAAACAAACCCTGCAACAACAGCTCAGTAAACTTGACGTGGTAAGCCGCGAAGAATTCGAAATTCAGCAGCAGATGTTACTACGTTTGCGGCAAAGAATTGAGGTGCTTGAACAACAATCCGCACAGTCGGCGGAGCCGAACCCCACCCAGGCTACTGATGACCCTCACGAGCAGGTATAACGTTAATCCATGAAGCGGCGGCGAGCTTGTCCGGAATGTGATCTGGTTGTAGTGTTACCGCCGTTAAGAGCCGGTGAGGCTGCGGCCTGCCCGCGTTGTAATCGTGAACTCACATACCGCAGTAAGGCACCGGCGGAGCGTGTGCTCGCATATGCGATTGCAGCGCTGATATTACTTATCCTTACGCTGCCATTTCCGTTTATGGAATTTACCCTCAGTGGTATTCAGCAGGAAATAGTCTGGCTAGATACAGCCACGGCGTTCAGAACCAGTGACTGGCCAGTTTTAGCGGTGCTCATTGTTGCTACTATTCTGGTACTTCCCGGTATGTACCTGCTCGCACTGACCTACGTGTATGCGGGTATTGCCCGGCGTGAATACTGGACGGGCAGTATCTGGCTGGCGCGCGCTATCAGCCACATCAAGCCCTGGCTCATGACCGATGTTTTTTTAGTCGGGGTGCTGGTGAGTCTGGTCAAACTGCTAAGTATGGCTAGCATTAGCCTCGGGCCTTCTTTTTGGGCGTTTTGCGGGTACGTCGTTTTTATGGCGAAAACGGTGTCGAACGTGGACGCCGACTGGATGTGGTTTGCACTGCATAAAGAACCAAAAACGCCTTTTATTGCGCAGACAGGTAAAGACGCCTGGTCCCAGGGGCTGGTTGGCTGTTCTACATGTGGTTTACTGAATCGGTTTGAGCAGGGCCATTGCCGTCGCTGTGCCCGGCGTATTCGTTTGCCTGGGCGGCATAGCCTCGAGTGGACCTTAGCGTTGTTATTGGCTGCGGCCATTCTGTATATTCCAGCCAATGTGTATCCGATGATGAGCACGTCGTCTGTGGCGGGCTCTACCGAGTCCACCATTCTCGGTGGGGTGTGGCAAATGGTAGAGTTTGGTTCTTATCTTGTGGCTGCAGTTATCTTTTTTGCCAGTATTGTGATTCCAGTGGCCAAAGTAGGCATTTTGGTATGGCTTTGTTATGTAGTGCGCTTTGGTCAGCCGATGAGCGCGGCGAAACGTATGCGCTGGTATCGGGTGGTGGAATTTATCGGCCGTTGGTCGATGATCGATGTGTTTGTGGTCGCCATTATGGTTGCATTAATCCAGGCGGGGGTGCTCTTGAGTATTCAGCCGGGTCCGGCTGCACTCGCGTTTGCGGCCGTGGTCGTATTAACTATGCTTGCAGCCATGGCTTTTGATCCCAAAGCGTTATGGCACCCTGAACGGGTGCGCAATCAAGGACAGGAAGAAACGGATGAACAACTCGTTAGATGACGCTTTAGACAACACGTTTGGGAAAGCTCGCCGCGGGCGCGCTCGCCGGATTTCCTCAATATGGCTGGTGCCCGCCGTGGCACTGGCCATTGGCGTATGGATGGCCTACGACACCATTAGCTCAAGGGGCGCATTGATTACTCTGAGCATGCGCAATGCAGAAGGTCTTGAAGCTGGACAAACCTTGGTTAAGGTCAAAGAGGTAGCCGTGGGCAGGGTTGAGTCTGTCAATTTGTCTGCGGACTTTACCCATGCCGAAGCGTCAATCAGAATGTTCGACGGCACTGATAATATGCTCACCGATGATGCCCGCTTTTGGGTTGTGAAGCCACGTATTGGGCGTGATGGGATTAGCGGGTTAAGTACCTTGTTGTCTGGTGCCTATATTGAGATGCAGCCGGGCAGCGGAGAAGCAGGGCGACGGGAGTACGCGACCTTGGCTCAGCCGCCCGTGGTGCGCGATAACGAAGAGGGTGTGAGCCTGATCATCTATGGCGCAGAAGCCAATCAACTGACCGCTGGCGACCCGGTGACATTTCGCGGCTATACGGTAGGGCGCATTGAACAGGTCGAGTTTGACGTCAACGAGCAACGCAACTCGTTTAATATTTTTGTGCAGGAACCCTTCGCAGCGCTGGTCACCGATGATGTGCGTTTTTGGCAAAATTCTGGCGTGTCGATGCAATTAGGTGCCGATGGCCTGCGCCTGGATATTGGTTCCTTGGAATCAGTCCTGGCCGGTGGCATTACCTTTGACATACTCAACGATGCCACCTTTGGTGAGCCAGTTGCAGACGGTACCGAGTTTCGCTTATTTCGCGACCGCGATGCGGCGCAGCAGGAAGGCTTTTTATACTACACGAACTATATTTTGCTGGTTGAACAGAGCGTGCGCGGCTTGTCTGCCGGCGCACCAGTGGAATTTCGTGGGATCCGCATCGGCACGGTTATGCAAGTCCCTTACACCGGCGGAGAAAACCTTGGCCGCAGCCTCATGGAGCGCACGGTACCGGTCCTGATTCGAATGGAACCTGAGCGGCTTGGCTCACGTTACGGTGGGCTGGATATGGATGCCTGGCAAGCGCAACTATCAGCCATGTTCGAACGCGGTCTGCGCGCAACGCTACAGTCCGGTAATATCCTGACGGGCTCCTTATTTGTAGACTTAGTCTTTACTGACGCACAGGGCGATGGCCTGGTTGCGCATGAGTACGATTATCCGTTATTCCCGATGCAAACCGGGGGCAGTGGGTCTCTGGAACAACGTGTTGCCGCTTTAGTGGATAACCTCAACCAGCTTGATTTCGCCGCCTTGGGCGACAACGCCTCGCGTACCCTTGCAGCCTCTGAAGAAGCATTACAGACGATGGAAGCGCTGGGTAGCCGGATGACGGCGATTCTTGATGATCCGGCGATGGCAGGCTTACCTGCTCGTTTGCAGAGCACGCTGAGCGAGCTGGAACGGATGCTGTCCGGATACTCCACGGACGCACCTGCCTACAATGATGCGAGCCGCGCGATTCAGCGCTTAGAGCAAATTTTACAAGATCTTGAACCCTTCGCTGAGTCGTTGGGTGAGCAGCCAAATTCATTGTTCTTTAACCGCGCAGCACCGCCAGATCCTGAACCACGAAGATCAGGCCGTGGTGGCTCAAATTAGTTACAGTTTGTCAGGGGCAAGTAGCGCCCTACGCACAATTTACAGAGGTGACACGAATGGTTTTAGGATTGCTCAGGGTTATGCTGGTTGCGGGACTCGCAGCACTGATGGTGGCTTGTAGCAGTAGCCCTCAGGCGGAACGCTATCTACTCGCCGCACCGCAGCTCAGTGCGCTGCAAGATAGTCAGCATATTGACCAGCGGCTTGTGATTGGTAACGTTGAAGTGGCGCCTTTTCTCGCGGGTAGTGGCGTGGTTCAGGCGCGGGGTAATATGACGCTGCATCAGGCGAGTTACCATCGTTGGGCGGAGCCGCTGCCAAGCCAGTTGCAGCGGCAGTTGCGACTTGGTTTGCAGCAGCAACTGCCCGCAGCAACCTGGCTATCCATTCAAGGCAGTGCACATTTGCGCAGCCTTGACTACCGCCTGGATATCTCAATAGATAGTTTCCACCTGCTTGCCAATGGCGAAGCGGAAGTCAGTGGGCAGTGGCAGTTAAGAAGTGCCGAGCAAGGTTTTGTCGATGCTGGCCAATTTAGACAGCGCCAGACATTATCAAGCGATGGTTACCGGGCATTGGTCGACGCACTGCAACTGGCCTGGACCGGGAGTATGCAGGAGATTGCCGAAGCACTGGCCGACACCCTTGCAGACTTAGCGCCGGCAGGGGACGAATCGTGAAACTAAGCACATTGATGGCGTTACTGATGTTTGTGGGAGCCGGCCTGAACACCGCAGCTAACGCGCAAACGGCGTATCCGCATGTGCGATACAACGCGACATGTTACGCCCCTCCAAATGATGATTACGAGGCAGTGATTCAGACCTGGGTGGAGCGAAACCGGCAGAATAACAGCATGGACCGTGCATACTTTGAACGCCAGTTTAGTGAACAAACCTTCAATCAGATGCGCAACCATCTTGATTGTCGCTGGATGATCTACCGCCACGGCACGCAGAACGTGGGGGCATTTATGCTCAAACCTTATGAGCATGAAGGTCGCCTGCCAGTGATTGTATATCACCGCCCAGGGCAGGGCCCACAGGGTCGAGTGAGCTTCCGTCAGTTAGCTGAAGAGTTAGCACCTTTGGCCAAAGCGGGTTATATCGTGATCGGCAGCCAGTACCCTGGCGGCGGCGGTGTGCATGGTGGCATGCCAAACGGTGTGGATGAGTTTGCAGGAGCAGATCTTCAGGCTCTGCGCCAAATTTACGAGATTATCGAGGCTGAGCCGATGGCAGACAGCTCGCAGATCACCTTGTACGGCAAGGGTCGCGGTGCGCTGATGGCGCTGCTTAGCCTGGCAGATCAGCCCCACCCGGGCATCCGCGCAGTGGTCACAGAAAGTGCATTAACAGACGTAGCTCAGTGGTTTGATGAACGGCCGTTTAGTAAAACTCAGGTGCAGGCCTATACCACGGACACAACCGGGCGCTCGGCGCAGGCACGGGTCGATGATTTGCCAGACCAGGTGCGGTTTTTTCTGATTCATGGTCAACAGGATCGCGAGATCGGGCTGGCGCAGACAGAAGCGATGGAAGCGGCACTAACCCAGCGTGGACTTACCGTAGATACATTGATATTCCCCCGTGGTGGACATCGCCTGGAGCGTGAGCGTAGCCGTATACAAGACGAGATTCTGCAATGGCTGGACGATATACATTAAGCACTGCCTGGCAGTTTTTTCTGGCTATTGCCGGAGTCGGCTTATTACTGGTGGTCATTTCTCTGGTAGGTGTGCGAGTTTACTTCACGCACAACTTCAATGCCTACCTGAGTGCTCAGGAACAGCAGCGGTTGCAGGATTTAGCGCTGGTGATTGCCGACTACTATGATGTACAACGCGCTCAAAACCCTCAATTTAGCCTTTCCGATCTTGGCGATCTGAATCGAGGTGGCGCACGGCGACTGCTGGCGGGGCTGAGCCTGGCGCAATGGCGTGATGATGTGCGCTCACAACGTGAAGACGGGATTGTGAATCCCCGTGTCTCAAGCCGCTTTAATTTCCGCAACGTCACCTTGTATGACGGCGCAGGTGAGCCTGTCAGTGGCCGTGGTGTAGCGGACCCGATTCGGGTGCCGATTATGGCAGGTGACCCAGCATCGCCGATAGGTTACCTCGAAGCGCCGAGGCCACAGGGTCCTATTCAACCTATCGATGCTGTATTTCAACAACAACAGTTAAGTGCCCTGATGGTCGCTGGGGTGGTTGCGCTGAGTCTAGCGGCGATCGCGGCGGCCTGGTTGGCGCAGCGACTGAAGCGGCGGGTGACCCGTATAACCTCTGCCACTCGGGCCCTTGCACTTGGTGATTATACGACCCGTTTACGCATCGATGGGGGTGACGAGCTTGCTCGCTTAAGCACCGACGTCAACGCATTGGCCCGAGCGCTTGAGGCTTCGTCAGGTGAACGACGCGCCTTTATGGCGGATATTGCCCACGAGCTACGCACCCCCTTGACCATATTGCAAGCTGAGCTGGAAGCCATTGAAGATGGCATTCGCTCGCTAGATGGCCAGCAAATGGGCTTGTTGCAAGGCCAGGTCAGGCAGCTTACGCAATTGGTAGAGGACCTTCATGTACTGGCCCAGGCAGACGTGGGTTCACTCAGTTATCAGTGGCAAGCGGTTGATCTGTGTGACTGGCTGCAACAGCAGTGGCCGGCGATGGAGCATCAGGGACAGGCGGCGGGCTTGACCTGCACACTTAGCACACCCGCCGAGCCAGTATCGGTGCGCGCTGACCCAGTTCGCTTGACTCAGCTACTAAGTAATCTTTGGGCTAATTCGTTACGCTATACCGATGTGCCTGGCACCATCGCGGTAAGTTTAGCCAGGCATGAGTACAACCAGTATGCGGTACTTACCGTCACAGACAGCGCACCGGGTGTGCCTGATGAGGCCCTGGCCATGCTGAGTGAGCGGCTATACCGGGTCGATAGCTCACGCAATCGTCAATATGGTGGGAGCGGGCTTGGCCTGGCCATTGTAAAACGAATAGCGCAGGCCCATGGAGGCCAGCTTGATGCGCAACACAGCGATCTTGGCGGTGTAACAATGCAGATAAAACTGCCCATAAACAGGAATACACACTAATGGAACAGCGTGCAATGTCGGTCCTGGTGGTTGAAGACGAGCTGGATATCCAGGGGTTATTGCGTGATTACCTCTGCCATGAAGGGTATCAGGTCAGCGTATGTGGGGACGGGCAGCAAGCGCTGAGTATGTTGCGCGAGTCCGCATTCGACCTGGTATTGCTGGATGTGATGCTGCCGGGTATGGATGGTTTAGCGCTCTGCCAGGCATTGCGCGAGTTTTCACAAGTGCCAGTGATTTTTCTCACCGCAAGACATGAAGAAATTGACCGCTTGCTGGGTTTACGGTTAGGGGCTGATGATTACATTTGCAAGCCGTTCAGCCCGCGCGAGGTGGTTGCCCGGGTAGAGGCGATCTTACGGCGTCAGCGTTGGCAGCAGGCGCCTGGTCAGGCCGTTGCCAAGGCAGGCTTGAGTATCGATGAAACACGCTTTGATGCGCGCTTGGACGGTATCGCGCTAGACTTAACGCCAGTTGAATATCGCTTGTTAAAAGCACTGGTGGCGCAACCGGGGAGGGTGTTTCGTCGCGATCAGCTGGTCAGCGCTGCGTATGATGATTACCGGGTAGTGTCTGACCGTACCATTGATAGCCACATTAAGAATGTGCGCATCAAGTTAGCCAACGTGCGCGAGACTGCTGTATTTATCCATGCGGTGTACGGCGTAGGCTATCGTTTTGAACCAGAATGACCCTGCAAGCTCCATCATTTCTCCACAATTGACCTGCTGTTTCTCCACATTTGCCAGTTAATCTTAGCGTCATGAACTTATCAGGCAGTATGTCTGTTCCAACGAACGCAGCTGGTTGGTCAAGTTTAAATGAGCATGACCGGATTCGGTGTGCTGCTGTGATACTGATGTATTCAACAAGCCCGCACTTGCGCTGATTGCCGCAAGTGGCAAGGAGAAAGACGATGAAACTATTATCAAAAACTATCCTGACCGCACTGAGTGTTTCAGCATTATTGGTTGCTAGCGGCGCCAGCGCGGCTGCACCCGCTGAACGTGGTATGCACAAACTGAGCGACACAGAACGTCAAATCCATCGTGACCAGTGGTTCGCTAACGTTGACACCAATAATGACGGCTACATTAGCGAGCAAGAGTTCGTGGCGATGGCAACCGAGCGCGCTGCAGAGCGAGCAAAAGCGGCGTTTGCACGACTTGACCAGAACGGCACCGGTGAGATTTCGGCAGCTGATTTTGCTGAGTTAGCCGAGCAACGCAGCGAGCAGGCAGCTGAGCGTCGCCAGGCAATGCGTGAACGAGTTCACTCAATGCGCCAGGGCGAAGGTAAGCGTGAGTGGCGTGGCCGGGGCGAAGCTCAGTCCAAGGAGCGTGATGGTGAGCGCAAAAGCAAAGAGCAGCGCCAGGAGCGTCGCTAACAACGCAGCGAACATTAAAGCTGCGTTACATCCAGCGACCGCTAAAGGTGGCACTGCGAGTCAGTAAGGTGTCGCGAAGCTCGACCAGCTCGTTATAAGGTAGCCAGCTAATAGCCTCACGACCAGCTGCACTGTATACATACAGCGTTGCACTCCCCCATAGCTTCAACCATGGGCCCTGGCGTAACGTCAGGGCCTGTATTTTTGTGCTTGGTACAAAGCGCTGCTGTTGCCCGATCATGCCATGGCGGGTGGCCAGCCAGTGGCTCCCCAAAAAGACCCCTCGGCGGCGCCAGCTTGCCCACTGCACGACGAGGGAAATCACCAGGCTAATCCACAAGGCATGCAGTACAACGTTCCAGGCAAAGCCACTTATCAGCCATGCTGCAGTGCTAATGACCAGAACGCTTAGTAAACAGGGGATGATCATGCTGGCTTTATGCACCCCACGCCAATTTGGCGTCTCTAAATTCAGTTCGTTGCTTAATGCGTGCAGGCGCTGGCTAGTTAACACCGGAATAAAAAACACCTTGTCCTGCTGTTGCGCCCGCCCTTGGCCGGTTTGATTCACTCTCACACTGACTCTGCGCAGCAGACGCGCGATCATACCTTGCTGAATGACAACCCGTTGCAGGCGCACATACTGGAAGCTGCGTGCGGTGACGCTGAATAGACCAGACTTAGCGTGGTAGCGACTGTCTGCCGCCTGCAAAGTGAAATCGTAGAAACGCACGATCGACAGGAGCACCGACAGTAGCACCACCACGAGCAGTGCGACCAACACCACGACCAACAGCCCCAACCAGGCATATTCAGCTTCGGTATACTGTAGGAGCGAATCACTCAACGCTTCTAGCTGTGGCATCAGGTAATCGTCAAGTAAGTCGGCTTGGCTTAATGGGTAGATAAGAATGGGGATTAGCAACAGAATCGGATTGTAAATTAAACCGTAGCGTGCGATCTCGGACAGCGGCAGGCGCATGGTGAAGGATGGCTGCGCAGGAGCCGCGGTTGACTCCGTAGGCGCTTTTCCGCCCACCGGCGTCGCATTAGAGGATGCTGCGACGGTTAACATGTGCTCTTTCAGTTGATAGGCGCGGGCCACGGGCAGACCAGCAAGCTCCACTTCCTTGCTATCAGACCCCGCACTCTCCACCCCAAGGATGGCGAGTTTAAAAGGACGGAAGTACCAGGGCTCGCGCACATCGGCCTGTTGGATACGTTCAAAATCCAAGGTTAACTGTTTGCGTTTGAGGATGCCGTCACGGATGTGCAGGCTTTGCTCGCTGACCTGGTATTTGAAGTACCACCACGAAAGAAAGGTATGTAATAACAGCGCCAAAGGTAAGCCAACCACCGCCAGCAAGATGATGACCTGGCGAATCTGCTCACCGGCGGCAAAAAATATTACCGCAGCGGGCAGCAGGTTAGTGGCCTGGCGTAAGAACTGAATGACTGAGCGGATAAAGAAATACAGTAAAGTAACCAGTGAGACACGTTGCAAACTCATTCGCTCGCCCTATCCTCAATGTGCTCACTTGAACTTAGCGCTGCGACCATGTGGAGTACCTGTGCGCGTAAGCGTTCAGCCTCTGCCGCAGGCAAACCAGGCACCGCCAGATCCGAGCCACTGCCCCCGGCGGTATAGATAATCAAGCGAGCGAGGCCGAGCATTCTTTCAATTGGGCCTTGGGTGATTTCAACATGTTGGATGCGGTTCACAGGCACCGCCGTTTGCTTGCGCCATAGCGCGCCAGTGCGGTAAAGCACATCGCGGTCGCGCACCAGATACCCGGTGAGGCGATAGCGGCGCGGCGCCCAGAAGCTCAGCATGATCACCAGTATGATACCTATCAATGCTGCCACCCCCAGGCTTAACCAAAGCCATGGGGTGGGCAGGAAGTAACTAATCACCAGCGCCACGACCAGCAGCAGACCCCAGTTAATGCCAGCGTCAATGCGTAGTTGCGTGATATAGCGGGGGTTGACGTGGAGATACTCTAAATCGGCCAGAGCGTCTTCCATGTGTATGTTATCTGTATCGGGCATCATGCCTGCGACCTTTGTTAGCTGAAGTGATAGTTACTCTACTAGTGTCACATCCGGTAGCAGTTGCTTGATGTGCATACTTAAGGGTGCGACCTGGTTAGCAGGGAAGCTTAGCCGAGCCTTGAATTTCGGGTTAAATGGAAATTGCAGATAGCCTTTGTCACCATCAGAACCTAATGCCACCCGGGTGATTTTACTTGCCGGGTAGGCTACGCCACAGACCACTAACTTGCCGCTCTCAAGGGTCACTTGAGCCACGGGATCTTCCACATGATGCACCTGGTGCTCGGTGCGTGCGAGAATGCGATCAAAAAACAGCAGGAAAAGAAGCACCAGGAAAAAGCCGGTGTGGTTAAAAATAACCGGACCGGACAGAATAAATAAGCCCACCAGCACGACCAGTGCAAACGCCAGACGTATTTTAAACGGAACTTTGGCAACGATATTGGCTAACCACATAACACACCTACTAATTGCTGCTAATACCTTGAGTGTAAGGGCTTTGCTCGTTTGCGGCAATCAAAGTAAAGCGTTGAATAAGGTTTGCCAGGCAAAACCATCAGCTGGCCGGGTCTGGGGCGTTTAAAAATACGCAATAGCGCACTTACTGAATTCTCTGCGGGGCGCTAAGCTCAACCTTTAAGTCATGTCATTCACAGGGAATGTGAGGGTTAACAGATGGGGTTAGCAGTCATCTATACCCGGGCTATGCTCGGTATGAGCGCACCTGAGGTGCAGGTTGAAGTGAACGTAGGTAAGGGCATCGGTCACTTTCAAATTATTGGTATGCCGGAAGCGACAGTGCGTGAAGCCAAAGACCGGGTACGCACCGCGTTATTAAATTCGGACTACGAATTTCCAGTGGGGCGGATTACGGTCAATCTCTCGCCAGCAGAGTTACCTAAGCAAGGCGCGCGCTATGATCTTGCCATAGCCCTTGGGGTACTGCTTGCGTCTGAATCGCTGCCTATTACCACCCTTGATGATGTGGAGTGTTATGGAGAGCTTGGCTTAAATGGTGAGCTACGCCCGGTACAAGGCACCTTACCGAGCCTGATGGCGTGCCAGGGCGCCGGACGGCTTGCGTTGATCCCTGCCGCTAACCGTCAGGAGGCGGAGTTCTTGCGTCAACCAGCCGCGTATGTGTTTGAAACTTTAATGGATGTTATTGCGCACTTAACCGGAGCAAGCAGGCGCGAGTTAGTCAAGCCCGGCGAACTCACTGCAAGCCTTAGCCGGCATGGCGATATGCGCGATGTTCGTGGCCAGGAGCAAGCGAAGCGGGCCCTGGTGCTCGCTGCTGCAGGCGGTCACAATATATTGTTTGTGGGCCCGCCAGGCACAGGTAAAACTATGCTGGCACAACGCATGCTGAGCTTACTGCCGCCATTGAGTGAGGCGGACAGTCTTGAGGTAGCGGCTATTCAGTCCATCTCCAGTGAGGGTTTTACTACCCACCATTGGCGTCAGCGACCATTTAGAAGTCCGCACCATTCCTCATCTGCGGCCGCGCTGGTTGGTGGCGGCAGTATTCCCCGCCCTGGTGAAATCACGTTGGCCCATAAAGGGTTGCTATTCTTAGACGAGCTCGCAGAAATCCCGCGCCACACGCTGGATAGCCTGCGCGAGCCGCTGGAGTCCGGTGTGGTTCATATCAGCAGGGCCCAGCAACAAGTGAGCTACCCCGCACAATTCCAGCTCATCTGTGCGTTGAATCCATCACCCTGTGGCACTTTCGATGGTGACATTGGTTCTGCCCGGGCGACGCCGGACCAGATTCTTAAATACCTCAGTAAAATTTCTGGTCCATTTTTAGATCGCATTGATATTCAGGTAGACGTGCCGCGGCAGCCTGAGGTGTTGCGGCTGGCTGATGGCGAACAACAACAAAGCCCAGCAAGTGGCGAGCTCTGCCAGTTGGTAAGTGAGGCGCAGGCGTTACAAATTCAGCGTCAGGGTTCACTTAATCAGGCGCTGAAGCCTGCTGACCTGCTGGGTTATTGTGGTTTAAGCTCAGACGACCATGAGTTCCTGGTCTCCGCTATTGATAAATTCAAACTATC
The DNA here is from genome assembly GCA_020832105.1 of Idiomarina sp. GTDB lineage: Bacteria > Pseudomonadota > Gammaproteobacteria > Enterobacterales > Alteromonadaceae > Aliidiomarina. The sequence continues at coordinate 164,796 of JAFIFH010000039.1, forward strand.
TCATCGGGCGTATCACCGATTGTTGCGCCTGGCACGGACGATCGCCGACATTGAAACGAGCGAGTGGGTGTTGCGTCACCATTTGGCCGAGGCACTCAGCTACCGGGCCCTGGACAACCTGCTGAATCAGCTGCGCAATTTATAGGCTGCATGTTGTTTAATGGCTGACGCATGACAGCTAAGCCGCTCCTCTGCTATGGTATGCGCTAGATTAAAAACCGGTGAAACGCGCAGCGCATTCACCTGTACGCTTTTTACGTTATCACAGAGGTAGTCATGGCAGGTCAATACGAGCAGCAGGAAAATAAAGGGCTAAATGGCGGCCAGCGTTTGTTATGGCTTGCTGCGGCAATGGCAGCGTTAAGCGTACCGCTTTGGTATGAAATCGCCGCGCAGCCAGGCAGTTCGGTGTTCGCCTGGCGCTGGACTGAGCATCAGGCGCTGGTTGAGAGCATTGTTAGTGTGCTGCATCTGGTGGTGGTGATTTTTGGTGTATTGATGCTGAAAAAAGCGGTCAGCGACATGCCACAATGGCCGCTGATCCGCATTGGCGCCTGGATATGGGCTGGATTGGTCGCGGTCTTCGCAGTATTTAGCATCCTGATGTATAACATCGGCGAAAATCGGGTACTGGAATCTGTTGAGGGTGAAGGATATCGGATTAACTTCGTCAGAATCGCTGGCACCTCTGATGAAAATCAACAGATGAGCGTGGTGATGAGCTGTAACCACACCCTGCTGTACAAACGAGTGCTCTATGTCGAGCGTCTGGCAGGTGTGTCGGGTGTTGATGTGCAAACCGGTGACGACCTGATGGCGGTGACTTACCTGAGCAATGGAGAGGTGCTACGCGAAGAAACCTACTCAATCAGCGACTTCTATCAGCGCTGTCGTAACACCCGCTAACCTTTAGCCGGTAAGCAGGACAGTCTGGACTGGGTAGCGACACAGCGCTTCAATTAACGGTAAAGGTCGACACAACTCGACGTGTTAATAAAGTGTAAAGCTAACCACTGGACTTTACAAATAAGCAACATTCGCGCTAGGTTAATTTTGGGCTAGCCGTATTGGGTGATTTCCGGCTCTCGTCTACTTTGCGCATCGCTGCAAACTGACAGAGCCAACCTAACTCTTCCTTTTCTGCCCGTTGTACATCGAGGCTCGCACGAGCCAATTTCTTTATCCAAAAAATAAGAAATCATTATGAAAAAAATACTTTTAACCAAGTTAAGCCTATTGTCTCTGGCATTAGTTGGCACGTCTTCTATTGCGCAAACTAACCAGGGTGAACTGGTTCAGACTGAGGTCGCAAGACCTGCACCAGCAGGACAGGTGCAAGGAAATCGTAATGGACAAGGAAATGGAAACGGCAACGGAAATGGCCGCACTAACCGACCAGCAGACGGACCTGAACTGAGCTTTATTGTGCGCTTTAAAGCCGATAAAGATCCCGACGAACTCAGTAAAATAAATGGTAACCCGAGTGAGCGGGGGGCTTTGATGCAAGCTCGCGCACGCTCAATGTCAGAAAAAACCGGATTAGAAATTGCTTATCAACGCAGTATGGGTTTAGCCAGAACCCATGTTTTCCGAGTACCAGAAGTATCTGCCCAATATGTGCATCCGACCTCACGACGCAACCGCAGAGCTATTATCGATATGTTGATGGCTGACCCGAGCGTTGAGTTTGTCGAGGAGAACCGTTTACATCATCCCATGCAAACTCCCAACGACCCCCAGTATGGTCAGCAATGGCATTATTATGAATCAGTAGGTGGTGCTGGAACCACCGGGGCATGGGCTGAAGGGATCACTGGTCAGGGCACGGTGGTTGCAGTACTGGACACCGGATACCGGCCACATGTGGATCTTGCAGCTAATTTACTGCCAGGCTACGACATGATCAGCGACCCTTTTATTGCTAACGATGGTGACGGTCGTGATGGCGACGCCAGAGACCCTGGAGACTGGGTCAATGCAGGCGCTTGTGGGGGCGGATTTCCCGCACAAGACCAAAACTCGAGCTGGCATGGTACCCATGTAGCCGGCACTATTGCAGCGGTGACCAATAACGGTCAGGGCGTTGCGGGCGTCGCCTATGACGCGCAGATCGTGCCCGTTCGGGTTCTTGGCCGCTGTGGCGGCACTACCGCAGACATCGCCGACGGCATTTTATGGGCTGCAGGGGCGAGTGTGCCAGGCGTGCCGCAAAACCAGAATCCAGCGGATGTGATTAACATGAGCCTTGGCGGGCAAGGCAGCTGTCAGACTGTTACTCAACAAGCGATCAATGCTGCCCGTAACAATGGGAGCGTGGTGGTCACCGCATCAGGTAACAGCAACGCCAACGCGAATAACTTCAGCCCGGGTAATTGCAGTGGCGTGATCAATGTTGCCGCCACGAACCGTGACGGTGGCCGTAGTTACTATTCCAACTTTGGTACTGCAGTGACCTTAGCAGCGCCAGGTGGTGCACAGAGTTTTGCCAACGATCCTGAAGGTGTTTTATCGACCTTCAATAGTGGTACTACTACCCCAGCGGGTGATAGCTACCGCTTTAGCCAGGGCACCTCAATGGCAGCACCACACGTCGCGGGGGTTGCGGCACTTGTCAGACAGGTATTGCCAAACGCGTCACCTGACGAGGTTGCAGCTATTTTGACCGATACAACACGGAATTTCCCAGCAGCGTGTAATGGCTGTGGTAGTGGTATTGTCGATGCAGCCGCTGCGGTAAGTCTCGCACTCGGAAGTAGTAATGGCGGTGGTGAACAGGGCGGAGGCGGCGGTGCCGTTGATAACTTGTCGGCAGCGACAGGTGACTGGAATCGCTTCTTTATTGATGTCCCAGCAGGTATGAGCACGTTAACAGTGCGTATCAGTGGCGGCAACGGTGATGCGGACTTGTACGTACGTCAAAGTTCACAGCCGAGCCTACAGGACTGGGATTGTCGTCCATACCTGGCGGGTAATGACGAGGTTTGCACCTTTAGCAATCCGCAAGCAGGCAACTGGTACATGGGTGTACATGCCTATCAGGCATACTCAGGGGTACGCTTGGAAGTAAGCTATCAACCCTAGATTAAGTCCGCAGTTTGACTGCACCAGTATAAAAAAAGGAGACACCACCGGGTGTCTCCTTTTTTGTGATGCTAAATAGCAACCATCAAGTTTTAAGACTATAGAACGAATCAGTCCTGATACTGGTAGTTGTCTTGCCAACCCCATGGAGCTGGTGGCGCCTGCACTGGCTCGCTTAAATCGACATCGACCTGAAATTCACGACCGTCACGAACAAGGCGATAACGCAGGGTGTCGCTGTCTGGCATTTCCAGCCACCAGGTGTTACCAATTGATGCGGTTGACCCTAATTCGGCAAATAGTTGCTTGCTGTACTCATCCGCAGGGAACGACTGCGATGTTGGCGTACCTGGGGTAAAAGTTTCACCGCCATACATGGTCATTTCATCATAGCTGCCATCGCGTTCACGATGGTCATGCTTAAGTTCAAGACCTTGCTGAGTACGGTTGATGACCCAGGTTCGTGAGTGATCATCCCCCACATGCAGCGGAATGCGAATACGATTGTCGCTACATTCACGCATCTCGATCACGATATCCGCAGCAATCCAATCCGCATCAAGGTCATCATCGCCTAACGTCACCGCGCCTGCGTAAGCATTGCCACAGTGTTCCAGCAGCGTATTAAAAAATTGATCCTGTGGATCCTGATCGGCGGTGGTGCAAGCACTTAAAACAAAGACGCTGGCGGCGCCTAATAAGGTTGTTTTCATGGTTGCTCTGGTAAGAGAACTAAGTTGCATGCGGTATCCTTAATGCAAAAAACTTTCATTTGAAAGTTTGTTTATTGATTGAACGGTAATATTTAACTATAGCCTACACAAATTTAGCGCAAACTTGTAGGGTGCGCTGATGACTCCTACAGATATAGGAGATAACCAAAGAGTATAGTGCAGACATCGTTTGCTAATGTACTGGCATAGATACTAAGGTTGAGCTCTAGTATCATACCCGATTTACTCGGCACCTCAGGCGAAAGGCGAAGTCAATATGAAAGTGTATGCAAACGCATTAGAAATGATCGGTAACACGCCGATGCTGCGCGTTAGTAATCTGGATACGGGTCCTTGTGAGTTGTATCTCAAGCTCGAAATTCAAAATCCTGGGCTATCGGTTAAAGACCGTATTGCGGTGAGCATGGTTGAAGCCGCAGAACAGCAGGGCAAACTTAAACCAGGCGACACTATCGTTGAAGCGACTGCCGGCAACACCGGGTTGGGGCTGGCACTCGTCGCAGCGCAGAAGGGCTACAAGCTGGTCATTGTACTCCCGGATAAAATGAGCCGGGAAAAATTATATAACCTGCGTGCGATGGGTGCTGAAGTCATCGAGACGCGCTCAGACGTGAATAAAGGGCATCCTGAATATTATCAGGATATGGCGGCAAGAATTGCCGAAGAGCGCGGGGCGTATTACGTCAATCAGTTTGCTAACCCAGCCAATGTAAAAGCGCACTATACCCAGACTGGTCCAGAGATATGGCAACAGATGGACGGCAAGCTCGACGCCTTTGTTTGTGGTGTTGGTTCAGGCGGAACCTTGAGTGGCGTGGGTAAATACCTGCGTGAACAAAATGCGCAGGTTGATTTAGTCGTAGCGGATCCCGATGGTTCTATCCTCGAGCCATTAATTAATGAAGGTAAAGATGTTGAGCCAGGCAGTTGGTTAATTGAAGGCATTGGTGAAGATTTCATTCCAGACACCTGCGACATTAAACTTGCCAACAAAGCCTATGCAATTAGCGACAAAGAATCGTTCCAGACAGCACGTGACGTGTTGTTAAAGGAGGGCATCATGGTCGGCTCGTCCAGCGGTACCTTGATAGCGGCCGCTTTACAGTATTGCCGAGACCAAACCGAGCCAAAGCGTGTAGTCACCTTGGCGTGTGACACTGGTTGCCGCTATTTGTCGAAGTTATTTAACGATGACTGGTTAGCGCAACAGAATTTGGATTAAGAGGTAATTTAGTTATGACAGCGAAAAAAGATTTAGCATTTGCAACCCGCGCCATTCATGGTGGGCAGGCCCCTGATCCTACCACTGGCGCGGTGATGCCACCGATCGTGACCAGCTCGACCTATTTACAGGAAAGCCCAGGGGTGCATAAGGGGTATGAATATTCCCGTTCGCATAACCCGACACGTTTCGCTTACGAGCGCGCTGTGGCCAATCTTGAAGGCGGCACCCAGGGGCTGGCATTTGGTTCTGGCATGGCGGCGACTTCAACTATTCTTGAGCTGCTCGACAGTGGCGATCATGTGGTCGCAATGGATGATTTGTATGGCGGCAGTTTCCGCTTGTTCGATAAAGTGCGCGAGCGCTCGGCGGGCTTAGCTTTTTCATATGTGGATTTAGCTGACCTAAGCCAGGTTAAGGACGCGTTTACCGACAAGACCCGCATGCTGTGGATTGAAACCCCAAGCAACCCGATGCTTAAGCTGGTTGATATCGAGGCCATTACCAAGGTAGCGAAGGCCCACAACCCGGACATGATTGTGATGGTCGATAACACGTTCGCCACCCCATATAACCAGCGTCCACTGGAAATGGGCGCCGACATCGTGATGCATTCAGCGACCAAATACATCAATGGCCACTCTGACATGGTCGGCGGTATTGTGGTGGTTGGTGACAACCAGGATTTGGCAGAGCGCATGGTGTTTTTGCAGAACGCGGTGGGTGCGATTGCAGGGCCGTTTGATAGCTATTTAGCGTTGCGTGGGGTTAAAACCCTGGCATTGCGCATGAAGCAGCACAACGAGAGCGGCCTTAAGATTGCCAAGTGGCTGGAGCAGCACCCGCGTGTGCGCAAGGTCGTCCATCCAGGTCTCGAGAGCCATCCACAACATCAACTGGCTGCCAAGCAGATGTCTGGTTTTGGTGGGATGATTTCAATCTTCCTTGACGGTGACATTGAAAGCGCACGCCGTTTCTTAGAGGCGGTGGAAATTTTCGCGCTGGCAGAAAGCCTGGGCGGCGTCGAGAGCTTAATTGAGCACCCTGCAATCATGACCCATGCGTCTATCCCTGCAGAGAATCGCGAAAAGCTCGGTATTCACGATAATTTTGTGCGTATCTCAGTAGGCATTGAAGAGACAGATGACCTCATTGCTGATCTTGAGCAAGCATTGGCTGCGATGTAAACCAGCTTGCTGACTTTAAGCTAAGCACACCAAAACACTCGTTCAGCCACTGCTGGCGGGTGTTTTTTTATGCCTGGTGCGCAGCTGGCAGTTTGTATGTCATGATGTCGCATCGCAGGTTTAAATTTAGAGTTAAGGAGTGTTATGACCGCAAAAATTCCCCCGTTTCATCTGGCGATTCCAGTGGATGAATTGAATAAAGCACGTGAATTTTATGGCCAGCTGCTAGGCTGTGAAGAGGGACGTAGTTCCGAGCAATGGATCGACTGGAATTTCTTTGGTCATCAGTTGGTGACCCATGTGGCTCCGGATCGCATCCTGCCGCCGGCGCACAACGCGGTCGATGGCCACAACGTGCCTGTGCCGCACTTTGGTGCGGTGCTTGATATGGCAACCTGGCAAGCATTGGCGGATAAAGTCCGTGCGGCGGGCATTGAGTTTGTGATAGAGCCTTACGTGCGCTTCAAGGGAAAGCCAGGGGAGCAGGCAACCATGTTCTTTTATGACCCTGCGGGCAATGCAATGGAGTTCAAAGCCTTCGCCGATATTAACCAGTTGTTCGCCAGTTAGAAGCGATTGACCAACCGCACTGGGGCAGCTGCTTATGGTTTATGATGAAAGGAAGCAAACATGAATAACGTCGTTAAGTACCTTGCCCTGCCGGGTTTAAGTTTGATCTGGTTATTCTGTCATGCAGCAGAGGCACAAACACATCGCGATACCATCGTGGTGTCCACCGGTTTTGGTTCGACGCTCAGTCAGGATAGCGAATGGGGCCACGCGAGTTATCTGCATTTGTGGTCAGGTATAGTCGCTGGCAGGGCAGGCCAATGGCGGCCATATGCAAGTGTCAGTGTGCCTATCCACAGCGTTTACTCGGACAGCCGGCTGGACTTTGAAGGGAATCGCTCTGGCCGGCACGAGCTCAGGGCGATTAATCTTGGCGCAACCTATAGTATCAACGCCTCTCTCACCGGTTACCTTGGTGGAGGGTGGACCGAGCTCCGTGGCAGACCGCAACTACGTCAGTTCGAGACATCCAGGGGAAGCTTTCGCGACGATAGTTTGAATGTGACGGCTGGCTTGCTTATCCATATTGGGCATCATGTTGGTATTAATGCGGCAGTGGGCGCGAACCCTGGCACGGCATCACTATCAGCCAATTTTCGTTTTTAATCTTAGCGTTGCCCCGCAATGCTGACAAAGTCCTGCATGGCCGCCATGGTAAGGCAGGAGTGGGCAGGGGCAATCACCAATAAGTCGCCGAGTCTGGTTTGTTCTATCATCGCCTTGGGCATTCGAACTTTGCCATGCTCCTGCGACAAGCCATGCACAAAGGCACCCTCGACCGGCTGACCATGCCAGCCATGGTCACTCATTTGCATCACCTGGCCATAGCAAGGTCGACCCTCATAGCGGTCCTTACTAAGCAAATAGTCTTTACTCAAGTGTACAGCGCCGCCATGGATCACGACTTCACCGCGTTCCGGATAACGAGCAATGACCGGGCATGCGATGGTCAGCGCAAGCTGGTCCCAGTTGCAAGCGCCAATATGCTGTTGCTGTAAATCATAAAAGACATAATTACCCGGCCGTATTTCGTCCACACCCGGAAAACTTTGCATACGACTGCAGGTCGGGGTATCGCCTGCGGACACAAACAGTTGCTGTGCGGCAGGGGCTGCAATCTGCTGACGCACAGTCGCCAAGCGCTGCAAACTTTGTTGATGAATCTTCGCGATCCCTTCGTCACCCTCGGCCTGGTAGCTATTGCCAGCATGTAGCATCAAACCGACCTGTTGAACCTGGCGCAACTGCAGAGCGGCATTGGCGAGTTCGGAAATTCGTCGTCCCTGCTGCCAATCGATCCCAGTGCGCCCATAACCTGCATCAACCTCGACCACGACTTTAATTTCATGATTAAGGCGGGCGATGGTCTGCAGCGCATCTTCGTGCTCAATGGTGAGGGTCAGTGTACAGTCCCCGGCCAGCCGGTTGATTGCCGACAGTTCTCGTGGGTTCAAAGGAATCGCGAGCATGATGTCACGCCAACCCGCGCGTTCAAATTGCTGTGCCATACGCACCGAGGACACCGCGATAGCATGGGTACCGGCGTCGCGAAACCAGCGCCCGATGTCTACCGACTGATGGGTCTTAAAGTGCGGTCGTAGTTGCACCGCTGCATCGATGGCCTTGTCCTGCATCATGCGGATATTGCGTTTGCCTCGCGAGCTGTCGATAAGCACTGTGGGTGAGGTGATATGCTGCCAGTGAAATTGACTCATACATGCTCCAGGCGTTCGACCTGCCAGGGCAGGCGGGTGATATCTACATTGCCACCACTAATGATCAGGCCAAGCGGTTGGCCTTCGAAACGAGCGGTATGACTTAAAATCGCCGCCAGGACCGTGGCAGAGGACGGTTCTACAATGACTTTCAGGTGTTGCCAGATAAGCTGCATAGCTGCCACCACTTGCTGCTCACTCACACAGAAGATTTCATCCACATGGTCGCGAATGATTGGAAAGGTTTTGTCGCCAAGGTTGGTAAGTAAGCCATCGCAGATACTATCAGGCGACCTCGCAGGCTCGATTTGTCCACTTTGCAACGAGGCCCAGGCATCATTCACCAGTTCAGGTTCAGCTGCGTACATGGGCAACCCCTGACTATGCGCTACCATGGCGCTGCCACTGAGCAATCCACCACCGCCCACGGGGGCAATCATCCCGGCGAGATCAGGCACCACTTTGATCAGCTCAAGTGCCGCGGTGGCTTGGCCGGCGATAATATGTTCGTGGTTATAGGGTGGAATAAAGGTCGCATCTGGTTGCTCTGTAGTGAGCTTGGCCACGGCTGCTTCGCGGGCCTGCATACCTGGCTCTATCTCAATGATTTGGGCACGGTAGCGTTTGATATTGGCTTTTTTCACTGCTGGCGCACTGCGCGGTACTGCAACGGTGACTTTGATGTTAAGGATGTCACCAGCGCAGGCCAGGGCTGCCCCATGGTTACCCGAGGAGACCGTATACACCCCGGCTGCCCGTTGGGCCTTGGTTAGCTGGAGCAAGGCATGGCAGGCGCCGCGAAACTTAAATGCGCCGGTGCGTTGCAGGTTTTCGCATTTGAAATATAAGCGCGCACCGCTGAGCTCGTCCAGGTAAGCGTTCTGGAGTACAGGGGTATTGACCACAAAGGGCTCAATCAGTTGATGGGCCCGGTTGATGGCGTCTAATTGGAGGGCCTCGCTGCCCGCAGCATATTGCCAGTTCATCGGTTAAAAATTACCATTGCTGGTTGGTGAATAACTGACTTCAGAGTACACTATGCAGGACCTTTCACGCCAGTCCCAGGAACGTTTCAGTTATGGATATCATCACGGCAACCGTTACATTGCTTCTGATCATGAACCCCTTGGGTAATTTACCAATTTTCTTATCGGTATTGCGCCACGTCGAGCCGAAACGTCGCCGGGTGGTGCTGATGCGCGAGCTGCTTTTTGCACTTGGCTTTATGTTGCTGTTTTTATGGTTAGGCAGCAGCCTGTTAAGTTCCTTAGGCCTGCGTCAGGAGTCGGTGTCGATTGCCGGGGGTATTATCTTATTTATCATCGCCCTGCGACTCATTTTTCCGCAGCCGGGGGGTGTGCTTGGTTTGCCTGCCGGTGACGAACCTTTTATTGTACCGCTGGCCATTCCGCTCATTTCAGGGCCCTCGTTACTGGCTGCATTGATTTTATTTGCGAACCAGGCACCGGATCGTATGCTTGAGTGGACGGCGGCAAGTGTGATTGCCTGGGGTATCACCGCGACGATTCTGATGTTTAGCAATTTCTTCCTGCGAGCCCTTGGGCAGCGTGGCCTGAATGCCATTGAACGCTTAATGGGGATGATCCTGGTGATGATTTCAGTACAGATGTTCCTTGACGGTATTATGGCCTATCTTGCCCACGCCGGATCCCAGTGACCGTTAGTCAATTAGGTGCAGTAGTCCGTTAGAACACAGATAAGAGAAAGCCCATGCAAAAAAGAACTACATTTCAGCAAATTCGCGAGCTGTCCTTTGCTCATCAGGCATTACTCGCCTGTTATCTCAGTGCGCGGATGAAACCAAACTACGACTTGTTTTATCAGGTGACTGAGTATGGCGACCCAAAAGTGTTGGCAGGTGCGCTGGATGTGGTGTGGCATTGGCTGGCCCAGGGCGGTAAAGCCAACTTTGCCCGTTGGCAGGAAAAAGTCGACGAAGTCACCCCAACTGAGCACGAGCATGATGTGCTGGGTGTGTTCCCGGCGATGGAAGCCTGTACGGCGATAAGTAGCATGCTACAAGGGTTACTGGATAAAGAAAGTAAGCCATTATTGGACGTCGCGAAAGTGTCCCAGGGTAGCGTGGCACATTTTCTTGAATTGACCGAAGGTGCCGAGATGGCACCTGAAGCGCGTGAGCAAATGCTGCGCGAGCATGAGCTTGTTGAGTATGAGATAGCCGTGCAGCAGGCCATGGTGGATTTTCTAGCGCAACAGTCAGAAGTCGATGCACAATTGGTGAAAGAGGTCAGGGCGATGGTTGCCGAGGAAGGTATGAGTAATCTTGGCTTAGATATACCTGCCGTCGAACAACCCGCAGACTAAGTGCGGGTCACTTATTCGCCAACCTGAAATAGTCGCGACATCACCTGACCGACTTTCTTTTCCCGATGCAGACGCCAGTTCGCTGGCCACGCTGTAAAGGCATCACGTTTGCTGCACTCCACATACACCCAACCATTGATAGCCATCAGGTTGCCCTCGTCCAGCATTGGAATAATCCGCTCTAACCAACCTTTGGCGAAGGGGGGATCGATAAAGATAATGTCAATACTGCGTGGCTGGCGACCTTTTAGATATGCTTCCGCGCCTTGCGCATGAACCTCTCCCCGGGCGCCCAGACTGGTCAGGTTGGTGTGCAACTGAGTCACCGCTGGCGCTGAGGTTTCAATAAAATCGGCGTGCGCGGCGCCGCGAGACAACGCTTCTAACCCGAGGCCTCCTGAGCCAGCAAAGAGATCGGCCACGCGGGCATCGGCCAACTCAAATTGTAGCCAATTAAATAAGGTTTCTTTGACCCGGTCAGGGGTGGGGCGTAATCCTTCTGCGTCAACGACCGGCAGTTTGCGCCCGCGCCAAAGCCCACCGACAATACGAATCGTGCCAATTTTCGGGGGCTGGCGGGATGGTGTTCTTTTCATTTTAAATGGTCTTCCACGTCGGCATGATTGCTCATGTGATGAATGTTTGCTGAGCTCGGCGAGCCTGCATCATAGCTGAAACTGGCCGCGAGCTGTAAATTGTACCCAAATGCAGCCCGTTATGGCCACTTTTCAGGCGTGCATGTTAGAATTCATTATTATCTCACTCGATTCATTGGACACTGTGGTTGTTATGGCAAAGAAACGCTCAATTTTTTCATCCTGGTTTGGGGTAGGTCGCAAAGAAGAAGACGAACAACAAGACCAGGCGACGCCCTCCCAGGAACAGACTGAATCGCCGAAAGATGAAACCGTGCCTACGCCGGAGCCAGCCAAGCCACGCCCGGCGGACGCGACAGAAGACGCAGCCATTGCCATGGCGGAATCTGCCGCTAAGCGCCATCCGGCTACTCAGCCGCAACAGCCGACACCAGAGCAACCTCAACCAACTGAGCCGCAGGCTAAAACAGTCACTGCAGAACCTGAACCTGCAGGCGTGTCACCTGTCGCCTCAACACCGATTGAGCAAGCTCCGCCGATAGCGGCAGCAGCTGCGACCAGCGTCGACAGTAAAACAGCGGAACGGCCCGGCAAGCAAGGGTTATGGGCTCGTTTGCGCGAGGGCCTTAAAAAAACCTCGTCAAATATTGGCGAAGGCCTGGCCAATATTTTCGTCGGTAAGGAAATTGATGAGGAATTGTTCGAGGACCTCGAAACCCAATTATTGATGGCGGATGTGGGGGTTGAGACCACCCAGAAAATTATCGATGAACTGACAAAGTTTGCCTCACGCAAAGATCTGAAAGACGCAGACCGCTTATTTGATCGCTTGAAAGAGTATTTAGGAGAAATCGTTGCGCCGGTGAGCAAGCCATTGGTGATTGAGAAGCATGGTGGGCCAACCGTGATTCTGATGGTAGGGGTCAATGGGGTGGGCAAAACCACCA
>JAFIFH010000041.1 GCA_020832105.1 Idiomarina sp.
AACGTAATCAAACAGCACCAGGCGGAAGTCAGCGGACAATAGCGGCACCACTTTATGCCAAATCCGCTGGTCACAGCCCAAGCCATGCGCAAGGACCAGCGTCTTCTTTCCACTGCCTAAAACCACGACGTTGTTGCGACGCATGATATTTCGTTGTGTTCCTGGGGCGCTCACAATGGTTCTCCCGGACTGGCTAAAGAATAAAAGTATCAAAACCGCTTAGCCACCCAAAAGCCACCTCATGGGATTAAGCTAAATGTTTATAATCTTGTGAATTTTGTTAACATTATTTCAACTCATCAGAAAGTTCAACATCAATAATACGATTGTGATTAATAATAATCCGCCAGCGCTGCAAAATGACCCTGCCGTCTCCCTCCACATCCCGAACCACCAGATTAAGTACGTAACGTTTTTCCACGTTCTCTTCAATGATTTCCTGATTATCCAGTCGATACACCGGGTGTGAGCTTGGGTTCATTACCCGCATAAACAGATCTAAATCAAGGACGATACTTTCGCGAGTTTCGGCATAACCACTTAAAAATCGGGTGGGTGTCATTTTGGAATCATTGCGATAATGCAGCACGGTTTCACCACGCTGTGCCGCACCCCCACGACGCGCTTTGCGCACGTCCTCTGGCAGCTCGTCGAAGGTCATGTAGTCAATCCATTCCAACGAACGCCCTGTGGTTTGCTCCGAGTTAACATCCATATACGTGTGCTTCCACTTCGGTCGGCCCTTACGTAACCAAAGCCAGAGCTTTTGCCGGATATCGTCACGGAAAAACTCGCGCAAGCCATACAGCAACGCAGCCACCAGCAGGAAGGTCGCGGTGATATCACCGAGCATCATGCGGCTTTCGAACAGCAAAAAGGAGACAAAGGTCATGATAATGGCGGCAACAATGGCTTTCAGCCAGCGCTGCTCGCCGACCCCAAGCTCTTGCGACTTGCGCTTAAAAGTAATCGGATACTCAATCAAGCGCCGCAACAGGCGCATCTTGTTCGACATGCGGGTGCTGTCGTCATTCACGCTCACGCTGTTGTACTCACGCTCAGCCCGATAGGTATGTTCGCGCCGCGCCACTTTGATCAGCAGGTCACGTAAGTCCATCTGGTCGTCAGCAAAAGGCAACTTAGTCGCCAGCATCAGGAGTTGCTGTTCAGTCTGCCAGGACAGGTAATTGTCGATATTGACGTTGTAGCGCGACAGGCCGGGGTCTTTGGGTACGTTGCGGCGCAGTCGCTTTAGAATGGTCGCAATCAGCTCGAGCAGCTCGCCAATGTCCTCCCGGGATACCTCTTCGTCGCTCAACAGACTGCGGGCAGCACCTTCCAGTGCATTCGCATACTGATAAGCATAGAGACTCAGGCTAAGGCGGTATTTGGGGTCGGCGCGGTCGCTTTGTGCTGCGCTACGGCTAATCAGCCGGCTTTGCACCAACGGCGCAAGCTGCGCTTTACTCGAATAGGTGCGCTTAACGTAAATACCCTGCAGGTAGAACTCCTGCTCAGGAATAATCTGCGAATCTACGTTGAGCTCACCCGGGATAAACAGATACAGGTCAAGGCGATGCTCGGCGGCTTCGCCAAGCTCGCGGATCAGTTTTAGAGTTTGTTCATCTTTACGCTCTAACTGAATCACTCGTCTGCAGATCCCTCTTTCTCTACTTTTTTATCCGCCGGTGGTTGGCCATGCAAAAAAGCTTCTATGGATTCCCCGGTCAATTTTTTCATTTGCCAAAACAAATAGAAGATAGCGACAAACATGACCAGCATCGTAGGTAGTGCAATCACCGGGAAACTGAGCGCGGTCATACGCCCAAGCTCGCTATTAAACTCGGTGGTCCCTGCAGGGCTCACTACAATCATCCGCGCCAGCACATAATTAAGCACTGCGGATAAAAAGAATGCCCCAGCGACCAAATAGGTCGCCACCCGCAACACCCGTTGAAACGCCTGGCTATTCCCTTTGTCAGCAATGGCTTGCTGCAGGCGTTCAACATCCATCACTTTGTCATTCATCAGTAGCTTCTTGACCAGCGGAAAGCGGGTGAATTGACTGATAAATATCGCCAAGCCGATGACACCAGGCACCGCCGCTTCTTTGATCGCAATATACTGGGGGTCGAGCTCAAGTAAACTGATACCGCCGGTCAAAATAACACTGACAATACCGAGCACTGAAAAACCATTAATTTTGCGCGTCCGGCGCAAGTCATACAGGCCGTAACAAATGGGGAACGCCAGCGCGATAATCACCCCAAGCGCTGGGCCTAAATGCTCCGGCCCACTGAACTTCATTAAAATCACGACCGGAATTACGATGTTAAAGGCAAGGTTAGCGAAGAAACCACCCTGCTGTGGAGCTTGCTTTGTCATAGCGACCTTCAGAATAAAAAACTATGCCCGCAGTATAACACTCGCGGGCATAAGCTGAAGCGGCTTTTAGCCAATCTGGGGCTGACCATTGCCCTCCTTTAGAGGGTTGCACTACACCTTAAAGCTGGCAACCAACTCGTTCAGGTTTACTGCCAGACGCGCGAGTTCCTGACTGGATGCACTGGTTTGATTCGAGCCTGCCGCAGTTTGCGCCGACAAATCCTGAATATTCACCAGGTTTTTATCCACATCTTTGGCGACCTGGGCCTGTTCTTCTGCAGCACTAGCAATGGAGGCATTGCGCTCAGAGATTTGCGATACCGCAACTGCGATGGTTTGCAATGCTTCACCTGCGGCTATTGCCAACTGTTGGGTTTTTTCCGCCTGCTCCGAGCTCATTTGCATGCCCTTCACCGAGGCTGAGCTCGACTGCTGAACGGCAGCAACCATCGACTCGATTTCCTTCGTCGATACTTGAGTTCGATGTGCCAGCGCACGAACTTCATCTGCCACTACGGCAAAGCCGCGGCCTGATTCGCCGGCACGAGCGGCTTCTATCGCGGCATTTAGAGCCAGCAAGTTTGTTTGCTCGGCAATGCCACCAATCACGTCGAGCACCGAGGTAATGTCATTCACTTTCTGCGCCAGGTTCTGGATGTTTTCAGCGGACCCGGATAATTGGGTGACTAACGCTTCAATATTAGAGGACGTGTTATTGACCTGCTCGCGACCAAATTGGGCCCGCTCATCGGCGTTAATTGAATCTTCTGAAGCGGCCTGAGCGTTGCGTGCAACTTCTTCTACGGCGGCAGTCAATTCGTTCACCGCTGTCGCGGCCTGTTCAAGTTGCTCACTTTGCTGATGCAAACCGCGGTTGGAGTCTTCGGTCACTGAGCTCAGTTCCTCTGAGGTCGAAGCCAGCTGTGACGCTGAATCAGTGATCATCATGATAGAATCACGTAGATTACTTTGCATCCGCGACAAAGCTTCCATCAGACGACTTGCTTCATCGTTGCCATCAACAGTCAGCGTTTGCGTTAAATCACCATCAGCAATATATTGAGCGCCTTGTACCGCTTCTTGCAGAGGCCTTACGATACTGCGGGTAAACACAGTGGCCAGAATAGCCACCAGGGCAATAACCAGTAAAAGCATGACGCCCACTGTCACCTGAACCTGCCCGGCAATACTGGTCGCTGTATCATCAGCTTCATCAACCATACGTTGCTGCCAGGCGACCAAGTCCTCCAGTTGCGTTCGAATGTCCGCCACCAGGGGGTCGAGCTGTGCATTACGAGCCCGTACGCCCTGCTCTGTGCCCTGCTGTCGGGCGACATTAATCACCGCATCATTTACTTGCCAGTAACGTTGCTCCAGCCGCTCGTAGTCCTGCAGCCTGGTGCGACCTGCTTCAGTGGTCAGGTAGCTTCTCAAACGTTGTTTATAATCGTCCTGAATCTCGCGTGATTGCTCAACATTAGCGACGTATTGGCGGCGAAACTCTTCACTGGTCGCTGCAATAGCGTTCATTGTGTATACGCGAGCCCGCAGAAATTCTCGATTAATGTCTTGCACTGCCATCATCGCAGGCACGGCGGTGCTGGTAATACTTTCTTTTTCCCGCTCCATCTGTGCCTGGCCGACCAAAGCCACAACCCCCACAACCACGGTCAACAACCCCAGCACTGCAAAGAAAAGAACTGAGCGCACACCAATATTCATTGTTCGTATCATTTTAAATCCTATGGGCACGTATCCGGTGCCCGTCCTTTAGCAACGAAGCTGGCAAACTCACCTTTGCCAGCTGTTTTATCATGTCGAGGCCCGAGACCCGGCCAGCACGCCAGACATTTTTACTGGCGCCGCACTCAACAAACGTCATCACTCTATGGTGATTTCTTGGTAAGGATATCGGCGTGATTACAGGTAGCTTCAGTCATTTCGGATTATTTCTGTACTTATATCTACTAGGCTCGCCAACCCAGGTTTATTGAAGGGGCAGAATTGGCAGAGGTGGAGAGGCCTTCGTTGTGATGAGTGCCTACGACTGGGAAGCGTATGAGGCTATGCGCGAAAAGGACAAACGCTTACACAAGGCCTTATGCAAATTGCTCAGGGAAATGCTGCGAGCGGTCGATCATTCTTCAGGCCTGGGGAAGCCTGAAGCACTAAAGCACTAAAGCACTAAAGCACAATCTATCTGGCCTATGGTCTAAGCGGATATCTCAAAAGATCGTTTGGTATATCGTTTCGACGAAAAGTCCATTTATATCTTCTCTATTGGTGGCCAATACGATCAGCGCTAACGCCCGAGCACAGCGACACGAACGCAGTGAGTGTCCGGCGTCGAGGGCACGTACTGATGCGACTTGTTAAATGGCATTATCCTCGGCCTCTCAACTTCTGAAAAAGCTTAAGCCAGAAAGCAGAACGACTTGCTAGCCAAACACCAATTAATAGCTGTAATAATAGACCTACTGGAGTTAAAAAATCACCCATCGATAGCTCAAATGCGCTCGATATTGGTGCAAGCGAACGAGGCAAATATGCCAACGCGTTTACTACAAAGTACAGACCGGCTAGTTGAAACAATACCTTCTGTGAATCCTCGTTAAGAGCAAGTGGAAAATCACTTTTTGAATGAGTGAGCACAGATTTAGACGTTTTAAATAAAAGAAATACGGCAAGCAAACCCAGAGCAAAGAGCGCAGCTGATACACCGAACAGCATCCATTTCGGGGTTTCTTGCTGATGAAATATTTCGAAGCTAGGAAACGTCAAAGCCATACCTGGCAAACTCAACAAAAGGTGAATCAGCAACCAAATTGACAAGATTCTTAAAGCAATAGCTGTAATTTGCTGCGTGACCATATTATGCCTTTTAACGCCCAAAGCAGCGAGCGCCGCTTATTGGCGTCCGCTGCCTTTGTTTGTTATGCATTTTCACCAACTGGCTCTACTTGTGTATTAAGTATCTGGCGCATCATTATGAGTGAAAATTTCACTCCGTCTTTTTCCTCGATCATATCCTTGAGATATATCTTGTTGTCGTCGTATTTTTCTGGAAAACGAATACTCATATAAGTCATGCGTTTTTTATCTGCTTCCCAGAAGCGATACTTCACTTCATCGTGGCCTGCATACTTCTTTAGGAAGCGGTCAATCGTCAGGCCTTTTCTCTGCCAATTAACTAGCTCTTTACTCACCCACACCTCATCCCATTTTTCAAATATGGGAAAATGAGCGAGTATGTTACGCACGAACTTAAACAGAGGGCCTCCAATCTCAGATTCCATCGGAGGACGCTGCGTCTTAAGCGCTTCAAGTACATGCTTGAATGGCTCATAAGCTAAAAGCTCGGCATAAACTGCAAAGATGCTCGACACTTTGCCAAACCTATAGCAATCCTCTTTTGCCCAGAAGTCATCCATCATGATCTCATCGAACAAGTCGTAAAATCGGTTGTACCCAAGACTGAGGAATAACTCTTCGGATTTATTAGGTCTCGCTTCCATTGTTCAATCTACCTAGATGCATAACGCTGAGGTAACCGGCGCCGGAGCACCAGCGGGGGGGGACCAAAAGCGGCACGCTTTTGACGTCCGGTTGACCGACTGGTTATAGGGTTCTATGCCCATATCCACCTCACAACAAAACCGCCAATCACGATAACCGCAAGACTGCCACCCACCCTCAGTACCCAAGGACTATGAATTAGGGCCAGAGCACGGGAAGCCGGGGTACCTTCACCAGGTGGTGAGGTTACATATCTGGCGGTTACGTCCTCACCACAATGAACAATATCTTCGTTTACCCAGCCACTACCTGCGCTGACTATAAAAGCTCCGGTCGACTCTCGATTGAGCCTATCAATCCGCTCGTTACTTTCCACCTGCAATAGCTTTAATGCCGCATCCAGTGGTTGTTCCGTCTCGATGATATGAACGACTGTCACATTCGCTAGGTTAACAACCCTATTCTCTTTGAGAACCGGCTTGGCAAGGCTGTACGGGCGAATAAATCGTTTTTTCAGCTCCGCCTTACTGAGGTCGCCGAATAAAAAAACTGGCTTGTCACCATCCGCTCTCTCGATAACCACATGTAGAAAAGCCATCAGAAACTTACCGCCGTATAACGCCGCGCTCTGGGGCAAACCGGAGCGTAGTGTAGGTTTGTCCCTAGCAGCGCCTTGTTATGCTTACTCAACATGCTCTGGGTCATTTTTAAGAATTTCGGCCTCAAGAACATGCTTTGTAAGGTTGCAGTCTTTAAACTCTAGTCGAAGCCTTTCACCATGATCTATTGCCCCTCTATCATGACAGGTAACTGCAAAATATCTTGAATAAGGGTTATCTAGGGAAATTACCGGGCTGCTAAATTTATTAAAGAAAGGTATTTGTTTTACGCCTGTATGGAATTGAACCGCCTCAGGTAGGTCGAAGTCCATATTAGCTTGCTGAGAGAAACTTGGAACTTCGACTGGATGCCATCTATTTTTGTAGAGAACCTCCGCTTTTAATGTTTCGAAATAAACATAAGCGGGACGCTCTGATAGGTTAGATATCCTGACTAGACAAAACATCATTCGCTGACCAGATTCAGTATGGTCTCCAGAAAAGTTGTAAGGCACGAAAAGTTTAAGATCAGGTTTTCTCTTCTGCCATATTAAGTAACCCTGAACTGCGAGTGCCAAAAGGCCAGCGAGCCCTCCAATTATTCCCAATAAATCTGCTAGTTGCATTGAATTCTCCATTGAGCATAACATTTGAATAGTGTGCATGCGCACTTTGAAGTTCTTTCAACTAATAGCTACCAATACTTAAACTGCTGTCAAATAAAGCATTCTTGCCCAAAACTTCCTGAACACGCAAAAGCCATTTGAGCATGCTCATTTCCCTTGCTGGGTGCGCACAATATACAACTTTGATTTTTTGTTATGTAGTTGACATTAAACGAGTTAAATACACAACACAACAACAAATCGAGCAATCTTGCCGGAATAAGCGTGCAACGGCCTGAAACAGGCAAGGGACTTCACCAAGTTCAAATGTCGGTTATTTGCTCCAAATCGACATCAGCACAAACAAAAATGCCCTCCTAAATAGGAGGGCATTAAACGGTTTAATTCCTGAGAACTGAAACTCAGATATTACCGATAACTATCAATATCCGGGCAGCTACAAATCAGGTTGCGGTCGCCGTACACGTCATCAATGCGGTTCACTGTTGGCCAGAACTTATCAATGGCGACTGCTGCTACCGGGTAGGCGGCGACCTGACGGTCGTATGGGCGGTCCCAGTTGCTGTCGACAATGTCTGCCAGGGTGTGCGGCGCGTTTACCAGCGGGTTGTTGTCTGCTGGCCATTCGCCACTGGCTACTTTCTCGATTTCACCTTTGATACAAATCATCGCCTCGATAAAGCGGTCCAGCTCTGCCTGTGACTCTGACTCGGTTGGCTCAACCATTAATGTGCCCGCTACCGGGAACGACATGGTGGGTGAGTGGAAACCGTAGTCCTGCAGACGCTTGGCGATATCGATTTCAGCGATGTCGGCTTTGTCTTTCAGCGGACGCAGGTCAATAATGCACTCGTGCGCCACACGGTCGTTACGGCCGGTGTACAGAATCGGGTAGTGCTCGCCAAGTTTTTTCGCCAGGTAGTTGGCGTTTAGAATGGCAACTTCTGTGGCGGTACGCAGGCCTGCGCTGCCCATCATCGCGATATACATCCACGAGATTGGCAAAATGCTGGCACTGCCGTAAGGCGCTGCAGACACTGCATGGTTGCCGTGTGCTAAGCCTTCACCGTCCATCATAACGTGGCCCGGTAAGAACGGTGCCAGGTGCTTCTTGACGCCGATAGGACCCATACCAGGGCCGCCACCACCGTGTGGAATACAGAAAGTTTTATGCAGGTTCAGGTGCGATACGTCAGAACCAATCGAGCCAGGTGAAGTCACCCCAACCTGTGCGTTCATGTTGGCGCCGTCCATGTAGACCTGGCCGCCGAACTCGTGAGTAATGTCACAGACTTCAGCGATACGCTCTTCGTACACGCCATGGGTAGACGGGTACGTGACCATCGCACAGGACAGTTTGTCGCCCGCTTCTGCGGCTTTCTTGCGGAAGTCGTCGACGTCGATGTTGCCTTTGCTGTCACAGTCGACAACAATCACTTTCATGCTCGCCATTTGTGCGGACGCTGGGTTGGTACCGTGCGCTGAGCTTGGGATCAGACAGATGTCACGATGTCCTTCGCCACGGCTTTGGTGATACTTCTGAATCGCCATCAAACCTGCGTACTCGCCCTGCGCACCTGAGTTAGGCTGCATAGAAAGCGAATCGTAACCGGTAATGTCTAACAACCAGTCAGAAAGCCCTGCAATCATCTGTGCATAACCACGTGCCTGTTCTGGCGGGCAGAATGGGTGCAAACCGCCGAACTCTGGCCAGGTCACCGGGATCATCTCCGCAGTCGCGTTCAGCTTCATGGTGCATGAACCTAACGAAATCATCGAGTGGTTTAATGCCAGGTCTTTATTTTCCAGTGACTTGATGTAACGCAGCATCTCGGTTTCTGAGTGGTACGAGTTAAACACCGGGTGGGTCATAAAATCGGTATCGCGCTGCAGGTTCAGCGGTAAGGTTTCTTCCTCTGCACACACATGGCCGTCAAGCTTGCTCGCGGTTAAGCCGTGGTCATCGCCCAGGATGATATCCAACAGCTTCTCAACGTCAGCGGCGGTTTTGGCTTCATCCAGGCTGATACCGATCTGGCCGTCATGGTCCAGGCGCAGGTTAACCTCAGCGGCCTGAGCGCGCTCAATGATTTCGCTTTTGTTGGAACGAACGTTGACGGTTAAGGTGTCAAACCAGGTGCCATTGGTGATCTGCAGGCCTTTTTCACGTAAGCCAGCAGCAACGATATCGGTCAGGCGGTGAATGCGTGAGGCGATGTTTTTCAGGCCTTCAGGGCCGTGGTAGACCGCAAAGAACGACGCCATGTTGGCTAACAGCACCTGTGCAGTACAGATGTTAGAGTTGGCCTTCTCGCGGCGAATATGTTGCTCACGGGTTTGCATCGCCATGCGCAGCGCGAGGTTACCGCGGCTGTCTTTAGACACCCCAATAATACGCCCTGGTAAAGCGCGCTTGAACTTGTCACGGGTAGCAAAGAATGCCGCGTGTGGTCCGCCGTAGCCCATTGGCACGCCAAAGCGCTGAGCTGAGCCGAATACCATGTCCGCGCCCATCTCACCCGGTGATTTACACATCACCAGGCTCATCAGGTCGGTAGCGACCGCAACCACGGCTTTGTGTTTTTGTACTGCAGCGATAATGTCGGTGAGATCAAGCACTTCACCATTGTCCGCCGGGCTTTGTAATAAAGCACCAAAGACTTCGTGATCCGCAGCTTCGGTCCAGTCGCCTTCAATAATGTCAAAGCCGAACATGTCCGCACGGGCTTTGACCACGTCGATGGTTTGTGGGAATACATTGTTAGCAATAAAGAATGCGTTAGATTTAGACTTAGCTACACGCTTGGCCATCGCCATCGCTTCTGCAGCGGCAGTGGCTTCGTCCAGCAAAGATGCGCTGGCCAGCTCCATGCCGGTGAGGTCCATGGTCATTTGCTGGAAGTTCAGAATAGCTTGTAGACGGCCCTGGGCGATCTCTGGCTGATACGGCGTATACGCGGTATACCAGCCTGGGTTTTCTAACACGTTACGCAGAATCACGTTTGGGGTCAGGGTGTCGTAATAGCCGGCACCGATGAAGCTGGTAAACACCTGGTTTTTCTTCGCAATGCGCTTCAGCTTTGCCAGCGCGTCACGCTCGGTCATTGCCTCGCCAATTTGCAGAAAAGGCTCACGCAAAATCGCGCCAGGCACAGTCTGTGATGTCATATCTTCTAATGAAGACGCACCCACAGTAGCCAGCATTGCGGCTTGCTCGTCTGCGCTTGGGCCGATATGGCGCGCAACAAATTCGTCGTGGCGTTCAAGTTGTTCCAGGGTTTTACCGCTCATGATTCGATACCTTGATTTAACTTCTTGATTTGAATTAATTAAACCTCGTGGCAGGTCTTGCCTGCCAACGAAAAACAAGGCCCCGACAATCGCGGGGCCCTGCGGCTAACTACACTACAGCTTATTCGTCTTCAATTGACGCGGCGTAAGCTTCCGCATTGAGTAAGTTATTTAACTCACTTTCATCTTCCGCTTTGATTTTGAACAGCCAGCCGTCACCGTATGGGTCGTTGTTAACGGTTTCTGGCGAATCCTCAAGCTCTTCATTCACTTCTACAATTTCGCCACTCAGCGGCGCGTAGATATCAGAGGCAGCTTTCACAGACTCAGCCACGGCGCAGTCATCGCCCACAGAGAAGGTGTCACCTTCTTCAGGCAGCTCGACGAAAACCATATCGCCCAGCAATTCTTGTGCATGCTCGGAAATACCAACTGTGAAAATGCCGTTGCCTTCATTGCGAACCCACTCGTGGGACGGCGCGTATTTAAGTTCTGTAGGTACGTTGCTCATTTGTTTGTCCTTGTTATCGCTCTGATAAGTCTGTTTTGATGCTCAACTCTAATGCGTTGGCATAGCATTATGCTGTGCCTGAACACATTGCTATAAAGGTTTCACCACTGCCTGGCCATTACGCACAAAGCTTGGTTTCACAACCTTCACTGTAACCATTTTTTTGCGCATTTCCACTTGTGCGGTTTCGCCGACTGGCTGAGGGACTCGCGCAAGTGCAATACTATAACCCAGGGTTGGCGAGAACGTACCTGAGGTAATTACCCCTTCACCGCCATCTACGGTCACTTTCAAGCCGGCACGTAAGACACCTTTGTCTTCCATGACCAGGCCAATCAGCTTCTCAGTACCCGCTTCTTTTTGTTGCTCAAGCGCTGCACGGCCAACGAAATCACGATCGGCAGGTTCAAACGCCACGCTCCAGGCCATATTGGCAGCCAACGGCGACACAGTTTCATCCATGTCCTGACCGTACAGGTTAAGGCCAGCTTCCAGGCGCAGGGTATCACGCGCGCCCAAGCCACAAGGCTTCACGCCATTAGCCAGCAACTTGTCCCACACACTGACAATCAGTTCATTAGGGACAATGATTTCATAACCTTTTTCGCCGGTATACCCGGTGGTCGCCACAAACACGTCACCGTGCTGAACACCGAAGAAAGGTTTCATCTGTTTGACCTGACCATATTGGTCGTCACTCAGCAGAACTGCGACTTTTTCTTCTGCTTCTGGCCCCTGTAAAGCCACCATGGCAAATTCCTGGCGCTCGGTTACCGAGACATCAAACTCGCCAGCCTGTTTCATTAACCAGGCCATGTCTTTGTCACGGGTCGCTGAGTTCACCACTAAGCGATAAGAATCGTCTGCAAAGTAATACACGATAAGGTCGTCAATGACGCCGCCTTCTTCGTTAAGCATACCGGTATACAGGGCTTTACCAGGTTGAGTCAGTTTTGCGACATCATTGGCCAGTAAGTGACGCAGGTAGGCTTTCGCTTCAGGCCCGGTTGCATCAACAATGGTCATATGGGAGACATCGAATACACCAGCGTGCTGACGCACAGCGTGATGCTCTTCGATTTGCGAACCATAGTTGAGGGGCATGTCCCAACCATGAAAATCGACCATTTTTGCGCCTGCTGCTACATGTGCGTCGTACAAAGGAGTTTTGCTAGCCATCAGAAGTCTTCCGTTGTCGCTTAAATTTAATGCGGATTATAAGGCTTGTGGTGCAGGGCAACAAATTAAAAAGACAAATGCATGTATTTATAAAACTAATAAAGCATGTTAAACATTAGTCTACCTTATACTTGCGAGACGCCATGAAACACGTTCCCATTGAAAACCTGCGCGCCCTGGTGTCGGTCTTTGACCTGCAAAGCTACACCCTGGCGGGTGAGCGTTTAGGCCGTTCACAGCCTGCTATTAGCCTGCAAATTAAGCGATTAGAACAGCTGTTGAATGTGACATTACTGCACCGCCAGGGCAGTCGAATTAAACTCACCGATGCCGGTCGCGAGCTCTACCCTATGGCCCAGCAAATCCTTAATTTAAATGATCAGGTAGTGGCGCAATTTACCGAGTCCAGCCTATCAGGCGAGGTTCGTTTAGGCATCCCCAGTGAATTCGCCTCAACATTGCTGCCCAGTATTCTTGGCCAATTTGCTAGCAGCTATCCGCAGGTGTCCTTGCAGGTCACCTCCGGGCTCAGCCGGGACTTACGCCTGAATGCCAGTCGCGGTCAGTTTGATATTATTCTTACCGTCGCTGAAAGCGCACCTGAAGGTGCGACTCTGGTCAAAACTGATCAGTTGGTATGGGTGGCTGCTAGCCATGAATTGAAGCCGTCATTACCGCTGGCGTTGGTGCTGGCCCCTGAAGGCTGTATCTACCGGCGGCGGGCCCTAAAGACCCTGGTGAATAAACGAGATTACCGAATTAATTACACCAACAGCGACTTAGCTGGTATTTCCAGTGCTATCCGCAGCGGCCTAGGGGTCAGCGTGCTGGCCCGCTCAAGTGTGCCGCTGGAGCTTGCTGAAGTGCGTCACAGCAACCTACCCGACCTTGGCACCATCAACATTTACCTTGAGCGCCACGGGCGTATGAGCGAAGCCAGTGAACGCCTGATGCGGTATATCGAAGACGCCCTACGCTAGGGTTAGCGTTATTTGCTCGCCTGATGTAAAAAGAATTGCTTCAGTAATGGCTGCGCGTCCACCAGTTTAAGCCCAGTTCCGCGCAGTAACCGCAGCACTGGATTGGCGGTTCTGAATAGCTGATGAAAGCCCTCCATGGTCGCAATCTGTTGCACTGCGGCCGCTTTACGAGCGCGCTCGTAGCTACGCAGCGTGCGCATCAGCGCCACTGCGTCCCATTGTCCATTTAAGGTACCGAGCTCATTCAGCCGCGCACTGAGCTCGCGCGCATCGCCAATGCCAAGGTTCGCCCCTTGCCCTGCCAGTGGGTGAATAGTGTGTGCAGCGTCCCCTATCAGCACCTGGCGTTGATGCAACCATTGCTCGGCGTAACGCATTTGCAAAGGAAAGCTCTGGCGTTCACTGACCACCTTCAATACACCCAATACATTATCACTGGCTGCATTGAGTTCATGGTTGAAATCTGTCTCATCAAGGTTCTGCAGCCGTTCTGCTTCTAGCTGTGGCCTGGTCCAGACAATAGACAAGTGATGCGGGTCATTTAGCGGCAGCAGAGCCAACGGGCCGCCTTCCATAAATGCCTGACGCGCAGTGCCCTGATGCGGATGCTGACTCTTAATGGTGGCCACTAAGCCATGCTGTTCATAATCTTTAAACACCATCGGCGTGCCTGCCTGCTCGCGAAGCTTTGAGCGCGCGCCGTCGGCTGCCACCAGTAGTTGCGCCAGAATAATATCGCCATTACTCAGGCTCAGTGTCACGTCCTGAGCAGAAAACTCCGGCGCTTCATGCTCAACTTCATCAATGACCTTGACCCCCAGGGCCTCAGCACGCTGCCATAAACAGCTTTCCACCACTGCGTTTTCAACGATGTCGCCAAGGGCATCAAGGCCAGCCTGATCGGCATCGAAGTGAATATCTGCGCCATTGTCCCGGTCCCACACATGCATCTTGCGGTACGTACCAATGCGCTCCGGCGGGAGCATTGGCCACACACCTAAGGCCTGTAACCATTGTTGAGACCCACCACTCATTGCACTGACCCGCAGTTGCGGTGCGCTGGGCATCTCTTTTTTCGCCGCCTGGCGCTCTATGACAACCACCTCACGACCACGTATTGCCAGGGCGACGGCTAGGCTCAAGCCCACCATCCCTGCTCCGACAATGACCACTTGTGTGCGCAGTAAAGCCATCAGCGTTCTCCTAATAAGTTGCGATACCCCATTGCGGCTCGCGCCAGCGGGTAGGACAGCAGCGAATGCTTGCGCAACGCCAGCAAGCCGAGATTGCGTGCAGCCACCAATGGCGCATGCTGATTCGAAAACACCCGGACCAAGCCGTCGGTTAAACCGGCAATACGCTTATAATCGCTCTGGCGCTGACGTTCATACTCAAGCAGCGCACGGTGGGCAACCTCGCCATCCGCTGACGCCTGCTCCCCAATCAGCCTGGCGAAGTCGACGCAATCGCGCACGCCAAGGTTATACCCCTGACCTGCGATGGGGTGTAGCGTGTGGCAGGCATTGCCTATCAATAAAGTACGGTGGAACACCGCGCGCTCAGCCAACAACAAGTAGAGCGGATAACTTGCGCGCCCGCTCACTGCGCTAAACCGCCCGGCACGAAAGCCGAACTCGCTTTGCAAGGCCGCCAGAAAGTCAGCGTCCTGAAGCTCGCGATAGCGCTCGGCGCTGTCGCTTGGTACACACCAAACCAGCGCCATTTGCCGCGCTCCACAAGGCAACAATGCAATCGGCCCATGTTCGGTAAAGCGCTCGTAGGCCCAACCCATATGGTCACGGTCCAAGGTAAGATTCGCTATCAGCGCGGTCTGCCCATAATCTTCCTCTCGGCGCGCTATCTTCAGCTGCTGACGAATCATCGAGCGACCACCATCAGCCGCCACCAGCAGCTTGGTGCTGATATGTGCAGCCTGCTTACCCTGAGTACGCAAGTTTACCTTATCCGTTTCATAGGCCACGCTCTGCAGGCTGGTTTCACTGCGCCAGCTAATATTAGGATGCTGCTGACAGGCCGCTAAAATAGCTTCCTGTAATACTTGCGCACTGACCACTTTACCCAGGGAGGGCAAGTCATAGGTTGCCGCGTGCAGGGTCGTGCTGCCTGCGCCACCGCGCTCGGACACATGAATGTGTTGGATCTCAGCGGTTTTCGCGACCAGCCGCGTCGTGTCGACACCTGCCCTTTGCAACGTCAGTATGGTGGTCCTGGCGAGCGCTAAGGTGCGTGGGTCCTGCTGACCGGCAGGGCTTGCATCTAATACCGTGATTGACAGATCGGGCCGCGCCTGGGCGCTTAGCAACGCCGCAAGGCCACCCACCACACCACCACCGCTGACACAAATATCTGTATCCAGGTCGTTGGCTGATGCCTTGTCACTATGCGCCGATGATTTTTCTATCTTACTGTTCATGGACCAACCGCTTCACCCTGCCAATTTTAACTGACTCGTATTTGTTTAACCGAGTTCACTACCCACACGTGCTTAGACATACGCTCAGGTAAAGGAACCGGGTTGCATCAAATGCTCAATATCTTCAATCTCCACAGGCACGCCGCGGGTCAGGTTTTCGTGCCCCTGGGCTGTGACCAGAATGTCATCCTCAATTCGAACCCCCACCCCTTGGTACAGCTCATTGCACTGAGTGCCAGGTGGAATATACAGACCCGGCTCAATCGTCAGCACCATGCCAGGCTCTAGCGGGCGTGGTTCGCCATTCACTTTGTACGCGCCAACGTCATGCACATCGAGGCCTAACCAGTGCCCAAGGCCATGCATGAAATAGGGCCGGTAAGCGACGGACTTCATATTCTCACTCACACTGCCACTTAGCACCCCAAGGTCTATCAAGCCTTCGGTCAGTATCTTTGCTGCAATTTTATACGCCTGGGGTAAGGTGTTGCCTGGCTTAATATGCTCAATCGCCGCCTGCTGCGCTTTTAATACCCAGCTATACATGCGTTTTTGCGCGGCACTGAAGCGGCCCCCTACCGGGAATGTACGGGTAATGTCACTGGCGTAGCCCTGATATTCGCAGCCTGCGTCAATCAGTAATAAATCGCCTTCCTGCAGCCGCGAGGTATTCTCTGTGTAGTGCAAAATACAGGCGTTCTCGCCGCTGCCGCAAATCGTGCCATAAGCAGGGCCTGCAGTACCCTGGGTCGCAAACTCATGGTGAATGTCTGCCGCAATTTGGTATTCATAGCGCCCGGGCTGACACATGCTCATTGCCCGGCGGTGCGCCTGAACCGCTATCTTCGCTGACTCACGCATGAGTTTGATTTCATAGTCCGATTTAAACAAGCGCAATTCGTGAATGAGAGGATCTAGATCAATTAAGGTGCCCGGGGTGGTTAAGTTGCGTGACGCCGCTAGTTTGTCCAGCCAACGCTGACGATGCTGACCTTGCGCGGAATCAACCTTGAATGACCACGCCAACTGGCGGTGCTGGCCCAGTGCATTTAACACCTTGCGATTAAGCTCATTGAGCTCATACACCTGGCGTATACCACTGATCAACCCTGCCTGCTCAGTACCGAGGCGGCGCCCATGCCAGACTTCCTGTTCCGCATCCCGTGGTAATACAAACAGGTATTCGCGGGGTTTCTTACCACTGACCATCAACAGCCAGGCGTCAGGCTCATTGATACCGGTTAAGTAATAAAAGTCACTGGTTTGGCGAAAAGGATACTCGGTGTCGTTGCTGCGAGTGACCAGGCTGGCACCCCGTAACAACACCACCGTATCCGGCGGTAAGTCATTGAGTAAATTCTGGCGTCGCTGTTTAAGCTCGGTGCTGAATGCCACGCGCTGCTCATGTCCACTCATAAGGCTCCGGTTTTTGCTTTGCGGCGAATCGGGGTTCGCAGGTTACTGATTCACAAGGTTGTGGTTGGCGGTTATCATTTTTAGTTAATGCAGGGTCTTAGGCGCAATATCAGCGGTCGTTTCAACACCGGCGAGCTCGTTAAAGCACATAATCGCGGTAATCCGCACGTATTCGGTGACCTCATAATAAGCTCGCTCACCTTCTTCGTCTGCATCCACATCGTCTGACAAGCGCGCGATCTCAGCCATGTCCTGAATCGCTTCGCGTAAATCTTCAGACGCTTCTGTCAGGTTCTGCTGGTTAACCCCAAACCCAACCAAGAAGGACTGCACCCAGTCGGTCAGTGCTTTTAGTCGTTCACGTAGTGGGTCGTCGTCACCTGGCAACAATAGCTGGAAGCCCAGTTCAGGGTCAGCAAGGTCACTGCAAATCATCTCGTTGAGATCGCTCAGCAAACGTTTCATCGCCGGGTTAAACCCCTGTCCCTCATTGGCTAAATCAGCAAGTAATGCCTGCCACTCTTTCGTCTCAAGGGGCGCACCACTGGCAACGATACCGCTCACCATACCGTGCATTTCCGCAGCGCTGAGCAGCATATCTTCACGCTCGAGTTCACTGTTAAGCGCGTCGTATGCCCGCGCAGTTGAATCTGCCATAAGTTTTTTCCAAGCCATCGTCTGTCTCTAAAGTAGTGCGTATCCTATCATTGCCCGCCTGGCTGCGCTAGAAAGAGCCAATCCGGCAGGGCTGTGTTGCATATTCAGGCGCCATAGTGCAGATCATTGTGCAGATAAAGGCCCTTATTGCATATTAAGAATAGTACAGCTATCCTCCGCCCTATATAGTTAAGCTCGATATTCGTTAAGGAATGTACAGATGAGTGGTCAACCTATGGACATTAAGTTGCTGGATAGAAACTATCGAGTCATGTGCCCGGATGGACAGGAAAGCGCGCTGCGCGAAGCCGCTCGTCAATTAGATGCTCGCCTGATAGAAACCAAAAGTGCGACCAAGCTGACCAATGTTGAGCAAATCGCGGTGATGGCCGCGCTTAATCTAAGCCATGAGTGGATTCAGGACCGTCAGCAGCAAGCCAAACATACGGCTGCTCTGGAAGATAAAATCCGTTTATTGCAAGGAACCATTGAAAAAGCGATGGGTGATCGCCACAATAGTCTTACCGGTAAGACCGACGAGTAACAGAACAATGCTCCCTGGGGTGTTAGCCAGTTGGTGAGTGTCCCTGAGCCGATGTTTTCAGCAAAGGGTCCTGTTTGGTAGTCAGTGCGCAAGCCCGACATGTATCGGGAAGCCTGCGACTATTCAATTCAGCACCCGCCTTGAGCCAATGGGTTCAAGGGCTAACACGCAGCAGCGGCACCTTGGGGAGCACCCTATTTACATCCTGGCCATTACGGTAGCCTAACCTCTGAGTGGCCATCGTCTTCATCCGCATCCTGCGGGTCCGCAATACCCAAATCAACAATAAACTGATACCTGTCCTCTGGTGAGATATAGAGCTGAAAGCGCGTCTTTGCACCCGCCTTGTGCCCTTTGCCTGCCATATACACCAGTTTGAGCCGTTGTGCTGACATGGCCGGGGCTAGCACCGAGTTATGACACGGCGTCAGGTCCTCAATGTCATCCAGCTTGATACGCCAGCGAAATGGACCGGCGCGAATGCGCAGTTCGTCATCAATAATATGATAGCGGGTCGCCATCACCACCCACATCGGCACCACCGCACCAAGTATGAATACCAATAGGGCAATTAACACCAAGCCAGACAAGGCGAGCAAAGTGGCAGCGAGCAGCACCAGTAAAGCGCTGGTTACTATCGCCATCAGTAACCAGTTATCCAGCTTAGAATGATGTAATTTATCCATCTACCCGCGACCTTACTCAGCCTCTTCCTTCGCCCTGCGCACTATCTCGCGCACGTCAGCCAGTAACGCCTGGGCGTCATAAACGATACCGTCGCGAATGGTATATTTAACACCCTCGGTGCGGTAGGGCTGATTATCGGCATCTAAGCGGTAGTGACCGGTACCGTAGAGCACTTTAAAGTTACGTAATGGGTTTTCCTGCACAATCACCAGATCCGCTTTCTTACCCGGGATCACGCTGCCAATGTCATCGCCCATGCCAAGGGCTTCCGCACCGTTTAAAGTCGCCGCTTGAATAACTTCCAGCGCATTAAAGCCGGCTTCACGCATCAGCTCCATTTCCTGAATATAGCCAAAGCCGTAAATTTTATAGATGTAACCGGAATCTGAGCCCAGCGTAATGCGCCCGCCGTGGTTTTTATAATCGCGCAAAAACTCCATCCAGATACGGTAATTTTCGCGCCAGGCGATCTCATGATCGGTAGTCCAGTCAAACCAGTATGAACCATGGGCATAACGGCTTGGGGTGAAAAAGTCCCATAGCGTGGGCAAGGTATACTCGTCATGCCATTCGGC
Organism: Idiomarina sp.; assembly: GCA_020832105.1. GTDB lineage: Bacteria > Pseudomonadota > Gammaproteobacteria > Enterobacterales > Alteromonadaceae > Aliidiomarina. Next base: position 19,401 of record JAFIFH010000041.1, read on the forward strand.
ATTGCGCTGGCGGGCCAGGTCACGGCTGGCTTCATAGATATTCAGCGTCGGGTTGATAGTGAAATCCAGCTCAATCAGTTCATCGCGCACTTGATTCCAGCGTTCCGACCCAGGCTCGGCTGCCTGCTTCCACAGCTCGCCCGCCTCGCCAAAGCGGTCCTGTTCGTTCTGATAATTATAATCTGGCGAATAGTTCTGAATCCGTTGTTCGGTAAACAACGCCTCGGGTAAACCATACCAGTGCTCCATGGTGGTTAATCCCATGCGCGCAGAATCCAGCACATTGGTGCGTGCTACGTTCAATTGGGCATGGTGCATCATGGTGCCCAAACCTTGCTCTTTCGCTTCGTCCAGTGCGGCTGATATTACCCGTGGTGGTGCGCCAAAAAACTTAATGCCTGCAGCGCCTGCCTGTTTAATATCCCGCACCCACTCACGAGCCTGTTCTGCGGTGATAATGGGCTCACTGCTACCCTGACCAAAGCCTACATAAGGGACAATACGCGGTGCCGCGATGGTGCCTTGTTCACTGCGTTGAACGTGGTCCAGGGTCCACTCAATGCCATTGAAACTGCCTGGTTCGCGCACCGTAGTCACACCATGGGCAAGCCACAGCTTTAATACGTATTCCGCCGGAATATTGTCGGCTGAGCCACCGATATGGCCATGCATATCCACGAAGCCTGGCAGAATATAATGCCCGCTCACGTCCATTTCATGATCGTCCGGGCCCGCTTCAATGCGCCCTGACTCGCGAATGGGCACGCCGGGGTAGCCTACTGCGTCAACCCGCACGATACGATCGTTCTCAATCACGATATCCACCGGCCCCACCGCTGGAGCGCCCTCACCATTGACCAAAGTGCCACCGCGCAAAATTAACCGCGAGTACGGGCCTTCACCTTCTGCGCGCTCAGGTGCAGCGGGAGGTTCTGCATAGGTATCGCTCGCCAGCGCAAGTTGACTGGTGGCAAGAAGACACGCGGCAGTCAGTGAGCCGACGAGCAATTTACTGGCCAGGGATGGTAGTTTTTGAGCAAACATGGCAAAGTCTCTGTGGTTAAGTTTTATCATTATCAGGGGCTCAGTGTCGCAAGGGCACCAAGGACAGTCAATGGATTCAATTGCCAGAGTATCCCAACAGACCTCTTCACCCGATACCGCCAACGCACGCCAGGCCTTACGCCAAAAGCTCAAACGCAACCGCCAGCAATTGAGCCCCGCTGAACAGGCCGAGGCTGCATCTCTGCTGGTAGCGCAGCTGTTGCAAACGGATGCGGTTAAAAATGCTAAACGGATCGCCGCCTACCATAGTTTCGGTGCCGAGCTCGACACCGGCCCGTTACTTGAGGCATTGCTGGCGAGTAACAAGCAGCTATGCCTGCCGGTACTACACCCTTTTGCCCGTGGTCATTTGCTCATGCTCGATTATGATCAGCACACGCCGTTGCGAATGAACCCTTACGGCATTGCAGAACCCGTGCTGGACTGCCGCCGGGTCGTGCCTATCGCAGAGATCGACTGTCTACTGACCCCGCTGGTGGGTTTTGACCTGCAAGGTAACCGGATTGGCATGGGCGGCGGCTTTTATGACCGTACCCTGGCTGGCTGGGCGCAAGGTCGCTATCAGCACCTGCAGGTCATCGGCCTGGCCCACGATTGCCAGCAAGTGGCGTCGATTCCCTGTGAGCCCTGGGACGTGCCGCTGCCAATGGTCATCACCCCAACACAGTGTTGGCGCTTTGCCTGACAGGACGTATAATATCCGCCCAACCGATGATGTTCACTCACGGCCTGTTGTGACCGCGTGCCGTATAAATGAACCCCACTCATGCCACCCCTTTGGGTAGCCTCACGAGGATTACAATCATGTCTGATCAAGCAAAGAAAATGGCCGCAGAAGCCGCCCTCGAATATATCAAGCCGGGGATGACTGTCGGCGTTGGCACGGGCTCTACCGTCAACTATTTTATCGACGCATTGGCGACGATGAAACACGACATTGAAGGTGCAGTCTCCAGTTCTGCAGCCTCCACCGAGCGATTAAAAGCCCACGGCATTGCAGTGTATGACCTGAACGGCGTCAACGACTTACCGGTTTACGTTGACGGTGCGGATGAAATCACCCGCCATAAGCAAATGATTAAAGGCGGTGGCGGCGCTCTGACCCGGGAGAAAATTGTCGCCGCAGTGGCAACCACTTTTATTTGTATCGCCGACGACAGCAAGCTGGTCACTGCGCTGGGCGATTTCCCCTTACCGGTGGAAGTGATTCCAATGGCACGATCTTATGTAGCACGTAAAATTGTCGGCCTCGGCGGGGACCCAGTGCTGCGTGAAGACTTTATCACCGACAACGGCAACGTTATTCTCGACGTTTATAATCTGAATATTGGCAAGCCTATTGAGCTTGAGCGCAAGCTCAATCAAATTACAGGGGTTGTCAGCAACGGACTCTTCGCAGATCGCGGTGCCGACATTGCCCTGATTAGTGACGGCAAGTCAGTCCGTGTGCTCGATTAATCTTTGCACTGAGTCGAATTGCCGAATCGGCACCTAGTAAATACCAAGGAAAGATCATGAGTAACCCAGTCTCACTGGACAAAAAACGCATTCGCATTGTGCTCCTCGAAGGCGTACACCCCAGCGCGGTCGGCTGCCTGCAACGCCAGGGCTATCATAATATTGAGCAGCACCACACCGCCCTGGCCGGCGATGAATTAATCAATGCCATTGCAGATGCGCACTTTGTTGGCATTCGCTCGCGCACGCAGTTAACCGCAGAAGTATTACAGGCGGCCTCCAAACTGGTTGCTATCGGTTGCTTCTGTATTGGTACCAACCAGGTAGACACAGACGCCGCCAAACGCCTGGGTATTCCGGTTTTTAATGCACCCTTTTCAAATACCCGCAGTGTCGCCGAGCTGGTGCTGGCCAATATTATCTTTCTGCTGCGCCGCATTCCGGCCAAGAACGCCGCTTGTCATCGCGGTGAATGGGATAAGAGCGCCGCAGGTGCCCACGAAGCCCGAGGCAAAGTGCTGGGGATCATCGGCTATGGTCATATTGGTACCCAGCTGGGCATTCTTGCCGAGCAACTGGGTATGCAGGTGATTTATTACGACATTGAAGAGAAATTGTCACTGGGCAACGCCAGTCAAATCAATGCGCTGACCGAGCTGCTTGAACGTAGCGACGTGGTCAGTTTACATGTGCCGGAAACCAACGACACAAAGAATATGATCGCGGCCAATGAATTAAGTTACATGAAGCCCGGCAGCATGCTGATCAACGCGTCGCGGGGCAGCGTGGTGGATATTGATGCGCTGGTGAATGCACTGCAAAGCGAACACCTGAGTGGCGCAGCCATTGATGTGTTTCCAATAGAACCCAAGGCGGCCGATGAAGCCTTTATCTCTCCCCTGCGCGCATTCGACAATGTCATTCTGACGCCCCATGTGGGTGGCTCAACCCAGGAGGCCCAGGCCAATATCGGGCTTGAGGTGGCGGGTAAATTAGCCAAGTATTCGGATAATGGTTCGACCCTGTCTGCGGTCAACTTTCCAGAGGTCTCCCTGCCGCTGCATGAAAATGCCAGCCGCCTGCTGCATATTCATAAAAACCAGCCAGGGGTGCTCCGCGAAGTTAACCAGACCTTTGCAGACATGAACATCAACATCGCTGCGCAGTTCTTGCAAACTGACAGCGACATTGGTTACGTGGTGGTAGATATTAACAGTGACCAGGCCGATGCTGTACTCGACAAACTGAAGCTGATTCCGGGCACGATTCGCTGCCGGGTACTGCATTAACTGGTTCTATTAACCAAAGGCAACCCGCCCCGCCTGTAGCGCATTCGCAGGCGGGTTTAGTGGTCAGTCTGTTCCATACTGGGCTTACTCAGCGCCAGCGGTTTAACCAGCTCCGGTGGCAACACAAAACTAAAACAACTGCCTTTACCTGGCTCGCTATCGAGCTCAAGTCGGGAGCGATGTGCCTCCAGCGCATGTTTTACGATTGAAAGCCCCAGCCCAGTGCCACCGGTGGCGCTGTTGCGGTCTGCGTCAATACGGTAAAAACGCTCGGTTAAACGACTTTGGTGAATGGGGTCGATGCCCGGACCGTTGTCACAAATTTTAAACTGCGCGCTTTTGTGGCGGCGCAACCAGCTAATCGTCAAATGCCCTTGTGCGGGGGTGTATTTAATCGCATTGGTTAACAAGTTCATGATCACCGTGCGCAACTTCTCTGCATTGCCATACACCAGCAAACTACTATCTATATGCAGTTCAATCTGATGGTCCTTGTCTTGTCTTAATAAACTGACCTCTTCCAGGCTCTGCTCGATTAACTGCGGCAGGTTCACTTCCTCACTAAAGCTTTCTGGGGCACTGGACTCAATGCGCGACAGCTCAAGTAGTTGATTGACCATGTTCTGCATGCGCAGGGCTTGCGCGTTCATATCGTGAATCGCTTTATTGAGTTGCTTTGCTGGCAACATCTCAGGCTCTTCAATCATCTCAAGATAGCCTTGCATAACCGTGAGCGGGGTTTTAAGTTCATGCGACACATTCGCTACGAAATCCTTGCGCATTCGTTCGAGCTTAGTCAACTGGGTGACATCCCGGGCGATCAACAAATACTGATTGTCCGCATAGGGCATCAGGCGAACTTCAATGTCCATGACATGGTGCGCGGGCGAATGCATGGTGATAGCGTGGCTAAAGTCCCCCGCTTTAAAGAATTTGACGAATTGAGGGTTACGGATCAGGTTGGTAATGCGAATACCGCTGTCCCCCGGCCACTGTAAGCCAAGGTAGAGTTGGGCCAGCTTATTTGCCCAGGTCACGGTGCCATCTTCTTTCAGTACCACCGCAGCATCAGGCATTGCCTCGGAGGCCTGTCGAAAGCGCTTGATCAGGGTGCTTAACGAGCGCTGGCGAGACTGATTACGCCGCAATGTGCGATAAATACCGTCGAAAATGTCAGTCCACACACCGCGCCCGGTGGGTGGCAGCAGGGTTCGACTGTCCCACAGCCAGGTCGTCAGCCGGTTGATGAAGTAGTAATGCCATACCAGCTTGAGCAATAACGCAAGGCTCAGCGCCTGCCAGACAGCGCCAAGGTACCAGCCAACCAGCAGAAAAGGCGCCAGATAAAACAGTAAGCCGCGAAAAATAACCCTCAGGGTGTAGTGCTTGCCCATTTATCGCGCCGAGAACCGATAGCCGACACCGCGTACGGTTTGCACCAGGCGGTCATGCTCGCCGATGGCTTTGCGTAAGCGACGAATATGAACATCTACGGTACGATCTTCAACAAACACGTTGGTACCCCAAACATGATCAAGGAGTTGTTCCCTTGAGTATACGCGATCCTGGTGGGTCATAAAAAAGTGTAACAAACGAAATTCGGTGGGCCCCATGTCCACAGCCGAGCCGTTGGCACTGACCCTATGTGACACAGGGTCAAGCTTAAGCCCGTCCACTTCCAGGGGCTCGTCGAGGCTAGTAGGCGACACCCGACGAAATACAGCACGCATCCGTGCCATTAGTTCTTTGGGTGAAAATGGCTTGGTAATATAGTCGTCCGCGCCCACTTCAAGCCCACGTATTTTATCTTCTTCTTCGCTGCGTGCGGTGAGCATAATGATCGGAATATGGCGGGTATGGTCCTGGCTTTTCAGCTGTTTGGCCAGTTGGATACCGCTGCCGCCTGGTAACATCCAGTCCAGCAACACCATGTCTGGATACGGCTCGCATACGGCCTCCAGGGCTTTATCAAAATCACCTGCTTCGACTGGCTGATAGCCGTGTTGCTCCATCACAAATGCCAGCATCTCGCGAATAGGAGCTTCGTCCTCTACGATCAAAATCTTGCGCGCCATGCGTTTTCCTCTTTAATTTCGGATGCATGCATTATGTAGCCTGGTGATGACACTTTTATGACTGTTACGGATTTGTGTCAACTTTTGTTATAAAAATCTGTTGCGCCGGGCTCTCAGCTTGGTAGAGTGAGTCATGGGACAAGAGAATAAGAACAATAATCCTTCAGCCAGGGCTTGGGCAATGAACAATGCAGTGATCTTAACAGCCACCCGCTATCTGGGTAACCCGCCGCGGGTTTGCCGCATGACCTCGGAAGCCTAACCCATGCTTCAATATCAGCGTATTTCACGCAAACTGCTGACCCGCGTTCTGTCGATCTATTTTTTGCTGACCTTTATGATCACCTGCGTGCATATCGCCGGCGAGTATTTTAATACCAAACGCTACATTATCTCGGAACTTGAGCAGCAACAATATACGATTGGCGGTAGTCTGACCCGTTCGCTATGGGAGTTCAATGACCCGAACACCACCGCGATCGCCGAGGGGTTAGTGAATATGCCCTCAATTGGTGGCGTGATCGTGCGCGACGACACCGGCAATGTGATTATTCAGCGGGGTACCACCTTTGCACCTGATAGCCTGCCGATCGTTGACGAAGCCCATACTCTGAATGAACGCGGCGGCGTGTTCGGACACTACACCCCACTTATTTTTGAGTTCTCTGGCCAATCGACCCGAGTAGGTGACGTTGCCATATTCTCCAATCGCGATGTCGCCATAGAACGCCTTAAATTGAGCCTGTTTTTTCTCATTGGCAATGCGATTATCAAAAGTACGCTGCTGATCCTGATCTTCTCGCTGGCATTTAGCCGCTTGCTCAACCGACCGTTTCAGCAACTGAGTAAGCAGATTGAAAACTTCCATATGGATGATCTGGATAACTCGCGTATTCACCTCAAAGGTCAGCATAATAACGAATTCACTCAGGTGGAAGATGCTTATAACCGACTGATTGATAACCTGCAGTCGCACCAGGCAGATTTGCGTATCACCGAACAGAAATTGCGCCAGGCCAACCAGCAGCTGGATTCGCAGAATAACCTGTTGGAACAGGAGGTGGCTCGCAAGACCTCGCGCTTAAGCCACTTAATGATGGATTTAGAAAATCGGCGCCATGAACTGGAGCAACGCCAGTACAAGTTGGAGCAGGAAATACGCCAGCGTAAACTGACAGAAACCACCCTCAAGCGCACCAACCAGCGACTTAAAGAGTCTCTTGAAACCCTGCAAAGAGCACAAAGCCAGTTGGTAGAGTCCGAGAAAATGGCGTCCTTGGGTAATTTAGTAGCGGGTATCACCCATGATATTAATACGCCCATCGGCATTGGCGTGACCGCCAGCTCGTTTCTTGCAGATCGCGTCGAACAACTGGCCATTGCACTGGACGACAAAAGCCTGACCCAGAGTCAATTACAGCAGTTCATAGCGGATAGTCGCGAAAGTGCGCAACTTCTGGACAGCAACCTTAACCGCGCAAAAGACCTGATTGAGAGCTTTAAACAAGTCGCTGTCGATCAAACATCGGACGCGTTCCGCGAGATCAAACTGTGTGAATACGTTGAAGGTGTGGTGCAGTCACTACGCCCCAAACTAAAATACACCGGGCATGTGGTTAAAGTGGAATGTGATCAAGAGATGCGCATCCGCTGTTTAGCGGGTTCATTGGCACAAATACTCACCAATATGATTCTTAACTCGTTAGTGCATGCTTTTGATGGTATCGACCAAGGGGTGATTCGAATACGCTTACGGGTTCACAACGACACCTTAAACTGTACCTACCAGGATAATGGCAACGGCATGACCCAGGATAACCTGGCGCATCTGTTCGACCCATTCTTTACCACCAAGCCCAATGATGGCGGCAGTGGTTTAGGTACGCATATCATTCGTAACCTGGTCACCCAGACCCTGCAAGGCGACATTACAGCCCACAGCGCGCCGGGCAAAGGTTTACGTTATGATTTCCATTTTCCCGTTGAAGTGCTAGACGCGTAGGTTACAATGCGCGCCCCCCTTTTGATGATTTGCGGAGTTTTCCATGTGGTTTAAGAACCTACGCGTATACCAGTTTACCCAGCCTTTCACCCTGCCCGCTGATCTCGACAGCCAACTTAGCAGCTACCCTTACAACGCGTGCGAACGCCACCAATTAGCCAGCTTTGGCTTTGTTTCCCCGTTCGGCGAACAGAGCGAAGTGCTGCACCATAAAGTCGGTGACAACCTGCTGCTATGTGCAAAAAAAGAAGAAAAAGTGTTACCTGCTAGCGCAATCAATGCGCAGCTTGATGACAAAGCCCGCGCATATGCAGACGAACACGCCCGGCCGATGCCGAAAAAGGAACGTGCTGCATTAAAAGATGACATCGTGCACGAAATGTTGCCGCAGGCGTTCAGTCGCTTTAGCGTCATTTGGGCGTATATTGACCTGAAAGGGCAACGCCTGATTGTCGACAGTTCTGCCAGCAACAAAGCCGAAGACTTCAACGCCCTGCTGCGCGGTGCACTGGGTTCATTACCCGTTAAACCATGGGGGGCTGAGCAGCCTGCAGAGGTCTACTTTACCCAATGGCTACAACAGCAAGACGCGCCACACCCATTTGAGCTTGGTACGGATGCAGAATTAAAAGGCAGCGGTGATGAGCCGGCGGTGGTCAAATTAAAGCAGCAGGAACTGGCCAGTGATGAAATCCAGACCCATTTAAGTCATGGCAAGCAAGCCACTAAGCTCGGTCTGATTTGGGATGACCATATGAGCCTGATCTTAGAGGACGATTACGCCATTAAGCGGGTACAGTTTAGTGACGTGGTCAAAGAAAAGAATGATGACATGGCAGGGGCTGATAAAGCGGACCAGTTAGATGCCGACTTTACCCTGATGGCGCTTGAGTGTAATGCGTTGTTAGACGAGCTGGACGGTGCGTTTAAGCAAAGCTAACCTGCGCCAGGTTTTGGCCTGATTAGCTAAGCTACTGCCAGCAGTGCATGCTGGCAGTGGTCACTCAATTGGCTATGAAACTAATCACGTAGTGCGCTCAGAATACTCTTGTAGTCTGCCTGAACACCAGGCTGATGCCATACGCCGGGCCGATTAATGCAGCCGTGCTCGGCGTACATCTTCAGTACTTCACCGGGTTCGCTCACCTTGATCTGGCCAGTTAGAATGCCAGCCAGTTGCATAAAGCTCAGATACGCAGGCCTCATCGAGCCAATTCCCTCCCGCCAACTTTTATGCAAACTCACAATCTCGTCACTGAACTGCCAGTGGGTCAGTATTTTCACCCCTAACGGCACAGCCAGCGCTTGTTTGGCAGCTCGGAAGTCTTCAATATCGTTAAAGCTGTCTTGTTCAGAAACGGCTAATAACGGCAATATACCAATACGTGAACAGGTGCAGGCCAAAGCCAGGGTATGACTGTGCAGGTCAGTCTCACCCGGATAATGGTTAAGGAGTGTCACCGCCGCTGCGGTCAGGGTCATGCTTTGCTGCCAGTTGGCTGCCAGCTCCTGTTTAACCATGGGATCTGTCGATTCATACAGACCTTCTAGCGCCATCCCTAACGCGACGTTACGAATCTGCCAAAAACCAAGGCGCATCACCGCCTGCGGCAGGTTTTCCGCACGAACCGGGCGGCCCATCCAGGCGCTATTCGCTATTTTAACGATGCGGGCGCTCAACGCTGGGTCTTTACCAATGATTTGAGCCAGTTTTGGCAGCGTCATCATGGGATCGGCAACAGCCCGTTGCACCTGCATGGCGATGTCGGGTAAACCTGGAAGCTTGAGGGAGTCAGTTTCTAACTGAGTGCTCACTTGATTTAATAAATCCGTATACATATTTATGACCAAATATCACAAAGCATTAATAGTCCATTTAGCCTGTAGTGTGGCGCGTATGCGGCGATAAAACAAGCGTAAAAATCAGCTCAGCACTAAGCCTGATAATCCCCTACTTGACGCATAAACCTTCAGCCTGACCATCGTTTGCTGGCAGCATAAAGAGGATTTGTTTAAGGCAAAGATCGCAGCTAGTGCAAAAACAGGATAAAATGAGCGCAGATCATACCGCATTCAACTCACGATAATAAAGAGTAGCACTATTTCATGACACCAAGCTGGCAAGAACTTGATATTGCACCAAGCCTGATCGAGGCGATGTTGCAGCTGGGGCACCAAAAGCCAACCCGCATTCAGCAGCAGGTCATTCCGGAAGCCCTGGCGGCACACGATATTCTCGCGTCCTCTCCTACCGGTACCGGCAAAACCCTGGCATATGTGCTCCCAGCATTTCAGCATTTACTGGATTTTCCGCGCCACACCCCTGGCAGCGCTCGGGTACTAGTACTAGCGCCGACCCGTGAGCTCGCCGCACAAATTCACGAGCAAGTCGCCTTTATTTGTCAGCACACCGGACACAACTCACTGTTGGTCACCGGTGGTGTCAATTTTGGTAGTCATCTAAGTGCCTTCGAAAGCAATCTGGATGTGGTGGTATCTACTCCAGGAAGGTTACTCGATTACCTCGAACAAGAACGGTTCAGTGCCGAAGACATCGAGTGGCTGATTCTGGATGAAGCTGACCGCATGTTAGACATGGGCTTTGCCGAGGCGGTGAGCGGTATTTTGGCCGAAGCACGCCATGTGCGTCAGCGTTTGCTATTCTCAGCAACCCTGGAAGGGCCTGCAATCCAACGCTTTACCAAGAACACACTGCAGCAACCGGTGTTTATTGATGCGCAGCCACCAAAACGGGAACGCGGTAAAATTGTGCTGTGGATGCATGCCGCCGATACCCTTGAGCACAAAACTGCTCTGCTGCGCCAGTTACTCAATGAGCACCCACTGTCCGCGCTGGTATTTGTAAAAACCAAAGAGCGGGTCATTACCTTATGTCAGCAGCTACGCGCAGAAAGCTTCCGGGTCAGTATGTTACACGGTGATATGCCGCAGCATTCGCGAACTCAGGCACTGGCAGACTTTACCAGCGGCAAAAATAAAGTGCTGGTGGCGACGGATGTAGCGGCCCGTGGTATTGATATTGAAGATGTACAGCTGGTGGTCAACTTCGATCTGCCGCGGCGTGCCGATGTTTTTGTACATCGTATCGGCCGCACCGGTCGCGCTGGCCGCAAAGGGCTTGCCGTGTCTTTGGTTGAAGCCCATGACGCCGACATGCTGGGCAGAGTGGAGCGCTATATTGGCGAGAAAATTGAGCGTCGGGTGATTAAGTCTTTACGCCCACAGTTTAAATTCCCTGAGCCAGGCAAAGGAAAGAAGAAAAAGCCGAAAGTGGGTAAGAGCAAGCCTAAAGCAAGCAAGAAGAAAAGCCGTTAACCTGCCCGCCAGCGTGTTACTTAAGCACGCTGGCGTTTGTTGCGATTGACTTTATATAAATGGAACAGGACAAAAAAGGCGGCCGCGCCAGCAACATCTGCTACGACATCCCATACATCCGCACCCCGCCCAGGAATATAGTGTTGAATGAATTCAATGCTGATGCCATACCCTGTCAAAATCACCATCGAAAGCCAATAAGGGAAGCGAAATGCATAGTGCATGCTAGCTGCCAGTACAAAGAACAGAATGAAGTGAACCACTTTATCAAGGTGTTGCACCGTCACTGGTGAGGTTGGTGGGGAGTGCCAGAAAAACATAAAAGACACCACGCATAACACCACCACAAAAATGATTCTCGCCTTAATGCTATTCAACCTGTCGCTCCATTTATCGGTTTATAATCGGCTTATGAGGGTAGCTTTTCGTACACAGAAACGTTGTTAAACCCTAATTCTCGCAAATGTAGTACTTGCATCCGGCTCATCACACCCTGATCGCAGTAAAGCAGATAAAGGGTATCCGATGGAAGCCCCACAAAGGCTTTTTCCAGCTTAAAAAATGGTAAAGATTGAACCGAGTACGGCTGTTCAGTCAGAGGGGCCAGTTCGATTTCCTCTTCATTGCGTATATCCAGAATCACTTTCGATGCATACTCGTCTGTAGCAGCACTCAGATTCACGGTCGCCATTGACTCATTGTGCAATTCGCGAATATCAATAATCTGTGCAGGATACACCTGCGCCTCAATCATCTCATCGGTGATCGCCGCTTCTGCCTGCCGCACTTTGTCTAGATCCGCTTTCACCGTTGGTTTGTTCGAGATGACCCCACAGAATTCCGGCATCGCGGCAGCCAGCGGCTCAGTGCCAATGTTCCGCGCAATATCGACGATATCCTGCTTGTCCATCGCAATCAGAGGCCTTAGCACCAGTTTACTGGTGACCTCATCGATGACCGCCAGGTTAGTGAGTGTCTGGCTCGACACCTGCCCCATGGCTTCGCCGGTGACCAATGCCTGAGCATTCACGTAGCGGGTGGCCAGGCTCGCTGCACGCAGCATAGTTCTTTTGAGTACAACACCCATCAAGCCATTGTCCACGTGGGTCAAAATGGTATCTACGAGGGGTGCGAAATCAATACTGATAAACTTGACCGGGTGGCTTGGCGAAAATCGCTTCCAAAGGTAATAGGATATCTCACGCACACCAGCTTCGTGGGCGTCGCCACCAAGATTAAAGAAGCAATAATGGGTCCGAGCCCCGCGCTTTATCATCTGGTAACTGGACACAGTGGAGTCGAAGCCGCCAGACATCAGGCTTAATACGGTCTCCTGGCTGGGTAACGGAAAGCCGCCCATGCCATGAAAGCGCCGCTCAACCAGAAAAACGTCCTCGTCGGAGACCATCAGCACAAGCTCTTCCTCGGCACCTTTCAGGCGCACCGAGGTTCCCGCCACTCGCTCGCGAATACCGCCGCCTATGTAACGCGCCATGTCCTGGGATGAAAAGGGATGATTGCCCTTACGTTTAACCCGCACAGCAAAGGTTTTACCGATCAACTGCGCGGCTTTGAAGGGCAGTATCCATTCCAGCAAGGTCGCAAAGTCGGTTAACGGGTGCTGTTGTACACGATCAAAGTAGAGCACCCCCGGGGTGCAGGAAAGTCGCTCCACCACTGCCATGGAAAGGGCCTTTGCCGGGTTTGCAGCTAATTCAATTTCTATCCGATCCCATTTCCATTTTACTTTGATCGCAGGGTCTATGGCTTTCAGCTGATTGCGTAAATTGGCGGTGAGCAACTTGCCGTGGCGCGAGCGCACAGATTTACTCTTAACCATAATTTCAGCTTGCAAGCGAACAATATACTTCATGACATACCCAGGGTGGTGAAACGAAAACTGGTAGCAGGGGAACCTGGCTACCAGTACAAGTAAGGGGCGGGATTATACAAAAAAGCAGCGCCTGGGGCTAGTCGCTGCCGTTGGTTTCGATGGGTTGAGATTCGAGGGCACTGCCTTGCATAATGGCAATTTCTACCCGTCGGTTACGCCGACGGTTGTCTTCACTGTTATTCGGAACCAGCGGCCGGGTATCGGCTAAACCACGCACGGTCAGGCGACTTTCTTCAAAGTTTTCAACCCGTAACATCTCTTCAGCCACCGCCACCGCTCTGGCACTGGACAAGTCCCAGTTTGAGCTGTGCATCTCTGAACGGATACGCTGGTTATCGGTATGCCCAGAAATGGTGACTTCACCGGGAATCTCGCTGACTACCTCGGCAATGCGGCGGATCACCGGTCTAAACTGCGGTTGCAAAAATGCTGAGCCTTGGGGGAAGGTCCCCTGCTCCCGCACCCGGATTAAAATCTGCTGACCCAGGCTTTCCAGTTCCAATGCGCCGTCTTCTATTTCTTGCTCCATCTCTTCACGGATACGGCGCATGGCCTGCTCCGTTTGCTCAGCCAGCTGCATCATTTCCATTTGCTGCGGCGCGTCTTCCTGAGGATCCATCTCGCCACCCTGTTCTTGCTGAGGGCCGCCGACAAAATCGTCTTCACCGTCCTGGAAATCCAGGGTCTGTTGGGTCATATCAGCGGTGACCTGCTGGATGGTTTCGATTGGGGTTGGGGTCGGCCGCCCAGGGCGAAATTCCTGCGCAATCACACTGGTGCCCCGAGGGATGTCTTCCACCTCAATGCGGTTTTGCACACCAAAGGCGAACTGCATCGAGCCTGCAATTTGTTTGAATTTCAGTACATCCATCTCGCTAAAAGCAAGCAACAAAACGAAGAAACATAACAGTAATGCCATCAGATCCGCAAAGGTCGCCATCCAGGGTGCCAAACCTTTCTTCGGGCACTTCGGGCACTTTTTTTCCGGTTCTGGCATGGCCATACTTAAACTTCCTCTTCCACGCGCTTAGACTCTGCCAGATAGTTTTTCAGCAAGCCTTCGATGATTCTCGGGTTCTGCCCGTCCTGAATACCAAGCACGGCGTCAAGCATGAGTTCCTGGTTCAACTTTTCCTGTTCCATGCGTAGGTTGAGTTTATTGACGATAGGCACGCAAATGACGTTGGCAATGAAGGTTCCGTACAGCGTCGTCAACAATGCGATTGCCATCGCAGGACCAATGGCTTTCGGGTCGTCCATGTTGGCAAGCATGGCAACCAGGCCTATCAGGGTTCCAATCATCCCCATCGCAGGCGACACGTCACCCATGGTCTGAAAAATATTGGCGCTCTTAACATGGCGGTCATAGGTCAGGTCGATATCTTTTTGCAACGTATTACGCACCACGTCGGCATCGTGACCATCCACCAACATGTCAATGCCCTTGCGGAAGAATCGGTTCGTCACTTCGGTTTCCTCTAATGCAAGGAAACCACCCTTGCGCGCGGAATCTGCCATCTCAACTGCTTTATCAATGAGGTCCTGCGGCGCTTCTATTTTAAAAACAAAGGCCTTAGCCACCACCCGGCCAGAGCCAAGAAACTGAGCTAATGGGAAACTGGCCAGCACCACAAACAATGAACCACCAAACACTATAAAAATCGACGGCACATTGACGTATAGGCCAATGTCACCGTTAAATAGCATGGCCATAACGATAAAGGCTAACGCCCCTACCAGACCAATAATCGTTGCTATATCCACACAGATCTCCCCATTGTGTGTGTTTTAGAACAGGCGCTATTTTTCATCATCTGCGCTACACTGACAACCGCAATTTTTGCCGTTACTGATATATAATCGGCGTCAAAGGAAATTTCTTTACTCGCACTTTACATATGCAGAGTATCTTGTTTGCCAGTCGCGCGTAAACCATGCGCACTAGCTGCACGCAGCCGGGTCGCGTTGAATTTGGTAAACAGGTTCGATAAGGTTGCTCGATAATCGTTGGAGACTACTGAATGAGCGAATCAAAAACAAACCATCAGCCATTGGACGACGTGAGTTTTGAGCAAGCAATGACGGAACTTGAACAGATCGTCAACCAGCTCGAACAGGGCGACCTGCCACTTGAACAGTCTTTGCAACAGTTTGAGCGGGCAATTGCACTGTCCCGAACCAGCCAGCAGAAGCTCCAGCAAGCGGAACAAAAAGTCAGTGTTTTATTGCGCCAGGGCCAGCAGGAATCGTTACAACCGCTGGACAACCAGCAAAGTGAGCCTGACCAGTGAGTAATCCAGCCTCTGATGTAAACACACCTGCCGCCCTGGACGTGAAAATGGCGGCATTGCGTGAGCGCCATAGTCAGTTTCTTAATAGCCAACTGGAAGACCGCGAAAGTGTCTCAGCGAACCTGACCTCAGCCATGCGTTACGCGGTGTTGCTTGGTGGCAAACGGGTCCGGCCCTTCCTGGTATATGCAGTGGGTGAACTACTCGGCGCTCAGCTCAGCGACCTCGATGCCCCCGCCGCAGCTATCGAGTGCATTCATGCTTACTCATTGGTTCATGACGACCTGCCAGCGATGGACGACGACGCCCTGCGACGCGGCCAGGCTACCTGCCATATCGCCTTTGACGAAGCCACCGCGATTCTTGCGGGGGACGCATTACAGTCATTAGCATTCGAAATTATAAGTCACCACAGTTATCAGCAGGTAGACGCAGAAGCGCAGTTAGCGCTCACTCGAATCTTAGCCAAAGCGGCGGGGCAAAGTGGTATGTGTGGGGGCCAGGCCCTTGATTTAGCGGCCACCGGCCAGATCGTTACGGTGGCTCAGCTTGAGCAAATCCATCGCTATAAAACCGGCGCATTGATTCTTGCTGCAGTACAGATGGGCGTCACCTGTGCACCTCGGGTATCCAGTGATGTAGCGGCGCACCTAACCTTGTGGGCGCAGTTGATCGGCCTTGCGTTCCAGGTGCAGGACGACATTCTTGATGTGGTGGGTGACACGGATACCCTGGGTAAGCCACAGGGCTCAGACCAACAACAGGATAAATCGACCTACCCTGCGCTACTGGGTTTACCGGGGGCACAGGCTTACTTACAAGAACTACACCAAAAAGCGCTACAAGCCTTGCACGCTATCCCGTACAATACCCAGCTCATCGAAGATTTTACCGCCTTTTTGATTACGAGAGACCGTTAGTAGATGCCTGAAACCAACGCAACCAGCCACTTTCCCTTATTGAGCCTGATAGATTGTCCGGCCGATTTGCGTGCCCTGCCGAAACATAAGCTGTCACAGGTGTGTACGGAACTGCGGCAGTACCTGTTGACGTCGGTCAGTCAAAGCTCAGGTCATTTAGCCAGTGGCCTTGGCACAGTTGAGTTAACGGTCGCCTTGCATAAAGTCTATCAGACCCCTTTTGACCAGGTCATTTGGGATGTTGGCCACCAGGCTTACCCGCATAAAATCCTCACTGGTCGCCGCGAGCAACTCTCCAGCATTCGCCAGAAAGACGGCCTGCATCCATTTCCGTGGCGTGAAGAAAGTGAGTATGACGTGTTGTCGGTGGGCCACTCCAGTACCTCTATCAGCGCTGCATTAGGGATCGCCATTGCAGCCCAAAAAGACGACAACAACCGTAAAGTTGTGGCGGTGATTGGCGATGGCGCGATGACCGCAGGGATGGCCTTTGAAGCGCTCAACCATGCTGGGGACATCAGCCCGGACATGCTGGTCATTCTCAACGACAACGAAATGTCGATTTCAGAAAACGTTGGTGCACTGAATAATCATTTCGCGCGCCTGCTTTCAGGTAAATTTTATACCTCGTTGCGTGAAGGCTCTAAGCAACTGCTGCGCGGTATGCCAACCATGCGTCAACTGGCCAGCCGCGCGGAAGAGCACGTTAAAGGTATGGTCACCCCTGGCACTATTTTCGAAGAACTGGGCTTCAATTACATTGGCCCGGTAGACGGTCATGATGTCGATACGTTGGTAGATACCCTGCAAAACATGCGCTCGCTGAAGGGCCCGCAACTACTGCATGTGGTCACCCGCAAGGGTAAAGGCTACGCACCGGCCGAAAATGATCCGATTGGCTATCATGGTGTGCCTAAGTTTGACCCCGCCATTAACCAATTACCCAGCGCAAAGGCAGGGCTTCCCTCTTATTCAAAAATTTTCGGCGACTGGCTATGTGAAATCGCGGCAACTGACGACAAGCTTGTGGCGATTACACCGGCCATGCGTGAAGGTTCAGGCATGGTCGAGTTTTCGCGACGCTTTCCTGAACAATATTACGACGTAGCCATTGCCGAACAGCACGCGGTCACCCTGGCTGCTGGCTTAGCCATTAGCAATTACCGGCCGGTGGTGGCGATATACTCGACATTCCTGCAACGGGCTTATGATCAGGTGATTCACGATGTTGCACTGCAAAACCTGCCCGTGGTGTTTGCAATTGATCGTGCTGGCATCGTGGGGGCTGACGGCCCAACCCACCAGGGCGCTTTTGATCTTAGCTTCCTGCGCTGCGTGCCTAACTTGGTGGTCATGACGCCGTCTGATGAAAATGAATGTCGTCAGATGCTGTATACCGCGTACCACTGCAATCAACCGGCCGCAGTACGCTACCCGCGAGGCAGCGGCACCGGCTGCACGCTAGAACCCATGAGCGAGCTTGAGCTGGGCAAAAGTGTGGAGCGGCGCAAAGGCGAGGCCGTCGCAATTCTGAATTTTGGCACCTTGTTAGAAGAGGTGTTACCAGCAGCAGACGCATTAAACGCGACGGTGATTGATATGCGTTTCGTCAAGCCGCTGGACGTCGAAGCGCTATTGGCGGCTGCTGAAGGATATGAACTGCTGGTCACGGTTGAAGAAAATGCCATTGCTGGCGGCGCTGGCAGTGCGGTGCTCGAGGCATTGCAGGCGCATCAGGTTCAAGCCAATGTGCTATGCATTGGCCTGCCTGACAGTTTTATTAAACACGGTAGTCAGACTGAGATACGTGCTGAACTGGGGCTGGATGCTGCAGGCATTGAAGCGCAAATTCGCAAGCGCCTGTAAATACCTTGCCAGCGACACCATGCGCTGGCAAGCGATGCTGAACCGCCGGGCTAGAGTAACCAGCCCAGGCTGAGTAGCAGATGGATAATTGCCAGGCTGGCTAAACCAGCAAGGATATCGTCAATCATAATGCCAAACCCGCCATGCACACGTTTGTCCAGGTACCGGATTGGCCATGGTTTGATAATGTCAAAAATGCGAAACAGAATGAAAGCGACCAACAGTGTTTGCCAGCTTAGCGGCACGGCTATCATTGCCACCATATAACCGGCAATTTCGTCCCACACAATCGCTGGGTGGTCATGTTCACCCATCGCCTTGGCGGTGTATCCACACAGATAAATACCCACCACGCTGACAATGACAGTGGCGATAATAAAGCCCATAGTGCCAAGGCATGCGGCAAGTATCACCACTGGAATCGCCGCCAGGGTGCCAAAGGTACCCGGCGCTTTTGGGGCTAACCCACTACCGAAGCCCAGGGACAAAAAATGCAGCGGATTTTTCAACAAGTGTGCGTGACGCATAACCTTTCCTTATGATAACTCAACTTCATCCTGCCGTGCCTGCAATTCTCTAAACCAGCGCTGTTAGCTGTTGAAGTGTTGATAGCCTGTGTTTGAAGACGCGACTTCTTTATCATGATCAAAAAAGCGTAACCCACTGGAGCGATCGATCTGGCCAATGCAGGCAAGCTTGACACTGGAATGCGCAAGACTGGTTTCCAGCGAACCACGCATCTCTTCCGGCACGGTAAAGCATAGCTCGTAATCATCGCCACCGTGCAGGGCGTAATGACGTTGCTGCTCCACCGTTAAGCTTTTCAACGCTTCTGAGTAAGGTAACTGATGCAGAAATATGCGGGCACCCACTTTGGAGCGGGTTAAAATATGACTCAAGTCGGCAGCCAGGCCGTCAGAAATATCAATACAACTGGTGGCGATGCCACGTAAAGCCTGACCTAATGCAATTCTTGGGGTTGGGTAAAATAAGCGCTCGTTGAGCTTATGCTGGACAAAACTGGACAAGCTGAGCTCGCCTTGTTGGCCTGCCAAGGCCGCAGCTGCATCGCCTAAGTTCCCGCTGACAAATATCCAGTCACCAGGGCGCGCATTGTGGCGGGTCAGTCGTTGCCCTTCAGGCAGTAAACCATGGGCGGTCAGGGTAAGTGTTAAAGGCCCCCGGGTAGTATCGCCACCGATAAGTTCACAATGGTAGTAACCAGCCAGTTCATGCATGCCCGCAGCGAACTCTTTCAACCACTCCTGGTCCACTTCGGGCAAGGTAATGGCTAATGACAGCCAGGCCGGCTCGGCGCCCATGGCGGCGAGATCAGACAGATTCACAGCCACTAGCTTGTGACCCAGTGCGCGGGGCGGCACTTTCTCATCGAAATGAACACCAGATACCATGGTATCTGTGGTCACTGCTATGTGGGTACCTGGGGTGGTTTTCACCACCGCACAATCGTCGCCCTGTCTGAGCAGCACGTCACTGCGTGACTGGTTCAGGTCACGAAAGTAGCTCTCAATAAGTTCGAACTCGCTGAGTTTGGACATCTGTTACTGGCGGCTTGAACGCAGGCTATCGACTGCTTTATCAAGCACGCCGTTAACGAAACGGTGGCTGTCATCAGCGCCAAAGGCTTTCGCCAGCTCAATCGCTTCGTTCATGACCACTTTGTAGGGCACATCGATACGGAATTTAAGCTCATAGGCAGCGACACGTAAAATCGCGCGCTCTATTTGGTCGAGTTCCGCAAATGGGCGATCCGTAAACGGCGACAGCGAGCCGTCAAGGCTATTTGCCTGTGTCGCAACGCCGCGGATTAAATCCTGAAAATAGTCGACGTCGGTTTTGCTGGTCTCATTATCTGTCAGAAACTCTGCTTCGATATCACTGATACTATTTTTAGACAGTTGCCAGGAGTAAATGGCCTGGATGGCAAGACGACGAGCCTTACGGCGAGCTGCTGGTTTCACGATAATTTTCCTTACAACTGTTCTAAAACGTTAACCATCTCAAGTGCGCTTAATGCTGCTTCAGCGCCTTTATTGCCGTGCTTAACACCTGCGCGATCAATCGCCTGCTCATCGGTATCTGTGGTAATCACACCGAACGCGACAGGAACCCCTGAATCCATAGCCACACGGGCTAAACCGGAGTTCGCTTCACCTGCAACGAAATCAAAATGCGGGGTACCGCCACGGATAACTGCTCCAATTGCGATCACCGCGTCATACTTGCCGCTTTGCGCAACTTTCTTGGCGGTAATAGGTAGTTCATACGCACCAGGAACCCGCACCACGGTAATATCACTAGCTTTGACCTGACCAATCCGCTGCAATGTGCCCGTCGCGCCTTCTAACAGGGCATCAACAATAAAGCTGTTAAACCGCGACACAACGATGACAAACTTTTTACCTGGCGCAGCAACGCCACCTTCAATAATTTTCATTTTGGTTCCTTTCAATGCGAGGAGCGACCCGCGTCAAACGCGGTTACCGGACTCGGCAATAGACCCCGCTGGCCGAAAGCGGTCAGCGGGGTCTGTAAAAATGGCGGCTAGTCTAACACAACACAAGCTAGCGCGCACGAAAGCTGTACAGGATCTCATCGTTATTGCGGTCCTCGGTGACCATAGCGAAACCATGTCTTTCGAGCTGCTGCATGGCAAAGCTATTGCTGCGGGCAACGGGAAATAAAGCGGTGCGAATACCCCACTCATTGGTCAGCCATTCGCTCAGTTGAGGAAGCAATTGATCGACCTGACTCGACTCCT
The DNA here is from genome assembly GCA_020832105.1 of Idiomarina sp. Lineage (GTDB taxonomy): Bacteria > Pseudomonadota > Gammaproteobacteria > Enterobacterales > Alteromonadaceae > Aliidiomarina. The sequence goes on from JAFIFH010000041.1 coordinate 40,379, forward strand.
GACCTTGTTGATTTAACCAGAACGTGACTTCCACCTGAAAATTATGCGCGCCGAAACCAGGCAAACCAACTCTGGATTGCACCGGATTAATAAACACTGCGCCACGTAAAGCCCGTTCTTCCGGGTCACGAATCACATAACTGAAAGCACGGTGTTGCGCATGCTGCTCAACATGAAACCGCATGGTGTCTTCGTTACCTTCAGGGGTCTGTTTGGCGGACGGCCAGCCCCAGCCTAACGTGCGCTGGAGCAGCGCTTGCGATGCAGTATAGCCTTGGTAGTAGGCAAGGTTGTCACTCACTTGCAGCGTTTCGATATGCCAGGCACCCATGCTGTTCTCAGGGGGTGTTAAGTCTGCCAACTGAGCGTGCACCTGAAAACTCCATATCAGCATGCTTAACGCCAGCACAGTGGACCTCAAAGAGATCCTGGTTAACCATTGATTCACTAGCCGTTCCTCGCGATTTTCCCTTGCGCTTGACCAGTAAATGCCTGCACTCGCGCCAGCTCTACATCAATGTCGTCGACAATCTGCAGAGCAGGCCCAATACGCACCACCTTACTGGCATAATCGAGTGCCACAGGTATGACCGGCACCTGGGCTTGTTTGGCTATTTGCAAAAAGCCTGTTTTCCATTTTTTGACTTTCTTGCGAGTGCCCTCTGGGGCAATCACTAAAATTAACTGCTCGCGTTGGGCAAACGCCTTACACATACTGGAGACCAGACCCTGGGCACTACCTCGATGAATAGGAATGCCTCCAATCCGATTCAGAAAGCCCTTAATAGGGAAGCGAAACAACGAGTGCTTACCCAAAAAGTTGACCTCTAATCCCAGCCGAAACTTCACGAACAAACCGACGAAAAAGTCCCAGTTCGAGGTATGCGGCGCGATGGGGATGATCCCCTTGGCAACGTCCGGCAGCCGCCCCTCAATGGTCCAGCCGCCAAGCAATTTCAAACCAACGCCGCCCAACCAGTAAAGCACAGGGTTGGGCCGCAATGGCAGGCCAACCGCCTGGGCAGGCTGTTGGCCGTGGTCCTTGGTATCACCGATTGGCGTTACGGACTCTTTTTGTTGTTGATTGTTCATCTTCCCGCTCGCTTAGCAACATAGCGACTTAACGACGCGCCTCTAGTAACGCGCGCAACTCTCGTAATTTACGTTTCACCCGACGCTGATTCTCCAGTCCCAGGCGCAACATTTGCTTTTGCGCTGCAGGTAACTGCTCAAGCTCGGGGTCCGCGAAGGTGTACATCACCTGGTCGTCAGACAACGCAAGTAGACCTTCAGGTTCGGGCGTCGCCAGCAGCACGTCAATCGCATCGATTAATTGATCGACAAATTGCTCGTCCGGGTGTGCAATTTCACCAAATGCCTGGTGGAATAAGGGTTCATAATCGCTGTACATTGACACCAGTCGCTCGCTATCGAGGCTGGCGAACCAATCCACCATCTCATTGTAACGTGCATAGCTCCGCTCATCGATATACAGCTGATCATCTACTGTCTGCGTTGCAAAGCGTGCGTCCGGGCCGCGCACCGTTGCGCTTTCTCTAATCAGGTCGCCATCACTCAAATTGTGCACAAAGACCACTAGGTCACGCACCAGATGCTCGGAGCGTAGCGGTCGTGTACTCAGGTCACGAGACTGCGCCGCGTCAACCAACACAGGTGTGCTCTCATCCAGCTCAGGTAGCTCTACCTCAGGCACCGGCTCTTGTTCTGACTGCTCAATGTCCGGCACAATCACCTCAGGTTGAGGAGGTTCGAAATCATCCACCACGGGTTCTGGTTGCGGTGACGGCTGCTCGGGCTCTGGCTCACGCACGTCTACTTCCACTGGCGCTGGCTGGCGTGTTGCTGGCTCGTCATCATCGCCCCACCAAGACCAGACTACGACGATTAAGATCACTATCAGCAGCACTGCCACGACAATGCTAATAAGACCCGCCTTATTCGGTTGGTTTTCCTGCGGCTGTGAGTCAGACGTTTCTCTTTCGCTCATGCTAATTTACTCGCTTGTTTGAAGTCAGCTGATGTTAAACAGCAAAATAACTATTCAATTCCATATGACCGCTACCGCTGCAAAAAAGTTTAACTTACTTTACCTGTTCAGCACGGGTAAAGACCGGCGCATCGTCACTCGACATCGCCCCATTGAACTGATACCCCGCAGCATCGAAAGCTTGTAATCCAGCCACCGTAGTGACCTGGTTTTCAAGCACGTAACGCGCCATCATGCCACGGGCCTTTTTCGCATAAAAACTAATCACTTTCAGCTGGCCATTTTTGGTGTCTTTAAACACTGGGGTTACCAGTGGCACTTCAAGCTTAGACTTATTCACCGATTTAAAGTACTCATTCGATGCAAGGTTAAGTAAAAAGTCATCACCACTGGTGCGTATGTCGGCGTTTAATTGCTCGGTAATTTTATCGCCCCAGAACTCATACAAGTCCTTGCCTCGAGGATTACTCAGCTTCGTGCCCATCTCCAGTCGATACGCCTGCATGAGATCGAGGGGCCGTAACACACCATACAGACCTGACAGAATGCGTAAGTGAGCCTGGGCATATTCAATGGCTTCGGTGGTCAGGGTTTGCGCATCAAGCCCGCTGTACACATCGCCGTTAAACGCAAACACTGCCTGCTTAGCGTTCTTTGCGGTAAATGGCTGCTGCCACTCACTAAAACGGGCGGCGTTCAAACCTGCCAGTTTGTCGCTGATTTTCATCAGGCTGCCAAGCTCTTGCGGCGACAATTCGCGCGCGCGCTCTACCAGTACTTCGGCATCCTCGAGCATGCGCGGCTGCGATGCAACGTCGGTGACCGCGGGGGTTTCGTAATCAAGATTTTTCGCTGGGGATACAACTAATAACATCCAAAAGCCTCGTCAATAGGGTCAATAAAAATAATCTCATGAGTCACACTTTACCTCAGTTTGCGAAGATATACAGGACTTTTCAATCACCATATTGCTGACCAAAAATGGTCAAAAAAAAGGCCGGCTACTGTTCCAAGTAGCCGGCCCGTGTACGCCTGAAGGCGCGGTTAGACCAGGTTTTCCTGCTCTTCACCTTCTTTCTCTACTTCTGGTGGCATCAGGTCTTCACGAGAAATACCTAACGCAACCATAATGGTCGTACGAGTAAAGGTTGAAGAGTAAGTACCCACAACCACACCGATAACCATAGCGAGCGCGAAGCCATTCACCATCTGGCCACCGAAGAAGTAAAGTGTGAGCAATACCATAATGGTGGTAAGTGAGGTAATCAGCGTTCGGCTCAAACACTGGCTCAACGAGATATTAATCACATCCGGTACTTCAGTATTGCGCAACTTAAGGAAGTTTTCGCGAATACGGTCGGATATAACAATACTGTCATTGAGGGAGTAACCTATCACCGCCAGCAGCGCCGCGAGAATGGTTAAATCCACCTGAATCTGCAATAGCGAGAATACGCCAAGCACCATCAGTACGTCCTGTACCAGACCAATCACCGACGCCAGTGCAATTCGCCATTCAAAGCGGAAAGACACGTAGATAAGGATACAGATCGCCGCCACTATCATGGCTAAACCACCCGCCTCGGCCAGCTCTTCACCAACACTTGGGCCAACAAACTCAACGCGGCGTAGATCAAGGTCCGGGTCGATCTCATTACCAAGTAAGCGGAACAACTGGTCGCCAACCGCGTCTGCGTTCTCAGCCTCAAGCCGCGGTGGTACCCGCACCAGCACATCCCTTGACGAACCGAAGTTTTGCACCACAGCATCTTCAAACTCGTTTGCCGCCAGCACATCACGCAGCTGCTCAAGGTCAGCAGGCTGAGAGAAGCCTACTTCAACCAGCGTACCGCCGGTGAAGTCCAGGCCCCAATTGAGTTTATTAATCGACAGCGACGCCACCGCAACCAACAGCAAAACAATACTGAGGATCGTGGTTACCTTGCTCCACTTCATAAAATTTAAGGGGCGATTTTCATCTACCTTCGTAATCTCAAACATCATAACCCCCTAGATAGACAACTTCGTGAGGCGTTTTTGACGGCCCCAGACAAAGTTAACAATCGCTCGCGTACCAATAATGGCCGTGAACATTGAAGTGACGATACCGATTGCCAGGGTCACCGCGAAGCCTTTGATTGGCCCCGTACCCACAGCAAACAGGATGATAGCCGCAATCAGCGTGGTGATGTTGCCATCCGCAATGGATGACAATGCATTGTCATAACCATGCTTGATTGCCTGCTGCGGACTTCGCCCGTCTTTAAGTTCTTCACGAATACGCTCAAATATCAGCACATTCGCATCTACCGCCATACCCACGGTCAGCAATATACCCGCCATACCTGGCATGGTCAGTGTGGCCCCTGGAATCATCGACATAATGCCAACGATCAGAATCAGGTTGGTAAACAACGCCGCGTTAGCGACCAAACCAAATTTGCGGTAATAGATACCCATGAAGATCAGCACGAGGATGAAACCAGCGACAATGGCGGTTAAGCCGTCACGGATATTCTGTGCCCCAAGGCTTGGGCCGACAGTACGTTCTTCGACGATTTGAATAGGCGCAATCAAGGCACCGGCACGCAACAGCAGCGCAAGGTTTTGTGCGTCCTGCGGCGAACCTACACCAGTAATTCGGAAGCTCGAACCTAAGCGTGCCTGAATGGTTGCCTCAGAGACAATTTCTTCTACTCGCTCAAACTCTACCCGGCCGTCTTCGGTGGTTTCACCGGTGGCAATAAACTCGATAAATACCGTTGCCATTGGGTCACCAATGCGGTCACGGGTTGCCAGCGACATCATGTTACCACCAGCCGAATCGAGCTGAATATTTACCTGTGGGCGATTGTTTTCGTCGAACCCAGAGTTCGCATTAACAATGTGGTCGCCGGTCAGAATAATGCGGTTTTCAACCAATTGCTGACCACCACCGCGTACATCATAAAGACGACTGCCAAAAGGCACCCGGCCTTGCAAGGCGTCACGTAAGTCGTTTTGAGTATCAACAAAACGGAATTCCAGGGTAGCCGTGGCACCCAGGATTTCTTTCGCCCGCGCAGTGTCCTGCACGCCTGGCAATTCGACGACAATGCGGTCCTGGCCCTGACGCTGAATCACCGGTTCCGCGACACCCAATTCATTCACCCGGTTACGTAGAATAGTGATGTTCTGGGAAATGGCATTGGCCTGGGTCTCAGTCTGAAACGCATCGGTCATGCGCAGGCGTAATACCGAGTCCTGAGTGTCAATGGTATAACCTTGATAGGTGTTACGCAGGAAGCGTTCCGCCACCTGAGCATCATCGCCACTGCGTAAAACGATCTCGATTTGCTCACCGCTTTCTTCCACACTGCGATAGCGAATGCCTTCTTCGCGTAAGCTCGAGCGCACTTCGGTGACCATCTGCTCACGCATCTTGCTGAGCGCCTCATTCATGTCAACTTCCATCAGGAAGTGCACACCACCACGCAAATCTAAGCCCAGCTTCAGCGGTTCGCCACCAATACTAGCGAGCCACGCCGGCTGTGCAGGGGCAAGATTGAGCGCGATAATATAATCACGGCCAAGCGCACTGTTGAGGATGTCCTGTGCGGCAAGCTGCTCGTCATCAGACTGCAGGCGCACCAGAATCAGGCCATCTTCCATGCTCAGGCCAATGGGCTCGATGCCATTGGATTGCAAAGCACGCTCAACCTGACTCAGGGTTGATGTATTGATTTCACCACTACGTTGCGCTGAGATCTGAATGGCAGGATCTTCGCCATACAGGTTTGGCAGCGCGTAGAGTGCCCCTACGGCGATCACGATGATCACCATAAGGTATTTCCACAATGGGTATTTATTTAACACGAGTTAGTCCTTCCGGGCCCGGCGTTACAAAGTTTTAATGGTACCTTTAGGCAACACAGTCGCTACTGAGCCCTTTTGTACAGTCATCTCTACATTTTCAGCCACTTCAATGACGATAAAATCGTTGTCGTCTGCGACCTTACTGATGCGTCCAACCAGACCGCCCTGGGTCAGAATCTCATCGCCTTTTGCGAGTGAAGACACCAGGCTTTTATGCTCTTTAACGCGTTTTGCTTGCGGACGATAAATCATGAAGTAAAAAATCAAACCAAATACAGCTAGCATTAAAATCAATGAGAAAGTTCCACCCTCTCCCTGACCTGCCGGCGCTGACGCATGTGCAGAAGCGATTAAAAAGTCCATACCATTTCCTCTTATAAAGTGTTGTGTCTTGCCAGGTGAACTCCCTTGTTATTGGGCTTACCCTGGTCGTTAACAAGTAAAAAAACTGTGTTTGTAGCAAAAACATTATAAATAGCGCCGCATTCTACCTAAAAGCGAGGCAGATCTAAACGGTCATTGATCAAGCCCTATCGCACGCAAGCGTCGTCTGAGCCCAATTTGTGACACCTCAAGCTGCTCCATCATCACTTCCAAATCGCCATCACAGGCCTCATAAGCCTCGCGCAGCTCACTCTCACTAAAATCAGAGGTGTTGCGCAGCGACGGGTGACGGTCGATCAACTGATACACGGACGCGCGTGAAATGCCGAGCTCTTCTGCTGTGGCCTGCAGTTCGTAGCGATGGGAACGTAACACCTGCGCCAGCTCTTCGCGAGTTATCTGGCTCGGCCGGCGTTTATTTAACGGGGCGGGCTCCGGGGCTGACTGCGCTCGCGGGGCGTCCTGCTGCCCCTCTATCATGCGCGCCAGCTGCGGATCTAACTGTAAACGCTCGCCTTGCTCGAAATCAATCAACAGTTGTCGTGCGACATTGCGTAGCTGGCGAACATTACCAGGCCAGCTTGCGCGCAACAATTGGCTCATGAGTGCGTTCGTTAGCACCGGCGTGGCTGGGTTAAATGGGAACTTATGGTCACCATGGGCTTTCTTCCACTGATTTTGCATAAACCAGGCAAGCAAGCCGGGGATATCTTCACGCCGCTGCGCCAGGGGAGGAAGGAATATCTGATAGCTACTTAAGCGGTGTAATAATGGTTGTTTAAAAGACCCCTCGCCGTCTTGTTCAAGGTCCGCGTCGGTGGCTGCAATGATCCGAACGTCCACCGACGTCGCCTCGGTTGCGCCCACCGGAACCACTTCATGGTTTTCCAGTGCGCGTAATAACATGGCCTGGACATCCTGCGATGCTTCACCGATTTCATCGAGGAATAAAGTACCCCCATTTGCTGCCTGAAAGTAGCCTTTACGGTCATCTGTCGCACCGGTAAAAGCGCCTTTGACCGAGCCAAACAATTCTGACACCGCCAGCGACGGCTGCAAAGCGGCAATGTTCACCGCAATAAAGGGTTTACCGTAACGACTGGACTGGCGATTCAATGCCTGGGCGATTAACTCTTTACCGCTACCTGTGGCGCCACGAATCAGCACCGGTTCTTCAGCAGGCGCAACTTTAATCACTCGTTCACGCACTTTATGCATGGCATCACTGATGCCCACCAGGCCAAGATCGTCGTGCACCAGCCCCGGCGACGGCATGCAGCAAAGCAATAGCATGACGTGATCGCCCAGCCACAGTTCAACCCCCTGTTGCAGCTGGGCCTGGGTAATATGAACGCGCTCGTCAAGGCTTTCGCCATTGACCATCACCGGTGCAGAGTAATGCTGGCGGTGCAAAATCAGGTCAAGCTTACCAATTTTTTCCAGCCGCATCGCTTTGCGGCTAACCTGAGGTACACCAAGGCCACGCCCAATACTGCTACCCAATGGATGGAATTCAGGCCAGTGGCGATTAATATCCTGTTCTTTAAACTGCATGAGGCCATCTAGACTTGCAAATTCACCGAGCCGATTCGGGTCTGGGTGACAAGCAATAATGGCCACCGGCAGTTCAACACGACGGCTGTCCTGACATAACGGCGACTGATTGTTGGGGTACAGCTGGGTAGGCTCATCGTACTGATTACTCACCGTGGCCTCCTTAGACAGGGAATGAGGTTGCTTTTGTTATTCGCTTATTTGCCCATACTAATAACTAAAAGCGTTTTAAACCAGACATAATGCTGGCACACTCTTCAGTTAGTTAGTTTTCGTACAGGGTTCAGCCACTTATGCTCGACTGGTTCTATATTACTGACCTTCTTGGCGTCGCCGTATTTGCCGCTTCAGGCACCCTGCAGGCCTTTCGCAAACACATGGATGGGTTCGGCGTGGTGGTGCTGGCTTCGTTAACCGCCATTGGTGGTGGTACGACCCGCGATCTGATCCTCGACGAGCCCGTATTCTGGCTGCATGACCCCATTTATTTTATGGTGATCCTGGCTGCCGCATTAGCCACGATCATCTGGCTGCGGTTCAAAGCCTATATTCCGGTAAACCGCTTACTCTTTGCTGACGCCTTGGGCATTGCGTTTTTCACGGTACTCGGCGCGGAAAAAGCACTGAATGTGGGCGTGAGTGGATTTACCGCCGTCATTTTAGGCACCATGACTGCGGTTTTCGGTGGCATGCTGCGCGACGTGGTCGCCCGCGAGGTGCCATTGGTGCTTAAAAGTGAACTTTACGCCACCACCTGTATCGCCGGCGCGACTTTTTACGTGCTTTTACAGCCCTTTAGCGCCAACCTGGCGATGGCGGTTGCACTGGTCACCACATTTAGCTTACGTATGCTTGCACTGCGCTACCACTGGTCATTACCCGTGTTTAGCGACAATCAGGACAAACACTAACCATGTTAGGGGTTGGGAGCGTACTGCTCGTTGCCAGCCTCTACCTGGCTTTGCTCTTTACTATCGCTTCTCGCGGTGAAGGCAGAGTAAAAGCCGGTCCCCGACCACTACGCTACACCCTCGCCCTCGGTGTGCACTGCACCACCTGGGCCTTTTATGGCACCATTACCCAAGCTGCGTACTACGGCTGGTGGTTTGCCCCAACTTACGCCGGCGCAATTCTAATTTTTCTTTTTGCGCATCAAATCCAGCTACGCATGTTGCGGGTCATCAAACGCCATAACCTGACTTCGATTGCCGACTTTATTGCCACTCGGTATGGCAAATCACAGCTTCTCGCTGGCTGGATAGCGATCATCGCTCTGCTTGCGTTAATTCCCTATATCGCGTTGCAGCTGCGCGCGGTCACCGCTAGTTTCGCCACCGTGACCGGGTTTGATGCCTCGGCCTTGCCCTGGTTTAACGACGTTTCCACCTTAGTGGCACTGGCGATGATGGGCTTCGCAATTCTCTTTGGTGCGCGCCGGTTGAGCTTGTCGGAGCAACATTCAGGGCTGATGGATGCGATAGCATTCGAGTCGATTGTCAAACTAGGGGCGTTTTTGCTAGTCGGGCTCTACGTTTGCTACGCCATGTTTGACGGCATCAGCGACCTGTTCGTGCAGGCTGCACAAAATACAACCACCCAACAAATGCTCTCCGGTGTACCTGGCGGTGGCTATATTTTTGTGACCCATATGCTGCTTGGTGCCCTGTCGATGTTCGTACTACCGCGCCAGTTTCAGGTCACTTTTATAGAAAACACCCACGAGCAGGAGCTGCGCACTGCACGCTGGGGGTTCCCCTTATACTTGCTGGCAATCAACTTTTTTATTCTGCCCATTGCGCTCGCTGGTGGTTTACTGGTGCCCGAGGCTAGCGGCACGGACACCTTTATGCTGGCCCTGCCAATTGCCACCGACAACACGCTGATTACCCTCACCGCCTTTATTGGTGGCCTCAGTGCCGCCACCAGCATGGTGATTATGGCCACCCTTGCGCTCAGTATTATGATTGCAAACGATCTGATCACACCGCTTTGGTTACGACGCCATCGCAAGCGCAGCACTGGGCTGGCCACCCAGCACAACCAGATTCCGCTCACTGCAAACCGTATTCTCACCATTCGCCGCTCTACCATTATCGCGATTATCGCCCTGGCGTGGGGCTATCATCAGCTCACCGAGGCGGGCTTACCGCTGGTCAGTAATGGGGTCATCGCCATGGCGCTGTTGATCCAACTGGCACCACCGATGCTCGGCGCCATTCTCTGGTCTCGGGGGACCTTAGCCGGTGCGCTGGCAGGTCTTGGCGTGGGCAGTTTGAGTTGGGGTTACTGGCTTTTATGGCCTTCGGTCAGCCTGGCGAGTCCGTCCCTTGATATCGCGGTGGAGATGCAATTAAGCCAGGGTATCTGGTTAAGTTTGCTGCTTAATCTGGGGGTCTACCTTGGTGTCTCTTTATTTACCTCTGCAACAGCAGGTGTGCAGAGCAAGATCTCAGGCGACCGCGACTATTTCACCACCACGCCGAACCTGAATGAAATGAGTTGGGCGCGGTTACGTGCCCTACTGGCCCACTTTGTTGGTAAATCTGATGTGCTGGCGTTAGAGCAACGCCTGCAAACACCGCTATTTACCGAGCCTGGTGACCATGCGGTCCCACCCACGCTGGTGGCAAAAGTTGAGCGTGAACTGGCCGGTGCCATTGGCAGTGCCGCCAGCCGCCTGGTGCTGGATAGTCTTGAACAACAACCTGACGTGTCAATTAACCAGGTGGTTAACTGGGCCACGGAGGCGTCACGCCTGTACAAGTTCAACCGAGAACTGCTTCAGGCATCGGTGGAGAACATCCCTCAGGGCATTAGCGTCATCGACGACAATATGCGCCTGGTGGCCTGGAATCGTCGTTATCTGCAGATGTTTGATTATCCGGCGCAGACTATCCGTGCGGGTATGCCGGTGGAGGAATTGTTGCGCTACAACGCCAGGCGTGGGCTGTTTGGCGACAAGACCGATAACTCGCTGGAAGATGAAGTGCAAAAACGGTTAGGGTATCTGCGCCAGGGCAGCGCGTATCGCTACCAGCGCGCTCACGGCGAGCGCATGATTGAACTGCAGGGTAACCCGATGCCTGAGGGCGGCTTTGTGACCACCTATACCGACATCACTGACCTGGTTGCAGCACAGCGCGAGCTGCGTAAGATTAACCTTGAACTTGAGCAACGGGTGGCGCAGCGCACGGAAGACCTGTCCGCCGCTAAACAAGCCGCTGAGCAGGCCCATGCCAGTAAAACCCGCTTCTTCGCTGCCGCCAGTCACGATTTAATGCAACCCTTTAACGCCGCAACCTTGCTATGCGACATGTTGTTACAACGCTTGCATGACGGGGACCGAGAGATTGTCACCCAGGTTCAGCAGTCATTGCGCAATGCTGAAGAGCTCCTGCGGATGCTGCTGGAAATCACCAAACTCGACGCCCAGTCCATGCATACACGCAAGTCCTCGGTGGCCGTGGACGACGTGTTTCAAAATCTACGCAGTACGTTCGCGGTGGTGGCAGCGGACAAAGGGCTTAACTTCAAAGTGGTTGCCAGCAATGCAGTGGTCCATACGGACCGTAAATTGCTGCAACGGATCCTGCAAAACCTGCTGTCCAACGCGATGCGGTATACCAGTGCTGGTAAGGTATTGATCGGGGTGCGCCGCAGCGGCGAGTGTATCGATATTCAGGTACATGATACCGGGCCTGGTATCCCACAGGACAAAATTGCGATTATTTTTGATGAGTTCCAACAGCTGGAACAACATACCGATAACCCAGGGCTGGGCCTCGGCCTGGCGATTGTTGATCGGATGGCAAAGCTGCTTGAACTGCCCGTGTCAATTCAGTCGAAAGTGGGTCAGGGCACCTGTTTTAGTGTGCGCTTGCCATTGGTGGAATATCGGCAACGGCGAATCGTAGCACCGCCACTACCCACTCGCACCTTGAATGAACGCTTTCTGGCTAATGTCCATGTGTTAGCCGTGGATAACGATAGCCAGGTGCTGGCAGCGCTCAGTGGCATCCTCAGTCAATGGGGCGCCCAGGTGAGTACCTTAAGTAGTTTAGCGGAGGTCGCGCAATTACAGGGCGAGATAGCAGTGATGGTGGTGGATTATCATTTGGATCACGGTGAAACCGGGGTTCAGGTAATCCGTGCAGTCCGTCAATTATATAACCGGAACATTCCGGCGATTGTGAATTCGGCAGACAATACCGAATCGGTGCGCGAGGACGTAGCCGCTGAAAACCTTCATTTTATTCCCAAGCCACTAAAAGTGGCGGCCCTGCAACGCTTATTGAAACGCCTGTTAAGCACTCAGGCGTCAAGCTGATTATCCACATCCTCTGAACCGAGCATCTGGCGGAACATGATACCCGCCTGGGTGCGATTATACACATCAAGCTTACGCAAAATAGCCGACACATGCTGTTTGAT
>JAFIFH010000050.1 GCA_020832105.1 Idiomarina sp.
AGTTAGCATACGATATTCACCCGGCTGCAAACTTTCATCCAGTAACAAACCGCCTATTGACTCGCGATGCAGCTCGTTCACCTTATTACCCATCGCCGCAAACATGCGTTTAACCAGGTGATAGCGCCCTTCAGTCACCGTTAACCTAGCGGTACTAGCGTCAATCATCTCAAGTACCGCCGGTTGGGTGGCGGTCTCTTCGCCTTTCAACATGATCCCTTGGGCAAATTTATCGGTGATCTCGCTAATGTCACTCTGGCTCAAAGGGTCAGCCAAAGTCGCCAGGTAGGTTTTTGGACATTGTCTTTTCGGTGACGTTATCCGGTGCGACCACTTACCATCATCGGTCAGCAGCAACAGCCCGGTGGTATCCACGTCTAACCGGCCAACACAATGAATCAGTTCCTGTTTGGGTTCGTCGAGCAACATGAACACTGACGGGTGTACCGGGTCATCTGTTGACGACACCACACCTTCAGGTTTGTGCAGCATGATATATCTAAGACCAATGATCTGTAGTGGTTGCCCTAACCAGCTAATATCCTGGGTGTCACTCACCGGTCGCGCCGCTTTCTTACACGGCTCGCCATCAATAAAAATCTCTTCGGCGCGAATTGCCCGGGCGGCTTCTTTACGGCTCAGTCCGGTGGAGGCACTGACAAATTTATCCAAACGCATATTAAACCTCTATGGGCAGGTGCTCGTACTAAGCACATACCTGTGAACACGGAATTATGATGGCCTTATTCTACGCGCTAAATAAGCTCGACTCGACCCAATATACTGAAGTTCGCCTTATCCTTGGTGATCAGCTCAACGCCAGCCACAGTTGGTTTGGTGAAAAACGTGAAAATGTACTGTATGTGATGATGGAAATGCGCCAGGAAACTGATTACGCCACCCACCATATACAAAAGGTGCTGGCATTCTTTGCCGCCATGCGAAGTTTCGCTAAAGCGCTGAGCGATAAACATGACGTGTTGTATATCACCCTTGATCATCAGGGCAACAAGCAAACCTTAACCGACAATCTCGATATGGTGTTAAACCACTGCCATATTACCAGCCTACTGTATCAAGCCCCGGACGAGTGGCGCCTGGACGAACAGTTAGCGCAATATAGCCGCCCAGATACCAGTGTCAGCATGGTCGACACTGAGCACTTCTACACCCAGAGAGACGCGTTAAGCACGTACTTTAAGTCTACAGACAACCTGTTAATGGAAAACTTCTACCGCCGCATTCGTAAGTCCCATGGGTACCTGATGGAAGGTGACAAGCCTAAGGGGGGTAAGTGGAACTACGACCATGACAACCGTAAGAAGCTGCCGAGCAAAGTAGAGGTGCCTGACCCCTTGCTGTTTGACAATGAAGTCACAGATATCTATCAACTACTTCAACAGCAAGGTATTAAAACGATAGGTAAAGTAGCACGCCACGACGACGATGATAATGTGGTGCTGGGCTGGCCGATAAACCGCAAGCAGTCGCGTAGGCTGTTGGCGTTTTTTATCGAGCACTGCCTACCAGACTTCGGTCGCTATCAAGACGCCTTGTCTGAGCGCGGCTGGAGCCTGTTCCATGCGCGGCTCTCATTTAGCATGAACAGTAAAATGCTCAGCCCTCGCGAGGTTGTAGAGTCTGCAATTAAGGCTCATGACGACAACCCAGAACGGGTCAATCTGGCCCAAATTGAAGGCTTTGTGCGCCAAATTATTGGCTGGCGAGAATACATACGGGCGATTTACTGGGCGAAAATGCCTGACTATGCGCAGCACAATAAGCTCCAACACCAACGCCAGTTGCCTGGTTTTTACTGGAGTGCTGATACTAAGATGGCCTGCATGCGCCATGCGATTAGCCAGTCTCTTGAACAGGCTTACGCGCACCACATTCAACGCTTAATGGTCACCGGCAATTTCGCACTCCTCGCCGGAGTGAACCCCGATGAGGTAGACGCCTGGTATCTGGGTATTTATATTGACGCCATTGAATGGGTGGAACTACCTAATACCCGCGGTATGAGCCAATTCGCGGACGGCGGCATTCTGGCGACTAAACCCTATGTGTCGGGCGGTAATTACATTAATAAAATGAGCCATTACTGCAAAGACTGTCATTATAATGTGAGCCAGAAACATGGCCAGGGCGCCTGCCCTTTCAACGTCCTGTATTGGCATTTCATTGACCGGCACAAGCAACGCTTTGCGAATAACCACCGCATGAGTATGATGTACCGGCAGTGGGACAAACGCGACGCCGAAGAGCGCAAAGCGATTCTGAACACTGCTGAGAACTACCTCATCCATATTCAGGAATTATAAAAAAGGTTCATGATGCGCTTACTTACCATTGCCCTACTCAGCTTATTGTTAACCGCTTGCCTGCACGAGGTTACGCCAGTGAAAGCGCCAGTTGAGCGCCTCGACGTCGAACGCTATATGGGCACCTGGTATGAAATCGCCCGTATGCCGACCAGTTTCCAGCGCGACATGAGCCAGGCAACCGCCAGCTATCGCTTAAACGCAGACGGCACCTTTGAAGTCGTTAATCGTGGCTTTAATACGCGTAAAGGGGAGTGGAAAACAGCGGTGGGTAAAGGCCGCCCAATTGACGGCATGGCCGCTGGTTTTACGGTGAGCTTTCAGTGGCCGTTCAAAGGCGGCTACTACATTGCTGAGCTGGGTGACAACTACGAATATGCTGTCATTGTAAGTGACAGCACCGACTACTTATGGATTCTTGCTCGTGAACCACACATGCCGCGCTGGCTGCTGGACCGCACCCTTGCCCGCGCTCATGAATGGGGTTACGACATTGACCAAATTATTGAGACTGCCCACTAAGCCAGTCGCTTATCGCTGACTCTATTTCTGGCAGTGGCAAGGCGAGCGTGGGGTGAATATGCATCGGCTCGGTCAATGCAAACATACTAAAGTCACGCCCCTGTGCGCCAGTGATGCGTTCAAGCTCCGTGTACTGACTCATGCTGTCAAAGGTCGAGCCCATCACCAATACATTATTCGGTAGGTGCTCGGCAGCATACTCCCAGGATAACTTAGCCGGGTCTATTTCACTGCGCTCCACCAGCCGGCTGAGCCCCTCAGCATAACTACTTTGTGGAATAACACGCGCGAGACGCGAGTTTCGCCGGCGCATGTCAATCAATTGCATTGCAGAAGCATTAAACTCAAGTAACGGTGCAATCAGGATAGCGCCTTTAGGCTCATGCAATAGGCTAAACTCGGTTACTGCGAGTGAACCTAAAGAGAAGCCCAGCAGGTACAAATCTCTACCCGCATATTGCTCGGCAAACACGACAGCCAGATCTCGGGCGCCTTGTACGCCAAAATTAAACGGCTGTTGTTCGGTAGGGCTGGCTACGACA
This sequence comes from Idiomarina sp., assembly GCA_020832105.1. Lineage (GTDB taxonomy): Bacteria > Pseudomonadota > Gammaproteobacteria > Enterobacterales > Alteromonadaceae > Aliidiomarina. The sequence continues at coordinate 3,389 of JAFIFH010000050.1, forward strand.
AACGGATGCAACCCAAGAGAACGCAAATGTGCCGCAGTCATCGACATGTGCTCAGCACGCATACCATAACCAGGAAATATCAGCACGATTGGAGCATCGTCAGCGAGGGACTCAAATTGATAGGTATTATTAAGCTCGAACTCATGTTCGTTTATCGCAACATCCATTTTTAACGATAATTTATCCAGTAACTCATCACTTTCATGTGCTTTTGGGTGTCCCCAGTCAATAACTTGGGTACATCGATTGCCCTGAACACAAAGTTCGCGCTTAACCTGCCCAACGTCAAGGCTTAGTGCACCTCTGAACCCTTGGTGAGTGGCCATCTGCCGCTCGACCAGGCTGCTACATGCTGTCAACGCACACACAGCCAGTATCAGTACACTCCAGCCTACCTGCTTACTCATCATCATATCCCTGTAGTTTGCTATTCCAAGCCTGCATAAGACCCACTGATTATTCTCTACCGCGCACAAAAAAGCCACTTTGAACTCGCATCTTAAAGGCGTGCTTGGGAATCGTGTTTACTACGCCTAACTTATTTCACTTAAAGATCTTTATTTGACTCAGTTTACTCTGACTCACCTCGACGTCCCCGCTCTATCCCTGAGGCATTAATCAAGGTCGTTCATGATATGTCTAGGATGGTCATGTTTAATGGCGGCATCATTTTACTTAAAATCGACTGCTTTCGCTCTTCCGAATAGCGTTGCACTATTAAGCCTTAACGCCCCAACTGGTTAAATTTTAAAGGGTGACAACTATCCTGCCAGAGGGGGCCCCTCTACCAAGCCAGTTGAGAAACACATCAATTAGTACAGCGCTTCATCCAACTTTTTTGTTGGGTTTCACTCATACTACTCAATATATATGACCCCGTGGGGGTGAAAACTGACACCGCTTGCCCCCATGATGAAGAGCCATTAGGCTTTTCTTGCGTGCCTTATTTCCCAATAGCCTGAATTCCATTTATACAATAATGAGTAAAGCTTGAATCAGGATTAATAGAAATATCTTTTAAAAAATAATTAAAAAACTCCTCCGAATAGCTTTCAGAAATATATGTAATACCTGGGTAACAGACTTCCGAGTGCATTGCACATGCCCTAAAAGACTGAGATCCACCCACCGAAAACCAAAAGTATAAAGCATCAAAATATGTGTAATAGTATGGGTTTGAACCATAATAAATATCGGCAGGCGTAATGATATAGTTCTTCCCGAGAACGACCTCAAATATTGAGGCACTCTCATATTCAAGAGCTACTATTCGGTTTTGCAACCATGTTCGTGAAGTGTCAGCGAACTTTAATAGCAAGTGCGAGGCTACTAGAAATAGATATAACGCAATCACTGCAATTCTAAAACGATATTTTTTCATCTAGGTCTCACAAAGCTTCCACACACGCCCATTGCGACAACCATCCCAACCGCTACAGTACCTTCCGCACCACCAAAACTATTTTCCTCAGCCCATGCGAGTCTTTTTAATGACATCTCCTGCTTGATATTATTCAGCCGACTAACCTGGACCGCTATTTGCATTCGTTTCTCAGTATTGTTGCAACTCTCCGCTTCGGCGTTAAGCTCAGCAATTCCCTCACTGAGCAATTCAACTGCGTTTGAGTAGGGGTTGTTTTTAGTCATATTCATGACTGCACTGCGTACCCCTCCAACATCAAGAGCGAACGCCCCAACTGTAACCCCCATGCAGGCTAATCCGAACCGCGCTCGCGACAATCCATATTGATCAATATAGATAACCGGATTCCCACCCACATACCCATACGTATTCATCCCCCCAGCCAGCCCAATCGGGTCGCTTTGCAGGTAACGCCCAGTAGTCGCATATTGTTTCGGCTATTGCTAACTTAAAAAAGACCGGGCGACTTTAATTACCTCTCGATTATTCACAATCCCCCTCCCACTGGGCTAATTGTGCTTCAGTGACACCATGTATGATGTACCAGGCTTGCTTGGTCGAGAAGTTAATAGATAGTAAATCTGAGGATGCACTATCGGATTGATGAGCTGCGTGCTCGCCCGCTCCACTTATACCCCCAATACAGTACATACGATAATTAGTGTCTTTATTTTTATTGACTTTATCTAGAACGTACATATAGGTTTCGGCGGAGTAATCAACTTGCCTGAAGCTAACATTGCGTATGCAATAATCGCTTCCCTTGGCGCACGCCCGGTAGTTACCACTTTTGGAGATAGCCACCCATGAAGGGATAGCCTGAAAAAACGTGTAATAAAAAGGACTTAATCCGTATGATAACTTCGATGTACCAACAGCTACATAGTGCTTTCCTAGTACCTCATGAAAAATCGCATGACTTTCATCGTCAACAGAAACTAAATAGTCCTGCGCACTGAAGCGGACACTATCAGCATACTTAAATAACCAATGCGATGCTTGGTAGATACATAATAAGACTATACTAGTTGCGAGGATAATTGAGGAAAACCCTTTCATCACATATACCTGCTACACACGGATCCCGCAACAACGAAAGCTGTACCTGCGACACTTGTAGCTCCGCCAAAGCTATTTTCTGTTGCCCACTGTGCTTGCTTAGCAACCATAGTCCTTTTCGTGCTTTCTAGGTTCCTTACATGACTTTGAATTTGCATTCGTTTCTCAGTATTGTTGCAACTCTCCGCTTCGGCGTTAAGCTCAGAAATACCATCAGTGAGAAGATCGACAGCGTGTGAGTATGGGTTTTCCGTTGTCATATTCATAACTGCACTACGTACCCCTCCAACATCAAGAGCAAAAGCCCCAGCCGTAACCCCCATGCAGATTAACCCGAATCGCCTCCGCCCATCTGGATCGAAATAACTAACCGGATTCGCACCCACATACCCATAAGTATTCATCCCCCCAGCCAACCCAATCGGGTCGCTTTGCAGGTAACGGCCAGTGCTCGCATCATAGTCTCTGAAATAGTTATACCAACTACCCTTTTCCGCATCCCAGTACTGGCCCGGAAAGCCGATGTTGAAATCACCAATGCTACTGAACAGAACACTACGGTCAAAGGCTTCTAACTGAGCGCGCCAAACAGGAGTCCCCGTAGAGTCGGTGATAACTTCTGGTCGCCCAAGGTGGTCGTTGTGTACAAAATACAGTTGATTGTTTCGTATATAACCAACAATCTGCCCGCCAAAGAAAATATATTGAACATTATTCCCCTCTGCGAGTAACTGCCCGTCTGGGGAGTAAATAAAGTGCGTCGTTATGCCGTTCGCAGATTTGCGTACACGCTGGCCCAACGCGTTGTAAGCATACTCTGCACTGCCCGCTCTGACCATGCGGTTATCGTCGTTATATTGATAGGTACGAGTTTGGCCATTAAACCCATTCTCGCTGATGACACTCCCGTTCGCGTCGTACATAAAGGTGCGAGTATTACCACCTCGTGTCACCCTGTCTAATCGGTTTGACGATGGGGAAATGGTATAGCTTTCTGAAATACTGCCTGAGCGTTGCAGGCGATTTCCAAGCGCATCGTATGAGAATTGGCTATTACCCAAACCCATGCTGGTAATACTAGTCAATCGACTACGGTTATCGTAACCAAAGTTTTGTGAATCGACGAATCTCACCTGGTTGGTTATTGAGGTGATATTGTTTCGACTATCGTAGGCATACGATAAGCGTTGTACGCCAGGTGTCGAGATATTAGTTAAACGATAAGAATTATCGTACATTAAATCACGGTGCAGGTTATTGCCGAAGGTGTACGAGTTGGCGGGGCCAAAAGGTAGGTACTCAACGTCTTTAATTACGTCGCGAGTGACGCCGTTGATAGTCACCGTTAATGACTCTACTCTGCCTGCGTTTCCATATTGATAGTTAACTCGGTTACCACCAGGGTAGGTGAGTGAATTGACCCGACCGTAAAAATCACGGGTTAAGCTCATTACATAGCGACTGCCTTCGATGAAAGTATCTTGTGAAGACACCGCACCCCACTCATCAAAGCCATAGGTGGTGCTGCCTGAAGCATCAGAAAACGATGAAAGCTTACCCCGGCCTCGAGCTGAAGCATCGTATGTAAAGCTAGAAGTGTCACTGTTACTCTTTGTCGTTAGTCTACCCGAAGCGTCATAAGTGAAGTTCGTTGAGACCCCACGCGCGTCAGTTGAATTTATAAGCTGCCCCATGAGGTTATAGCTATTTGCTGTACTGTTGGAATCGGGACTATCTAGTTGGGTTAACTCTCTAAACGCGCTAAATTCGTAGTTTGTCTCATTTTGTCTTGCATCTGCGACTCGCGTAAGTCCGCGGGTGCTATGACCAAACCCGGTTTCAGTCCCATCTGGTGCTCGCTCCAGCACAAGACGATTTAATGAATCATATTCATAATAAGTTATTTGGTTCGCGCCATCTCTTGCCGTAATTCGATTCCCAATTGCGTCATAGGTATAGTCTACTAAACGCTGCCCAGCATGATTGTATATAGCCCGCAACATGCCTCGGTCGGTATATTCAAAAGCTTGCTCAAAAACTTCATTTTCTGCATAAATGTTACCGCAAGGGCCTGGCATTGGTGGCAGTACAATAATTGGGTCGGTGTCTTTCGGCGGGTCTTTCCTATCATTGGGGTCGAACACTATTGGTTCGAGGCCTGTGGTTTCAAAGTTCTCCATTGATGCCACTACGCCTCCCATCGGCTCTGCACCGTCACAAGGTATGTGGTCAACAAGAATGCGTTCTGAGTATTGGGCCCGAATGACATTACCAAGTAAGTTGCGCGTTAAAAGCTCCTCATGGCGCACACCGCCTTTGGAAAATCTGGTATGTACTTTCCGGCCAGCAGGGTCGTATGTGTAGTGAAGATTTTGGTTGTCAAAGTGCCGTACTGATGCGATTTCACCAAACCGGTTATACGTGTAACTGGCTCGGTTGAATTTGCCGTTTGCTGAGCGCGTCTCTTCAGATATCACTCGACTTCTGCTGTCGTAACGATAAACAGATTGTGTGCCATCAGGATAGGTAATTCTACCCACATTCCCAAGTGCATCGTAGTCCCTGTATGTGGTTTTTAAGTTATTGGCAGTTTGGTGCTCAACCAGTTGCCCTTTAGCATCATAAGTGAAGCGCTCAGCACTTCCACTCGGGCTCGTAATTATGAGTAGACTTGGGATCCGGCCCGAATGATAGGTATAGTTGTACTGCGTTGCTCGAACTTCGCTATCACCATGTCGCTCATGTCGGGAGACGTCTCCCTGACTGTTGTATTGGAAAACATCTCGTGTGCCATCTGAGCGGTCAATTTCCAACAATCGCTTGTTAAATGAGTTCCACGTGAAGTTCTCCGTTAACTCGCTATTAGTCCCCTCTCCTCGAGTCCTTGATTGCAACAAACGCTTGTCGTAAGTCTTCCTTGTAATAGCTCCCGCTGAGTTCCGCCGATACACAACATCACCGAATGAATTATGTGACTGGACTTCAAACCCGGAACCGCAATAAGGCGTACCCTCTGCTCTCACATTGGTTAGTCTGCTCTTTGAGCTGTCTGAGTACGTATATCTCGTTTCGTGTCCAAGTGCGTTGATGACCAGCGTATAGGTTCCCCCATAAGAGAAGGTATTGCTATCTATACCGTTGGCGTGCCGGCTTTCAATGACACGTCCCGATGAGTCATAATCAAACCAGGAGTAACGGTTGCCGTTATAGCTAATGCCAGCTAATTGATATGTTTTTGTAGGCGAGTAATGGTAGGTATGCGTGTCACCATCAGGATAACGAACCTGCGAAAGCACCTGATTACCATCATAATCATAGGTGTATAGATTTCCGGCGTCATCTTCAACACTTGATACCAATCCATTAGCCCAAGAAATCCGCAATTTTCTTCCCGTCGCATCGGACATCGTGGCGAGTTGGCCGCTCTGGTAGGTAAAATTAATGGCGCTACCACCCCTAACTCTGACTGAGGCTAGTCTTCCGTTCTGATTGAAGATGACGACAGTCCCATCTCCTTTTTCTAATCTCCACTGGCTATAATTAATAGTGCTTTGAAGCACTGTTCCACCAGACGCGCTGACGAAGCGTACCTCAGGTTGCTCACCGCCAGGTACAGGTCGTGGGTCTTCGAACTGCAGCTTTTTGCCGGATTCATCAACGATGTAATCAGGCCAAGGGTACCCGTCGGGAGAGGTGGTTAGGAAAAGCCGTTGGTCAAAAATAGAAGACCAGCCTGGCCCAAACGCACCGGAGGCCGATTTTGTGCTCGTGTAAGTTCTAACAAGTTCGATTGGGAACCGACCGTTGCCTCTAAAATCGGTGATTTGCTCAAATTTTGTGCCCGATGATACGATTGTGGGGTTACCTTCTTTACACGTGTCATCAGGGGCTGGGGCCGAACTCGATTCACTAAGTTCTCGCCTAAAGTCACTTCCTGAATAAGCGTCTTGCATAAGAATATTTAGTGCAGCCTCAATGCCGAAGTTATCTCTTATTGGCCGTTGGCCGAAAAACTCATGTCTCCCATGAGTTAAAGGCTCATCAGGACTCGCATAGGCTTCGGGAGGAAATATTGTGACAGTGACCAGGCCAAAGGAGATCAACAATTTGATAGTCAATACAACGCAAAAAACTTTAGAGAACATTAGGTGGCTCGCTTCCATGGTGACCACCAAAATGCATAATTGGCAGTTATATTTGTTTGTTTTTTGTTATTAAATAGAAGCCTTGACGACCTGTAAACAAAATATTTACAACTCTCACCTTTGGAACTGACTGAATGGAAAAATTCTCACACTATTAATGGGATGTCTTAGTGAACCCAATAAGGGTTGAATGCTCTCGGTATAACATCGGCTCTTGCAGCCAGCTAAGTTTTTCCATGGGTAACGCCCACAAAAAAGCCACCCGTAGGTGGCTCTCATTTTAACTAAGGCTTAAGCCGTAGTTTAGACTTTCGTCATGCCCGAAGGCTGTTGGCGAATACGCGCACGTTGCAATTTAGCAACGATAGCCGCTGGCAGGCCTTTTGGCAGCTCAACGAAGCTATGCTCGCCGTGTAACTTGATGTTACCGATCATGCGGCTGTCCATGTTGCCTTCGTTGGCAATGGCACCCACGATATCGCCTGGGCGTGCACCGTGGTCTTTACCAACGCTTAAACGGTAGGTGTCAAACTCGATGTTCGCATCACGGCCTTTCGCAGGGCGCGCTGCCGCACCGGCTGCACGAGGGCCTTTGCTTCCGCGCTCAGCGCCACGCTCGTTACGGCCTTTGCCTGGGCGTGCGTTGCGGTCAAAACGGTCACCGCCACGTGGCTCACGCACTTCGCGTGCTTCACGACGTGGTTTAGGGTCGTCTTTCACAAACAACGGACGGGTTTGCTGTTGCTCGAACAACAAGGCCGCAGCCAGGTCCTTCATGTCAACAGCGCCTTCATTGGCCATTTGCTCAACCAGTTCACGCATGGTGCTCAGGTCTTGGTTCGCTACCAAATCAGCTAAACGCTTCTGACAAGCTTCCAAGCGGTAGGCTGTCATTTCACGCGCTGTCGGTACTTCCATCATTTCGATAGTACCTTTAGTTTCGCGCTCATAGCGGCGTAACAGGTGCATTTCACGTGGGCGAGCAAACAAAATTGCTTCGCCTGAGCGGCCTGCACGACCGGTACGGCCGATACGGTGAACGTAAGACTCTGGGTCGTTTGGTAAGTCATAGTTGATGACATGGCTTACACCTGGAACATCAAGACCACGGGCAACAACGTCAGTTGCTACCAACACACGTACGGTACCAGCTTTCAGTTGTGAAACTGTTGCTTCACGTTGTGCCTGGTTCATGTCACCGTTCAGGCCAGCTGCTTTAAAGCCTTTGCTTTGCAGGTGGTCAGACAGGGTAATGGTGTCCTGACGGGTGCGCACGAAAATCAGTGCCAGGTTGTAGTCAGTGGTTTCAAGAATACGCTCAAGCGCGCTGTTCTTGCTAATCACTGTCACTTTCCAGGCTTTCTGGGTAATGTTTGCTTTATGTTCCTGGGTTTTCTCAATCGCTACATGGACCGAGTCAGTCAGGAATTTTTGTGCAATTTTGCGGATTTGCTGTGGCATGGTAGCCGAGAACAATGCACGCTGTGCATCCTTCGGTACGCTTTCCATGATGAACTCGATGTCTTCAACGAAGCCCATGTTGAGCATTTCGTCAGCTTCATCCAGCACGCTCATTTTCAGTTTGCTCAGGTCCAGGGTGCCTTTATTGATGTGATCCATCAATCGGCCCGGAGTACCCACAACAACCTGTGCGCCACCTTTAAGGAGTTTAATTTGCGGACCGTAAGCAGCGCCACCGTATACGGTTGCGACCGTTAAGCCACGCATAAATTTGCCCATTTGCTCGATTGATTCAGCCACCTGAATCGCCAGCTCACGAGTAGGTGCGACAACTAAAAGCTGTGCGCCACGAACTGTGGTGTCGATGTTAGCGAGTGCTGGCAAGCCGAAAGCAGCCGTTTTACCGGTGCCGGTTTGAGCTTCACCCAATACATCACGGCCGGCCAATAAAGGACCGATAGCACGTTGCTGGATAGGGGTTGGCTTATCATAACCTAGCTCGGTAATACCGCGCAGGATCGCTTCAGGTAACTCAAGAGCAGAGAAAGTAGTAAATTCAGACATATATTTTTTTCACACTATTCAACGCTACAACAAACGACAACCCTGTTGTAGACTCACGATATGTAGGGGCATCGCCCGGCACTTATGGTTGGAGCTTGGAACGCGGAATAGTATTTCGCGGCAAGCCAACTGGATAGGCGTAGTCACCCCATGACAATTCAAGGATAACCGGCACTTCACAGCAGGCACTTACCTTGAGGAGGCGTAACTATACGGTTATTTAGATAACTTGCAAGGGTTGCGCGCAAATATTGAACATATTTAACAATTGGCGTGGCTTTGCAGGCCGTTCTCGTCTATGACTGTACCTTACTCCCAGGCAGATAAATCTAAATAGAGCTTAGCCATAAAGCCTTTTGTGTTCTTTAACGGAATAAAAGTGCCCTCTTTGTCTGACTCTGCCTCGCGTCCACGGCCATCGCTCCAATTCTCATCTGCGAACACATAACGAATACGCCAATCACCATCGCTCAGGGTCACTTTGAGCGTCAGGCTTTGTCGATACAGATGCTCGTCCGGCGCGCGCCGTTGCATGATACGACTCCCATTGATGCGAAAGTCGACCCCCTGAATATCGAGTTCTAGGCTCAACACCATGGTCTTACCTACTTCAATACGCCTTGAGTCGAGAAAAACACTGGCAAGTACCGGGTAACGGGGTTTCTTCAAGCCCGCTTTTTGTGGGTTTAGTAGCTCATCAAAGCTGCGAAACACCGCAGAGTGATGATCAACCTTGCGACAGGACAGCGGTACAGGGTTATCCCCCCGTACTTTAATGCTGCATTCAAACAGATAGGAACCTCTCACCTGCCGGCCCGCTTCATACGCCTTTTTAAGTGGGGGTGAAAGAGGCAACACCTGTGGCTGGAGTTGCACTTTTAAACGGTAATCGCCAAACAGAAACCTGACTAAATTGTCGTAACCTTCTTTTGAATTCACCATCCCATAAGGGCCGCTGTGACTGGTATAGGAAAATACCCGAGGTGCGTCTTCTACATAGGCGTTGTCCATGGTCACTAAACCGTCGCTGGCTTTTTCAACCACCATACGGGTCAGGTTGTAATCACCAGGGTTAGTGCCTACAAAACAAAAGAAACGCTCAGGGGGGAAGCTACCGTTCAGGCTGTTGACCTTGCCCGCTTTCGCCTTGAGCTTTAAATAACCCGCCATGTGAGTACGATTGAAGTTATTTGCATCCATCAAGCCCATAAAGCGCGGTACGTTAAACCCCATCACTTCAATGCCATTGTGGGGCGTGCCATAGGTAAAGACCTTATCCACCATGGCTGCAGCTTTGTCAGTATCAGCCTCATTATTTTGCAGTAAACAGCGACAAATGAGCCCGCCCATAGAGTGGGCCACCAAGTGCACCTTAAAATGCTTTGCCGCCACAGCATCGTCTTTGCACACCAGATCGCGTACCCGCTTGATCAGCGCCGATAACCGTTGCGCAGCGGTCAGGATGCCGGCGCGTTCACTGGCCCCCTGCTCTGCCGCTAGCTCGCTCTCATAGTATCGATGAATAATAATTGAACGTCGCGGCAAACTGATATTCTGGCCCTCAAGCTCGCCCTCATGCAAAGGCTCGGCTAGATTAATGCCATCCGCATAAGCGTCCTGATAACCGTAGTCTTTCATTAACCGGATCAGCGGCGACTCAAATATATAGTGTTTGAAGCTGCCATCGTATTGCTGTCGCACCCGAGTCGAACCCAGATTAAACCCCATATAGGGTGTATGTACGGTGGCCTCCATCGCTTTTTCGGTCATCGCATAACCGCGTACATAGATGATCGGGTGGAAGGCGTCAGGGTGAGAGGCTGACGTGGAGCCTTTGCTAGGTAAGAGAGCGCTTATTGGTGGCATGCTGAAATCCCTGTTCAGTAGTTTTGCTTTGTGAATTGCTCAAATATTGAACTAACTATAGCCGTTGTCGGCGCATTCGGGCAGACCGAAAAAGCTACTAGGATTTTTGCCTTAGCATGGCATACTGCAAAATTGGTATTTACTGATTAGCGGGTTTGAAGATGAAGTTATTTGGCAGTTACACCTCACCCTTTGTGCGTCATTGTCGGATTGCAGTGCTGCAAGCGGATCTCGAGTGTACGTTTGTAGAAACAAATTACGAGCAAAGTGCGGAGGGGTCGGCGGCGATGCGCGTGCCCTACCTCGAACACGACCAGCTTAAACTACACGATTCAATGAGTATTCTGCGCTATCTGCGAGAGCTCAGAGATCAAAGGTTTTGCCCGACCCTAGCGGAGTATGATTTGCTGTTATTGGTGAATACCGCGCTAGATAGCACGATTAACCTGTTCTTATTAGAAAACAGTGGTCTGGATATCGCGAGCAACAGCTATACGCAACGTCAGGCTCGTCGGGTGGAACAGAGCCTGGCATATTTAAATGATGTGGCAGCGCAGGGATTAGAGTGGAACGATGCAGGCATTCGTCTTGCCTGCTTTGTAGACTGGGCAATGTTCAGGCAGCGCTTAGACTTCACTAACTACCCAGCACTGGTGGCCTGGCGTGAGCAGGCGCAGCAAAGTAAAGAGTTTATCGCGACCGCACCACCGACTGCATAATCGGTGGTGTGACCGATTCTTTTACCGGTGCCTGGTTACCAGCCGCCCTGGGCTTGTTCAGTTTCCATATTTTCCTGCATTTGAGCGGCGTTGACGTAGACGCCGCTATCATTGACCCGCCATGGCATCTCACTGGTATACACAGAAATACTCTCCGCATTGAGCTCGCCTGATTCGAACTGGACCTGATAATCAGCTAATTGCTCATATGCGCTGGAACTTCTCGTTTCAGCGTAATCGTCCACCAGGATAAGCAAGTTCGGATAATGCGTCTGCGCCGTAACGCGAACGCTACCATCGTCTGCACGCTCATACGCGATCGCTTCAATCTTCACCAGACCTCGAACAAATGACTCTAGCTGGTAAAACTCGTGGTCCTGTGACAAGCGAGTTTGATTCGCATGCGCAGAGCGCCCTTGAATCTGATTCCAGGTTTGTTCGTCCCACACGGCTTTGTCTTCATCGGACAGGTATTGGTAATCCATCGTGTTCAAAAACGCCTGAACCAAATCTGTCGGAGTATCCGTGGCGAGTTGCGCATGTTGCGCCGAGCCCTGGGCATTCGCTTGTCCTGCAAGCTCTCCTTGAGTGGCCTGCGCCTGCTGGCTTATACCAGCTAACCCCATTGCGATGCCTAGACTACCGAATAAAGCTGTTTGCAAATGTTTTGCCGTCATGATGTATCTCCATTTCCATGGCCTGCGCAGTACTACCGTGGACTGCCGCTTTTATGGTTGTGACTAACTCGTCAAGCGCACTTGTGTTCAGCTTTTATGATTATTGGTTGCGGATGTCGCTGTGTTTAGGCTGTTAAGCTTAGTCCTTAAGCGCCAATCTTGTGGCGGCCTTACACGGTTTTACAAAGTAAAGATTGAGCAAACCAGATGACGTATTAGCCTTAAGTCTAACTTTCCGTCATTTGAATAAAGAGTATGCTTGTTGAATCGTATATATTTTGTTGATTTAGGTGACTGCAATGGACTACCGCCACGAATACCAATCTGCCGCCAAAGATCCTGCCGCATTCTGGCAAGATAAAGCACGTAAACTGCCTTGGTTCAAACACCCTACACAAATGTCGGACCCTGCGAATGCCAGTGGACGATGGTTTAATGATGGTGAGCTGAATGTCAGTTACGCAGCTCTGGACCACCATGTGCAACAAGGCCGTGGTGACCAGGTGGCGATTTACTACGACTCTGCGGTGACCGGCGTAAAACAGTCTTTTACCTATCTTGAGCTTCTCAATGAAGTGGCTCAGTTTGCTGGTGCTTTAAAAGCCAAAGGTGTGGGTAAAGGCGATCGCGTGGTGATCTATATGCCGATGATTCCGCAAGCAGCCATTGCGATGTTAGCTGTCGCCAGATTGGGTGCGGTTCACTCTGTGGTGTTTGGGGGCTTTGCCGCCCATGAGCTGGCGGTACGCATTGATGACGCAACACCAAAGGTTGTGGTCAGTGCGTCCCATGGAATTGAGATTAATCGTCTGATTGAATACAAGCCACTCCTCGACAAAGCACTGGACAAGGCTGTGCATGCCCCTGATTGCACCATTATTTTCAATCGCGACCAGGTACCCGCTGACAAACGGGTCGAGTATAGCTCGCAACAAGGGCGGGACTTTGACTGGCAACAGCTGGCTGCTGAGGCTGCGCCAGCGGACGCAGTGCCGGTCAAAAGTACTGACCCGCTGTACATTCTCTATACCTCCGGCACCACAGGTAAGCCTAAAGGCGTGGTACGAGACTGTGGTGGCTACGCGGTAGCGTTACATTACAGTATGCAGGCAATTTACAATTGTGGCCCCGGCGACACCATATTCACTGCATCAGACGTCGGCTGGGTGGTTGGTCATTCATATATTGTTTACGGCCCACTGCTGGCAGGTTGCAGTAGCGTACTATATGAAGGGAAGCCGGTGTTCACCCCTGACGCGGGTGCCTTCTGGCGCATCTGTGAAGCCTACAAAGTCAAAGCACTGTTCGCCGCCCCTACCGCTTTTCGTGCGATTCGCAAAGAAGATGCCCAGGGTGAACTTATCAAGCAGTACGATATCAGCTCAGTTGAAACTATTTTTATGGCTGGTGAGCGCCTTGATCCAGCCACTTATGACTGGACCTGCGACAAAACCGCGAAGCCAGTGGTTGATCACTGGTGGCAAACAGAGTCTGGCTGGCCCATTTGCGCCAGCTTACGCGGACTCGACCCCGAGCCTGTAAAATCAGGTTCTGCCAACTTACCGGTGCCTGGCTATCAAATAGTCATTCTAGATGACGCTGGCAAACCTATGGCCGCAGGTGAACAAGGCAACGTGGCGATCAAGTTGCCGTTACCGCCAGGCTGCCTGACCACTATCTGGCAGAATCAGGCGCGTTTTGAAAGTGGTTATCTGCGTCAATTTCCAGGTTACTATACCACTGGTGACGGCGGCTACATTGACGACGATGGCTATGTATTTATTATGGGCCGTACCGACGATGTGATTAACGTTGCCGGTCATCGCCTCTCCACTGGCGAAATTGAAGAAGTCATTGCCAGTCACCCCGCAGTAGCCGAATGCTGTGTGGTGGGCGCACAGGATCAACTGAAGGGCCAGTTACCCATTGGCTTAATCATCATGAAGAACGGCGTGGAGATGACCCCGCAACAATTGCAAACTGAATTGGTGGCTCTGGTGCGCGAAGAGATAGGCGCCCTCGCCTGCTTTAAAGTTGCAGTGTCAGTCAGCAGATTGCCAAAGACCCGTTCGGGTAAGATTTTGCGAAAAATCGTGCGCAATATAGTGGATGGAGAAAATTACCAGGTCCCCTCAACCATTGACGACCCGGACAGCCTGACAGAAATTGAACAAGCCATAAAACAACAAGGCCTTGCATAAGCAAGGCCTTGGTCGATGGGTGCTTCGTCGCTTACTGGTCGCCGGTAAAGTAACGCTGCGAGCCACGGTTGTCCATCGCCTCAGTGATCCGCCGAATGCCCTGCATATAGGTCGCAGTGCGTAAGTTCACCTTCTCATCGATGGACAATTGGAAAATTAGCTCGGCCTGCTCGCGAATGCGTTGTTCCAGGCGCTCACTGACCTTATCCGCTGCCCAGTAATCACCGGTGCGATTCTGGATCCACTCAAAGTAACTCACAATCACACCACCGGTATTGGCGAGTACGTCAGGGATCACTGTGATGTTACGTTCTTCGAGTTTCGCGTCAGCTTTACTGCTAACCGGCCCGTTAGCAATCTCGAGGATCACCGGCGCTTTAACGTCAGCCACATTATCCTCATGAATTGCATTTTCGAGGGCCGCGAGCACCAGAATATCCACATCTAACGCAAGCACGTCATCGCGCTCCAATATTTTGCCCTGGTCTTTTTTACCCTTGCAATGGGGCTTTAGGCTGCCCTTTTTCTTGCCTTCGTGAACCGCCTCCACATCAAGGCCGTCAGCACTGTAAACGGTGCATCTGGAATCAGACACCGCAACCACCTGGTACCCTTGCGCTTCTGCCGCACGGGCGAAATGATAACCCGCGTTGCCAAAACCCTGTACCGCAACCGTTAACTTCTTCGGTTTTTTCTTATGTTTATCGGCCCAGATATTCAGCACCTGTAAAGCGCCCTCACCGGTCGCTTCAACGCGCCCCTGAGAGCCGCCTAAGCCAACGGGTTTACCGGTAATCACACCAGGCAACTGACGGCGAGCGATTGAGTTATGTTCATCTTCCATCCAACCCATCACCGTAGCGTCGGTGTTCACATCAGGTGCCGGGATATCGATATCAGGGCCGACAAACTCATACACCCCTCGGATATAACCACGTGATAAACGCTCAAGTTCCATTCTGGACAGTTCTTTCGGGTTGCATTGGACCCCCCCTTTGCCGCCACCATAAGGCAGGTCAACTGCAGCGCATTTGATTGACATCCAGAAGCTGAGTGCGGTCACTTCATCGGCATTGACGTCAGGGTGAAAGCGAATGCCACCCTTGGCTGGCCCACGGGTAATATCATAGTGGACGCGCCAGCCCTGAAAGACTCGCAACGACCCATCGTCCATGCGCACCGGGATCGAAAACTGTAACAGGCGATGTGGATGGGCAAGGCGCTGCCGCGCGTCGTCTGACACATCCAGGCGTTGATAAATGTTTTCAAGGCGGCTCTGTGCATCGGCTAATACCGCAGGCACCTCAGTGGATGTGCCATTTGCTTTATCTTCTGCAGACATAGGTCTCCCTTAACTTGCTGTTATATTTATCAGTACCCTAAGGTATAGACGATATGACTGAGATTTGATCAGTTAGATCCGTGCAGCAAGTTCTGCGCCTTGCCTGATTGCTCGTTTTGCATCCAGCTCGGCGGCCACGTCGGCACCGCCAATAATATGAGTGCTGATACCAGCTGCCTGTAAGCTTTCCTGCAATGGACGGAACGGCAACTGACCGGCACACACCACAACATTGTCCACCGCGAGTAGCTGCGTCTCACCATCGCGTTCAATTTCAATTCCCTCAGGTACGATTCGCTTATACGTCACACCATTGAGCATTTTGACGCCTTTGTTTTTAAGCGTGTTGCGGTGAACCCAACCAGAAGTTTTACCCAAGCCTGCACCAACCTTGCCATCTTTACGCTGCATTAAATACACTTCACGTGGATTCGGTTCTGCAAGTTTCTGCGTCAGCAGCGCGCCGCGATGTTGATAAGTTTTATCAATACCCCATATTTTGTGCCACTCGTCAGGGTGCACCGTGGGGGATTCAGTGGTGGTCAGGTACTCAGAGACGTCAAAACCGATGCCGCCAGCGCCAATCACTGCAACCCGCTTGCCTACTTCTTTGTGGTCACGCAGCACGTCGATATAGCCAAGTACATGGGGTAAATCGGCACCCTCAATATCCAGTTGTCGTGGTTTAACACCGGTGGCAAGCACGACTTCATCAAATTTCTCTGCGCTGAGGCTCTCGACCGACTGAGTTTCCCCTAAATGCAAGGTCACCCCGGTTTCCTGCAAGCGATGGGCAAAATAACGAATGGTTTCATGAAATTCTTCTTTACCCGGAATCTGTTTGGCGAAATTAAACTGACCGCCAATTTCCGCTGCGCTGTCAAATAAGTGGACCTCATGGCCGCGCTCTGCGGCATAACATGCAAACGCAAGTCCCGCAGGCCCGGCACCGATTACCCCGATACGCTTGGCACTAGAAACTGGCTGCATCACGAGCTCGGTCTCATAACATGCCAGCGGGTTCACCAGACAGGTTGCGCGTTTGTTTTTAAATACATGATCAAGACAAGCTTGATTGCAGGCAATACAAGTATTGATGCTCTCGGGCTTGCCTTGTTGCGCTTTATTCACAAAGTCGGGATCAGCCAATAGTGGCCGCGCCATAGAGACCATATCCGCCTCGCCGTCCTGCAGGATTTTCTCGGCGATCTCCGGCGTATTAATACGATTACAAGCCACAACCGGCACGTTCAGTTCTTGCTTCAAACGTGCAGTAATCCAGGTAAATGCCCCCCGAGGTACCGAGGTCACTATGGTTGGCACCCGCGCTTCATGCCAGCCAATACCTGTGTTGATAATGGTAGCGCCAGCGTCTTCTGCGGCTTTACCTAGCTGAATCACTTCTTCCAGCTTATGCCCGTCTTCCACCAAGTCGATCATCGATAAGCGGTAAATGAGAATAAAGTTCTTACCGACTTTCTCACGGATCCGACGAATGATTTCAAGCGGAAACTGCATCCGATTCTCGAAGCTACCGCCCCACTTGTCGGTTCGCTTGTTGGTGCGGGTACATAGAAACTGATTAATCAGGTAGCCTTCCGAGCCCATCACTTCAACGCCGTCATATCCCGCTTGCTGGGCCTTTTTTGCCGCCCGCGCGTAATGGCTTATGGTGGTTTCAATTTGGCGGGAGCTCATTTGTCTGGGTTTAAACGGCGTGATGGGTGCTTTAATCGCACTCGGTGCCAGACTGAAAGGATGATACGAGTAACGCCCGGCATGTAAAATTTGCAGGCAAATTTTGCCATCCGCCTGATGCACCGCGTCGGTGACTTTCTTGTGCTCTTTTATATGCCAGAAGTGGCTGATTTGACTGCCATTGGGTGCCAGCCGACCACGAACATTGGGGCTGATACCACCGGTCACGATAAGACCGACTCCACCTCTTGCCCGGGCGGCATAAAATGCAGCCATTTTCTCGAAACCGCCTTTCGCTTCTTCAAGGCCCGTATGCATTGAGCCCATCAGGACTCGATTCTTCAGTGTCGTGAAACCCAGGTCGAGGGGCTCAAAAAGATGTGGATATGACGCGCTCATGTATTTGTCCTATTCTGGTCGTACCTCTATATACTCTACTTTAAAGGTTCAACCAGTTGCAGGCAAGGCTACTGAATGAGTAAATAGCTGGAAGGGATAGAGCTGTTCAGCTAGGTTTGTATACTCAGGCGACAATTAGTTGGCAACACTTAAAGAGCAGCATTTAGTTAGCAACCTTTAGTTAGCAGCAAGGAATTCACATGAAACAAAAACAAGCCATTGTACTGGCATTCATCGTTGCCGTCGTAATCGCCACCGCGTTGGGTAGTATATTTCAGACCCAGGTCAACCTCGCCTATATGCGCGATATCGGTCCCCCCATCGATTTTTCGGCGCGAATAGGCAACACCTGGCACGATCTCACCCACTTTGCCTTACTTTACCTGGTCGTTGTCCTCGCCACATTCCTGATCGCATTCCCGCTTGCCGAATGGATTGCGCGTAAAGTCCCTGGCCACCGTATGATCTGGCTGGTGCTCGCTGCAGTCGTCAGCTTAGCCGTATGTTTTCAGATCATTGATGCGGTAGCACCCATGCCCACCTTTATTGCCGCGACAAGAAACCTGGGGGGGACCTTAATCATGCTGCTGGCCGCGGCAATTGCTGCACTGGTGTATGTATTAATGACCCCTTCCCTGAATTCAACGCTGGACAATCAGGAGACCGAACAATGAAACACTTACCTGCATCCCATTTGCTCATATCCGCCACATTTCTAACCATGGTGTCGTTGAGCAGCAGTGCTGAAGACTCACCGCAGGTCGCCTACGACACCCAGGTTCTGGTCTCAGGTTTAGCCCACCCCTGGGGCATGGACATATTGCCAGACGGACGCTTTTTAGTGACTGAACGTGAAGGCAGATTACGTATCGCGGAAAGCGACGGAACCTTGCACGAACAGCCTGTCGCTGGCTTACCAGAGGTTTGGGTGGAAGGCCAGGCCGGTTTGTTTGAGGTCAAATTAGCACCCGATTACGCGGAATCCGGGCAAATTTACTGGACCTATGCCTGTGGTACAGCAAATAACAGTAGCACCTGTCTCGCCCGTGGTGAGCTGACAGAAAGTGATGACGGCAGCATGAGCCTGCACCAGGTAGAAGAATTATTTCGCTCGTCACCCGGGCGAACTGGCAGTGCGCATTATGGCGGCCGTTTTGTGTTCATGCCCGACGATACCATTATTCTTGGCCTTGGCGATGGCTTTGATTACCGCGAGCAGGCACAGAAACCTGAAAATCATATCGGCAGTGTGGTCCGCATGCAGCTGGATGGAAGTGTCCCTGACGACAATCCATTTATTGGCCTTTCGCAGGCTGACCCTTATACCTACTCCTATGGCCATCGAAACGTGCAAGGAATTGTTTACGATCCACGCATGGACCGGCTGTATACCAATGAACATGGGCCGCGCGGTGGCGATGAGCTGAACATCATGCGACCCGGTGCAAATTATGGCTGGCCGCTGATCACCTCAGGTGTTGATTATAATTATGCGCGGATTACCCCTTATACCGAGCTGCCGGGCATGACTGCGCCGATTCTCGAATGGACACCATCTATCGCGCCATCAGGCATGACCCAGTACCAGGGCGATGCGTTTAGAGCCTGGCGCGGCGATATTTTTGTATCAGCATTAGCGAAGAAAAAAGTGCAGCGCGTGCGCGTTGCCGGAACCCGAATCAGCCAGCAGGAAGATCTGTTTACCGAGCTCGATAAGCGAATTCGCTACGTCTATACCGGTAACGATGGCCTGCTCTACTTACTCACTGACCATGAAGATGGTGCAGTCATCCGGGTAACGCCAAGGGAGATGAATGATGACCAGTAAATTAAGTCGCAAAGATTTGTTAGCGGACGCTTTATATATCGACGGTAAATGGCAGCAGGGAAAAAATACGTTCACGGTGACGAACCCCAGCACCGGTGACACTGTGGCAACAGTCGCAAATGCCAGTGAACAACAGGTCGAGGCGGCCATTGACGCCGCCCACCGGGCTTTTCAATCATGGCGGCATTGCACCAGTGAAGAGCGGAGTAAAAAATTACGCGCCTGGTTCGATGCGATCATGCTGCACCAGGACGAACTGGCTGAAATCATGACCCTTGAACAAGGTAAACCAGTAGACGAAGCCGCGGGCGAAGTGGCTTATGGTGCAAGCTTTGTTGAATGGTTTGCTGAAGAGGCGAAGCGCATTCGTGGCGACATTCTGCCCACCATTAAGAATCAGCAGGAAAACCGCGTGATCAAGCAGCCAATAGGCGTGGTCGGCTGTATTACACCGTGGAACTTTCCTAATGCAATGATTACCCGCAAGGTTGCGCCAGCACTTGCCGCTGGTTGTACGGTGGTGGTCAAACCGCCGAGCCTGACGCCTCTCTCAGCGCTCGCCCTCGGGGTACTGGCAGAGCACGTCGGTATTCCTGCTGGAGTGATTAATATCGTCCCAACGGATGACGCCAAAATGTTTAGCGAAACCTTGTGCGCGAACCCCAAGGTTCGCAAGCTGTCTTTCACCGGCTCCACCAAAGTCGGCCAGACCCTGATGAAACTGTGCAGTGAAAACGTGATTAAGATGTCTCTTGAGCTGGGCGGGAATGCACCTTTCGTCGTCTTTGATGATGCGGACTTGGATCTTGCCGTTGAACAGTTAATGGCATCGAAGTTTCGCAACGCCGGGCAAACCTGCATTAGTGCCAATCGGGTTCTGGTACAAGACTCGGTACATGACGCTTTTGTCGGAAAACTGTCACACGCCGTCAAAAAACTTAAAGTCGGTGATGGCATGAATAAAGACCACGATCTTGGTCCATTGATTAACCAGGAAGCCGTGGATAAAGCACACAGATTAGTCAAAGATGCGATAGAAAAAGGCGCAACCTGTGAGCTAAAAGGTGGCCAGGACGAGCATCTTGGTGATCTATTCTACCTGCCGGTATTACTCACCAACGTCAGCGCAGAGATGGAGATTAGCCAGACTGAAATCTTCGCCCCTGTAGTGGCTGTGCAGAAGTTCGTCAGTGAAGACGAAGGTATCGAACTTGCCAATAGCACCCCTTTCGGCCTTGCTGCTTATTTCTGTGCCAGTTCGCCACAGCGCATTCATCGCGTCAGCTATGCCCTTGAAGCCGGCCTGGTGGGGATTAATGCGGGTGCAATTTCCCATTATATGAATCCTTTTGGCGGGGTAAAGCAATCAGGTATTGGTCGTGAAGGCTCACATTATGGTATTGATGAATACCTCGAAATTAAAACTTTGGTACAAGGCGGTTTATGAAGTCCATTGACACCCTGCGTGCGACTTTCGCCCGTGGCACGACTCGCGATTTAGCATGGCGCTTAACCCAGTTAGAGGGGATTCGCCGATTCCTAAACGAACAGCAGGTAGAACTTAGCGAGGCACTGAAAGCTGACCTTGGCAAAGGTCATGCAGAAGCCTGGAGTACCGAGATTGGCTTTACGCTGAAAGATGTTGAGCTGACTAAGAAGCACTTAAAGTCCTGGCTTAAACCCCGCAGCGTCAGTACCCCTGTACTGGCAAAACCAGGAAAAAGTAAGCTCATGCTCGAGCCTTTGGGTTGTGTGCTTATTTTTGGTGCCTGGAATTACCCACTGCAACTGAGCTTAAGCCCAGTAATTGCTGCACTCGCCGCCGGCAACTGTGTGTTGTTAAAGCCTTCAGAGGTGAGCCCTGCTATCAGCCATTTGCTCGCAACTGCCTTGCCTGAGTATGTTGATGCCAGCGCATTGCAAGTCGTTGAGGGCGATGCTGAGGTCGCCACACAGTTACTAAAACACGCTTTCGACCATATTTTTTATACCGGAGGTGGTGACGTTGGTAAAATCGTGATGCATGCCGCCGCTGAGCACCTGACCCCCGTCACCCTTGAGCTTGGGGGTAAGAGCCCTGTCATTGTCAGCCGTCACTGCGATATCAGAACCACGGCCAGACGCATCGCCTGGGGTAAGTGGATTAACGCTGGCCAAACCTGTATTGCACCTGACTACGTATTGGTTGAAAGTGCGGTTCGGGATGAGCTGGTCACCGCCCTTGAGGAGGCATTGGTCGAATTTTACGGCGATGAGCCCCAGCGCAGTAAAGATTACGGTCGCATCGTCAATGACAAGCATTTGAGCCGTTTACTGGCGTTGCTTGACGAGCACGAAGTTATTAATGGCAAAGACTACGACAGACGCGACCGTTTTATGGCGCCCATGCTGATTAATAACCCAAGCCGCCAATCTGCGATCATGCAGGATGAGATATTCGGCCCCCTGTTACCAATTTGCCCGGTGGACAATATCGACGCCGCCATTCAAGCGGTACTGAGTTTACCTAAACCGTTGGCGTGCTACGCATTCACTAAAAAGAACAGCGAACAACAGCACATTGAGTCAGCGATTAGCTGCGGCAACATGTGCTTTAACGATACCCTGATGTTTATGGTTAACCCTGAGTTGCCCTTTGGCGGCGTTGGGCCCAGTGGTATGGGTCGCTACCACGGCGAGTTTGGCGTGCGCACCTTCTCTCATGAAAAGCCGGTGATGGTGCGAAGTTTTGCATTAGATGTTGCCCTGCGCTACCCACCCTTTAGCAAACAAAAATTGAAATGGCTGAAAAAGTTCATGTAGACCTTGAAGTTAGTGAGTACTCCCCACATTAACTAAGGTACTAGGAAAGTGGCCGGTGACTCATTGTCGACTGGCCACTACACGCGACAATTAAAGAGGTTTTTCGTGCACACAGCAGATAACTTGATGAACGGCGGACAGCCAGCTCAACCGTCAAATATCGTTGATATTAATGAGCAAAATGCACAGCAAATTCTGATTCAGGGCTCGCAGGAAAAGGTGGTACTGATCGACTTCTGGGCTGACTGGTGTGAGCCTTGTAAGCAGCTGACTCCGGTTCTTGAGCGAATCGCAGGGGATTACCCTGACCATCTGATTCTGGCGAAAATCAATTGTGAAGAGCAGCAGGCTATCGCGAGCCAGTTTGGCGTGCAGAGTCTGCCAACCATAGTTGTGTTTAAAGACGGTCAGCCAGTCGATGGTCTTGCCGGCGCACAGCCTGAGTCCGCGATTCGTGAGATGCTGGCAAAATATTTACCAGCACCACAGGACGATGCACTAAGCCAGGCCCAGCAAGCTCTGCAAGAGGAAGATTTTGAAGCGGCATATACCGCAGCTAAACAAGCCTATGACCTGGCACCGCAAGACCCTCAGGTGCGTCTGGTACTAGCAGACGCGGCAGCCAGCATAGGGCACACAGACCAGGCGCTGGGTCTAATTTCGGACCTTACCATTGCGGATCAGGACAGCTATTACCAGCATATCGTTGCGAAAATTAAGCTTGCAGAAGACGCTGCGCAGAGCCCGGAAATTGACGCACTAGAGGCGCAGTTAGCGGAACAGCCAAATGATCTCTCGTTGAAAGTTGAATTAGCGATTCAGTATCATCAGGTTAAGCGACACCAGGAGGCTTTGGATTTACTATTTGAAGTACTCAATGAAGATATTAACTTCCAAGAGGGAAAGAAAACGACTCTGGATATTATCAATAACCTGCCGGCGGGTGATCCACTTGCAGCGGCCTCGCGTAGAAAGTTATACAGCATGCTTTACTAGCTGCTGTCGCTAGCAACGAGTTTAGGCCGGTTTCTCAACCGGCCTTTTTTTGCCATTCACTCTATCTGCAAGACATTACTTACAAGTCGTTCAAAGCAAGTTTGATTTCGACATCCTTGCCATCGTCATCGTAACCCTCTACTTTAACTTCCCCACGTGAGGACACGTCGATTTCATCAAAACGGCGAATACCCGCATCCTTGCCTTCTTCCATCGCTTTTTGCAGCTGGCTCAGAGATAAACCCCAGGCTTCGCGTGCATAGCGTTCATGCTCTTCACTCTGCACTTGCCCGTCTGGGCCAAAGACAACCTCTGAATGCATGTTATCACGAGCAAAACCTTCTACCTCAACCCGGTCGTTCGATTTCCATTCCACTTCGGTGACATGGGAAAAGCCATAGTCATCTAACCATCCATGCAGATCGCCGTGATCATGAGCCATAACAGACGTGGAAAGCAGTACTGAAGATGCCACTGCTGAAGCTAATAAAGTTGATACTTTCATAACGTACTCCTTCATATGTCTAGTCAACAGGTACGGTATCTAAGAACCGATAGTGTACCCGACGCGAGCGTTACCAACATTGCAACACTTTGGTCCGCTGTTAATTTAATCTTAGTCTACTGGACGTATTTGGCAGGCCTTGCTATGTAAGACTTAGGTAAAATGAGCATAAGACCAAAGTGCTTTCATTTGCGCGAGATCACATCTTACCTACCCCAAATGGGTTAGATTGCAGCCCATTCGAGTGACTATATGCAGGGGCTATGGTGAATCCTTTCTTTTCCGGTTTAACATTTAAACTCATGGTACTGGTGGTTATTATTGGCTCGGTTCCGATCTCTATTCTCGGTGGTGTCACCTTTTTAAGTACCAAATCTAATCTCGAGCAAGACCTGCAGTGGCAATTACAAAGTATCTCTAACGACGCAGCACGCCTGGTTGATTTACAATTGAGTGAGCTGGAGCGTGAGCTTCGCCTGGTTAGCCGCCCCCAAACCACAGAGGCCGCGCTTAGTACAAACCTCGAAGCCTGGGCGGCGGCCCAGCCGCTGGTCGCCGGGATGTCTGCAACAACCCGCCAAAATGACGTGATGAGCATCCGATTACAGGTCATCGACACTATGTCACCTGTCTACCTTGCTATTAACGAGGTTCGGTTAGCGGAACGAATTGCTTTAACCAGCCTTGGCGAACATGGTGAGCTGGCGCTTATGCAAGCAAATGCGATGCAGCAGGCAGCAGGTCTTGCACAGGCCAGCAGCCGGATCTCTCACCCTGCACTACTTGGCGAATGGGTGGTGCAGGCACAGATGCCTGAAGCGCACTTCTATGCCCCTATAGCCCGGCTCAATACGGTGATGTGGAGCTTATGGATTGTCGCCTTTGTGACCGCATTAAGCATTGGTTATATTTTTGCGAAGCGCCTGTTGAAGCCACTCCACCAGTTGCTCCGTCGCATGCAAAATATCGCCAGCGGCGACGCTGACTTGACCCAGCGAATCCATATTGAGGGAAAAGACGAGTTCGCTCAGCTTGCGCACGCATTTAATCGTTTTATCGATAATTTACGCGGCGTCATCACTCAGCTTGCAGACACCTCGCAAGCATTAGCAACCCAGGCCCAACAGAGCCTGACCGGTGCACAGTCTTCCCGCGATGCGCTGACCAACCAGCACCAGCAAGTTGAGCAGGTGGCGACGGCAATGAACCAGATGACCGCCACGGTAAGAGAGGTTGCGCAGAACACCCAGGAAGCGGCGCACAGCGCAAACCATGCCATGCAAGCCACCGATGATGGCAATCAGGTGGTTGAAAAAACCATTATCTCGATTAGCAAGCTGGCCGATGAAGTCAGTGCCGCCGCTGGGGTGATTGGTGCGTTGAAGGAAGAGAGTAAGAGTATCAGTAGTATTCTTGATGCCATTCGCGGCATTGCTGAACAGACCAACTTGCTTGCTCTCAATGCAGCCATTGAGGCGGCCAGAGCAGGCGAAGCTGGTCGTGGCTTTGCCGTCGTCGCCGATGAAGTGCGCACTCTGGCGGTAAGAGTGTCTGCGGCCACCGATGAAATTAATGTGAAGATCAGTCGTCTCCAGCGCAGTTCTGATGATGCAGTCGCGGTGATGGCGCGGGGGCAGCAGCAGGCGTCTCAAAGCGTTGACGATGCACAGGGCACCGGCCATGCATTGCAACAAATCCGCCATTCTATTCACCAGATTAATGATATGAATACCCAGGTTGCTACCGCGTCAGAGCAGCAAAGTGCGGTGGCTGAAGACATCAATCGCAGTGTGGTAACGATCTCCGAGCTGGCTTACAGCACGGTGCACCAGGCCGATGATATTGCTGATGCCAGTCATCAACTTAATCAGCTCGCTGAGACCTTGCAAAGCATCGTCCAGCGCTTTCGATATTAAGTCATTTGACAAATATTTGTGCCCGTGGATAATACCGCCCATAACCCGCAGGGGAGTAGTCGCTTATTGCGCCAGCAATAAGGTGTACATCAACATAATTGGCTGAAAACGAGCCATGGTGTGCACGGCAGATGCTTGACGAGACCTGTGGTGTGAATTGAATACACAAGCCTAAAGCTTGCCGTATGCCTGTTGCCGGGCGACTCAATCACACCACATGGAATCGACTCGTTGCCCGGCAGGAACCTATCATGGACGCTTTTTTCTTATCTATTCTAACCGTTGGCATTGCTGAAGTTGGCGACCGGTCACTATTTCTGGCGCTTCTGTTTGGTCTTCGTTACCAACGCCCCTGGCCAGTATTCGCAGGTATGGCTCTGGGCCTTTTCCTAAATCAGGCGCTATCGGCGCTGGTCGGCATGTGGTTGTTTCAGTTCCTGCAAGCAGACTGGCATGGCTGGCTTGTTGGCATCGCGTTCCTGGTGATGGCGGTATGGGTATTAGTTCCCGAACAAGATGATGAGCTGAAAGCTGATGTCAGTAAAAGACAGTTATTTTTGGCTGCAGCGGTAGGCTTTTTTGTACTCGAAATGGCGGACAAGACCCAACTGGTGGTAGTTACCCTTGCCGGCAGCTATCAAACTTTTTGGCCTGTGGTACTGGGCGCAACTATCGGTATTCTCGCAGTCACGACGCCAGCACTATGGCTGGGCTATAAATTCGCCAATAGAATACCCTTGCAGACCATGAAATGGGTCGCCTGCGGTCTATTCCTGGTGTTAGGGGTTTGGGTATTACTAAATACCGCAGGTGTTGTTGGTGGCGCTGCCAACCTCAACGACCTGTTGCCCGCCGAGCTATCATTCAATTCCGGCGGCGTCAGCGCCACCGGGCAATAGCACGCAGTTACTGAATCGGATCGTTTTGTGGTACAGGGTCAACCTGGTCACCTAAAGCCAAGCGCTCAAGACACTCAGCGCGCTCATCGTCATCATTGATAAGCTGACACTCGGCCATTCGAGCATCGCGTTCTGCATCAGTCATGGTTGTGGTGGTGCAGGCACTTATGGCTGCAGCAAATCCAATAAGAGTGAGAAACTGAGCTATTCTTAACGACTTTTGCATATGGACGGTTCTCCTGCGGTGGCGATATGCTTGGGTAAAATATTCATTCTCAAGACCAGCTAAATGCTGGTACTTCATTAGCTTAGCAGAAATAGGTGAAATACCTGCAGATGATTGAAACCGACTACTCACTGGACCCCAGTCAGCAATATGCAGTAACCCGGCTGCAGCATATCCAAATGCGTTTAGAGCGCGACCAGGTGGTTGAGCGCGGACTCTACCTATACGGCCCGGTTGGCCGCGGTAAGAGTATGTTAGTCAATTCATTTTTTCAGAGTTTGAACATCACGGATAAACAGCGCCTGCATTACCATCACTTTATGCGTGAGGTACATCACTCTCTTGCCAGGCATGCAGGTAAATCGGACCCGCTGTACCATGTGGCGGTGGACTGGGCCAGCCAGTACCGCGTGCTCTGCCTGGACGAATTTATGGTTGAAGACATAGCCGACGCCATGCTGTTAGGAACCTTATTCAGCCATCTGTTTGCCCTTGATGTGGTACTAGTGACAACATCAAATACACCACCACGCCAGCTCTATCATAATGGCCTGCAACGGCAGCGTTTTTTACCAGCGATTGACCTTCTTGAAAAATATTGCGAAGTGCTGGAATTGGACGGCGGCGTTGATTACCGGCTGACAACCCATGCCGCACTCCAGCAATTGGATAGCTTTCCGTTTTTCCTGCAACGGCAAACTACCAAGGCCTGCTTGCAGCGCCTCATCGCCCTGAGTGCCCCCTTGAATGGGCCAGGCGTTCTAACTGTGTTAGGGCGACCCATTCATACCTTGGGCAGCAACCACATCGCCGCGGCTTTTAACTTCGAGAGCTTGTGTGCCGGGCCACGCAGCCAACGTGATTACATCGAGCTTGCTGGAGACTACAAAGTCATCCTAGTGGACCAATTGCCGTGTTTTAGTTATCTGCCTGAGAAAGATATCGTTCATGGGGTAGAAGAAACCTATCAGCGTGAGCGACAGGATTTACATGTGAGTAAGTTGGATAATGAAGCCCGGCGATTTATGGCGTTGGTTGATGAATGCTATGATCGCGGTTGCCTGGTCATGGTCAATACCTGTGACACCAGCTATGCCGAGGCCGCGAGCAAACCAGAACAACTCTACCAAGCGCATCAGTTGCGCCAGCCATTTGCACGCTGTGCTTCAAGACTTTATGAAATGCAGGGCTGGGTGGTACATCCATAGTTTGCAGGCGCAGTCTTCAGGCCTGCTTCTCAAGCCCCGTTGTCAGGCTTTTTTGACGAACTCTGATTTCAGTTTCATCGGTCCGATGCCGTCAATTTTGCAATCAATGTCGTGGTCACCGTCAACCAGTCGAATGTTTTTCACTTTAGTCCCTACTTTCACTACCAGCGAAGAGCCTTTGACCTTCAGATCTTTAATCACGGTGACCGTATCGCCGTCGATCAGGACATTGCCATTAGCATCGCGAATGTCACCCTGGTCGCTCTGCTCGGTGGCGTTGGCTACTTGTGACCACTCATGGGCACACTCAGGACAAATAAAGAGATTACCGTCCTGGTAGGTGTATTCAGATCCACAAGCAGGACATTTTGGTAATGCACTCATAAGGTTTGCCTTTTTAATCAATTAGGAATTCAGGAGTCAGTTACATTGTCTCATTCGACAGCGCGCAAATCATACCAGAGCCGGTGCCGATGTCCATGTTCAGCTGCCTGTATCACTGCAATGCCGCTAACTGCACTGCGGGTTGCTTGCCACATCGTGTATACTAGAGCGTCTTTCCATGCATCTAAATATAGAGAACTTGTGACGTGACATCGCCAACTCCAACAGCATCTACGCAGCCACCCTATATTCGTGGTTTTGCCTGGATGCTGGCGGCACTAGTTGCGCTTGGTCCCCTCGCCATTGACGCCTACCTGCCCGCTATCCCGATGATGGCGGAAGACCTGAACACCTCCCTTCATCGTATCGAAATTACATTGAGCCTGTTTTTACTCGGTTTTGCCGCAGGGCAGTTATTTGGGGGGCCGTTTTCTGATCGCCGTGGGCGCCGACTGACAATTCTAATTGGTTTGACCCTGTTTATGCTTGGCAGCCTGGTTACTGCGGTAGGCACTCAAGTGGAATGGCTGTGGGCAGGCCGGTTAATTCAGGCGTTCGGTGGGGGTATGGGCGTGGTCAACACCATGGCCATGGTGCGCGACCGCTATTCTGGCCGCGAAAGTGCACAGGTACTGTCTCAAATTGTCACTATTTTAATGATAGCCCCCTTAGCCGCGCCATTTATTGGCAGCTTTTTACTGCTGTTTGCTGACTGGCGCGCTATTTTTATGTTTTTATTCGCCTACGCAGCACTGCTTTTATTAGTACTACGAGTACATTTACCTGAGACTCAGCAACACCAGCATATATCCATGATCCACCCTGTGACACGCTACATCGGGGTGCTGAAGAGTCGCCAGGCGCTGGCATTTTTATTCTCGGTAGCCATGGCGAATGCCGGGATGTTCGCGTTTATTACCGGCTCTCCTGGAGTCTACATGGGGTATTTTGGTGCCAGTGAGAACCTGTACCCGATGTTGTTTGGGGCGAATATTCTAACCTTAACCCTGGCCAACCAACTCAATATTCGTTTATTAAGACACTTTGAGGCCCGACGAGTGCTGGCCTGGGGGCAATACACCCAGGGGTTGCTGGGCCTGATAATGGTGGCTGCCTTGCTGTGGTTACCGATCAACCTTGCCATTCTGGTGCCATTAGTGATGCTATTTATCGGCATGCAGGGGTTTATTGTTGCCAACGGCATGTCCAGTGCCACCGACTACTTTCCGCATAGCGCCGCAACCGCAACCGCACTTATCAGTGCCAGCGGATTTACCCTTGGCGCCGTATCAGGCACCCTGGTCGCGCTGATCGGTGATGGCTCGCCACTGGCGATGGTGGGGGTGATGGCCGCCTGCCCTGCCTTTGGCATCGTACTTCGCCTCTGGTTGCAGGACACCCCCCAGGCATCGGTCACCTCAAAAGGCTGAACCCAGGCTAAAAATGCGCACCCAGTACGCCGGCTATCCGGCCGTACGCGCGCTCATACCAGGTCCGCTCATTCCAATCGTCCAGGGTGAACAGCGCTGCCTGCGCCATATCTGCCTCAATGATCTCGCGTAACTGAACCGCAAACTCGGGGCTCCATACCTGAATATTGGCTTCATCGTTAATGCGGAACGAACGGTTATCTATATTTGCAGACCCGAAAGTTGCCCAGTGATCATCCACCACCATGATCTTTGAGTGATTCATCGCCTCTTCATATTTATAAATCTGCAAACCCGCATCAAGCAAGTCGCGCCAGCGATTAACCGATGCATCACGCACAAAGCCCTTATCCATTTCATCCCCCGAGAGCATAATCCGTACTTCGACGCCACGCTCAAGGGCCATCATAATGGCATCCATAAAAGGGTCATCGGGATAAAAGTATGCGGTGGAGGCAGTAAACTGCGTCTTGGCACTGGCCAGTGCGTACATATACATTGCGCGGATGCGGTGATGACCTTTACTCGGCGAGCTCTTGATTGCTTGTAAAGTGACATCCCCCATCTCTTCCAGCTCAGGAAAATAGCGACCGCCTTCAATCATCACGCCGGTGGCGTTTAGCCAGTTGTCCGCAAATATCGCCTGAATACTCGCGACAATAGGCCCTTGCATTAAAAAGTGATGGTCGCGAAACCCATAACCGTCGTCCCCATGTAACCAGTCATTACCAATGTTGGCACCACCCATAAAGCCGTAACGACCGTCGGTCACCAGGATCTTGCGGTGGGTACGGTAGTTTAAATTGGTTAAGTTATACCAACTTGGCGCGTGGTAACGATGTAAGTTCACACCTGCATCTTCCATCAGCTCAAACCATTCTTTTTCAGCCCCCATCGAACCCATAAAATCAAGCAAGACGTGCACCGCGACGCCTCGTCGAGCAGCATTCGCCAGTGCTTCTGCCATAGGTTTGGCGGCATCATCGCCATAGAATTCGTACACCTCGAAGGTTACCGAATATTCTGCAGCGTCTATTGCAGCGAGCTTGGCCCCATAAATTTCCTCTCCATCCACAAGATGCTGAATACTATTTCCGGGTTGTACGCCAAATTGGCTAAAGGCCTGTAATGTTCTTTGAAACTCTCCTGAGTCAACCGGATAGTCGACTTCTAATCCCTGGGTTAAACGTTTGGGCGTGGGAATAGCGTTAACCAGAAAGATATTGATAATCCATAAGCCAAGTAAACCGAGGAGTAGCAGGCTCGCGATAATTTTTAACGACAACTTCATGCATTAACACCTTCTAACTTAACCAATGGTAAATCCAGCGTACTTAATTTAGCACGGGATACTGTTTGTGCCACTTTACACCGCTCAGCTTAACTTTTTCTCCAGTTACCTGCTTGGATTTGCGACCAAGGCGCAAAACCTGATATAACCGTTGCCACTTCTACTTCCGATAATGATAAAAAAGGGAATCTATGAACGCCGAACGTGAACACTTTAGCTCGAAGTTGGGCTTTATTCTTGCTGCAGCAGGATCCGCCGTGGGCATTGGTAATATGGTCGGCTTTCCGGTGGCCGCGACGAAAGGTGGTGGTGGTGCGTTTCTGGTAATTTACGCCCTTTTTGTAGTTTTTATTTGTTTGCCGATTATGTTGGCGGAAATGAACCTGGGCCGCAAAACTCAGCTTGACCCTCAGGGGGCTTACCCATCGATTGCCGGTTCAAAGAGCCGATGGCGCTTTGCTGGCTGGCTGGCAGTGCTCACACCATTCATGATTGGCATATTTTATATGGTCATCACGGTGTGGATTCTTGGCTACTTCCTGCAGACCCTGTTCGGTAACCTTGCTGATTTAGCAGACCCTGAATATTTTGGTACCTTTATTAACAGCTACACGGTATTTGGTTACCTGATCGTCGTGGCAGCGATAGTGCACTTTATTCTCGTAGGTGGTGTTCGCAATGGTATTGAGCGTGCGGCCAAATTACTGATGCCTGCGCTATTTGTGATGTTAGTTGGGCTGGTCATCTTCGTACTTACGTTAGACAACGCGATGACTGGTGTGCAGTTCTTCCTGGTTCCGGACTTTTCCCAGGTTAACGGGGATGTGATCAGTGGTGCACTATCCCAGGCATTTTTCTCATTATCGCTCGGCATGGGTATTTTAATTACCTACGGTTCTTATTTCCGTCAACGCGACGACCTGGTGGGCTCCGCCAAGCTGGTCGCGGTCGCTGATTCACTGGTCGCCTTCGTCGCAGGCTTGATGATTCTGCCCGCAATTTTCGTTTTTGACCCGAATACCAACCCGGACACCCTAAGCGAATCATCGGTCGCGATGATCTTTAATTTCTTACCTCAAATCTTTTTAGCACTGCAGGAAACCCTGGGCTACGCAGGTGCCAGCGTCGTCGCCGGTATTTTCTTCCTATTGGTATTTTTTGCAGCGATCACCTCGCTGGTGTCTATTATTGAAGTGCCTACCGCGACTATCGTGCGTAAATACAACGTGAGCCGCAAGCGCGCACTCGGCGTGCTAGCGCTGACCATGGGTACGCTGACACTGGTCGCAATCGCATCTTTCGGTATGGTCAATGCATTCACTAACCTGGTCACTTACGGTGGTGGTAGTCGCTCATTCTTTGACGTCATTTATGACGTGTTTTATGACACTGTGCTACCGCTCAATGGCTTGCTGATTTGTCTGTTTGTTATCTGGCGTTGGAAAACCGGTCACTTTCACGAAGCTCTGGGTGAGGGCAATGCCAGCTACCACAAGAGTCTGCTCAAGCGCTATGTGAGCTTCTCACTGATGACCTTTATTCCAATTGTTTTAGCCGTGGTATTTATTAATACAGTGGCCAGTATTTTCTTCGCCTCGCCACTCTTTTAACCGCGTGCTAAGGTTTTATGTGGGATAACCCATGAGCGTTCCACAGCACCCCCAGTCAGAGGTTATTCTGACTGAGTTGCAACAGCTTGCCAGTCAAGCCGCATCTACACAGTGGCGCGGCTTGATGGTGATTAAAGCTGAGCAGCAGGTTCGCTTTGAGTGGCCCTCTTCAGCCTTAGTCCTGGCCAACAACCTGGCTGACTACCGCGAATATCTGGGCATCACTAGCGCTCTACTGGTTCTGGACATGCGCGAAACCCTGCACGGGGACGCGTTGGCGGCGATGCTGCCGACCATCCGCGCTCAGGGCCTGGCGATTCTGCTATTGCCAGTTCAGGACTCGGCTTTTAGTCGCAGGTTGTTACACCACTTACCGCCGCTATTGTCTACCTACGTTGAATTGCAGCCGTGCCCGAATGGCGCCGCTTGTCTGATTGATCTTCGCACCAATACCCTGAGCCTGCTGGGTACAGAGGCACCAACGCCACACTATAACCGCGCAAGCTTAACGCCCGAGCAAGCTGGCGTGTTTTCCCGGCTTATGCGACATGTTCAACAGCAGGTTCCCGCACCGGTGCTTATTAAGGCACCTCGGGGCCGCGGCAAATCGACCTTGTTAGGTGTACTGGCTAAAGCGCTAAGCCAACAGGGTTGTCCGGTATGGTTATGCGCACCCTCGCGACGCCAGGCCGCCACCTTGTTAAATGCCGCAGGCTCGAATCAACAGATTCAGTACATCGCCCCGGACGTGCTTTTAGCGGATGAACATAAAGCAGTCGACGGCTGCTTGATCGTGGATGAAGCCGCCAGCCTGCCCCGCCACATGCTGAATACCCTGATTGACCGTTACCCTCAGGTCATCATGGCCACCACCAGTGAAGGCTATGAAACCTGTGGTCGCGGCTTTTTACTTCAGTTTCAGGCGCAGCTGCAAACAGATTTTGCGGATTGTCTCACGCTACAACTCAACCAGCCGATCCGCTTTGCGCCCAACTGTCCGGTGGAGGGCTGGTTACATCATGCCTTGCTACTAAGTGCTCTTGAGCCGCTTATCAAACCTCGTACTCAAGTGCTGCAGCATCGCCCTTTGGTGCTGGAATATAGCGTCCAACACGCCAGTTCGCTTACTGAAGATGTGCTATCAAGCTGTTTTCAGTTACTGATGGATGCGCACTATCAAACCAGTCCTAATGACCTCAAGTTACTACTGAACGATGAGAGTCAGTCACTTTGCCTGCAGTGGGCCACCCCAGCAGGTAGCGACGAGCGAACCCTGGTTGGGGTTATCTGGTTAAGCGAAGAAGGTGGTCTTGAGCAGACTCTTGCCGATGCCGTCGTGGCCGGCAGCCGGCGCCCTCCAGGTAACCTGCTCGCCCAGAGTCTTGCTCGGCACCTGCAAAACCCTGCTGTCGCCTGTGTAAGGTGGCTTCGGGTAGTACGCATTGCGGTGCGGGATGACTGCCAGCGCCAAGGGTTGGGCAGTGATTTATTGCAGCATGTTATCAGCCTGTACACGCACACAGAGGCGTATCCGCAAGTTGCGGGCATTGGCACAAGCTTTGCGAGCGCGACACAGATCAATCGATTCTGGGGCCGCCATGACTTTCAGCCGATAAAGATTGGCAGCCGCAGAGATAGTGCCACTGCACGGCATTCACTACTGATGTTATTGCCATTGCAGAATGAGTGGGTGCAGCCCATCGCAAGCTGGGCGCAGTACTTTAGGTGCGAAGTGGCTGCCTGCCAGCAGCTCTATGGGCTGAGTGACGACTATGTGATGTCTTTGTATGAGCACGCGGAGGCGGCTACCCTGCCTGGCGCTGAGCACCCCTCCGCCAAACCGGGCTACGCGCAATGGGCGGAACACCGCATCAATGCATTTGCCTGCGGTCAACTTGACCTGGATAGCGTGCGAGCGACATTGTTGACGCGTTTCCCAGACCAGGTTGAAGCTGACCCAATATTAAGCGCGGCCGTGCATAGCGCCCGATTAAGTCGCCCAGATAAACACCGCTTACAACTGGCTGGTCGCAAAGCCCTGATCCAACAAGCACGTGAGGTTTGTTTACAGCTGCTAGCAAAGATATAGTGGCCCGCTCAAGCCGCCATTCTGCGTTGTGTTTTGAGCAGTTCAGTTAGGCCAAATTGCAAAGCCAGACGCGATCATCTAATTTAGATGCAGAATCGTAAAACAAGCATTGCAAAAGCAAGTGGGCGCAGGCAGAATCGCGCCCACTTTTCCATTTAGCGACACGCGTTTAACCGCAAAAAAGGGTTTTATCATGTCCAGAGTTCTTATCATTGGCGCCGGTGGCGTCAGCGGCGTTGTAGTAAAAAAATGCGCCATGTTACCAGAGTATTTCGGCGAAATTCACCTGGCTTCGCGCACTGTATCGAAGTGTGAAAAACTGCAGCAGGAAGTAGGTGCAGACCGTGTCGTCGGTGTGTACAGTGTTGATGCTGACAATGTCAGCGAATTGGTCACTTTAATCAACCAGGTCAAGCCAGATCTGGTGATCAACGTCGCCCTACCTTATCAGGACCTTCCAATTATGGATGCGTGCCTGGAAACAGGCGTACACTACCTTGATACTGCGAACTACGAGCCAAAAGACGAAGCCAAGTTCGAGTACTCTTGGCAGTGGGCCTACCACGATAAGTTTAAAGAAGCAGGCCTGATGGCACTGCTGGGTAGTGGCTTTGACCCAGGCGTAACCAACGTGTTTACAGCCTATGCAGCGAAACACTATTTCGACGAAATTCACTACTTAGACATCGTCGATTGTAACGGCGGTGACCACGGCCAGGCCTTTGCGACCAATTTCAACCCGGAAATTAATATCCGAGAAATCACCCAGCGCGGCAAATACTGGGAAAACGGCGAATGGCATGAAACTGATCCAATCAGTGTACGCGAAGACCTCGATTACCCAGGTGTTGGTGTGCGTGCCTCTTACTTGCTGTTCCACGAAGAGCTGGAGTCGTTGGTTAAGCACTTCCCAACCATTAAGCGCGCTCGTTTCTGGATGACTTTTGGCGAAGCTTACCTGAATCACCTGCGGGTGCTTGAGGGCATTGGCATGACTTCGATTAAGCCAATTGACTACAATGGTCAGCAGATTGCCCCGTTAGAGTTCCTAAAAGCGGTTTTACCAAACCCAGGTTCACTGGCTGAAGGTTACGAAGGTATGACCTGTATCGGTACCTATGTGACGGGCCTTAAAGATGGCAAAGAAAAAACCATCTTTATCTATAACAACTGTGACCACGCTAAATGTAACGACGAAGTCGGTGCTCAGGCGGTGTCATACACCACCGGTGTGCCTGCCATGATTGGTGCTTCGATGATGCTAGAAGGTAAATGGATGAAGCCAGGCGTGTGGAACATGGAACAGTTCGATCCGGATGAGTTTATGGACCGCTTGAACAAATATGGTCTGCCATGGCAGGTTGTAGAAGTTGAGCAAAGCCCGTTTAGTAAGTAAACCTTTGGCAGATTTAAATAAGGAGCCCTCGATGGCAAACCCTTTTCTGAACCCTGACATTCCTTCGCCGTGCTATGTGCTGGACGAAGCCCGGCTGAAGCGTAACCTTGAGCTGATGGAGCGGGTTCAACAAGACAGTGGCGCAGACATTATCCTGGCCCTGAAGGGCTTTGCCATGTGGAGTGCGTTTCCTTTGGTTAAGCAATACCTAAAGGGTTGTACCGCCAGTTCGGCCTGGGAAGCAGAGCTAGCTGCAGACACATTTGGCAGCGAAGTACATGCTTACTCACCAGCTTACAAAGCACATGATATGGATGTGATACTTAAGCACTGCAACCATATTTCTTTCAATAGCCTGAGCCAGTGGCAGCGCTATAGAGAGCAAGCAGCGGCCGCAGGCGTGTCGGTGGGGATACGAATTAACCCAGAGCAACCTGAAGCTGACACCGAGCTGTACGACCCTTCTGCACCAGGTTCGCGGCTTGGCATTTTGAGTAGCCAACTGGATGGTCAGGACTTAAGCGGCATTGACGGTTTTCACGTACATAACCTGTGTGAGTGTGATTCCTTTGCCCTGGAGCGCACCCTGCAAGCAGTGGAAGCTAAGTTTGGTCAGTACCTGCATCAATTAAAGTGGATTAATCTGGGTGGTGGTCATTTGATGACCCGTGAAGGTTACGACGTCGATCATTTGATTGCACAGCTCAAACGCTTACGTGAAACCTACGATGTGGAAGTTATACTTGAACCTGGCTCGGCTGTTGCGTGGCAGACTGGGGTGCTGGTATCAGAGGTCGTTGACATTGTTGAGAATGCCGGGCAAATCGCAATTTTAGATATCTCTGCAACTGCACATATGCCTGATGTTCTTGAGATGCCTTACCGCCCGGTGATTACCGACGCAGGCGAGCCTGCTGAGTTTGCGCATAATTATCGCTTAGGTGGCAACTCCTGTCTGGCCGGCGACGTGGTTGGTGAGTGGAGCTTCAAGCATCCACTTACGCCTGGCGACCGGGTCATCTTCGAAGACATGATTCACTACACGATGGTTAAGACCAGCTTTTTTAATGGCGTGGAGCATCCTTCCATCGGAATTTTGCGCGAAGACGGTACTTTTGAATTGGTCCGCCAGTTTAACTACGAAGACTTTAAATCCCGTTTGTCGTAAAACACCAGCGTACAAAAAAGGCAGTCGCACTAAGCGACTGCCTTTTTTAATGGCCGTCCGACTCACCTGGTATCAACCCTGGATCTGGCAGGCTAAGCGTCTAATGGGCTTTTAGCTCGCTCAACAATTCTTGGAGGCATCCGTTCTGCGAGCTTTTGCAGTCGTTTTGCGATCTCCTGGTGCTCATTGCTTTGAGCCGTAACCGCGTTGTGCAGGTAGTGGTAAGCAGCCTCATAATCAAGCGGGCTCCCCACGCCTGCCAGCAACATGTCAGCAAAGCGTTTCTGCGCGCGTAAGTTTCCAAGTGCTGATGCCTCGCGCAGGTAGCGCAATGCACGGTTGTTGTCTTGCTGGACAAACCGCCCCTGATGATAATAGCGGCCCATTTGCTCAATCGCTTCCGGCATGCCTTGGGCTGCCGCATGTTTCATATAGGTAAGACCAAGCTCCACATCGCGGTCATAGCAGACTGCATAGGCTAGCATGTCACCATAGAGCAACTGATACACCGGCCGACGTTCAATTTCTGCCTGTGCACGTATGTCTTGATAGAGCTGACAATCGTCAGCATCACGGACCTGGCTAAAGTGGGTGTTGCTACGAATCAATTTTACCAGTTCGTCATCTGAATACAGCTGAACCGCTTCGATGCCCCGCTCAGTCAGTACCTGGCGTGCCGCTTGTGCGGTTTGCTCAGAGCTGAGTACCTGTTGCTGTGCTGTGGCAACACTGGTAACGACAGCGGTCAGCAACACGCACCCTTTAAGCACACGCTTGAGCATTAAGCCGGACTTGTTTCCCCTGCCATATATTGCGCGCACACTTTTTAGTAAAGGATTCATCCACCACTCCGTTGAAAATACCTGCATAGTAGGTGTATCGGCAAGGGCGAGGTGAACTTCAATAAAACCTGAGCTGAGGCGCCTGATGTTTTAAAGGTCATCCGCAACTACGGCCAGGCCTTCTAGCACCAGGTGCGGCCTTATCTGAACGTTGTGGATTCCATGTATGTCCAGGCTATCCAGCCCGCCACCACTAAATAACCACAGCACAGGCTCACTTACCGTGTCTCTGACATGCTCATAAGCCTGCTGAATGAATCCCTGTACTGCAGCTTTGCAACCCAGATACAAGCCGTCCTCGGTGGATTGACCCAGCGCTTCGCGCGGGGCGTCATAGCGCGCACGAATGCGCGATGACTTCGCCACCAGAGCGTCCTGCATGCTATGTAAGCCGGGTGCTATCCAGCCGCCCAAGTGACGTCCGTCCTTGTGTAGTAAATCAAAGGTGACCGCGGTACCGACATCGACCACCGCACTGTAGCCTTTTTGATTGCGATGAGCCGCGATCAATGTCAGCCACCGATCTACGCCGAGGCGCTGATAATGATGATAACTATTCACCACCTCACCATAGCTACGCCGGGTGTGTACCTGAATATAAGAAATACCGGCTTCTTTCAGTCGCTGCTCTAATCGCTCGTTCACGTCTTCACTCGCCACTGAGGCGAAAATCACTTGTTCTTCGGTGTATTGACCAAGCACAAGTAGCAAGTCGTTGAGGCCAATTCCATGTCCAAGAAATTTCAGCGTATGGTCTGTATAGTCCGCTAGCTTCCATCTCGTATTGCCTAATTCTACTAACTTCATATCCCTGCCCTAATACTAATTTCGCCACCAAAATAGCGTTTTAACCCGTTGTCCTGGCGAACCAGAAGCGCTCCATGATTATCAATTCCCTGACCGATACCCAGCTGTTCATGTTGACCCAGAATGATCCGAATCGGCTGGCCATAAAAGTGATCAAGTTGACGCCATGTCGGCACCATATCAGCTAGTCCGTCGTGGGAAAAGTTGAGCAACGCCGTGCGCATATTGTTAATCAGCTGAATGGCCCATTGATGCCTGTCGAGATCTCCGGTTACATGGCTTTGTACATCAGTAAACGGCTGATCAATAAGTTCAGCAATGTGTGATGGCATTTTCAGGTTGAGACCAATTCCAATCAAAGCATGGCCTTCGCCGGTTGGTTGCCCTTCGAGCTCGACCAGGATCCCGGCAACTTTAGCGCCTTTAATATACACATCGTTCGGCCACTTTACGCTTACCCCGCTGATCCCAGCTTGCTGTAATAACTGTGCGAGACTAATGCCTACGGCGACACTGAGCCCAAGGGCGCTGTTTAAACCATCCGTCAGCGGCCAAAAGAACGAGGCGTATAAATTACTGCCGAACGGCGATGACCAGGCTCGCCCCCGGCGTCCCCGCCCCTGCGTCTGCATTTCGGCAAGGACACAGGTACCGGCGGGTAATGTTCTCGCTGGTGACTCTTGCAGCAGTTGCTTGAGATCATCATGGGTAGAGCTGGTCACCCGCTTCAGGTAAAGTCGCGCGTCGGTTTGGTCAATACCCGTGGCAAGCTTTTCATAGCGCAGTAATTGCAATGGCGAAGGCAATCGATACCCCTTGCCATGCACGCGAAATACATCAAGTTGAAGCTGCTCAAGCTTGCCAATATGTTTATTTATAGCCGTACGGCTGACACCTATTTCGTTTGCCAGCTGCTGGCCCGAATGAAATTGACCATCAGCAAGGCTCTCTATTAACAGGTCATCTATGTTACGTGAGCGCTTATTCATAACGTAAGTAACCCTCGATTATCCAGCATGCGTACTTCAGGTTCCAACCAGACACCGAAACGTTGAGCCACCTGTTTGCGAACTTGATGAGCAAGCTCGGTTAAGTCACGCCCCGTTGCCTGATTACTATTGACCAACACTAATGCCTGGCGTTGATGTACGCCCGCGCCGCCAATCCGTAGGCTCTTTAGGCCGCACTGTTCGATGAGCCAGCCGGCCGCCAGCTTAAACTGACCATCGGCCGTTTCAAAGTATCGTATGTCTGGGTGCCGTTGTTTGATGCGTCTAAATTCGTCGCTGGTAATGACCGGGTTCTTAAAAAAGCTCCCAGCATTGGGAATAACCATTGGATCAGGCAGCTTGCGCTGACGAACTGCAACGACGTGGTCGAAAACCTGGATTGCGGATGCATCGGTAGGCAGGTCTTTTAGGTCTGGATACTCCAAACACGGTTGCCAGGCTTTAGGTAAATAGAATTCGACACTGGTGATAAGGAAGCTCGCATACTCAGCGCGCTTAAATACACTGTCTCGATAGCCGAAGTTACATTCTTTGTTGGTAAATTGAAAGGCTGTACCAGTGCGCAAATCAACACCTTCAACACTCTCTATAAATTTCGCAACTTCCACGCCGTAAGCACCAATGTTTTGTACTGGCGCAGCCCCTACACTGCCAGGAATAAGGGCAAGATTTTCAAAACCGAATATGCCCTGGTCAATGAGTCTGGCGACCCAATGATGCCAGTTTTCACCTGCTGCTAAGCTGACCTTATATCCGTCATCAAGTTCTACGATAGAGGACCCTAGCAACCGGTTGACGATAAGGTGCCCCTCAAAATCTGAGGTGAAAACGGTATTGCTGCCTGCACCAAGAATATATGAATCATCTTGCCAAATTATTTTACGGACATCGTCTGGCGCATGAATCACATCCACATGGTTAGCACATGCAGGCAAAGCAAAACTGTGGCGTTTCTTTAAATCAAACATACATCTTATTAGCAGAGCGTGATGCGGCTTATTTTAACCTAAATATGCGGCTACGCATGGGTTGATTACGAAAAGACAACGAAAATTCATCAATTCTATTTAATAGAACCAATGTAGCGAAATTTAATGGTTTTACTTTAATTTTTTAGGTCTAAACTCTTATATGAAATCATTCATTTTTGCCGAGGTTCTATTATGAAGAAGACATTATTAGCAAGTGCACTTGCGACCCTGCTAGTGGCGCCGTTGACCAGCCAAGCGAACGAGTATGTCATTGATACTGAGGGCGCACATGCTTTCGTTCAGTTTAAAATTAGTCACTTAGGCTACAGCTATTTGCTGGGTCGTTTTAATGAGTTTGAGGGGTCCTTCAGTTACGATGAAGACCACCCAGAGAATGCCAGCGTCAATGTAGTAATTGACACTGCGAGCATCGACTCTAATCACGGCGAACGCGATCAACATTTACGTAGTGACGACTTTCTAGACGTTGAAAACTACCCACAAGCCAGCTTCACCAGCACAGGTTTTGAGCCTGATGGAAACGGCGGTGGTACTCTGCATGGTGACTTCACATTGCGCGGTGTGACCCACGGCATCCATTTTGACGTCAACCAGGTTGGCGCTGGTGAAGACCCTTGGGGTATGACACGACGCGGCTTTGAGGGTACGTACACGTTCAAACTTGCTGACTACGGCATCGATTATGAACTCGGCCCTGACGCTGAAGAGATTGAAATTTATCTTTCAATTGAAGGTATTCAGCAGTAATTCAGCGACAAAATAATTCCTCAATATAAAAAGGCTGGCAGTTTATTCTGCCAGCCTTTTTAGCCTATTCATGTCCTTGTTCAAAGACTAGTTTCTGCAACTCTCGCTAAAAACCTGGATCAAAAACGGTAGTTCAGCTCAGCAAAGTAATAACCACCGTTGAATCCAAATGGCGCGTTTGTATTCGGGTATAGGAATATACCGTTAAACTGATTCTCCGGTAATTGCTGATCAGGATACACATCGAACAAGTTCTGCACA
Source organism: Idiomarina sp. (assembly GCA_020832105.1). Lineage (GTDB taxonomy): Bacteria > Pseudomonadota > Gammaproteobacteria > Enterobacterales > Alteromonadaceae > Aliidiomarina. Next base: position 45,350 of record JAFIFH010000050.1, read on the forward strand.
CCCGCACGAAGACTTAGCTGGGGATTAATCTGATACCGAGTAGAGAGATCAGTAATCCATTTCCCGGAAAAGTTGGTCCGTGTTCCTGCATTGTTTTCCAGCACGTAATCGCCAAAATAGCTCAGGCCTAAATGAGTCTGCCAGCGTCGATAATCATGAGTGAGGCCGAGGCTACCAGTATGACGGGGCACCGAACGTGTCATTCTGGTGCGCTCTACGTTATCGAACAAGCGCGTTTCCAGACCATCTAGAATCTCGGGTAACTGCACGTTATCGACCTCAGTTTCATTGTAACCATAAGCAAGTTGAGCACGCAGTGTGCCTAAGGTTTGCAGGTCAAACTCCTGAGCAACTACTACATCAAGCCCCCTGGTCGTGGTATCAACGGCGTTTATAAAAAAGCGCGCGTTGTCAGCGCCTGCCTGCTCGAGCGCACTTGCCACAGCAGGGGAATCAGAAGGGACCAAAGACGAAGAAAGAATAATACGATCATCTATTTCGATTTGGTATGCATCAACGGTTACTGATAATCCATCGTACCCATTCCATACCAAACCGACGCTGTAACTTTGCGATTCTTCCGGTTGTAATGCACCAACTTCGAGCGCTTGAGCTACTTCAGACAGGTTGTTAAAGGTCCCGGACTGCTCCGGCACGAGCTCCCCGTCACGATTTACGAATAGTGTAGAAATGTTGGTAAAGTACAGTTGCTGTACACTCGGCGCGCGAAAACCTGTATTTGTCGATGCACGCAAAGCAAGTTGGTCATTAAACTGGTAACGACCAGACAACTTCCAACTTAGGTTGTCACCAAAGTCAGAGTAGTCCTCATAGCGCAAAGCGGCCCCCCATTGGAAAGAGTCGGTTAAAGCGTTTTCCAGTTCGGCATAGACGCCCAGGTTATCGCGTGACTGATTTACTTCGGAATCTGGGGTGAATCCTGTAAAGCCTTGGCTGCCTGCAGCTCGACCGTCAAAGCCTCCGTCTAAGTATGATGCCTCGTCACCGGCGTTAATCTTGTAGTTATTGTCACGATAGTTAACCCCGAACGCTACAGCGATGTCGGAGTTATTATAGAATTGATAGAAACGAGTCAGCTCCGCAGTCACATTAAGTTCTGAGGTCTCTAAGCCACCGGCAAAAAAGGTGTTGGGTGTATTTGGTCCCAGAGACGCATTTAAACTATTTTCCAGATGGTATTCAAATAAGCTTTCACCGTAGCCAACGCTAAAATCAGCGTCCCATTGCCCAATATCCAGACGATAACCTGAAGTGATCGAAAAGTCTGATGTTTCCGGAGCCAGGGTCGGCAGGAATCCGTCCGGGTAAATTTCGATCAGATTACGTGCATCCAACGCCCGGCGATAAAATG
>JAFIFH010000051.1 GCA_020832105.1 Idiomarina sp.
TTTGTGCGTCCGTCATAAACACCGAGCGCAACACGGCACGCCGCCGCTCGGCTTCAATTCTGGCCTGAACCCGAACTGTATCGCTGACTACGTCTTCTTCCATACGTTGAATGCGAGATAACTCCTGCGCTGCCAGTACGAAATCTGCCTGAGCGTCAGCAATCTCTCGCCCACCAATGGTCAAAAGCTCATGTCCGACAGCTACACTTTGGCCGATGCTTGCATCGTAATGGATAATTCGTACGTCCAGTTGTGGGGCAATCACAATACTGCGCGCCCGATCATTCAAAAGTTGCCCGGGCACCGTTGTCTGCAGTGAAAACCCTGAACCCACTGCCTGTTCAACTTCGATACCAGCAAGTCTTTGCTGCTCATTTGTCAGAGTAACTTGGCCGCTGTGTTCATCGTCGTGATTATCATCATGTGCAACCGCTGCCCCAATAAAACACGCACTGATTATCGTGCTCAGCACAACGACGAAGGTACATTTTGCTAAGATACACTGGACCACACGCCCCGCTCTATAAGCAGTGCTTGATATGATTTTCATAAAAATATTTCCGGTATGTATTCAGTACACAAATCCACCCGCTATATAAGCGAGTTCAAGTAATCCTAGATATAGAAGAAATAAAGTTATGCGATGGGAGGGCGAAATGAGGGATCAGGAAAGAGGGAACTGAAACGCACCGGTAACAGCACGACTCCAGAAGGCAGTAGCGCTCTGTCTGTCGTTTGAGAATAAGCAGCCATCATCGTGATACCGCCATGACACTGCCAGTCGAGACATAGCTCGTTAAAGTCTGAATCGCTTAATTCTGCTGAAATTGCAGTGGTTGCCTGAAGCTCAAGGTGTATATGGGAGGTTTGACTGTCATCATGTCGTTGTTCACTCAAATGCAACTGATGCACACCCGTACCAGCCAAAGAAAGCTGAGCGAGCAATATCAGAGTCATTATTGATAAAAGTGCGTGACGCATGGACAGCCCTGTTAAGCCTGAACTAAAATTTAGGCTCAGTATAGCAGATTATTAACCGGTAATAAAAGATGAATTACCACGCTAAAAGGCGTGCATAGTACACAGTAATTCTACATAGTTAACACATGGTCGGTTTGACAGAACACCCTGTTTTCAAATAATCTGAGCTAGTACACAGGAATAAAGTCGAGCTTCTCGCTGACATCCTCACCCATGCGATGCATGTCGGTGCCGCAACACTCGCAGGTTTTCTCATCGTCGCTGATATCGTGAACGATTTCCTGGCGCGGCAGTGAAGACGCTAAACGCTCACGACGCGGTAACTTGCGCGTGTAAGCAATGTGCTACTCTACAGCGACTTCATCCTCATCAGGGTTGAGGATGTCTTCAATTTCGTTGAACAGGTCGCCTTGGCCGGGCAGGCCTTCAGAGCTGGCAGCAAAGCGTTTCTTGAGTTCAAGCTGCCACTTTTCCAGGAGGTGATAGAGCTTGCGCTTCCACTGCATCGTCTCAGCTTGTTGCTGATTTTGTAGTTCGAGCACCATCTTTTTGAGGGCCTCGACATCATCTGGAAGTGCGTTAGTATCAAGCTTTTTCATGCGGCTATTATACCGCATAAATTGACGCTAAGCCGCCACAGATAAAGTCTTTCTTAGACCAATTGGTGATCGATAATTGGCTGTTATGCTTGATCCCTATATGGGCAACTACGATCAGGTCACCGAACTAAAATGCAGCGGCTGATGGCCTTTCATTAAGGTAATATCGAGGCCATCTAAGAGCCATGCCCATTGCTGCTCAGTCAGCGTAATGGTGTTACCGGGCATCTTACGTGGCCACTTGAACTTCGCCTTTTCAAGGCGCTTGTACCACAGGCAGAAGCCTGTCTTGTCCCAGTACAACACCTTGAGTTTATCGCGCTGACGATTGCAAAACACAAACAGGGCCCCGCTAAATGGTGAGAGCGCCATCTCGCTTTCAACAATGGCGCTGAGGCCATTGATGCTTTTGCGGAAGTCGACCGGCGCTTTGTGCAAATAGATAGCCGGCGGCTCAACGAACATTTTCATGCGCTGAGCTCTTTAACCAGTTGGGCCACCCAGCGCGGTGACACCGACAACGGCAACACCAACTCGGTTTCGTCAATACGTAGCTGGACTGTTTGCTGCGAATTGACTGACTGCGGTACCGCCAGCGCAAAACCAGTGTCGTTATCTTCAGCTTCGCGCTGCAGCTCTAATCGACGCTGACTAAAGTACGCGGGGTTGATGCCTTGCGGCTCACAAAACTGCTTCTGGCTCAGGTCGCTTTGTTCAAATTCAGCAATTAGCTCACGCCATTGCTCGCGAGTTCGATAGGCTCGACTCATAGTGCTATCACCTTTTAAGTTAAACTTGGTGATAGCCTATGGCTTTATATTATGGCTGAATAGGTGTCGTTTCTGTGACGCTTACACTTATGCTGCAAGAATATGCGTTCTGATCGTTTAATAAAACGCAACTGACAGCCTTTACTCGATAAAGAACTTCTCGACGAGAATGAAAGAATTGTGCGCTCAAAGCTTTGTTTTCTTCTGCAATGTCTTTAAAATCTAGTAAATGGTTACTTATTAAAAGGTTAGTAAAGTCTTCTTGTACCATTTGCTGCAGAGGCGTGGTGTATGATATTGCCATTTCGGCGTCCTTACTAAAATTGGGTATACGGATTTAATGGTTGATGGGGCACCTTCACCCCATCAATCTGATACCACCCT
>JAFIFH010000071.1 GCA_020832105.1 Idiomarina sp.
ATGAATCCATCGGCCGTCCGCTTCCTGGGCGACACAATATTGTATTGACCCGCCAACCCGTAGATTTACCTGCAGGGGTCAGTGTCGCGGCAAGTGTTGAGCAGGCGCTGACGCTTGCCGGCGCGGAGGACGAAGTCATGATCATCGGTGGCGGAGAGATCTATCGCCAGTTTTTACCGCTCGCCACCCGCCTGTATATCACCGAAATTGACCTGGTAGTGGACGGCGACACCCGCTTTCCTGACTATCAGACAGATCAATCGCCGAATTGGAGTAAAACATTGCTCAGAGCCGAGCCGGCGGAAAATAGTGGCGCGCCAGGTTATCGTGCGTTTTTGTTGGAGAAGCAGGAATAGCTGCCGATACAACATAGGGTAAGATAAGTTTTGAATACAATAACAATACATATTGGGGGCATATATGTTGAAAGCAGTTGCTAGCACTGCGGTAGTTGCCATTGTCGCCGCAGGCGTGAGTATGGTCATTGCAAAACCAGCACAGGCGCAACAAGACCTGGCATTAAATCTTTGTACGTACGTGCAGGGCGATGATCGCATGCGTATGCGTCAGCGGATTCGTGAAGAACGTGTGCGTTTGCGCCAGATCTATGATGGTGTGATGTGCAACGGCATGAGCCTGATCCAGTTTGCGCTCAGCAACGGGTCAGATGACATTGGTACGTTTATTGTCAGTCAGCTACCGGCGTCTGCATTAAGTCGCGCAGGAGAGCTCGAATGGGCTGAATCCAATGGCTATGGTGACACCGCCATAGCTAATGCCATTCGCGAGCGCACTGAAGACTAGTATACGCAGGCAAGATCCAGGGAAGGTCACAAAAAAGGCAGGTTTTTAACCTGCCTTTTTTGATCAGCCTAAGCGATCGCTGAGTTTTGCGTATTGGTAGTAAAGCCGCTGACCGGTTCGTCGCATTGAGGCAAACGGAAACGAAGGTGGGGCTGAACGGTAAAATGGTAAATCCGCCAGGCTCTGGCCCTGGGCAAGTTCAGCCAGCCGTTTACCGGCGAGGCTGGCAAAGGATATCCCTGCGCCACAGTAACCTAAACTGGCAAGCACCCTTGGGCTGTGGCGATATACTCGAGGGAAAGCATCAAGCGGCACGCTAACCCAACCTGACCACTGATACGCAAATTGCGTATCGTTAAGTACTGGCATGGTATCGCACATGGCCCTATGCAACTGTTTTGCATAGCGGGGATGGCGTGCGTTCTGGCCACTCACCGCACCGCGCCCTCCAAACAACAGACGATTATCGTCAAGTAAACGGTAATAGTACTTGAGGCGGCGGGTGTCCATCACCAGATCGTTGATGCCGAGGCCTATCTGCTGGATTTGCCATTGGCTCAGCGGCGCCGTGACGGCCACGTTAGACAGTACGGGCAGTTGGTGGCTGGTAACGTCGGGTAACAGCGTACGCGTCGCATAGGCGTTGGTACACAGCAACACCTGTTGTGCGCTGACTGCCCCCTGGGCAGTCTCAACATGCACCGACTGAGCGCCGGGCTGGATGTTGAGCACCGGGCAGTGGGTTTTAAACGCCACCCCCATGCGCTTTGCTACCTTGGCATAGCCCTGAACCAGGGCCAGTGGGTGTACCCTTGCCGCAGGTTGTTGTTGCAAAGCCGCAAATCCGTGACGAACACCCGGTAAGCGGTGTTGTAATTCAGCGGCTTTGATAAAGGTTCTTGGCCAGGGGGAGTCGGCCGCGGCCAGTTGCCTGAGTTTGGCAGCTTCATTTGCGTTATGGGCAATGCGCAGGTAGTTGGCCGGGGCATAGTCACAATCAATCGCGTAGCGCTTAACCAGATCCTCAAGATGAGTAACCCCGCAATTAAACTCATGCAAGACACCTGCGGCAACCTCTTCCCCAAAGCGCTTGCTGTAATCGGCCAGTGATAAGCGGCCACTGGAGGGCAGCACAAAGCCCGCATTACGGCTGCTGCAACCCGCGCCGATATCACCAGCGTCAATCACTAGAATGTCACCAACACCCTGGGTTGCAAGTTCAATGGCAGCGTTAAGGCCTGTATAACCCGCACCGATAATCAGGGTCTGGACGCGGCTCGGTAAGATCGCTAAAGCATCGATGACAGGCGCGTGAGCTCGAGGGTGCGCTCGCCAGTAGCTTGCAACCGCCTGATCGTGGCCAGCGGGGGTAGTCGCGGCGGTCAGGGGGTCATAAATAGCATAGCGAGACATCAGTTTCAGGCAAGCGATATTTTATTGAAAGGGAGTACCATTTCGGCAGCGGTACAACGGCAAATGCCGTCACACACCGGGCAATAATAGCCATCTTCAATGGATGCGAGATACCAGCGGTCAGCGTAATCATCAATCAGTTCGCCACCACAGCGTGAGAAGTATTCAAATGCACTATTATTCGGGCTTTGCCGCCAAATATGCGCAAGGCCTGCTTTGCAGCCCAGCGCAGCGGCTTCCACGACTGAGTGCTGTAACAAGCTCTTACCGATACCTAACCCTTGAAAATCCTGGTCAATAGCAGCGCATTTGAAATAACACATGCGTTCAGGTTCAACGGGCCATTCACTGGGTGAACAATAGTCGTCAATCACCCACTGGTCAGGTGCGAAAGTGAGCCGCAGGCCAACCAATTGCTGATCAGCAAACGCAAGCCAATGCAAGTTGCGGCCGTTTTTCTGGCCGCGGGCAAAATAGTCTTTCAGGTTGGTCTCGGTGAGGTAATTGTCACCATGCACTTTGTTCCCTAAAACAATGACGGCGGCAAAATCTGCCGCCGTCATGGGTCGAAAGTGCAGACAAGGTTGACTTGTCATACAGTCTCCGTGGTCTAGTAGCGGTAAGCGTCGGTCTTAAATGGACCCGCCACGTCCACATGAATGTAATCTGCCTGTTGCTGGGTGAGCTTGGTCATGGTACCACCAAAGCCTTCAACCATGTAACGGGCTACTTCTTCATCCAGCTGTTTCGGCAGTACTTCAACAACCAATGCTTTTTGCTTGTCAGCGTCGCTCTGGTCCGCGTACTTCAGTTCAAACAAATGAATCTGTGCCAGCACCTGGTTGGCAAAGGATCCGTCCATGATCCGGCTTGGGTGGCCTGTAGCGTTACCCAGGTTAACCAAACGGCCTTCGGCCAGCAGGATCAAGAAATCATCGTCAGACTCTGAGCGGAATACCAGGTGAACCTGTGGCTTCACTTCGTCCCAGCGCCAGTTTTCACGCATGTAGGCGGTGTCAATTTCATTATCGAAGTGACCGATGTTACACACCACCGCACCTTTTTTCAGCGCCGCCAGCATGTAGCGGTCACATACATTATAGTTACCAGTGGTGGTGACTAACAGGTCCGTGTTACTGAGCAGGTCAGTGTTGAGATTGCCGCCTTCACCCGGGTTCTCGCCGTTGATATATGGAGACACTACTTCATAGCCGTCCATACACGCCTGCATCGCACAAATCGGGTCAATTTCGGTAACTTTCACGATCATACCTTCCTGACGCAGACTCGCAGCAGAGCCTTTACCCACATCACCGTAACCGATAACCAATGCTTTTTTGCCAGACAACAAATGGTCCGTGGCACGCTTAATTGCGTCGTTCAGCGAGTGACGGCAGCCGTACTTATTGTCATTTTTCGACTTAGTGACTGAATCGTTTACGTTGATCGCCGGCACTTTAAGCGTGCCTTTTTGCAGCATCTCCAGCAGGCGGTGTACGCCGGTGGTGGTTTCTTCGGTAATACCGTGCACTTTGTCCAGCATCTGTGGATACTGATCGTGGATCAGCATGGTCAGGTCGCCACCATCATCAAGAATCATGTTTGCGTCCCATAGCTCACCATCTTTCTTACAGGTTTGCTCCAGGCACCATTCATACTCTTCCTCAGTTTCACCTTTCCAGGCAAAAACCGGGATACCTGCGGCGGCCATGGCTGCGGCAGCATGGTCCTGGGTAGAGAAAATATTGCACGATGACCAGCGTACTTCAGCACCCAGCTCCAGCAGGGTTTCAATCAGTACTGCGGTCTGGATGGTCATATGGATGCAACCGATGATACGTGCGCCTGCCAATGGCTTGCTTTGCGCATACTTACGGCGAATCGTCATCAACGCTGGCATTTCTGATTCAGCGATGTTGATCTCTTTGCGGCCGTAATCGGCGAGAGAGATGTCTGCAACTTTATAGTCGGTAAATTCTGTCATGATAGATTCCTGATTATGCGTTGGCGGCTACAGATTCAGACTGTAACCCTAACTCTTGCAAAATAGCTTGTTGGCTCTGGGTGTCCAGACGCGGACCATAACTGCTGACCACTTCTGCGGCGCTGCGGCTTGCCAGGGTGCCAGCCTGGGCGGCACTCATGCCCTGAGTGATACCGTATAAGTAAGCGCCCGCGAACATGTCACCAGCCCCATTGGTATCAATGGCCTTCACCTTAAACCCAGGTACTTGTACGCGCTGGTCCTGCTGTCCGATCACTGCGCCAGCCGGGCCGCGCGTGATAACGACCTCTTTGGCACGCTTTAATAGTGCCGCCATGGCATTGGCAAAATCATCTTCACCGGTGTACTCAAGGGCTTCGTCTTCGTTACAAAACAGCAGGTCAACGCCAGGCTCTAAAAATTCCTGCAAACCTTCCTTAAAGTATTTGACCATAGACGAATCTGAGAAGGTGACCGCGATTTTAGTGCCACTGTCGATGGCCGCTTCGCGTGCTGTTTGTACCGCTTTGCGAGCGATCTCAGAGGTGGCAAGGTAACCTTCAATGTACAGATATTCAGCTTCACTGATTTTATCCAGCTCAAGCTCTTCTTCTGAAAAATCTATGGTAATACCTAAGTGGGTACACATAGTACGCTCAGCATCAGGGGTGACCATGACCACACATTTGCCAGTCAATCCGTCGTTATTCTGATGCTTGAGGCGCGTAGCGACCCCCGCACTTTCTAAGTCATGGCGATAGAAAGCACCTGCCTCGTCATTGGCCACTTTACAGCAATAAAATGCGTTGCCGCCAAACTGACTAAGTGCCACCAGACTGTTTGCTGCGGAGCCGCCGCCCGCACGCTTTTCCAGTTCGAACTCTTTATTCAGCTGGCTCAAAAGCTCGTCCTGCTGCGACTCGTCAAGCAAGGTCATAATGCTCTTTTCAAGGTTTTGCGCAGCCAAAAACGCGTCGGTGACCTTGTACTCCTGGTCAACCAGCGCGTTGCCAAGGCCAATGACATGGTATTTCTTCATGGGTAATAAATCCGTACGTTATTAAGGCGGGCATTATATATGAACATGGCGTCGGAATCGATGCCATGTTGAGCATCTCTACGGACTAACTATACCGATTAAGAATAACGGACTTAGAATTAACCAGCTAGCCAGTTGTAATTTAACGCTAAGTTTAACAAACCGTTGCAAGTCTGCGGTATCAGGTTCTGCGCCCATGTTAAAGCGAGGGCGTTGCTGCTTGATCCCGTCGATCATCAGCGGGCCACCCAGGGTGAGTTGCAGGCGATGCGCGATCGCGCGCCAGATGCGCCCGTCATGGAGGTGCATAAAAGGCTGAGTGGAAAAGCGCCAGGGCAAAATGTTGCCGCCCAACAGCTGACGCATGCCTAGAATAAGCCAGACAAGGGTAACCGCCGGCCAGGCAAAGCCGCGCATCAGCCAATTGGCAGCAAAACCAAAGTCGCGCCAATGACGCTGAATCACCGGCCAGGCCATGGCAATTTCATACAGTCCACGGTAAGCCAAAGCGGCAATGGGTCCGGCAATGGCAAACCAAATCAGGGTGGCAAGCCAGCCATGCACGAGAAAGCGGCTGTACCATTCCATGCTGGCTTTATGAATACCAATCGCCGATAGGGCCCTGACATCGCGTGCGACGTAACGTTGAGTCAGCTCTCGGGCGAGATGCTTCTGGCCCTGCTTAAGTGCTTGTTGAGTGGCCTTGAGATCACCCTGGGCGCTTTGGCTATGCACACAGAGGTAAAGGATAAAGGCGCTAAACAGCCAGTCGCTGTCACTTATCCAGTAGAGCAAAGCGGCAATTGCCAGCCAGGGCAGCGCGAGGGTCAGGCATGCCATAAGGCCGGCAATGCGCTGCTGCGAGCGGGTGGCGTCTGATTTGTGGACTTTACGCGCCATCGCCTGGGCGAGGCGGCGAAATATCTTAAACGGGTGGGCAAGTCGCGGAGCCGGGATCAGGCGCTCCGCTAACAATACACAGCTAAATAGTAGCCAGTGGAAAAACTCAGGCTGCCATTGGGGCAGAGTGGCCATCGGCACCACGCATTTTAGGACGTGCGGCACGCACGTAATCAGTTTGATTAAGTTTCGACGTGATGAAACGGCTTAGTTCGTCAGCGCGATAGCCCGATTTTGCTTTAAAGCGCAAAAATGGAATACCGGCGGCGGTCAGGGAGTTCTTTAAAAACCAGTTACGCTTAGCCTGGTGCTGATTCGCCTCAACCGGCTCCAGTTCTATCACCGCCACTACACGCATACCGTTGTGACGGTCGCACAACACATAGTCGAGCATGCGATTAGACACCTTGCCCTGGGCCTCACGAATGGCAGCGCGGGACATGCCTTTGTCACGAATGCTGACGACGTCACCTAAGCGCACCTTGGTTAAAATACGGTACTGATCACCAAGACCACGCTCTAGCAGGGTCAGAAACTGCTCTTCCGTGGCAGAAAATAAGCTTTCCTGACGCTTTTTATAGGGGTAGGGTGAATAACGTTCGGTTAACCGGGACGCCAGCATGGCAATCAATACCAACACTGCAATAAAACCAATCAGGACGAACTCCATGACATACCTCACACACTAAATTGAATCTCGATATCAATAGTAATGCAAAGCGAGTGCCAAAACTTTAGCTCGTCCTGATTTAATGGTGAAAAACACTACTTAGGCTGATAACCGCCGGCGATACCCTTGGTGGTAATGCTGACCGCATCATGGGCATGCAATGATTCGTAGTGATTAATGCGGATCCAGAAGTCGCGAATCTCGCTATGCTGATTCAGACAAAACTTCACGCGACGTGCCGCATCTTCACAAAACATCAGGTTTTGGCCATTCAGCCGTGCAAATTCCTGCTCATCTTCACGTTTCACCGCTGCCTGCACCGGGGTCTTCAAAGTTCCTTCAATGGCGTCTATCAGGGCTTCAATGGGCAGGTCATTGGTATCACTGCGCAGTTTCACTTTGACATCAGCAATGGAGCGCTGGCTGTGCGGGGTGGCGGGCACGCCATCGGTGGTACCCAGCCATGCTAACACGTCCTGCTTATCGACACTGGTACCCTCAAAGCGGCTGACAAAGGCTTCCTGAATAATTTGTCGGGCGAGCGCAGCTGAACATGGGCAGGTTGACGAGTATGGCACCGCAACACCCAGTTCAATATCCAGGCCTTGCTCAGTAAGTACCGCCTGTAACGTAACCGGATAAGCTTTCCAGCCTTGTTTTTTACTAATCAGCGACTTGCGACGTAAATGGTAATCGAAATGAAAACGCACCATAGCCTTGGTGCTCAAATCAGCATGTGAGCTAATAAAGCTATTCAATAACGTTTGCAGTTGTGCAGGCTGCAAGCTGCCACTTGCCGACAATTCGTCGACTGCCAGATACAGGCGTGACATATGAATGCCTTTCGCATGGGCATCGTCAAGGCTGACAAAGGCGTCGACTTTAGCGCTCACCTGGCGATCCGGCTGGCCTGGAACGGTGACCAGTAACGGCATTTCAATATTGCTCATGCCAACCCAGTCAAGTGTCCCAACGGTTTGGGCACTGTCTTGGTTAGCGATATCGGGCATCGAGGTTGGCATGCGTTGACTACTCCGCGGTCTGGGTGGTGTCATAGTGCTAATGACAAGATATTATATCTGACTTGCGCTGTTTATTTAACTATCATGTCAAACAGACGCATGCAGAAGCTGTAAACTATTACGCCAGCTTACTTATTTTGGATTGCTATCCCAACACGGAAATTTCAATGACCACTATCAGTTATTCCGAATCAATCGACTTCACCTTGCTGGAGCAATACTTTGAATTATTAGGTAGCGAGGGTATTCGCGAAAGCCTGACCACGCTACAACAACTGATGCCTGAATACATCAGCGAGCTCGAAGACAAGGCAGCGCAGCAGGATGAAACAGGTTTTCGCCGCCAGGCTCACAAGATCAAAGGTGGTTGCCGCTCGCTTGGTTTTGCTCGTTTAGGCAAATTAATGGAGTTTCTTGAGCGCGACCAATGGCGGTGGGACGACACCCTTGAGGCCATCGCGCAGTGGCAGTTATGGCTACCTGAAGACCTGCAGAGCGTACAAAATTGGCTGTACACGAAAGAAAAGTAAGCATCGCAAGCGGTGCTTACTAGTAGTCAAAAGGATAAACCAGAAAGACAAAAAACCAGCCGCAGCTGGTTTTTCTTTATATGCGGACCAACACACTGTTTATTGCGATACTTCAACCCGAACATCACCAACAAAGCGATACCCTTCACCATGAATAGTGGTGATCAGGTTAGGTGTTTCAGGGTGAGACTCAAAATGGCGACGGATACGGCGAATAGCGACGTCTACCGTACGGTCATTAGGGCGTAGTTCGCGATCGAGCATTTTACGAACCAGAGTTTCACGGTCATGAATTTTGCCCGGTTGAGTTAAAAACAACTCCATGGCCCGGTATTCACTCTTCGGTAAGCGAAACATTTTCTTTTCTGGTGAATACAAGCAGCGGCTGTCGCAGTCCAGAACCCAGCCATTAAAATGAAACTCACGCGAACCTTCAACTTTCGGTTCGGTTGGCTTTTGGCTGTGTTCGATACGGCGATATAGGTTACGCACACGAATCGTTAACTCTTTTGGATTATATGGTTTAATCAGATAATCGTCGGCACCAAGCTCAAGGGCCAGGAGACGGTCCTCGTCGCTGTCGCGGCCAGTCAAAAAGACCAAACCAATATTTTTTTGCTCACGTAATGATTCAGCGAGTTCAAGACCACTTTGGCCAGGCAGGTTGACATCCATAATGATGAGATCAACTGGCTGTTGGGCCATGATGTGTTCCATTTGCTTGCCATCCGCGGCGTCAAAAACTTCATAGCCTTCTTGTTGGAATAGGCGGGCGAGAGTTTGTCGGGTGACGACTTCGTCTTCCACGATTAGAAGTTTTGCGCTCATAGATCATCCTGTGTTGTTACGGTTGTGCAAACTAAATCCAGATCAATGACTAAGGATAAGTTTTTTAGCGGGTCAATTGCAAGTTTTAACGTCATTTGCCTCTTCATAACCACACTCGATGACAACTTCGAAGCCTTCGTCGGGCGCGCTTTGACAGTTAATGCTGCCATCCAGTGTATGGGTCACCAAATTATAGACCAGGTGCATGCCTAATCCACTGTTGCCTTTGCCTCGTTTGCTGGTCACAAAAGGGTCGAAGATTCTGCGTAAAATATCAGCAGGTACGCCAACGCCGTTGTCTTTGTAGACAAGTTTTAACTGGCCATTGTCAGTGGTGACTGTAATCTCAACCCGACCTGGCGCGTTGGCAGCAAACCCATGCAATACCGAGTTGTCGAACAGGCTTAATATCAACTGATGCCAGATACCCACCTTCGCCAGAATCGGTTTTTGTAGGGTGCAGCTAATATCCACCTCGATCGCCTGACTATGTTCAACATAGGCCCGGGCACTGGTAATAATGTCTTCGAGCATTTGCTTAAAGTCGATGGGGGTGGATTCTTCACCCGCATGTTCGATAGCAAGTTTCTTGAAGTTATTGATCAATTCAACCGCCCGCCCAAGATTGCGCTGCACAATCGTCAATTGTTGATTGAGCTCCGCATGTAAGTCGTCAGGCGCTTTTTTGATGGTGTTATCAAGCATTGAGGTAGCGGTTACGGCCATCCCTAAGGGCGTGTTGATTTCATGACTAATGCCAGCGACCAGTTCAGATAGCGAGGACATTTTTTGTGCTTCAACTTGCCGCCCCTGATGCTGATGCAGCTGCTCAAGGGTTTCCAGCAGCTCCTGGTTGGCGTTGCGCAAGGCATTGGTGCGGTCCTGAACCTGTTGTTCAAGTTCTGCGGTGAGCTGCGCGGCTGCCGCTTCTGATTTGGTGTGCTGGTAAGTGAACTGTTGAATCCGGTCAAGCACCGTATTGACGTTGCGCCCAAGCATGTCGAGTTCACGAAAAGGTGTATGTTTGAGCCGCAGGCTATAGTTTCGTGTGCGCGCAATATCGCCGATGTCCTCGATCATTCTATGCAGGTGGCGAGTGAAAAAACGACTCAGCAACTTCGCCATAAGCAGTGCCAAGGCAATGGCGAACAGCACAACGATAAAAGCCAGCAGGGTGTAATGTTGCAGCGACTGATTCAGTGACTGCCTGGTCGCACGCACAAATACGTAACCACGTGGGGGTTGGTCAGCTGAAAATGCGGATTGTGCCCCCAGCGACACAGTAAAGGGCACCATAATGTCAATCCCCTGGTGGCTAATTCGGGCCTGCCGCAGGTCGCTGAAAGCCTGTTCGCGAGAAGCAATCGGGGTTACGCCAGGGCGGTTATAACTGGTCAGGAAATTCAGTTCACCATCACTGCTGTAGGTATACACGTGTGCGTTCAGAATAAAGTCGGTGTACTCAAACTGTTCAGCAAAGGACTCGTGCCAGTTGTCCGCATGGTGCGACAGCTGCTGCTTCACGTTCAGGGCGAGTGCATGGGCCTGGTCGCTCACCCGCTCTTCCAGATGCAGCCGTTGTTGCTGGTAACTGAGCCAGGCATACAGGCTGAAAGCCGAAAGCGAGGCTACGCAGGTGATACAGGCGGTGGTGATAAGAAGGCCTTTGCTGAGCGTACTTAACATGGTTTGTGCGCCTGGAGGATCTTATAGCGACCATTATTCAAAGGTTCGCTCACTTCCCGAAAGCGCTCTCGCAGTAACGCGTTATAGCCAAGGAAACTGTTGGCAACGATCAACAGGCGACCACCCGGTTTGAGCTTCTTTGCCACCTCACTGATAAATTTACCGGCTATCTCATAATCCGTGCGTTGACCAGAATGAAAGGGTGGGTTGGTGATAATCCAGTCGAAGCGCCCGGTGACTGCATCAAGACCATCACTGGCAAGTACTTCAAAGGGGCTGTCCAGTTGCTGCGTGTGTAAGGTTTGCTCAGTGGTGGCTAACGCGAAGGCACTGACATCACTGGCAACGATGGCGTCAATCGAACAGTGGGCACGAACGAAAGCGCTGATAGCGCCACTGCCACAGGCGAAGTCGAGTACGCGGCCATGGATTTTCGGCTGAGCGCCTA
The DNA here is from genome assembly GCA_020832105.1 of Idiomarina sp. Taxonomy (GTDB): domain Bacteria; phylum Pseudomonadota; class Gammaproteobacteria; order Enterobacterales; family Alteromonadaceae; genus Aliidiomarina. Next base: position 11,325 of record JAFIFH010000071.1, read on the forward strand.
TGTACTCGAGTAGCAGAGCCGTGCCGGCGTCTAAGCGTTGCTCGCTGAACACCCCCGGTAAATTAAAAACCGTGGTGGCCGGTTCGCCCGGCAGCTGATAGGTGGTCTGGTAATCGTCGAGCTTAAATGGCGCAACCTGGGTGGCGTTGCGTTGACAGACATAGAGTAGGCAGTGATTGCCACTGGCTACTTTTTGCGCGGGACTAAAGCTTGCCGGTAGCTGTTTTACAATTGACTTGATACCCCCTTTATTCGGGCCAACCAGGTAGAGGGTGGCGTCCTCGGGCATCATCGCGGCGAGATTATCGAATAACATCCGGCACAGGCTTTTTTCTTTAGGTACATACAGCACGGCTTGATCAACGCTGGTTTGGAAAAGCTGTGGATCCAGCTCTGCGGCAAAGCTATCGTTGTCAGCAGCGAAATGGTGATACAGGTTGGCGTAATAAAAGTGCGCCCGACAAGATTGCTGGCGGCTAAGAGAGTCTTGTGCATTGACCAACAGGGTTGCGGGTGTCACCACCTCATGGCGGAGTAATAACTGGCTGGGGTTATCCAACATATTGGTAACTGAAGCTCCCGTTTTTCAGGATTAAGGTTGAGGGGCCGCGATTCTCATCAATGCGTTTGCTTTCATATTCCCCTTGTAAAACAACCCCGGAGTATAACACGCGGTTGGCATGGACAATGATCATCTGGCGCTCCGGAGCGCGCTTTTGTAATTCTTTGAACTGGATTTTTAGCACCGTAATATTGCGTCGATGATTTTCCAGTTTTTGCTCCAGGGGCTGCAGAAACTTCTTCAATTTAGCGCTGGGCATGTCTTCTTCACGTGCCCGCTGACGCGCTTTGCTCAGCTTTTTCACCATCGCCATTTCGTCACGCAGCCCCTTGCTTAAGCGTTCGGTATCAGCAAGGTAGGACTCGTCGGCGGTGGGGGATGCGATATTAATATAGGTTTTAGTGCCAGCAGGGGCACCAATTTGACCAGCATAGACATGGGTGGTGGTGTCGATGACACCGCCAATGAGTTTACCTCGCGCCTCTTTGCCCTCACCGCCAAGGCACAGAGTACCCTGGGTGATGACATGGCAATGGGTTAACTGCTTGTCGACAATAACGCCTTTGTTGGCCTTTAATGTGGCGTACTGACTATAGGAAACCCAAAGCGAACCGCCAGCAGTCACCCGGGTGGAATGCTCTACGCTGGGGGCGGGAACGGCGTCATCGTCATCAACCTGTTCCGATTGTTGGCCGATAACGCCCTTGGTAATCGTGATATTGCCAGCCGCTTCAATGACTGCGGAGTCGACATAGCCAGTCACCGTCACATCACCGCCTGCGGTCACTTTCATCCCAGGGCCGACATTACCGTTAATCAGCACCGAGCCCTCGTAATTGACATGCCCGGTAGTAGCATCGACTTTGCGCATGGTCAGTACATCGTCAATATGGGCAGCATTATCGAGAATACGCGGTAAACCCTGATTGGCCGCAATTAGCAGATTAGCATCCTCAGGGCTGACCACTGCGCCATTGCCAGCGTGAAGATCGCGATTTTTACCGGGGGTTGCCTCAAGGGCCAATCCCTTGACGGTAAACCCAGGGTTGCCTTGGGTTGGAGGCACTCGGCGCAATAGCTTGGTGCCTGGCTGGACACTGATGACCTCGCCCAGATCACGCATATCTACCTTTTCATTTTCATTCTTGACCTGGGGCCTGAGAACGCGCTCTCGGGCATCCTGAGTCAGTGGCTCAAACCGTGCATCATCGCCATCGATGGCTGGCCGACCCCGGGCAATCAGTACTTCCAATTCGCTACCAGGTTCACCATGCAGGCTATGGTCAATGACTTTCTCCATGGCCTGGCGGCGTATACCCATGGTCACCCCGGATTCCCGCAACATTTTAAGTAATTGGTTGAGGGACAGGGGGGTACCGCCAAAAGGTGCGGTGCTAACGGCATGGACCTGCATGTCATCTTCACTGACTTCCAGGCGAATCGTCGCCGGCAGACATTGGCCGATGCGAATCAGTGAGGTGTCTTCAGTGGCAACCGCGCTCAGTGCATTGCTAAAGGCATTGTCATCCAGTAAACAAGCGGCGGAGCCAGAATGTTCAAAAACTTGCTGTAAGGTCTTCTCGTCGAGATCGGCCCGTTCTACCCTATTGCCAATCGACAGGTAGAGCGTTTCACCAGTTTGCACAAAATCGATTCCGTTCATCTTGGGTCATCCAGATGTTTAAGTTCATCTGCGTTTGTTTCAGCCTGGGCGGTATCAAGTAACTCCCGCGCACGTTTGAAATCAAAACTGTTAAGGGCCTGCTGTATGCGGTCAACGACGCCGTCAGGCCAATGCCGGGCGTGTTCGTTTGCCCAATGCTTAAACATAGTAAGCGACTTCAAGTTATGCTGTTCGAGCGCCTGACGCAACTCCTCTAAGCCATCTTTTTGCGTATTTGTTGCGGGTGCTACAGCTGCTGGGTAATGCTCCTGAATGCTGTGCAATACATCAGCCAGTGCGCTTAGTAATTGATCTTGCTCGGCTTTTCCAGGCGCTGCCGCCGGCGGCGCTAGTTGATTGGCAATCAGCGCAAGAGTGGTGGCACCGCAGCTCGGTGCTGTGCTTTTTAAATCATGGGCGAGTTGCTGGGTTTGCGTCGGGGTGAGTGACATTGGCTGAAGGTATGCGACATATTGCTGATAGAAGGTGGCGAGCACGCGCAGCATTAACGGGCGCTGTTGCTGGCACCATTGTAGTGCGATGGATTCGTCAATGGCTTGAGTGGTCATCGGGATACCAGTTCGACCCCTTGCTCTGAACGTAACTTGTCAACCAGTGCGCGAGGAATGGTGACTTCGGCCGTGGCTGCCACAACCTGCGAGTTAAACTCTACCAACCGGGCGTTAATGGTCACACCGTCCGCTCGCTCTACTGCAGTGGCAGCGAGAATATATTGAGCTGGCTGAACTTCACGGAGTTCCAGATAATCACGACTTAACGGGAAGTCCCCTGCTGAGGTGACCCGAACACCGTCGGTAAGCTTGAATTCAACCACGTCCAGGTGCGCTTTATGCAGTTCCGCCATTAAAGTTTCCTGTAATTGCAGGGCCAGCAAACTAGAGCGATTGAGGTCGCTTTCCAGCCAGGCTGGGGTGGTAACCATCACGCGCTGACCGCCGCGCACGTATTCGCCGGAGCTCATCAGTTGCTCAGTCAGCGACTGTGCATAACCGCGAATGTCGTTTGGCGCAGGTGACTGTGGCTGACTGCTACAGGCTAGCAAGAGTAAACTGGACACGCTCAGGGCAACCCACTTGAACCATGTTGTATTGCTCGGCATCGGTAACTCCTCGTTATGGTTGACGCTGACGGGTCATTGCACGTTGCGGCGACCCCTGGATTTTTTCACTACCGTAACGCTCTGTGCGTTGCGTATCCAGGCGGTGTACCTGAGATAGAGTCGCCGGGGCAGCATGTCGATACAACTGGCCATGACGGATTTCGCTCAGCGCGCCTTCGCCCTGGATAGCGCCCCAAGGAAAGAAATGGGTGGCTGCGCGTGCAACACTATTGTCCTGCACATTAATCAGGCGCAGGTTAACCAATAAACCGCCGCTCACTTCGCTATAGGTACCGGTGAGAAAATAGTCTAACCGCTGACGGTTGCTTAGCTCAGCGACGTCGCGACTTAGCATGAGTTCCTGATGGTCTTCCAGGCGTAACTGGCGAGAGGTGCGATACTCAACAATGTGCGCGCCGCGCTGGGTGGCTGCGCTGATGAGCCCTTCCTGGATTTGTTGCACCATGATCCGGTCACGGTTACTGCCTTGCTGGCGTAAGCTGTGCACAGGCACCAGGCTACCGACCCCAATCCGCTGTGGCTGAGTGGCGTGAGATGGGTTAAAGATGCCATTGGCAAGGCTATCGGTATGGTGTTGTAGCGCCTGGGCAGAATCGTCAACAGACGGGGTGGCGGTGCAGGCTGCAGCCAATAGCGTGACGAGAACAACTGCACTGCAGCGCAAAGCAAGCTGACCAACAGACATGAGAAACCTCGTTATTAAAGCTTAGTTACTCAGGCTATCGGCCAGCATGGCAATCCCTTTAGCAAAAGGGCAGTAAGGCTGCAGGTTAATCGTGCAGTGGTACCGCCTGATTTGGATAGGCTTCCACAAAGGTGTCGACCATTTCAGTGGCCAGCGGTGCTTCGTTGCTATCAAAGCAGGCAATATGGAACAACGCCTCGCCTTCATTGGTCACCGGGATGTTGCTAGCGCCGATAACAATGCCGGTAACGCTGGCTTTTACGTCTGAGCTATGGCCACCATGGGGCGGCGCAATTTGCGCGATGACTTGCCCACGGGTCACCGTTTGCCCCAGTTCGGCAAGTTTGATCACCAGGCCGTCACTGTCGCTGCGCACCCATAATGAGCGCTGTGCCCAGACAGGTTTTACTTTTTTGCGCGTGCGTCGGCCTTTGAGCATTTTGAGCATTTTCAGCACGTTGGTGACGCCATTGACACCGGCTTCAATGGCAGTGTAGTCAAAGCGCAGGGCTTCTCCTGCTTCATACAGGATCAACGGAATATTCAATTCCGCAGCCAGTGAGCGCAGCGAACCATCGCGATCTTTGACGTTCATGATCACCGGACAGTTAAAAGCTTCTGCCATCTCGCAGGCGACTTCGTTGTCCATATTGACGCGAATTTGCGGTAAGTTACTGCGATGAATAGCACCGGTGTGTAGGTCAATAATATGGGTCGCGCGCTGCACCAACACGGTATTAAACAGATACGCCAGGCGACTGCCCAGTGCGCCGCGCTCCGAGCCCGGAAAACAGCGATTCAAATCACGCCGGTCCGGTAAGTAGCGGGACTGCTGAATAAAACCGAACATATTTACCACAGGGACAATCATCAGCGTGCCACTGAGTCTGGTCGGGTCGACCTGGTTGGCCACCCGCCGACAGATCTCAATGCCATTTAATTCATCACCGTGAATCGCTGCGCAGACCAACACAATAGGGCCTCTTTTGACGCCATGTAAGACCTCAACATGGAGATCCATGGGGGCGTCATTGTATAAACGGGCTGCGGGCAAGTAGATACTTTCACGACTACCTGGGGCAACCTTACTTTCATGTAACTGAAACGCTCTCATGCGTGCTTAGCCTTTACCCTTGGTGCGGGTCTGATTAGCTTTGCCAGCATTTTTCTCAATGAAAGAAATAATTTGCGTGGCCACGTCTTTGTCGGTAGCCATTTCAATACCTTCAAGCCCAGGTGAGCTGTTTACTTCCATCACCAGAGGTCCGTGGTTAGAGCGCAGTAAGTCGACACCGGCGACACTCAAGCCCATGGTTTTCGCTGCTTTTACCGCCGTTGCCCGCTCCGATGCAGTCAGCTTGACCAGGGTCGCGCTGCCACCACGGTGCAGGTTAGAACGGAACTCACCAGGTTTAGCCTGGCGCTTCATCGCTGCGATGACCTTGTCACCAATGACGAAACAGCGTAAATCAGCACCACCGGCTTCTTTAATATATTCTTGCACCATAAAGTGAGCGTTCAGACCCATAAAGGCCTCAATCACGCTTTCTGCTGCCCCGCGGGTTTCGGCCAATACGACGCCAATACCCTGGGTACCTTCAAGCAGCTTGATCACACAGGGTGCGCCACCGACCATATCGATTAGATCCGGGATATCACTTGGTTTACTGGCAAACCCAGTGACCGGCAAACCAATGCCTTTGCGGGACAGTAACTGCAGTGAACGCAGTTTGTCACGACTGCGGCTTATCGCCACTGACTCATTTAATGGGTAAACACCCATCATTTCAAACTGACGTAGAACGGCGGTGCCATAGAAGGTAATGGAAGCGCCAATGCGCGGAATGATCGCGTCGAATTCAGGCAGTTCTTTACCTTTCATATGAATGCTGGGTTCTTTTGCGTTGATATTCATATAGCAACGCAGTGGATCAAGCACCACCATCTCATGGCCACGGGCTTCACCCGCCTCGATCATGCGGCGTGTGGAGTATAGATTTTTGTTGCGCGAAAGTATTCCGATTCTCATTTTGGTACCCCTGTCAGATAGGACGCTTTAGGATCAACAATATAACGACCATTCATCGCCTGGCGGCCCAAAAGCATGCGAAATTTCATGGTATCACGATTAGTTAATGTTACTTCAGTGCGAAAAGACTTGTCGCCGATCACCAGTGTGGTCTGGATGACATATCGGGTTTCACGGTGGCCACCTGAATCGGTGACGGTGCGCTGTTCGAGCACCGGTGCTTCGCATATATGTTCAACGTCACTATCCTGACTTGGATGGACCCAAATGCGCAACCACTCTGCATCATCTTTTTGAAAGGGTTCAAGCTTAAAGGCGTGCAAGCAAGAAGTGCGCGCGCCGGTATCGACTTTTACTTTAATACTGGTAATGCCTAAATCGGGCAGCGACGCCCATTCACGCCAGCCCAGCATGTCAGTTGTTCGTGTTGGCAAAATCGCCTCCGGTAATGCTTGTTATATCAAACTTATTAAACAGGCGCATGCACCAGGTGTGCTACGCAATGAGTTGTCATTAAGGATAGGGCATTCGGTAGGAATTATCTTGACCCTGTACAACGCTGGGGGTCTGCGTGATGACAACGCCCGCATTGTGCATAGCGGGTAACATTAAATCAATCAATTTTGAGCGAGCGGTAAAAAATCCCTCCTGTTGCGCCCACACCGACCACTGTACCTGTACGCCAAGCACCCCAATACTGAGCCGAAATAGTTCGGGCAGAGGCTCGCTTAAGATCATGTCATGGCCGCGGGCTACTTCCGCTAACAAGGTTTCAAGGGCGACAATGTCGGTGTCCAGGGCCAGCCACATCTGTAAATCAATCCGTCGAATGGCAAACTTGGAAAAGTTAATCACATGACCTTTGATCAGGTCGTCATTGGGCACGCGCACGTAGAGATTATCGAAGGTGCGTATTTTGATCGCTAACCAGTCGATACTAATAACCTCGCCGCGGGTGTTCTGCACGCCCACCACATCGCCCACTTTAAAGCTCTTCTCGCCAAGTAAAAATAAGCCGCTGATAAAGTTGGAGGTGGAAGTTTGCGACGCAAAACCGATGGCGACCGACAACACACCGGCTACGGCAAGCAGCACGCCGCTATGAAAGCCAAGCTCGCTGAGCGCGATGAGCAAAAATATAAAAAGTACGGTGTAAGACATCGCCCGGCGAAACAAAATCGCCTTATGTGGACTGGTATGGTTATCCACATATTTGCGCATCCCGTGAACGACCAGATTACGCAGCACTAAGCCCAGAGCGATATAGCCCAGTGCGCGTAACCAGGCGCTCCAGTCAGCGCCTTGTAATGGTTGAAGAACTTGCTGCAAAATATCCAAACTATAGCCCTGCTGTTATCCGATAATGGCTTCTAAAGCACGCAAAATAGTACGCGCCTCGCTGCGTAGGCGAGGTTCACTGATAAGTTGTAACACCTCATGGCGGCAGGGGACTGTTTTACCATAATGAAGACTCAATTCGTCGGTAAGCTTTTCATTGGTGATGGTGAGTGCGGTGGTCCAGAAGCTTTTGCCGTCTACCCGATACACTGGCAAATATTGCGCGGGCAGATTTATCTTGTCCAGGCTTAGGTGGTCGCCGTCACGATTACACAGGCGCAATTCGAGCATCGCCCGGTGCGGCACCCTGACACCGGAATCCACTTCATGCTCGACGTCACTAAAAAATTGGTAACAAAGTTCGCCGCGGCGCGTATTGCTGCCAAACCATGTTAACGGCAGCTTCTCGATAAAGAACTCGTAGAATGGTTGTTTGCCATTGCCAATATAGAGTTGATACATCAGCGGTAGACTCAGATAAAATTTTGGCCGCCTGCCGCTGGGGATCATCATCGCCTGTCCTAAACGGACTACCAGGTTCTTGTCCGCCATTGCCGGCACGATACGCAACGTACTTTCCTGTTCACCGCTGGTCCAGCGCTGGATGATTTCTGCATCCACAGGTACAGTGGCCTGGTGGCGAATCTCAAGCTCAGGGTTGAGCGCGCACTGAGGGTGTTCCCGAGGCATTCGCGAGAGCTGCCACTGTTGCGGCTGACGTTGAATGTAGAGGGTCTCGTGTTGAGCTTGAATAGAGATAGCCTCACCGAGCGGGAGTTGTAAGGCCTCAGCGGCATGCAACATAATGTTTTATCTTTTCGAAAAGAAGGCTGATAGTGATAATCGCTTTTTTCGTTTTATACGTAAAGGGATAAGACTGTTATTCTCGCAAATCATATTCTAATTATTCGAGAGAATCGAAACCATGAGTAAGTGCACCACCTGTACATGTCATACCCCGTTGGGCTTCGATATTCGTATGGCCTTTCAGCCCATCGTCAATGTGAATTCAGCAACCGTGTTCGCGTATGAAGCGCTGGTCCGTGGCAGTCAGGGGGAAGGCGCTGGAAGTGTGATTAGCAAGGTGAATACCGAGAATCTGTATAGCTTCGATCAGGCCTGTCGGGTCAAAGCCATTGAGACCGCCGCCGCAGTGGAGTTGCCCACTAAGCTTTCGATTAATTTCATGCCCAATGCGATCTATGACCCGGAAACCTGCCTGGCGAAAACGCTGCAAACTGCTAAAAAAGTGAACTTTCCGCACCATAATATTATTTTTGAAGTGACTGAACACGAAAAAGTCGAAAATCATGACTTACTTGTGGATGTCTTTCGCACCTATCAACGCCATGGTTTTATGACCGCCATTGATGATTTCGGCGAGGGCTATGCAGGGCTTAACCTGCTGGCTGACTTCCAGCCTGATTTGCTGAAGCTGGACATGAAGATGATCCGTAATATTCATGCGGATAGGGTAAAGAAAGCGATTTTCTCGGGCATCCATAAAGTGGCCGAAGAGCTTGGCATTATCCTCATTGCTGAGGGCGTTGAAACCCACGAAGAATATGCCTTTTTCAAGCATGCCGGGGTGAATTTACAACAAGGCTATTATTTTGCCAAGCCAGCCCTGGAGCATGCGCCTATTCCTGATTGGCATTAACCTGGTGGTGATCTGAAAGGTGTTGTAAGCGCGTCGACTGCAGGGCTTTAAGATGCGCGATGAATTCATCCAGTGGGCGATCAAGGGCGTTTTGCGAAATATATAAATCGTAACCGAGCATTTCGCGCATCAACACCATTCGCACGGCAAAGGTTGCGATGACCCCACGGTATCGCTTTCCACTCTCACTGATGTATATATCTGGTACATCAACATAGTCCAGGTATTCGCGGTGTGCCGGCATTTCACTGCGCAAAGCCTGCAGCATCAGCGGGCGTTGCTGATGCACCAGGTGGACAGCGAGGCGCGGCGAAAGCTGCTGTAAAAAATTATCATAGTGGCGTAAGCGGATGCCCAGAAAAGGGATCTGCTGGCGCTCTAATCCGCGCTGCACGTCTGGCACATCAAAGCGCACGATATCTTCCCAGTTCACCGTCCAGCTGCCGCGAAAATGAAAGTAGGTCATCGCGCTGGGAGTAATTTCAAGACTAGTTTCCGGCTCCACCAGCTTGCCAACCCCAAGGGCCATCGCCACCAGACAAAAAGCAGCAAGCGATAAATGCAGCGGCCAGGGCAGGGCTAATTGTGCGTCGACAAACAGCAGCAGGGCCAGGCCTCCAGCGCCAATGACAATAAACACCCGACCATTGCGCTTGGTGTGCGGGCGGATGCGTTGAACCAGTGAGGGACTATTCATCAGCTTAGCCACCATATTACCAGGGGCACCATGACCAGCGCCCATATGACAATGAGCCGCCCACGCAGGCAGGTTTGGCAATCCGTCTGCCACCAACGTTTCGTGCCTGGCTGAGAGGCTGAATGCTTTTTGACCATAGGTTCAGTATGCCTGTTGTAACGCATCTTGCAAGAGCGCTTGAGTGAACGATGTTTTCAGGTAATACCCCCGTGGCAGCGTTTCAATACGCTCTCCATTCGGGCCTATAGCGGCCGTCAGCGCTTTGCTGTTGGCGGCCTTGGGCCGCAATTGAAGAGCCTGGCCGTGGCGGGCAGTAATGGATTGGACCTGCCCCATCACTATCATCTCGGTGATTTCCTCCCAATCGGCTTTTAATAGTGCGTCCTGGGCGGCGGTTGGGGTCCATAGCACAGGCATGCCAAGACAACGTTCGGCTGGGGGTATTTCACGGCGCCCATCCAGGGGGACCCAAAGAACCTGGCGTAACTTGTTGCGTACATTACTCTGCTCCCAGCTAATGCCATTTAAGCCAGTTAACGGGGTTACGCAGACAAAGGTGGTTTCCAGAGGTTTACCCTCAGGGGTCAGCGGAATGGTCTTTAATTCGATCCCCAATTCGGGAAAGTCCTGTTCCGGTTTGGATCCGGCGGATGCACCCAGATAGAGTTCGATGAGCTGACCGCTCCAGCCTTTTGCACGGACCAGGTTTAGCGGTGTGACCCAGCCTGCGTTCTCCGCCAGCCAGCCCAGAGGCATACCCGCCAGGGCGCGCGCACGGTGCAAAAGTTCAGCGGTGCTTGCCGGCGGCGTTTGCGCCACCTGCGGCAGTTGTAGATAGTCAGTCATGTTCCATAGCTTATGTTTACAATGCAGGTTATCTGTTGTTCACGTCGGTTGTGATGACACTATAACTGATGCGTGGCTGTGTTCACATATGCAGTGCATAGGGAGGGGGTTATAGCGGATTTACATCGTTCAGGGCGACGTTATGGTTTGCCCATTGTCAGCCTTTGTGGAAGAATCAGAGTCAGAGACAAATTGTGAGGAGTGGCTCGCGTGATAGATGCCGAAGGCTATCGTTCCAATGTCGGCATAGTGATATGTAACGAGCACGGGCAAGTTTTCTGGGCCAGACGCTATGGACAAAACAGCTGGCAGTTTCCACAAGGTGGCATCGATGACGGGGAATCACCCGAACAGGCGATGTACCGGGAGCTTTATGAAGAAGTAGGCTTAAAACCGCAGCAGGTGGAGTTAATCTACACCAGCCGCAACTGGTTTCGTTACAAGCTGCCGAAACGCCTGGTGCGCAAAGGCGCTAAACCTGTGTGTATTGGACAAAAACAAAAATGGTTTCTGCTGCGTTTGACGTGTGCAGAGTCTGACGTTGATGTGTTGCAGTCAGGCCATCCAGAGTTCGACGGCTGGCGCTGGGTAAGCTATTGGTACCCGGTGCGTCAGGTCGTTTCATTTAAACGCGACGTGTACCGTCGGGTGATGAAAGAGTTTGCCCCTGTGGCGATGCCATTTCAGCATAAACGCAATAAAAGGAAGCGCAGGCGATAATCTATGGCGATGCTGAATAAATTACATCGAATCGTGGAGGCGGTAAATCAGGCCCCAGAGTTTGATACGGCACTACGAGCTATGGTGACGCGGGTCAAAGCCGCGTTGGAAACCGATGTATGCAGTATTTACATAGCTGACTATCAGTCAGAAGAGTTTGTTCTGGCCGCCAGTGATGGTCTCAAAATGACTGCTGGCGAGCGAATCACGCTGAAATTTGGTGAGGGCCTGATAAGTCTCGCTGCCCAGCGTGAAGAGCCGCTCAATTTCGCCGATGCGACCCAACACCCAAGCTTCAAGTTCATTGCCGAGGTAGAAGAAGAAAACTTCAATGCAATGCTGGTGGCGCCGATCATCCATCAACGTCGCGTTCTTGGCGTGCTTGCAGTGCAACAAATGCATGTACGTGCTTTTTCCGGTGAAGAAGAATCTTTTGTCGTAACATTGGCGGCACAGTTAGCGTCGGTGATCGCCCACGCCGAAGCCAAAGGCTTGCTGGCCGGCCACAGTGCCCCCTGGCTACGAAGCCTGCACGCTATTCCGGGTTCTCCGGGGGTGGCTATAGGCCCAGCGTTTATTGGCAAGCCTGCGGCGCGGTTAAGTGCCGTGGTGCCGCGTAAAACTGATAAACCATGGCATCATATTCGTCTATTTCGCAAAGCAGTGATGCAAACCCGCCGCGAGCTGAAACAGCTGGCGCACCAGGTCGCTGACTACGTGGCCGAAGACACACTCGCCATTTTTGATGTCTATCAGGGCATGCTTGATGCCGCCAGTCTCGGCAATGCAGTAGAAGCCCGAATTCGTGAAGGCTGGATGGCGCAAACCGCGGTCAAATTAACGGTCGAGGACTACGTTGCCCAGTTTGAAGACCTTGACGATCCCTACCTTCAAGAACGCGCGGTGGATGTGCGCGACCTTGGTCAGCGCATTTTGGCGCACCTGCAAAAACGTGTGCATGACAATAAAATTGTCCCGGACGACTGTATTCTGGTGGCTGAAGAAGTGACCGCATCGATGTTGGCTGGTATTCCTCGCCACAAGCTTCAGGGGATTGTGTCATTGCGCGGTAGTGCCAACTCCCATGCGGCAATTATGGCCCGCAGCATGGGTGTGCCAGCGGTGCTGGGTATCGAAGATGTCCCGTTACAGTATCTGGAAGACCAGTTTCTGATTGTAGATGGCTACAGCGGTGAGCTATTTGTAAACCCATTTGAGCAGGTGTTAGAAGAATATCGCCAACTGCAGGTGGAAGAAGAAGAGCTGGCGCAAATTGTTGCCCAACATCGTGACTTGCCTGCGCAGACTAAAGATGGTGAAGCCATTAGTTTGCAGATGAATGCCGGGCTCAATATTGAGCATGGTAAAGAGCATAACGGTTATGTGGACGGCATCGGCCTGTACCGCACTGAAATTCCGTTTATGATGAAAGACCGCTTCCCAACTGAGACCGAGCAGCGCGAACTGTATGCCCAGGTGCTGGCGAGCTTCCCTAATCAAAGTGTGGTGATGCGCACCTTGGATGTTGGTGGTGACAAGCCGTTACCTTATTTTCCCTTACATGAAGACAATCCTTTTCTTGGCTGGCGCGGGATCCGGTTAACCCTCGATCATCCGGAAATTTTTCTGGTTCAGGCTCGGGCCATGCTTGCTGCCAATATTGATCACGGCAACCTAAAAGTGCTGTTGCCGATGATTTCGTCCCTTGAAGAAGTTGATGAGGCCTCGCGTTTGCTCAACCAGGCGTATTTTGAGGTGCGTAATGAACTGGTTCAACAGCAGCCGGGTAAAACCCTGCAGCGTCCGCAGCTTGGGGTAATGATTGAAGTGCCCGGGATTCTCTACCAAATGGATATGATTGCGCCGCGGGTGGACTTTTTCTCCGTGGGGACCAATGACCTGACCCAATACCTATTGGCTGTGGATCGCAATAACCCGCGCGTGGCGAAGTTGTACGACCCGTACCATCCGGCCGTACTGCGGGCTTTAATGCACATTATTGAAACCAGTAATCGCCTGGACAAGCCGGTCAGCGTGTGTGGTGAGTTTGCCGGTGACCCGGGCGGGGCCATGTTGTTGGTTGCCATGGGCTACCGTAATTTGAGTATGAGTAGTCATAACCTGGATAAAGTAAAGTGGATCATTCGTCATGTGCATACGTCAACTCTGCAGGTTCTACTCACGCAGGCGCTCAAGGCGCGGCACCCGTCCCAGGTGCGACGAGTGGTGAATAACAAGCTTGAAAGCCTTGGACTTGGTGGCTTCGTTCGTGCGGGTAAATAAATGACACTGAGTTTTTTGCTGCTTGGGCTCGGCGGCCTGGTCGCTGGCTTATTGTCGGGTATGCTCGGAATTGGCGGCGGTATTATTGCGGTACCGTTATTGATTTACTTACTGCCCGGCATGGGCATTCCGCCCGAGCTGGTGGCACCAATGGCGGTGGGCACAAGCTTGGCGACCATTGTGGTGACCACAGCGTCTGGCGCCTATGCCCACCATTTACGCAAAATGATTCTGTGGGACTGGGTGCGGCTGATGGCGCCTGTACTGGTACTCGGCGGTATTCTTGGCGGCTACATTGGCGCCAGTATTGACCCGGTCATGCTGCAGCGTATTTTTGCCAGCGTACTCTTATTGCTGGCGGCGCGGATGATTTGGAAGACCCAGCCACGGGCTGCAGATAAGCGGATTGCACATACCCCGGTACGCTTCTGGTCGGCCGGCATTGGGGTTATTTCAGCGTTAGTAGGCATCGGCGGCGGCGCCCTGGTGGTGCCTTTACTGCATTATTATCAGGTAGCGATGCGTAATGCTGTGGCAGTGGCTGCAGTGTGCAGCGTGCTATTGGCGATCTTTGGTACCGCTACCTATGCGTGGATGGGGCGTGCCGGGGTCAATGTTGATGGTGCGATTGGGTATGTGTATTTACCCGCATGGCTTGGTATAGGTATTGTCTCGGCGCTGGTTGCGCCGCTTGGTGCCCGGCTCGCGCAGCGCCTGCCGGTGCGCTACCTGCAGCGCGCTTTTGCGATGTTATTGGTTATTGTGTCGGTGCATTTATTCGTCAGTTCCTAAGCAATGAAGCGCGCCATCATTTAAGGTAAGATACGACCACTTTTATCACCCGCGGCGTCATTTGCACGGCGCGGATTCTCCGCAATATAGAAAGGACTTCATCGCATGGCGAACAATTATATGGTCCACCCTGGCTGGGACCCGATTATTTTTAGCGTGGGACCTGTTGATCTGCGCTGGTATGGCTTGATGTATCTGCTTGGTCTGGCCTTCGCGTGGTGGTGGGGCAACCGTCAGGCACAGCGCAGTCAGCAGGGCGTTGCGATTGGTAATCAGAGCTGGACCAAGGAGCAGTGGAGTGACCTGTTATTCTGGGGATTTCTGGCTTTAATTATTGGCGGCCGGGTTGGGTATGTGATTTTTTACCAGTTTGCCGAGTTTACTAGCAATCCATTGTCGCTATTTAATATGAGTTCTGGGGGGATGTCTTTTCACGGTGGCCTGCTCGGCGCTATTACCGCGATTGTCCTCTATGCGAAAGTCAAAGGGCGCTCGGTCCTTGCGGTGGGCGACTTCGTTGCGCCGCTCGTACCAATTGGACTCGGTGCCGGACGCTTAGGTAACTTTATCAATGGTGAGCTCTGGGGGCGTACAACCGATGTGCCCTGGGCGATGATATTCCCGGCTGCGGGCCCAGACCCACGCCACGCTTCGCAACTGTACCAGGCATTTTTTGAAGGCCTGGTGTTATTTGCGGTGCTTTATCTGTTTACCCGTAAACCGCGTCAAACCGGCATGGTCAGTGGTCTGTTTTTAGCCTGCTACGGCGCCTTTCGTTTATTTACCGAAGCCTTCCGACAGCCTGATGCCCATTTGGGTTTACTTGCCGGACAGTTGTCGATGGGGCAGTGGTTGTCGATCCCTATGCTGCTTGCAGGTATCGCGTTAATGTTAGTGGCCAGTCGCGGTACTTTTACTCCGACTAAACGCGACTTTACCCAGCCAGCTAGTAAAAAATAACTGGATTAGGAGCACCTTCGATGCAGCAATATCTTCAACTTATGCAACACGTGCTTGACCATGGCACCGACAAATCTGACCGCACCGGTACGGGCACGCGCAGTGTGTTTGGCTACCAGATGCGCTTTGATCTCAGCCAGGGATTTCCTTTGGTCACCACGAAAAAGTGCCATTTGCGTTCAATCATTCACGAGCTGCTGTGGTTTCTGGCAGGTGATACCAATATTAAGTATCTGCAAGAGAACGGGGTAAATATCTGGAACGACTGGGCGACGGAGTCCGGCGAACTAGGCCCGGTATATGGTGCGCAGTGGCGCAATTGGCCCACACCGGATGGTCAGCATATTGATCAAATCAGCGAGTTGATCACGCAAATCAAGAACAACCCTGACTCACGTCGATTACTGGTAAGTGCCTGGAACCCGGGTGTGCTTCCAGAATCAGGGAAGAGCCCCAATGAAAACGCAGCCAATGGTCGGCAGGCGTTGCCACCATGCCATACCATGTTCCAGTTTTATGTGGCCGACGGCAAGCTCTCCTGCCAGCTGTACCAGCGCAGTGCCGATATCTTCCTCGGTGTGCCCTTCAATATCGCCAGTTATGCACTGCTCACGCTGATGATTGCCCAGGTGTGTGGTCTTGAGCCTGGTGACTTTGTGCATACGTTTGGCGATGCGCACCTCTATAGCAATCATTTTGAGCAGGCTAAAGAGCAATTAAGTCGCACACCATATTCGCTGCCCACGATGCGCATAAATCCAGAAGTAAAAGACTTATTTGCCTTTACCTTCGACGACTTTGAACTGCTTGATTATCAGGCGCACCCGCATATCAAAGCACCCATCGCGGTGTAACACCTACGCGGTGTTTGGAGTAGCTTAATGGACGATTATCAGCGCCGTTTTGGCGGTATTGAACGGCTTTATGGTGAACGCAATGCGGCATCCATTGCGGCACTGCATATCGCGGTGATCGGGGTCGGCGGGGTCGGCTCCTGGGCCGCAGAGGCGTTGGTGCGTACAGGGGTTGGCACAATCACTTTAATCGATATGGACGAAGTTTGCCTGAGCAATATCAATCGCCAGTCCCATGCGCTGACGGAAACTATCGGCCAAGCAAAAATTGAAGTGCTTGCGGCTCGCCTGCAAAGCATTAACCCTGGGCTTAAAGTCCACCTGATTGACGACTTTGTCAGCCCGGACAATATCGCTGAATGTCTCGCAGGGCGACCCGATGGCGTGCTCGATGCGATTGACAGTATTGCTGCAAAAACGGCACTGCTAGCCTGGTGCAAGCGCAACAAGATCCGCATAGTGACCACTGGCGGTGCTGGCGGGCAAATCGACCCGAGCCAAATTCAGGTGGCCGATGTCGCCAAGGTCATTCAGGATCCGCTGATGGCCAAAGTGCGTTCACAACTGCGCCGCGACTACCATTTCACCACTAACCCCAAACGCAAATTCGGCATCGATTGCGTCTACTCCACCGAGCAGCTGCGATATCCGGTTGGCGACGGCCGCGTCAGCCACGCAAAACCCGGCACCAATGACACCCCGATGAACTGCAGCACCGGCTTTGGCGCCTCCATGATGGTCACCGCCAGCTTCGGCCTACAAGCCGCCGCCACCCTCATCCACCGCCTCATCCCCGAACCCAAACCCACCGCCTGACGCTTGCGCTGCAGATTTCACCTGCCGTCAGGCCGTGCATGTGGAGGGCTTCCGGGCGCTATGGGTTGGCCTTGCCAGGACGCCGTAAACCCTTCCCTGGGGGCTCGGCTCGCGCATCCCTGCGCTCGACGCCTGGCAACACCAAACCCATATCGCCCTCGCGCCCTCCGTCCACGATCGTGCAAGGGCAGGTAAAATCTGCCGACCGATCCACAGCCTCGCGCCAGTTGCGTAGGTCAGGCTCGGCCTGACGCCCAGCGATGATTAACGTCAAGCGAAACCCTGCGTTTACATTCGGAGTAATGGTCTTACTTACGGGGAAAGCTAATGCGGGAGCGGGCGATAGCCTTAAGTGGAAGGGCTGGCTGTAAGTCGAGGTTGATGGCAGGCGCGTGGGGGACGGCATGTTACCTTGAGGGGGCTTCGAGCGCAGGGATGCGCGAGCAGAGCCTACATGGATGTACTTGCGGCGTCCCCATCAAGGTATATGCCGGCACCCACAGGAGCCTGCCTTAATCACAGCCGGATGCCAGCCCCTTCGGGTGTAAGGGCTTAGCAGAAGCGGGCGGCGCTGTGGCGGGCGCGGCGGATGATTTGGTAGAGGCCGTTGCTGCGTGAAGGGGCGAGGTGTTTGATCAGGTTGCAGTCTTTGAGCCATTGTTCGACGTCGAAGTGGGTGGCGAAGTGGGCGCTTTGATTTTGCAGGGGCAGCAGCGCGGCGTAGGTGAGGGCGCTGACCATGCGTGATTCGCTGGCGAAATCGTAGTGCAGCGCGGTGCTGGTGCCACGCACGTGCAGCCAGACTTTAGCTTCGCAACCCTGTACTCTGTGTGCTTCGTTACACAATTCGGCAGCCAGCACAGGTTGCTGCTTTGCCGCCTGAATCAATACACGGTAAATGTCCTGCCAGTTGCGTTGGGCTTGTAAGGCGTCGCGTAAGGCGATGGCGTTGGCTGAAAGTGGAAGCATATGGCTCATTGCTGGATAAAGGCTGCTCAAAGTGAACAAAATGTCGGCGCTGACACTATAAGTTGACAGCAAGTTTATGGAAATTCGCCGATATTATACTCACAAACCTTGTTTGATGCAGGCGGGTTTTACATAATGCAGCACGGTTCATCGAGAATTATCTGGATCTTTACGACGTAAAGAAGG
This sequence comes from Idiomarina sp., assembly GCA_020832105.1. Taxonomy (GTDB): domain Bacteria; phylum Pseudomonadota; class Gammaproteobacteria; order Enterobacterales; family Alteromonadaceae; genus Aliidiomarina. Next base: position 29,526 of record JAFIFH010000071.1, read on the forward strand.
AAGAAGTTATGAAAATTTTAGTCGCGGTGAAGCGAGTGATTGACTACAACGTCAAAGTTCGTGTGAAAGCCGATCAGTCAGATGTTGATCTGGCTAATGTAAAAATGGCGCTGAATCCATTTTGTGAAATTGCTATTGAAGAAGCAGTGCGCCTGAAAGAGAAAGGCACCGCAGAAGAAGTTGTGGTGGTTTCTATTGGCCCTAAAGCTTGCCAGGAGCAGTTACGCACAGCTATGGCGCTGGGTGCGGACCGTGCTATCCATGTTGAATCTGACACCATGCCTGACTCGTTGGCAGTGGCTAAGCTACTTAAAGCTGTGGTTGCTGAAGAAAAGCCAGATATGGTGATTTTAGGTAAGCAGTCGATTGATTCTGATAACAACCAGACCGGCCAAATGCTGGGTGCGCTGACCGGCATGCCACAAGGTACCTTCGCTTCAGAAGTCGTGGTTAGTGACGGTAAAGTTGATGTGACCCGTGAGGTAGACGGCGGTTTGCAGACGTTGCGTTTAACCCTGCCAGCCATTGTGACCACCGATTTGCGTTTGAATGAACCACGCTACGCATCACTACCGAATATTATGAAAGCTAAGCGCAAACCACTGGATGTGAAAAGCCCAGCGGATTTAGGCGTTGAGATTGGTAGTAATATTAAACTGGTTAAGGCAGAGCCACCAGCAGAGCGCAGTGCAGGGGTTCGTGTTGCAGATGTGGCAGAACTGGTCGACAAACTTAAGAATGAGGCAAAAGTATTATGAGCATTCTAGTCATTGCCGAACATGACAATAAGACGCTGAATCAAGCGACGTTGAAAACCATTGCCGCGGCCAAACAGGTGGGTGGTGACATTGACGTACTGGTTGCAGGCCTTAGCGCACAGAGCGTGGCCGATAATGCCGCTCAGGTTGAAGGCGTGCATCGTGTATTGCTGGCTGATAACGCAGCATACGAGCATCAGCTAGCCGAAAATATCAGTGAACTGGTGGCGAAAGTTGGCGCAGACTACAGCCATATTTTCGCATCAGCGACCACCACCGGTAAGAACTTTATGCCGCGGGTTGCTGCATTACTGGATGTCGGTCAAATCTCGGACATTCTGGCAGTAGAAAGTGCGGATACCTTTAGACGCCCAATCTACGCGGGCAACGCAATTGCCACCGTGCAAAGTAGCGACAGCATTAAAGTCATCACGGTACGCGGCACTGCATTTGATCCGGTGGCCGACACTGGCGGCAGCGCTACGGTTGAGCCGATCAGTGATGTCTTCGCCAGCGACAAGGTTGAGTTCGTTGGTGAGCAACTGGCAGCGTCTGAGCGCCCGGACCTGGCCGCCGCACCGATTGTGGTATCTGGTGGTCGTGGCATGCAAAACGGTGAGAACTTCAAATTACTGGAAAGCCTGGCGGACAAACTGGGCGCAGCTGTAGGTGCTTCGCGCGCGGCAGTGGACGCTGGATTTGTGCCGAACGATATGCAGGTTGGCCAGACCGGTAAAATTGTTGCCCCGCAACTGTATATCGCGGTGGGAATCAGTGGTGCGATTCAGCATCTTGCCGGAATGAAAGATTCTAAAGTCATTGTTGCGATTAACAAAGATGAAGAAGCGCCGATTTTTCAGGTCGCAGATTACGGTTTGGTTGCTGATTTATTTGAAGCACTGCCGGAACTTGAGAAGGCGTTGTCATAAACCGTTACAAGAACTAGTGACAAGCAGGTTGGTCCTCTGCTAACCTGCTTGCTATAGTTACAAAAATTAAACGTTTGCAGGATTAATCATCGCCATGTCTCGGTGTCTAAACCGACGATGAAGTCGCAGCGAGTGCTAGTTCAGCAAGTGTCAACATAACGCCAGGGACTCACACTCACGTGGGGTACGCAGGATAGGTGGCAACAACAATGAAAAGAAAAGCAACTATGATTAAAAAATTACCTCTCGCCTCTGCGATCGCGTTGGCTATCGCGATACCAGCTCAAGCTGCTGATTTTGATTTAGGTCCATACCGAATCAGTGTTGATTCCACATTGTCGCTGGGTGCCACAATGCGTGCTGGAAGCGCTGACTCGCGGGTACTTCATCCAGGCAACTTCGCTGGTGGGCAAGGTCAGTCGGGTGTAGCCGACGACGGTAACCTTAACTATGACAGTGGCGATCTGACTTCATTAGTATTCCGTGGTATCCACGATATCGCGATTGACGGCGGTAACCACGGTGCATTTATTCGGTTTAACTACTGGTATGACGATGTGCTGGAAAATGCCAACGTTAACCATGGTCACACAGCAACCAATTACACCCCTGACGCGCGTCTGAACACAGATGCGTTTGATGACTATTCGGCGGGTAAAGGTGTTAATTTACTCGACGCATTCGTCTACACAGGGTTTGACGTTGCTAATCGCCCGGTAGATTTACGGGTCGGCCGCCAGGTGCTGAGTTGGGGTGAAAGTACCTTTATTCAGAACGGTATCAACTCAATCAACCCTGCGGACGTGAATGCAATTCGTCGTCCTGGCGCAGAAGTTCGTGAAGCACTGCTGCCGGTTGGTATGGTGTCTGCGTCCATTGGTATCAGCGATAGCTGGAGCATTGACACCTTTGTTGGATTCGAATGGGACAACACCAAGCTTGACGGTTGTGGTAGCTTTTTCTCTACCGTTGATATCATTGGCGGCCCAGGCTGTGACAAAGTCACCTTGAATCCACAGGTTGCGCCAGGTCGTTTCCTTAGCGATCAGGAGTCGGTAGAAGCGGGTGCCTATATTACCCGTGCAGCAGATATGGAAGCGAGTGACAGTGGCCAGTGGGGTATTTCAGGTCGTTATTACTCAAACGAACTGGATACTGAATTTGGTTTCTATTATATCAATGTGCACAACACACAACCTATTATCTCTGCCTACGATTGGATCCAGTCTGCATGGGACGGTCCGGAAGCATGGGAAGCTGGTGACATTAGCACTGCTAACGTTGCTGCCTTAGGCCCGCGTTACTTTGTTGAGTGGCCAGAAGACAATCAAATTTACGGTGCCAGCTTCAGTACCACGTTAGGTACCTGGGCATGGTCCGGTGAAGTCAGCTATCGTCCGAATCAAGCGGTGCAAATTAACACCACTGAAATTCTGGCGGCAGGTTTACAGCCAGCAGCACCGAGCACCTTCCGTTCACGGATCAACGAAGCACGCCCGGATGGTGAGCCGATGGGTGCCTATGCACGTGGTTTCGAAGAACTGAAAGTGTATCAGGCACAGATGACCTTCGTGAACTTTGTGGATCGCCTGTGGGGCTCTCAACGTATGACCTTTATCGGTGAAGTTGGGGTCAACCACGTTGACAACCTGCCTGGTATTAACGAACAGCGTTTTGGTCGTAACCCGGTGTATGGTAAGTGCTTAACGTCACGCGATCTGGGCCTTGGCCCTGATGGACCGAACCAGAACTGTGACGGCTTCGTCACTACCACATCATTTGGTTACCGCACTCGCTTCCAGTTTGAATATGCCAACGTTTGGCGTGGCTGGAACGTGAACCCAGCGGTGGTCTTTAACCATGACGTGAAAGGTTATTCACCGAACCCTAACTTTATTGAAGGTCGTATCAACGTTGGTTTGTTGGCAGACATGACCTACTCGAGCTCCTATCGAGTAAGCCTTGCATACAACTACTACACGGGTGCGGATTACGATCCAGCACAAGACCGTGACCACGTTGGCGTGAACTTCTCGTACAGCTTCTAAATGGCTTGCGAGCAACGCCCGAATAGGTAGGACGACTGCCCTTGCAGTCAAACAAAAGCCAGCTTAAGCTGGCTTTTTTGTGCGCGAAATATTTGCTTTCCTTGGGGGAATGATGAAGACATCACTAAGTTATTTAATTGCAGGCACCACCGCACTGTGCGGTTTTGGCGCACTGACCTATAGTCACAGTTCACTGGCTGACGATGTGAAACCGCTGCAGTATGACGATGTTTTTATGCTCGAATTTGCCGCTGACCCGCAAATTCATCGCGACGGGGAGCAGGTGATTTTTGTTCGCCGCAGCCTGGACCGACAAATCGACCGGGTAAGTGGGCGCTTGTGGCAGGTCAATACAGACGGCAGCAACTTGCGCCCGTTGACCCAGGGAGAGGGCAATGAGAGCGCGCCACGCTGGTCACCTAATTATGATCGCATCGCGTATGTATCCAACACGAGTGGTCAATCGCAAATTCATATTCGCTGGCAGGACACCGGCCACAGTTCTCCCATATCAACCTTGCAGCACTCACCTGCTAATCTGAGCTGGTCGCCAGATGGCGAATGGCTTGCATTTACCATGTTTAAGCCGCAGCAACGTTCGGCACCCGTGCAGTTGCCAGGGCAACCACCAGGCGCTGAGTGGGCAGAGGCGCCCATTTATATCGACAGTGTGCGCTATCGTCAGGACGGTGCAGGGTATTTACCGCAAGGTCATAGCCATGTGTACCTCATGCCCGCCGAAGGCGGCACCCCGCGCCAGCTCACTGCAGGCGACTTTGACGTTCGCAGTAACCTGAGCTGGGCACCAGATGGCAGTGCGTTGTATTTTTCCGCGGACATGAGCAACGACCCCATTGCGAGCCCGGTGAATTCCGGTATCTATCGCCTGACCCTTGAAGACCAGTCATTGACCAAGCTGACCGACCGTGATGGACCGGACAGCAACCCCAAAGTATCACCAAGCGGCCGTCAAATTGCGTACCTTGGCTATGATGATCGTAAGCTCGCGCACCAGGCCAATCGTCTCTATGTGATGAATGCAGACGGTTCCAACGTACGCAATATAACCGAAGATCTCGACCGTGCAGTGAGTGACTTTGCTTGGACTGCCGACGGGCGCGGTATTTATTTTAGTTATGATGATGAAGGGCAGGGGCGCTTAGCATTGCACTCACTGCGTGGCGTTACTGAAACGCTGACTGGGGGTCTCGGCGGGTTATCCTATAGTCGCCCTTATACGGGTGGGCAGTTCTCGGTGGCTGACAATGGCAACGTGGTGTTCACCCAGATGGCCGCCAACCGGCCGGCTGAACTGGCGTTGCTGCAGGGCAGTCAGACGCGTCAGATCACTGATTTAAACCGCGATTTCCTGGCTAAACGCACCGTTGGTGAGGTGGAAGAATTCTGGTATGACTCCAGCGTTGACGACCAGCGTATTCAGGGCTGGATTATGTATCCGCCGGGCTTCGATGAAAGCGAAAGCTACCCAATGATCCTCGAAATCCATGGTGGACCACATACTGCCTATGGCCCCGTATTCGCGATGGAACTGCAGTTGATGGCGGCCCAAGGCTATGTGGTGTTGTATACCAACCCGCGCGGCAGCACCAGCTATGGAGAGGATTTTGCGAACCTGATTCACCATAATTACCCAAGCCATGATTTCGACGATTTAATGGATGGCGTGGACGCGGTGGTAGAGCGTGGCTTCATTAACGAAGACGAGCTTTTTGTGATGGGCGGTAGCGGTGGTGGGGTCTTAACCTCTTGGAGTATCGCTCACACCGACCGCTTTGCAGCCGCTGCGGTCGTCAACCCGGTGATTAACTGGTTTAGCTTTGTCTTGACTGCAGACATGTACCCCTATTTCAGTCAGTACTGGTTCCCAGGGATGCCATGGGACCATATCGACCACTACATGCAGTACTCCCCGATTAGCCATGTGGGCAAGGTGAATACGCCGGTGATATTGTTTACCGGTGAAGCGGACCATCGCACACCTATCAGCGAAACGGAGCAGTACTATCAGGCACTGCAATTGCGGGGCGTGGAGAGTGCTATGGTGCGGGTGCCTGGTGCGTCGCACGCCTTGCATGCGCGGCCCAGCAACCTGATGGCGAAGCCGGCCTACGCAGTGTACTGGTTTGAAAAGTATCGCCAAAGCCAGCAAGACGAGGACTAAATGAGCGGTCAACACGCTGACGAAGCAGCTGGTGCTGCTTCGGTTTCCTGCCCACACTGGCAAAGCTTGCTGGACCAGCAGCTAGGTGAGGACTACTTTTCACAATTAATCAGTAAAGTAGCTGCCGCGCGCAGGCAAACCCACGTTTACCCACCGGCAGACCAGGTGTTCGAGGCGTTTAAGTGTACGCCCTGGGCGCAGGTGAAAGTCGTCGTGTTGGGGCAGGACCCATACCACCAGCCTGGGCAGGCTCATGGTCTGGCCTTTTCAGTGCCAGCAGACGTGAAGGTACCGCCGTCATTGCGCAATATGTATAAAGCTCTGGCGTATGACGACGAGGACTTCGTGGCACCGCAACATGGTGATTTGCGCAGCTGGGCGCAGCAGGGGGTTTTGTTGCTGAATACGGTACTGACCGTGGAGGAGGGCAAAGCCCACGCACACGCCAAATTGGGTTGGGAACACTTTACCGATGCGGTGATGACAGCGCTCAATCAGCACCCGCAACCGCTGGTGTTTTTGTTGTGGGGTAAGCACGCACAGGCCAAAGGCCAGTTCATTACCGACCCGCGGCACCTGAAGTTAACCAGCGTCCACCCCTCGCCATTGTCTGCCCACCGAGGGTTTTTGACCTGCGGTCACTTTGCCACAGCCAATCAGTTTTTACGCGAACATCAGCGCCCGCCGATCAACTGGCGCTCGGTGTGTGACGCGCCCGATGCACGTGGAACAGACGCTCAAACACAGCAACGCCAGCAGAAGCTGGCGTTCTAGCACTTAAGGTGCGGGCTGTTAGAGTTGGAGTTCTTCAAGCTCACAATCGAAACAGTAATCGATATCCATGAGTTCTTTGCGTAAACGATGACGTTCTTTTAGTGCTTCTATCTCACGCCACTTGCGTTTGCTACCACGTGACTTACTGGTTTTTTCAGCGACATTCTTAAGTTCTTCTGAATGGTCCATGGGACACCCCCTGTCTACGACTAATTAACAATTCTGTCAACGCATTGACCTTTTACCATAACTTTAAGCACTATAAAAGCCAATTGTTACAATTAAATTAACATGTCGGATGATTTTAACAGCGGGTAGAACTCGCAACCTTGCCACGCAGGCACAAAAAAAGCAGCGCGAGCGCTGCTTTTTAGCAAATGGGGGGTAGCCTTACTTTAACAAAGAAGCAGGTAACAAGGGGCGCATCTGAGTCACCATGGCCTGTAATGCTTTCGGGCTTGCTGCAACAATATTACCTGACTGGTAATGGTTCATGCCGCCAGAAAAGTCAGTCACCATGCCACCCGCTTCACGGACCAGCAAATCACCAGCTGCCATGTCCCACTGCTTAAGACCTGCTTCCCAGTAACCGTCGTAACGGCCTGCAGCAACATAAGCCAGATCCAGTGCCGCAGAACCCATCCGGCGGATGTCCGCAGCCTGTTCAAAGAACTTATTAAACACGGCCTGGTATTCCGGCATGATGTGCTTCATTTTGAACGGGAAACCGGTTGCAAGTAGCGTTGCTTCGAGGTCTTTCAGTTTGCGCACACGAATGCGATAACCATTCAGTTGGGCACCGCCACCGCGGGTTGCGGTAAACAGTTCGTCGCGTACGGGGTCAAAAACAACGGCTTGTTGCGCCTGGCCTTTAACGACCAATGCAATAGAAATACAGAAGTGAGGGATGCCACGCATAAAGTTGCTAGTGCCATCAATAGGGTCGATAACCCATTGGTAATCACTGTCGCTGCCCACTTGCTCACCAGACTCTTCAGCCAGAATGCTATGTCTTGGGTAGGACTTGCGAATGGTGTCGATGATAATGCTTTCTGCAGCACGATCTACGTTGGTGACAAAGTCGTGCTGACCTTTACCTTCAATGGTGAGCTGTTCGCCCTGTGCCACTGATTTCATAATGACTTTGCCGGCCGCGCGCGCAGCGCGCACCGCGATGTTAAGCATCGGATGCATGTGATTACCTTTTATTTGCTAAAGAACGTGTATATTTTTTCGTCAAAAAACGAGGGCGTATTATACGTGAACCGCGACTGAACGCAAATGCTGTCATGACCTGTGCAAACCTCTATGTTAAAATTGCAGGTATCACGGCGGTGAAGCAGACCGTATAGCAAAACAGGAGTCAGGGCATAGATGTCACACCCACAGGTACTTGAGAATATCCGCATTGTGCTGGTGAATACCTCGCATCAAGGCAACATTGGATCAGCGGCGCGCGCGATGAAAACCATGGGGTTGAGTGACCTGGTCCTGGTCGACCCGGTAGAAGCCCCGCAAAGTCATGCGTCGGCGCTTGCCGCAGGCGCGACTGACATTCTGGCCAGTGCGCGCACCGTTGCAACCCTGCAAGAGGCGATAGCCGACTGCCAATTAGTGCTGGCCACCAGTGCCCGCTCGCGGACGCTGGACTGGCCGATGCTGTCACCCCGTGAAGCCGGTGCGAAGGCAGTGGGTGAGGCGTTTAATAGTAAGGTGGCATTGGTCTTTGGTCGTGAGAATAGTGGTTTAACCAATGAAGAGTTACAGATGAGCCAATTCCACGTCCATATTCCCGCCAACCCAGAGTACAGCTCATTGAATCTTGCAATGGCGGTGCAGACCTTAAGTTATGAAATGCGCTCGGCCTGGCTTGAGGTGGAAGCACCTACAGCAGCGACCGCATCCAGCACAGAAGGTGCCGCGGACAACTACCCGAACGGGGATGATCTGGCGCGCTTTTACGCACATCTGGAGCAGAGCCTGACAGAGTCAGGGTTTATCGTTCGCCAGCACCCAGGGCAGGTGATGAATAAGTTACGACGCTTGTTCAACCGCGCGCGGCCGGAGCAAAATGAACTCAATATTTTGCGTGGCATGCTCTCAACGTATGACAAGCGCTACGCTCAGCTGCTCAAGACCAGCAGTCAGCAGGCCCCTGCGGCCGCCGACACTGATGCAGTTGAAACGAACGTAGCGGTAACTCATAGCAAGGATCAGTCATGAGCCTGCCGAACATAAAAAGCCCTGTGTACCTGGATTATGCAGCGACAACCCCGATGGACCCGAAAGTCGCGGAAAAAATGATGCGCTTTATGACCATGGACGGGGTGTTTGGTAATCCGGCGTCGCGCTCTCACCGTTATGGTTGGCAAGCGGAAGAGGCGGTAGACGAAGCGCGCGGTCAGATAGCGGATTTAATTCATGCGGACCCGCGGGAAATTGTATTTACCAGTGGCGCGACCGAATCCGATAACCTGGCGATTAAAGGGGTGGCTGAACAGGCGCAGAAGCAGGCCGATGGCAATCCCAACCGTAACCAGATTATCACGCTCAAAACCGAACATAAGGCCGTGCTGGATACCTGTCATGACCTCGAACAGCGTGGCTTCGTGGTGCACTACCTCGATGTAGACAGTCAGGGGCGTCTGGATCTGGACATCCTGCGCCAGGCCATCAACGAATACACATTGCTGGTCAGCGTGATGCATGTCAACAATGAGACCGGTGTGGTTCAGGACATCGCCGAGATCGCCCGCTTGTGCCATGCCAAAGATGTTTTATTACATGTGGATGCCGCGCAAAGTGTAGGCAAAATTCGGGTGGATGTACGTAATCTTGATGTTGATCTGCTATCCATCTCGGCCCATAAAATGTATGGGCCCAAGGGCATAGGTGCGCTATTTGTAAGGCGCCAGCCAAAGGTTCGTCTGCATGCACAAATCCATGGTGGGGGACACGAGCGTGGCATGCGTTCAGGCACCCTTGCGACCCATCAAATCGTTGGCTTTGGCGAGGCCGCGCGGTTGGCTGATAAATTACTGAGTGAAGAAAGCATGCATCTGCATGGACTTCGCGAGCGCCTGTTGACCGGCTTTAAAGCCCTTGGGGGCGTGACCCTCAATGGTCACCCTGAGCAATGCGCACCGGGTATTCTCAATGTGTCTTTTGCCGATGTAGATGGTGAAATGTTATTGATGAGTTTAAAGGACCTGGCGGTATCCACAGGGTCGGCGTGTAACTCAGCCAGTGTCGAACCTTCATTTGTGCTCAGTGCGATGGGACTTAGCCGAGAGCAGGCCCATGCGTCGGTGCGCTTTAGTGTCGGCCGGTTCACTCAGGAGCAGGACATCGACACCTGTCTGGCCATCGTCAAAGACACCCTTGAGCGTTTGCGGGCGAACCCAATCTGGTAACAAGCCAGGGCAGGGTTGCCCTGGCCCGGATGCGCTTAGGCGGATGCCTGGGCAGGTTGCTTTAAACGACTGGCAAAGGTTTGTTTAAACTTGGCCAGTTTCGGGCCCACCACCATCGCACAATAAGGTTGTTGCGGGTTTCTCTCGTAATAATCGCGATGATACGCTTCTGCAACAAAATAATTGGTGAGCGGTTCAACCGCGGTGACAACGGGTGCCGGCCAGGTTTGATCGGCTTCCATTTCGGCAATAATCTGCTGGGCTTCAGCGAACTGAATGTCGTCATGGTAAAAGATAACCGAACGATACTGTGGGCCCACGTCATTGCCCTGACGGTTGAGCTGAGTCGGATCGTGTAGGGCAAAGAGAATCTCCAGGATCTCACGAAAGCTAATGTGATTCGTATCATAGGTCAGGCGGACCACTTCGGCGTGGCCGCTGGTGCCATTGCAAATGTCCTGATAAGTCGGTTTGTCCAGATGCCCGCCAGCATACCCTGACTCGGCGTCGATAATACCTTCAACCTGCTTAAACGCAGACTCAATACACCAAAAACACCCGCCCCCCAGGGTTGCATGCTGAATGTGTGCTTGGGAATTTGATTCAGTAGATGTAAACGACATAATAACAACTCCTAATGGGCGTATAGACGTCTATAATAGATCGTTGATGCGCGTTTGCATAGCCCTTTTAAAAAAACTTTTATTGGGAATCAGAGGCGCGTTCGCGTATAATTCGCGCGAATTTATGAACTCGTGGGCAACGTCTCTTGACTAACTACGCATAGGCCAACATGAAGGCCCAGTGCGATAGCAGAAAAGACCAGCGCAAACCGCGAAAAAATTACCGAATTGGAGTGAATAGCATGGCTTTGGAACGTACCCTTTCAATTATCAAACCTGACGCAGTTGCAAAAAACGTGATCGGCGCAATCGTAAACCGTTTTGAAAGCGCTGACCTGCGTATCGTTGGTCAGAAAATGATGCACCTGAGCAAAGAGCAGGCGGAAGGATTTTACGCGGAGCACAGCGAACGTCCTTTCTTTGGCGCGCTGGTTGAGTTCATGACCTCTGGTCCTATCGTAGTGATGGCACTTGAAGGTGAAGACGCAGTACGTAAAAACCGTGAAATCATGGGTGCAACCAACCCGGCTGAAGCATTAGCGGGTACTTTGCGTGCTGATTACGCAGAAACTATCGATGAAAACGCGGTGCATGGTTCTGACGCACCTGAGTCTGCAGCTCGTGAAATCGCGTACTTCTTCTCAGACGAAGAAGTGTGTTCACGTACACGTTAATTGACCCAACTGTTGCAGGCTCTTTGCCTGCACCCTGGTTCATCACGTGAACAAATTGCATAAAAGGGGCGTATAGAGCCCCTTTTTCTGTACATTAGACCAGGTTTTACAGCATCTGCAACGCACGTGGTAAGCTGTAACAAGCTTTTCACCGGGCAACACCAGGTGCAGTACACTAAGATCACCAGGCACGCTAGAATACACAGCGCAGTCACAGGCGCTAAACTTGCAAAGTCGCAAGTTGCGGAGGTAACGATGACAACCACAAACGAAAAAATTAACTTGCTCGACCTTGATCGGCAGGCCATGCATGACTTTTTTGCCGAACTGGGCGAGAAGAAATTTCGTGCAGAGCAGGTCATGAAGTGGGTGCATCATTTTAACGTCGATAACTTTGATGATATGACCAACCTGAATAAGGTTCTGCGGGCTAAACTCAAAGAGATCGCCGAAATCCGCGCGCCAATCGTGAAACGTCAGCAAGAATCCAGCGACGGCACGATCAAGTTTGCGATGGAGCTATTCGACGGCCAGGAAGTAGAAACCGTATGGATTCCGGAAGACGACCGTGCCACCTTATGTGTCTCCTCACAGGTCGGTTGCGCGCTGGAGTGCACATTCTGCTCCACCGGTTATCAGGGCTTCAACCGAAATTTACGCGTGGCTGAAATCATTGGCCAGGTCTGGCGGGTCAATCAACTGCTCGGTCCGTTTGGCAAAACTAACGTGAAACCTGTCACCAACGTGGTGATGATGGGCATGGGCGAGCCTTTGCTCAACCTGAAAAACGTGGTGCCGGCGATGTCACTGATGATGGATGATTTAGGCGTAGGCCTGTCCAAACGACGGGTGACACTGTCCACCTCAGGGGTTGTGCCGGCATTGGATATGCTGCGTGAAAAAATCGATGTGGCATTAGCGATATCTCTGCATGCGCCAGATGACAAGCTGCGTGACGAAATCGTACCGATTAATAAGAAATATCCGATCCGTGAATTTTTAGCATCGGCGAAAGCCTATGTCGAGCAATCCAAAGCGCAAAAGGCAGTCACCGTAGAATACGTGATGCTGGACCATATCAACGATTCCACCGATCAGGCTCATATGCTGGCGAAGACCCTACAAGGGGTACCATGTAAAGTTAACCTGATTCCGTTCAATCCATTTCCGCAATCACCCTATGGTCGTTCGAGCAATTCCCGCATAGACCGTTTTGCAAAGGTATTGATGGAACATGGTTATACCGTTATGGTTAGAAAAACCCGTGGTGATGATATTGATGCAGCCTGTGGCCAATTGGTTGGGGATGTAGTGGATCGCACGAAACGCTTGCTGAAGAACCAGCAAAAAACGCAGTCCATTGATATTAAAGCCGTGTAATCACGCGAGGCCTGAATACCCATGACGGATGAACAAGCACGCCAGGATACGTCCGCCGAGACGGTAACGGACTCTGTCTCCCCCGGTCGTATGCTTCGAGAAGGGCGCGAGCGCCTGAACTTAAGCCACGAGCAGGTGGCTGAACGCTTACGTTTACGCCAGCAGATCGTTGTTGATCTGGAAGCGGACCAATTTGATAAGCACGTAGCAGGTACCTTTACCCGTGGCTACCTGCGAGCGTATGCCCGGTTGGTGAATGTCGACGAAGGGCGCGTTATTGCAGCATACGAAAGCCTGGGTCTGAACGACAAGCCACAGAACATGCAAAGCTTTTCCCGCCGCACCCGCCAGCAAAGTCAGGACAACCGCCTGATGCTGGTCACCTATATTATTGGTGCCATTATCATAGGGTCGGCGATTATCTTTTGGCTGCAGAATAACAACCAGGTCGATGACGAAGCGAACACGCCGCGTCAGGAGCAGGGTGTGGCAGAGCGCCTCGTTGCAGAGCAAGATGCACAGGTTGAGTTCGAGCCTACCGAAGATTCAGGGCTAACTGCAGCGACCCGCGAACCGATTTTCATTGATACCAGCTTGCTGGACGCTGACCGGGTACGGGCAGATGATACCGACGCCACCGACACAGTCAGTGAGTCTGCAACAGAGGCTGCTGCACACCAGGCGGAAGAAGACCTTGCACAGCAAGAGATTGCAGACGCTGCGTTGGCTGAACAGGCGGCAGAACGAGCCGCTGAGCAGGCCGCAGAAGAAGCACGGGAACAGCAGCGCGCAGCGCAGGCTGCCAGTGCAGCTGAGGCTGAAGCGCAGACCGAGGGTGGTGCTATTCCGGACGCAGAATTAGTGCTGGTTTTCGCGGCGGACACCTGGATTCGGATTGAAGATGCGACAGGTGAAGCCATCGCGTTTGGCGTAAAGTCTGCAGGGCATCAGAGTGCCCTTGACGGCAATTCCCCTTATGAAATCACCCTGGGCGCGCCTGAAAACGTGACACTGTATTATCAGGGTAGCCAGATTGATTTGTCATCCTATCGCGCCGGACGTGTTGCGCGTCTGACGCTACCAGCAGCTGAGTAGTAAACATCATGCACGCAGAATCTCCCATTAATCGTCGTCCAAGTCGTCGTATTTACGTTGGCAATGTGCCTATTGGTGATGGTGCCCCCATTGCGGTGCAATCGATGACCAATACCGATACCTGTGATGTCGCGGCCACCGTGGCTCAAATCCAGAAGATTGCTGATGCAGGCGCCGATATTGTGCGCGTTTCCGTACCAACCATGGATGCCGCTGAAGCATTTAAACTGATCAAACAACAAAGCTCGATCCCGTTAGTCGCCGATATTCATTTCGACTACCGCATTGCGCTGAAGGTGGCTGAATATGGGGTTGATTGCTTACGCATAAACCCCGGCAACATTGGCAACGAGCAACGCATTCGTGCGGTGGTTGATTGCGCCCGTGATTACAATATCCCTATCCGAATTGGGGTCAATGGCGGTTCGTTAGAACGTGATCTGCAAGAAAAATATGGCGAGCCAACCGGCCAGGCTTTGCTTGAATCTGCGATGCGCCATGTAGATATTTTGCAGCGTTTTGATTTTCAGAATTTTAAAGTCAGTGTCAAAGCATCTGATGTGTTTTTAGCGGTAGATGCTTACCGCTTGCTGGCAAAAGAAATTGACCAGCCACTGCATTTGGGTATCACCGAAGCGGGCGGCGCGCGGGCTGGCGCAGTGAAATCTGCGGTGGGCCTGGGGATGCTATTAGCCGAGGGCATTGGCGACACACTTCGAGTATCGCTGGCGGCAGACCCGGTGGAAGAGATAAAAGTAGGCTTTGATATTCTTAAGTCGCTGCGCATTCGATCCCGTGGGATTAACTTTATCGCCTGCCCAAGCTGTTCACGGCAGGAGTTTGATGTCATCAGCACCGTTAACGCCCTGGAACAGCGGCTGGAAGACATTGTGACGCCGATGGATGTGTCGATTATTGGCTGCGTGGTGAACGGGCCCGGTGAGGCGCTAGTGTCAGATCTTGGTCTTGCAGGGGCGAAAAACCGCTCAGGTTTTTACGTCGATGGCCAGCGCCAGAAAGAGCGTCTGGATAATAATAATCTGGTGGACGTGCTTGAGCGCAGAATCCGTGATCAAGTTGCAAAGCGAGAACGAGAGCAACCCATTGCGGTGACTCAGGTGGACGCCGAGGGTAAGCAAACCCTATAATGCCCGGCATTTGCTGTCAGGCATTGACCATTCAGTGCAACACTTTTTCATTTGCATCGACATTTAAGTTTTTAGGAAATAAGTAATCGTGGCCAAGCAAATACAGGCAATTCGTGGAATGAACGACATTCTGCCAGGGCAAAGTCGTCGCTGGCAGTATCTTGAAAACATTATCCGTCAAGTAGTTGCAGCCTATGGCTACGACGAAATCCGCATGCCAGTGGTGGAACAAACGGATCTGTTTAAGCGCTCTATTGGTGAAGTCACTGATATTGTCGAAAAAGAGATGTACACCTTTGAGGACCGTAATGGCGACAGCCTGACCTTGCGTCCGGAAGGCACCGCCAGTTGCGTGCGCGCGGGCAACGAGCACGGCTTACTGTATAACCAGCAGCAACGCCTGTGGTATATGGGGCCGATGTTTCGTCATGAACGCCCGCAGAAGGGGCGGTATCGACAGTTTCAT
Organism: Idiomarina sp.; assembly: GCA_020832105.1. GTDB lineage: Bacteria > Pseudomonadota > Gammaproteobacteria > Enterobacterales > Alteromonadaceae > Aliidiomarina. The sequence continues at coordinate 45,016 of JAFIFH010000071.1, forward strand.
CAGGTGGGTGTAGAAGTATTTGGCCTTGATGGCCCGGACATCGACGCTGAGCTGATCCAGATGACTGCGCGCTTGTGGAAAACCCTTGGTCTTACCGAGCACCTCACGCTGGAGCTTAACTCGCTGGCGTCAAATGAAGCGCGTGCAAACTACAAAGTTGCATTGACTGAGTATTTAGGCGCGCATGCAGAATTACTGGATGACGACAGTAAGCGTCGGCTGGAAAGTAATCCGCTGCGCATTCTTGATTCAAAAAACCCGGCCATGGCAGAGATGCTGGCCGCCGCGCCTAAACTGTCGGAATACTGGGATGACGAATCACGTGAGCACTTCAATGGCTTGTGTGCCCGCCTGGACGCCGCGGGTATTACCTATACCCACAATGAGCGCTTAGTGCGTGGTTTAGATTATTATAATCGCAGCGTTTTTGAATGGGTGACCACAAGCCTTGGCGCTCAGGGCACTGTGTGCGCTGGTGGCCGTTATGACGGTCTGGTTGAACAACTCGGTGGTAAAGGTACGCCTGCGGTTGGTTTTGCGATGGGCCTGGAACGTTTGGTGCTGATGCTAGAGCAACTTGATCAGGCCGACTTACCTGCAGCCGTGGACGTCTATGTTTCAGCAATGGGCGAACAGGCGGAACTTCCGGCGGTGAAAATTGCCGAACGCCTGCGTGACGAATTCCCGGGGCTGCGGGTGATGCAGCACTGTGGCGGCGGTAACTTTAAGAAACAACTAAAACGCGCAGACAAGTCAGGCGCTCGTCTGGCCCTGATTATGGGTGATGATGAAATCGCCAACGAGGTTGTCAGCGTTAAATACCTGCGTGAAGATAAGCCGCAGCAAAGCTTGACCTGGGACCAGTTATCTCAGGTTATAACCACAATACATAGTTAAAAAAAGAGGATTTGCAGGTGGAACACGAAGATCAACAGGTCGAGCAAATAAAACAGTTTTTACGTGAATACGGTATCTGGATTGGCGCCGGTGTGGTGATAGGTCTGGGTTCGCTGTTTGGCTGGCGTGCTTATCAGGCTGCGCAGGTGGAAACACAACATGAGCGTACCGCAGCGTACCAACAGGTGTCACAACAACTGCAAAGCAGCGATGAAGACGCCTTGCGGGTCGCAGAGCAGCTGATTAATGAACTTGACGGTACAGCCCATGGCGTCGTGGCACGTTTACAGCTGGCCCAGCAAGCCGTGCAAAACGGTGAGCTAGAACGCGCAGCTGAAATCCTGCGGGTGGCTCAAAATGATGCCCCGAAGCCAGTGCTTAAAGCCCTTGCTACTACTCGCCTGGCGCGTGTAGAACTGGCCTTAGGTAACTACGAACAGGCATTGCAGGCGTTAGAGCAGAATTTACCTGAGAGCTTTACTGCGCAGGTTGAAGAAGTTCGTGGAGATGTTTATTTTGCGCAGGGTGATACCCAACAGGCACGTCGCGCATATCAGGCTGCAGTGGATTTAGGTGGTGCACAGTCGTCACCTAGCCTGCAGATGAAATTTGAAAACCTGGCAGGTGAGTAATTGATGAATTTGAATACATGGCGCAACCTGCTCAGTGGTCTGGTGTTGGCAGGGCTTGTCAGCGCTTGTTCCAGTACTGAGGAGCCAGATTACGCAGAGCTTGGCGCAATTGATGAGCAGTTAAGCCCGTCGGTGGCGTGGACCTTTAACCTTGGCGATGGCAGTGATGAATTTTACAGCCGGCTGTCACCTGTGTATGCGGATGGCGTGCTCTACGCTGCCGACCGCCATGGCCGGGTGAGTGCGGTGAATGCCGACAACGGTCGTCGTGTGTGGCAGGCTGACTTGTCCCCAGACAAACCGTTTTCATTATTCAGTGTGTTTCGTAAGGGGCCTCCGGCACGTCTGTCCGGTGGTATCGTGCACGACAATGGCACCTTGTATCTGGGCAGTGAGAATGGTGAGTTATTCGCTCTCGATGCCGCTAGCGGTGACGTAACCTGGCAGGTTTCTGTGCCCGGCGAAGTGATCTCAGCCCCGGCTGTGGGTGAAGGCTTTGTGATTGCGCATTTGGGTAACGGCATGGTGGTCGCCCTTGATATGGCAAATGGCGAAGAGCGCTGGCGCCATGAAGAAGAAGTGCCAACTTTGTCGCTGCGGGGCTCTTCATCGCCGGTGATCCAATCGGGTGGCGTTGTAGTCGGTACCAATAATGGCCGTGCGGCTGTATTGATTCTGGAAAACGGCCAGATTGCCTGGGACGATCGTCTGGTGGCACCTACCGGCGCAAGTGACCTGCAGCGCATGGTCGACATTGACGCGTCGCCTGTCGTACGCGGTGAAAACGTATACATGCTGGCGTATAACGGTGAATTGATTGCGTTGGAATTGCGTACCGGAGACGTGCTTTGGCGCCGGGACTACGCCGGCTATCGCACGCCACAAGTGACCGCTTCACGGATCTTTTTAACGACTCAGCGTAGCCATATTGCGGCATTAGATCGGATCAATGGTAATGAGCGCTGGCGCAACAATGAGCTGTATGGGCGCAGCCTGACAGAAGTCGCGGTGATGCCGAATCACTTAGTCAGCGCCGACCGGTTTGGTGTTGTGCATTGGTTTGACCGTGAGTCAGGTCAGTTGGTCGGGCGTCATGAAGTACGTAGAGATACCATTCAGGTAGCTCCGATCAGAGTTAATGACAAAGTCATTATTCAAACGAACAAGGGTCGTTTGATCGCACTGAGCTACTAAGCTCGGCACGCTATTTTCCACTGCGCTCATGATGAGCTGGCAAGTGGTGTTGCAGGGTTGGCCGTGATGGCCAGCCCTGTCGTATTGTACGTTACGCTATTTTAAGGATATTTGATGCTTCCGGTGGTTGCACTGGTGGGGCGCCCAAATGTGGGCAAATCCACATTATTTAATCGTCTTACGCACTCGCGTGATGCTCTAGTTGCGGATTTTCCGGGGTTAACCCGTGACCGTAAGTACGGCCAGGCGAAGTACGACGGTTACCAGTTTATTGTTATTGACACCGGTGGTATTCAAGGCGATGAACAGGGCATTGATGTGCATATGGCGAAGCAGTCATTACAGGCCATTGATGAAGCTGACATCGTCCTGTTCCTGGTGGACGCCCGTGATGGGGTGACCGCAGCAGATATTGGTATCGCGGACCATTTGCGTAAGCAGAACAAAGAAGTCTGGGTTGTTGCCAATAAAATCGATGGCCTGGATGCGGACTCTGCAGGCGCTGACTTTTATCAGTTAGGTCTTGGCGAGATATATCACATTGCCGCAGCCCATGGCCGCGGCGTGCAGCAGCTGCTGAACCGCACCCTGGACCCTTTGCGCGAGGCCTACCCTGACGTTATCGCCCCACCACCTGAGTCTCGTGATGAAGACGAAGAGGGGATGATTCGCCAGGCCGAGTATTACGCAGACAAGCCGATTAAGATTGCGATTGTCGGTCGCCCGAATGTGGGTAAGTCGACGTTAACCAACCGCCTGTTGGGTGAAGAACGGGTGGTGGTCTACGACCAGCCTGGCACGACCCGGGACAGTATTTACATTGACATGGAGCGTGACGATCAGAAGTATGTGCTGATCGACACCGCTGGGGTGCGTAAACGTGGGCGTATCGACTTAGCAGTTGAAAAGTTCTCGGTGATTAAAACCCTGCAAGCGATTGAAGATGCGAACGTGGTGATGCTGGTCATCGATGCCCGTGATCAGATTAGCGACCAGGATTTGAGCCTGCTGGGTTTTGCGCTGAACGCAGGCCGTTCTATCGTCATCACAGTGAACAAATGGGATGGTTTGGATAACGACGCTAAAGACTGGATCAAGCAAGAGCTCGACCGTCGCTTAGGCTTTGTTGATTTTGCCCGCATTCACTTTATTTCTGCGTTACATGGCACCAACGTGGGGCACTTGTTCGGCTCGGTGAAAGAGGCTTATCAGTCCGCCACCCAGCGAGTGAATACCGCACAGCTGACTCAGATCATGGAAATGGCCCAGGAAGAGCACCAACCGCCGCTGGTTCGTGGGCGTCGGGTCAAGCTTAAGTATGCCCATGCCGGTGGTTATAACCCACCATTGGTGGTGATTCACGGTAACCAGGTGAGTTCGTTACCTAATACCTACAAGCGCTATCTAATGAATTATTTCCGTCGCGCATTAAAAGTGATGGGAACGCCAATTAAGGTAGAGTTTAGAGAGGGTGCAAACCCCTTTGAAGGCAAGCGCAACAAGTTGACTTTGTCACAGCAGCGCAAGCGCAAACGGATGCTGCGCCACGTGAAGAAGTAAGTGGATAAGAAATAAATGAACAAGGGCATGCATTGGCATGCCCTTGTTGTTTTTACTGCAGAGGATCCTGCTGGTGCCCCTGAATGGCGGCCAGATCACTTTCGTCGTACACATAATCGTTAAGACAGTAATCACAGGTCAGGCGAATTTCGCCGTCACTTTGAATAATCTCTTTCAATTCCGCCACCGGCACACTGTATAACGCGCTCATGCTGCGATCATGGGAGCAGCCACAGAAAAACCGCACCGCCATGGGCTCGTACACAATCACGTCATCTTCATGATACAAACGGTGCAGGACCACATTGGCTTCAAGTTGAGTCAGCTCGTCGGCGGTGATGGTGTCAGTCAGAGTTGCCAGATGAGTGAAACCACGCGCAGACTCGTCGTCCGCCTCAGGCTGCCCGGGTAGTGCCTGCAGCAACAAGCCGCCAACCCGCTCTGCATTCGCATGTAACCAGACGCGGGTACGTAGCTGCTCTGACTGGGTAAAATAACGCTCTACCGCGGCAGCAAGCCCCGGGTCGGTGGCTTTCACTTCGACCACGCCCTGATAACGTTCGCCGTCATCCGGGCTTAAGGTAATGATCAAATAGGCTTTGTCACCAACCAGTTCAGCGAAGCTGTGCTCGTTTAAGTCACGGGTTAAACGAGCCACCCCACGTAACTCTTGCTGCTGGCTGCCATTCACCGTGGCAAAGTTCAATGCACCATTGCCTTGGAGTTGCAGGTTAATGTGGCCCTCAAACTTAAGGGTGGCGCTGAGCAGGCTGGTAACCGCCATCAGCTGGCCTAGTAAATCACGCACATACTCCGGGTAGTCGTGGCCCTCGACCAGGCGCTGGTAACTTTTTTCTAGTTGCACAAGCTCGCCACGCACGGGTGCGTTGGCGAATGTATATCGGATTAAGCTGTCAGCTGATTGCACACAAAACCTCTACTGCTGTTTGAACTTGATTATGTCGCGGCGCTGCTTTTTATCAGGGCGACCGTCAGGGTGGGGATTATATAACGCATTGGCTTTACGTGCTGTAGCATTTTCCTCCCGGCGCTTGATACTCGCAGGCGTTTCCTCATAGAGGCTTTGCGCTTCAGGTGCACCGCGGCGCTGCTCACTGAGCCCGACTACCACCACTTCAATGCGCTCCGGGCCACGGGGAATCAACAACGTAGCCTGTAGCTCAACGCTCTTCGAAGGCTTACTGCGTTGGCCATTATAACTCACTTTACCGGCTTGGATGGCCTGGCGGGCAAGGGCGCGGGTTTTAAAAAATCGTGCAGCCCATAACCATTTATCGAGGCGCACCGCTTTGCTTTGTTGGGTCGCTGGGGAACTCATGGCAATCCTCTTCGTCTGATACTGAGCGATTCGGGTTTCATTGGCGTAGTTATATTGTAACATAGGGCCATTGTTAAACCTTACTGTTGACTATTTGTTGCTAACCCTTCTGTTCGCAGGCTAGAATGGCGCAGGCTGGTGCAAAAAGCCGATGCGTTAATATCTGAAGATATCAATGGATGCGGTCGCCGGGATACGGTGCACACTCAGCCAATATAAAATTCTTGAAACGATAATTATAACGATAACTATAACGATACATAATGTGCAGTTAATTCAATCCAGAATCCAACAACAGTTTACCCCAAAGCGTCAGCGCGTTGCAGCGATGGTGCTCGCGTGGCTATTTATTCTTATCGCTATCTGGTGGCTGGCGCTGCTAACCTGGCGCTTGCTGACCCCAGCCGATACCTTGGTGGTGGCTCCCGCACAAAATCAAGCGCGCCTGGCGCAGGCTTCGACCAATGTGCGAGCGATTCAACAGCTTAATATCTTTGGCGATCGCGCCGCTGTGGACGCGCAGCAAGAGGACGCTTTGGATGCCCCTGAAACCACGCTCAATGTGCGTTTAGTGGGCTTAGTAGCGAGTGCAAATCCGCAGCGTTCAGCGGCGATTATCGAACAATCGGGTAGCCAGCAAACCTATATCATTGGTGAGCGTATCGGCAATAGTCGCGCGACGGTGGAGCAAATACTGCCAGATCGTGTGTTACTGGACAACGGTGGGCGCCGGGAGGTCTTGTATATGGAAGGCCGAGATGGTTCTGAGGCGCAATTACGTATGTTTAGCGCTAGCGCCAATGAAGATGCGCAACCGCGCCAGTCGACGCAACCTACCCGGGTCGACACGCGTGGTAATCAGCAGGTGGCGGAAGCGGTGGCTTCCGCGCGCGAGAACCCTGCGATGATCATGGAAATTATTAATATCAGCCCGGTGCGTGATGGCCAGCAAATTACTGGTTATCAGTTGCAACCGCGCGAAGACCGGGAGCTTTTTGCAGCATTAGGCCTGCAAGCCGGCGACATAGCCGTGGCTATCAATGGCTACGATTTGACTGACCCTGCGCAAGCACTGGCTGCGATGAACGAGCTTCAGGATTCATCACGGGCCATTATTCAGGTGCGACGGGGCAACGACATTATCGACCTGGAACTACAGGTTCCTTAGCGCTAACAGGTGTAAGCATGCGGATTTTACGACCCAAACTAATAACAACAATAACCAGCGCGCTGCTCCTTGCGGGCCTTGCGATGACGCCTTTGGCAATGGCCATGCAAAGTACCCAACAAAGCCAGAATGCCGAACGCAGCAACGCAGAGGACGAAGGTGAATTTTCTGCCTCGTTTAATAACACCGATATCAATGAATTTATTCAAACGGTTAGTCGCAATTTAGAAAAAACCATTGTGGTTCACCCGGAGGTGCGCGGGCGCATCAATGTGCGCAGTTATGATGTGTTAAATCGCCGCCAGTATTACCAGTTTTTTCTTGATGTACTTGAGGTCTATAGCTACGCAGTGGTTGAATCCGACAACGGTACCCTGCGCGTGATTCGTGATCGCGATGCACGTAATGCGGCGCTGCCGGTTGTAGATGACGGTAGCCATTCCGGCGCGTTAATGATTACCCGTGTGGTCGCTGTTGAGAACGTCTCAGTGCGTGAACTGGCACCTTTGCTGCGTGGTCTGAACGATCAGTCCGGCGGTGGTAACGTGGTTAGCTACGATCCCTCGAATGTGATCATGATCACTGGTCGTGCGTCTGTGGTGAACCGTTTGGTTGAAGTGATCGAGCGGGTCGACCAGGCAGGTGATCAGGACGTTGAGCGAATAGAGCTGGCGCATGCCTCTGCCGCTGAGATGGTGCGCATTGCTACCGCTATATTTATTCCACAAAGCTCAGGTAACACCCCCGAGCTTTTGATCCCGCGCATCGTGGCCGATGAGCGCACTAATAGCGTTTTGGTGAGCGGCGAGCCGCGGGTGCGTGCGCGGGTGATTCGCTTGATTGAAGAGCTTGATGCTGAGCTGGAAACCACCGGGAATACCCGGGTATTCTATTTGCGTTACGCCAAAGCCGAGGAAATGGTCGACGTGTTGCGCGGTATGACCGACACGATGATCGCTGAGGAAGAGCGGCAAAGCCAGACGCAAGGTGCCACAGGTAGTGGCAACCAGCGCACCGGTGGCGCAACCCAGCGGCGCAGAACGGGCGATGAAGTCAGTATCCAGTCGCATGAGAGCACTAACTCCCTAATCGTGACGGCTCAGCCTGCGCTGATCCGTGCCATCGAGGATGTGGTACGCCAGCTCGATATCCGCCGTGCGCAGGTGCTGGTGGAGGCCATTATTGTCGAAGTCTTTGAAGGCGACGGGCTTAATTTTGGCATGCAGTGGCTAAGTGAAGATTTCGGCTTAATGCAGCACAATAACGGCAACCTGGTGCCACTGGGGCAAATCGGTATTGCCGCAGAAGCAGCGCGTACCGAACCGGGTACCGTCACCGAGCGTATCGGTAATGATGGTAACCTGGTAACCACCCGTGAACCGGACCGTCGAGGTGATTTCAGCCTTGCTGCTCAGTTACTTAGCCAGGCCAACGGTCTGTTACTGGGCACGGTCCAGGACGGTTGGGGCGCGGTACTGCAGGCGGTCTCTACCAACACCAACTCAAACATTCTTTCGGCGCCAAGTATTACCACGCTGGATAACCAGGAAGCGAACTTCCTGGTTGGTCAGGACGTACCAACGATCACCGGTGCCACCGCAGGGTCGAACAATGACAATCCATTCCAGACCGTTGACCGACGTGAGATCGGTATTCGTTTGCGGGTCACGCCACAAATTAACGAAGGCGACTCAGTGCAGCTGGTGATTGAACAGGAAGTATCGAGCCTGGCCGGTGCCACCAGTGTGGATATCACCATTAATAAACGTGAATTAACCACCACAGTGCTTGCCCGTGACGGCGAAACCATTGTGTTAGGTGGCTTAATTGATGAAGACGTGCAGGAGAGTCTGTCAAAGGTACCAATTCTCGGTGATATTCCTATCCTAGGTCACTTATTCAAATCTACCAGTGTGACGACGCGTAAACGTAACCTGATGGTATTTATTCGGCCGACTATTATTCGTGATGATGCACGTATGGACGAGCTGAGTAGCCGGAAATATAGCTACATTCGTGCACAGCAGTTAGAGCAGCGCGAGCGCGGTCTGTCGTTGCGTCAGAATTCACGTATCCCGGTATTACCTGAATGGGACGAGCACAACTTCCTGCCGCCAGGCTTTGAGCAGTATCTTGAGCGTGAAGAAATCGACGAAGAGCCGCCCGAGCGTGAAGACGAAGAAGCAGCGCGTCGCAACGAAGCATTGCTGGACGATGGAGCATAAACCATGAATGAAGCGGCAATGCCCCTATTTACCCGTTTGCCTTTCGCCTTTGCTAAACGCAATGGCGTGGTGCTGATGCAAACGGAAGATCAGCTGGTGGTGCATTGTCGACCTACGGTTACGCCCCATGCACTGCACGAAGTGAGACGTCTGGTGGGGCGTTCATACCGGGTTGAGCGCCATGACGAGGCAGAATTCGATGCCTTGCTGACCCGTGCGTATCAGCGTGACTCATCCGAGGCTAAACAGTTGATGGAAGACATCGGCAACGAGGTCAATCTGTTTTCGCTGGCGGACGAGATGCCGCAAACCGAAGATTTATTGGAAAGTGAGGACGACGCGCCCATTATCAAACTGATCAATGCGATGTTGAGTGAAGCCATCAAAGAAGGCGCCTCTGACATTCATATTGAGACCTTTGAAAAAGACCTGTTGATACGCTTTCGGATTGACGGCGTTCTACGTGAGATTTTGCGGCCTAATCGTAAGTTGGCGTCATTGCTGGTGTCGCGGATTAAGGTCATGGCGCAGCTTGATATCGCTGAAAAACGTTTGCCTCAGGATGGTCGTATCTCGCTGTTGATAGCCGGTCGTGCTGTGGATGTGCGGGTTTCAACCATGCCCTCTGCCCATGGTGAGCGGGTGGTACTGCGATTGTTAGATAAAAACAATGCACGCCTGCAGCTCGAGCAACTCGGTATGACCCTGGCAAATCGACAAGTGTTTGCTGAGCTGATTCAAAAACCGCACGGTATTATTCTGGTTACCGGGCCTACAGGCTCTGGTAAAAGTACGACGTTGTACGCGGGTTTAAGCGAAATTAATTCGAAAGACCGCAATATTCTCACGGTTGAAGACCCTATCGAGTATGCCATTGAAGGGATTGGCCAGACCCAGGTCAATCCGCGGGTGGATATGACCTTTGCCCGCGGTTTGCGGGCGATTTTACGGCAAGACCCGGACGTGGTCATGGTAGGTGAGATTCGTGACGCAGAAACCGCTCAAATTGGTGTGCAGGCGAGTTTAACCGGTCACCTGGTGTTATCGACTTTACACACCAATACTGCCGCAGGTGCAATTACCCGCCTTGAAGATATGGGCATCGAGCCGTTTCTACTGTCGTCCAGTTTGCTCGCCGTGTTATCTCAGCGCCTGGTCAGAACCCTGTGCCCGGATTGTCGCCAGCCGTATCAGCCAAGTGCAGAAGAGCGTGAGATGCTGTTGCTCCCTGCGGACGCGCCGCAGCCGACCATCTACCGTGCAGTGGGATGTGAAAAATGTACCCACACTGGCTATCGCGGGCGTACCGGTATTCATGAAATGCTGGTGGTTGATGAGACTATTCGTAGCCATGTGCATAATGGTCATGGCGAACAGGCCATTGAAAAGTATGCGCGGCAGAAATTCCCTAGTATCCGCCAGGACGGCCGTGACAAAATTCTTGCAGGTATCACCACCTTAGAAGAAGTGTTACGGGTCACCCGCGAGGAGTAAACCATGGCTGCATTTGAATACCAGGCCATGGATGCCAAAGGGCGCCGCAAAAAGGGCGTATTAGAGGCTGACAACGAGCGCCAGATCCGTCAACAGTTGCGTGAAAAAGGGCTGATTCCACTCACTATCAGCGAGGCCGCCGCCAGTGACAAAGGCCCGGCCACCAAACGCAGATTGTTCCAGGGTAAAGTCAGTGTTAGTGACCTTGCCTTAATATCACGTCAAATCGCAACGCTGGTCGCATCCGGCTTACCCATTGAACAATGCTTGCTGGCGGTTGCAGAGCAAACCGATAAACCGCGCCTGCAAAAAATGCTGATGTCGGTGCGCAGTAAAGTGGTGGAAGGTTATACCCTGGCTGAAGGCATGCGCGATTTCCCGCAGGTGTTTGATGAGCTGTATTGCGCGATGGTTGCTGCGGGGGAGAAGTCCGGGCACCTCGATGAAGTCCTCGAACGCCTCGCAGATTATACGGAACAACGCCAGCAGACCCGCAGTCAGATACAACAGGCGTCGGTGTACCCCGGCGTGTTGACCGTGGTTGCCATCGCGGTGATTGCCTTCTTGCTTGCCTCGGTGGTGCCGGAAATCGTCGATCAGTTTGCCGACCAGGGACAGGAATTGCCCGGGGTCACATTATTCCTTATTGCGATCAGTAACTTTGTGCAAGACCACGGTTTGCTATTGGTGATTGCTATTATAGCGGCGGTTTTTGGCTTTAAAGCCGCTTTGCAACGACCGAAATTTCGTTATGCGGTGCATCATAAAATGCTCTACATGCCATTTTTTGGGCGTATTATTAGAGGGATTAACACCGCAAGGTTTGCGCGCACGCTGAGTATCCTCACCGCATCAGCGGTACCGCTGCTGGATAGTTTAAAGATTACCGCGTCAGTGATGACCAATTTGCGCATGCGCGAGGTGGTGGAAGAAGCCTGTGACCGGGTACGCGAAGGGACCAGCCTGCGTGCATCCCTTGCCGACAGTAAGCTGTTTCCACCGATGATGCTGCACATGATTGCGTCAGGTGAAAAAAGCGGTGAACTGGAACAAATGCTCAAGCGTTGTGCAGATAACCAGGACAATGAGTTCTCGAACCTGGTCAACGTGAGCTTGAAGATTTTTGAACCTGCGCTGATAGTGACCATGGCCGGCGTGGTGTTATTTATTGTACTTGCCATTATCCAACCGATACTGGCGCTTAACCAACAGGTAGGGTTGTAACTATGAAAATCAAACAACAGGGTTTTTCACTGCTAGAGCTGATGGTGGTCCTCGTGATCCTCGGTATTCTGGCCAGTTTGGTGGTGCCGAACGTGATGGGTAGTCGCGACGATGGCGAGCGCCAGAAAGTGATCTCAGATATTGTTGCACTGGAAAATGCGTTAGATATGTATCGCCTGGATAACGGCGTGTATCCAACCACCGAGCAGGGCCTGGAAGCGCTGGTATATGAGCCACGCATCGATCCACAGCCGCGCCGCTATCGTGAAGGCGGCTACATTCGCCGTTTGCCTACAGACCCTTGGGGTAACGAGTACCAGTTGCTTAACCCGGGTGAGCATGGGCGCGTGGATATCTTTTCGTTTGGCCCTGACGGCCAGCCTGGCACCGATGATGACATGGGTAACTGGAACCTGCATGAGTACCAGTAGCCATTGCCGATGACTTTGATAACGCCATCACGACATCGCCATGCGGCAGGGTTTACCCTGCTTGAAATCATTATTGTGGCGTTTATTCTCGCGTTAATAGCGGGCACTGTGGTGGTCAATATGACGCCGCCCCAGCGTGACAGTGACGCACGCACCGCGGCGGTGGTATTTAAAGAGAAACTGAACCACGCCCGCCAGGTTGCGTTGATTCGCAACTGGGTGATGGGCGTTGATGTTAAAGAACACAGCTATGCGTTTTATCGTTGGAATGATGGCCAGTGGCAGCGACAACAGGACGGCGCCCTGGATGGGGTTGAATTTAGCGACCTTGAACTAGAGCTGGTGCTCGGTGACTTCGCCATTCTGGACAATATTATTGACGGCGACCGCTCGGCAGTATTTCGTTCTGAACGAGATCGCCGAGACGATGATGAAGAGGTCATCGAGCCTCGTTTGCTAATTTTTGAAAGTAGTGATTTTGTGCCCTTCAGTCTCGCAGTTCATGATCGCTTCAGCGGCCTGAGCTATTGGGTTGACGGGCGTGACGGCATTCATCTGAGTGTAGAGGATCAGGAGCCATGAACACGCGCGCTCGGCCCGCTCGTCAGGCAGGCTTTACCTTAATTGAGGTGATGCTGGCACTGAGTATTTTTACCATGGCGGCGCTTGCGGCGTTACAGGTTGCCACAGAGCATTTGCGCAGCATTGCGCTGATAGAAGAGCGGGCATTCGCTACGATGGTGGCGTCCAATCGCATGGCGGAAGTTCATATCAGTGATAACTGGCCGCCGCAAAACGGTGCCACAGGGCAGATGCAAATGGCCGAGCGTACCTGGTACTGGCGGCAGCTGTCCGTTGAGACGGTCACCGACGGCTTGCGTGAAGTCACGATTATTGTCAGTGCCGAAGAAGAGGGCGCTGAAGCAGCACGCATCAGTGGTTTCGTGGGGCAGCGATGAAGCGGGCACAGGGTTTTACACTGGTTGAACTGCTCCTCGCGATGCTGATCTTTGCGATGATAGGTTTAGCGAGCTCGTTTGTGTTGAACCAGATGTTGGTCAGTGATGAGCGCTCTAACGAACGCCGTGAACAGTTGCAGGATATGCAGTTTGCCATGCTGATGCTGGAGCGCGATGTACGCCAGATGGTGGCACGGCCATTGCGGGCGCAGCCGGCAGAGCATCGTAATATTTACGTGCTGAGCGATGGTCGCACCACCGACAGTGACGCCGATGGTCTGGGCTTCGTCCGCGCAGGCTGGAGCAACCCGAATGCGATGTTGCCGCGCTCAGGGCTGCAGCCTGTGGTGTACAGGTTGCGCGAGAATGTGCTGCAGCGACTGAGCTCGGATTACGTAGATGACGTCAGCGGCCGCCCCTATGAGCAGGACTTACTGCATGGGGTGGAGGACTTCCGTATTCGATTTGTGCATAACGGAGAGGAAACCAACAGCTGGTCGGTGCCTGACGCGCTGCCTGAAGTGGTTATTGTCAGCCTGACCACTGCAGAGTACGGTTTAATTGAACGCTGGTTATTAACTAGTGGCGAGGGGGCGTTATGAACCGCTGCCTGAACGCTGGGAAAAGCCGCCATCAGCAACGCGGCGTTGCATTAATTACGGTGTTACTAGTGGTCGCTATTGTCGCTGTGGTGGCAGTCAATATGAGTGGCAGGTTGAAAGGCCAGGTCGACCGCGCGCACGCAATGGAAATGGCGGAAAACGCTTACTGGCATTGGCTGAGTGCCGAGCAGTTGGTGCGCCAGGTGCTACTGGCAGAAATTGAAAATGATGATTACGTGCATGGTGGCCAGAATTGGGCGAATCAACAGGGGCCATTTCCGGTTGAGGGCGGGTTCATCGGTGGCCGGGTGCGTGACTTGCATGCCTGTTTTAACCTGAATGCGTTATTTCCGGGCAGTGAAGAGAGCCCGGTGGCCTCCTCAGGGTTAGCACTGGAGCAGTACCAGGCACTCTTGCAGGCGTTAGAATTTGATGATTTTACCGTGCAGCAACTCAGCGCCACATTGCTCGATTGGCTGGACGAAGACAATGTATTGACCAATCAATATGGTGCGGAAGATGCGGATTATGAGTCGATGCCAAGACCTTATCAGGCGGCGAATAGTTTAATGAGCCATATTAGCGAATTGCGGCAGGTCGTTGGCTATACCCAGGAAGTGTACGAGCGGATAAGACCCCATGTGTGTGTGATTCCACAGCGGTCAGATTTAGCCTTTAACCTCAACACCATGGACCCTGAACGCCCGGAATTATTGAGCGCTATCTTTCTAGGTCTGTTGGGGGTGGAGCAGGCACGGGATATGCTTAGCGGCTGGCCGCCGGAAGGCTATGCCAGCGTAGAGGAAATCACCAACCTGGCTGAATTGCAGGGGCTGGTGCCAGAAGGTGACGAGCAGGTTCGGGGAGAAGAAAGTCTCACCGTTGAAAGCGAATTTTTTGAGTTACGTGCGGCAATTCAATATGGCGATACCGAGTTCTTTGCGGTGTCGATCATTCAGGCGCTGGACGGCGAAGCGCGGATACTACATCGTTCGCGCAGAGGGTATGACTGGAATGATTAAACAACTCATCATAAGACTGTCGGGCCAGGCGGATGGCAATATCCCATGGCTACTATGGCAAGCGCCTGACGCCAGTGCAGGAGAGCATGGCGGAGATATTCTGCAGCACGGGGTACTGTCGCATGCGAACGAGCTCAGCGAATTGCTGGAACTGAGTGAAGGCGCAAAAGTAACGGTACTGGTCAGCAGTACTGAAATCGGCTTTCACCAGCTTGATCTGCCACCCGGTTCGCGCCGGCATTTAGCCCAGGTGGTGCCTTATGCACTCGAGGAAGAGCTTGCTCAGGATATCAACGAGCTGCATTTTGCCTGGCAGCTCAGTGGCTGGCAGAATACTGAACGCGACATTGGCGATGAGTCTGAGCGCGGCCTGCCGGTGTGTGTGGTGGCGAAATCACAAATGCAGGCCTGGCAGGACTGGCTTGATGCCAGCGGCCTCAAATACGCCGCGATTATTCCGGACCTGTTTATTTTGCCGCTGAGCGAGAATGAATGGTCGGCGATGAGCCTGGACGACGATATTATTGTGCGGCACAGTGCCTGGCGTGGTTTTGCTATCGAGCAGAGCTTGTTTGAAGACTTGTCTGAATTATTTAGTGATGCGCTGACACCGCCAGCCTTGATCCGCTGCTGGGGCGAAGTGCACTGGCCCCATGCGCCGGCGCAGCTTGCCGCACCTGACGACCAGCATATGTCGGCAGTCAACGACGAATCCGCGATAAACGCAGAGCCAAATGGCGCCTTAACCCTGGCGCGGCGGTTGCAACCGCAGACCTCTATCAACCTGCTGCAAGGTGAGTTTGCACAAAAACGTAAACGCAAAGCGAACCTCGGTGTATGGCGTTGGCCGGCCATCGCAGCGGCGGTCTTACTTGGTTTATTGTTTGTTGATAAGGGCTTATATATCTGGCAGCTGAATCAGCAACATAGCGAAGTGGTGCAAAGTATTGAAAACCGTTATCGCCAGACTTTCCCGGATGAAACCCGGGTGGTCAATGTACGGGCGCAGTTGAATCAACATCTTGCCCGTTTGCAGGGCGGTGGCGACAGCACCCAGGTATTGGGTTTATTACAGCAGCTGGCACCTGCCTTCAATGGCACCGACTTAGAGGTCACCCTGATGCAGTTTGACGCCGGGCGCAACGAATTACGGCTGCAGGCCACCGGGGCAAACTTCGCAGTCTTTGAGCGCTTTGGCGAATTGGCACAGCAGCAGGCGTTAGAGGTTGAGCAAGGGCAATTAAATAGCCGTGCTGGCCGTATTGCCGGAACATTGATTGTGCGCGGGGGTAGCTGATGAAAGCGCAATTACAGCAGCAAGTTAAACAGTATCAAGGGCGAGCACAGCAGTGGTGGCGTAAGCGCGAACCACGCGAGCAGCAATTGCTGGTCCTGATGCTGGTGTTTACGCTGATTTTTATTTTTTGGTATGGCATCTGGCAACCACTGCAGCAAGCGACCGAACGCGCGCAAAACCGGCTGGCAACTCAACAGGAGACATTGCGCTTTGTGGTGGAGTCAACCCAGCAGGTTGAGCAATTACGCAGCGGAGCGCCCCGTCAGCGGGCGACACCGATTAGTGGCAATGAACTGAATGGCTTCATCAGTCGCACTAGTGCCACCCATAACCTGGAAGTATCGCGGTTGCAGCCGCAGAACGAAGCGCTGCAGATCGTCTTTAATGAGGCTGATTTTGACAATCTGCTGGCGTTTTTAGCCGCGCTGGATGAGCGTCAGGTACAAATTGAAGCCATTGATATCGCCGAGGGCGGTGAGCCTGGCGTGGTCCGGGTGCGTCGGTTACAAGTGCGAGCGGGGGCTTCATGAAGTTAGTATTTGCCGTTGTCGGCTGTGTGTTTTTATTTCTCATTGCTTTAGTGGTCACCGTGCCAGCGCGATTTGCGTTGCAGTTCGTGCCTTTACCCCCGGCGGTTCAAATCGGTGGTGTTGAAGGGACATTGTGGCGCGGAGAGGCAGACACCGTGCTGGTAGAAGGTACCATGCTGCGTAATCTTAACTGGCAGGTGCAGCCGTTGTCGTTGTTAACCGGGCGAGTGGTTGCCGATATTGAGCTGGGTGAGCACGTGGATAACCTGCTAATTGGCAGTGGCCGGGTGCGGGCATCACGCAATGAACTGGAAGTTGCAAACCTGCAGCTTGAAGCTCGCTTAGTGGATTTGGCCGCATTTGCCCCACAACCGAGCCCATTCCCGCTACGTGGCGACGTGGTGCTGAACATGACCACCTTTGTGCTGGGTCAGCCATTGTGCGCCCAGGCCAATGGTCAGGTGGAGCTGGTTGGCGGTGCCATGCAGGTTGGCCAGGCGTGGGAGGATCTGGGCGCCCTTGAAGCAACGATTGGTTGCGACAGTGGTTACCTGACCGCTGAACTGGTGGAGCCGAATACGGTAGGTTTACGTGCCAGTATGCGCGCCAGTATGAATAGCGCTGACGGTGAATTTCAGATTCTGCAGTCAGCGGAAGCACCACGCTCAATTCGCAATTTGGTCTCAGTATTGCCGCAGCAGGCACGCCAACGCCAGCGTTTTAGCGTGCGCTTCTAGTTTGCATCTGGTGCTCTTTTAGTTAAGCTAGTACGCAATGATTGAATTAAAAAAGGTATAGGCATGAACGAGATGTGGCTGTGGTTGGAAGACAACCAAGGTTTAATGGCGATGTATGCGGTGCGCTTTGTGGTGGGCCTGGCGATTCTGATAGGTGGTTTTATTCTGTCAGGCATTATCAGCCGACAGATTATGAAACGCCTGGATAAAAGCAAAATTGACAACGCTGTAGTGACATTCTTAGCCGGTATCGTGCGTGCGATTATCGTTGCCGCTGCGATTATGATGGCACTGTCTCATGTGGGTATTCAGACCACGTCGTTTATTGCCATCCTTGGTGCCATGGGTCTGGCCATCGGTTTGTCGCTACAAGGCTCACTGGCCAATTTCGCCTCGGGCGTATTGATTATGATCTACCGCCCGTTCAAGTCAGGTGATTATGTTGACGCAGGCGGCATCGGCGGCACTGTGATTGGCATTGAACTATTCACCACCGTGCTAAAAACGCCGGACAGTAAAAAAGTTGTGGTCCCCAACTCACAAATCACCTCAAACCCGATTACTAACTTCTCTGAGCACCCAACCCGGCGCGTGGATATGGTGATTGGGGTAAGCTATAACGCTGATTTACGCAAAGCCAAAGAAGTATTAATGCGTGTTCTTAAAGAAGACGAGCGGGTTCTGCAAGACCCCGCGCCGCGCGTTTCGGTCAATGAACTGGCAGACTCGTCAGTAAACTTTGTGGTTCGCCCATGGGTAAAAAGTGAAGATTACTGGCCGTTTTTCTGGGACACCATGGAAAAAATTAAGCTGACCCTGGACGATGAAGGTATCGGCATTCCTTTCCCACAAATGGATGTGCACCTGCATCAGGCCGGTAGTGACGAAGGTCCAATTCGAATTGCCTCTACGGTCACGTCTGCAGACAGCAAGGCGTCTTCTGCCCCGGATAAGCCCAGCGACGATAACAACGCGCAAAAGCAACACGCTAATCACGGATAAGCCAATGCTGGTTTCGTGCTAAGCGTAAAAAAACCCGCCATCGCGGGTTTTTTTATGCGTGTTATTGGTGTTTCGCGGTGATCTTACTGGTCAGCGAGCCTTGACCTAAGCGGGTAGTGATAACACCGCCCACTACAACCTGGTCGGTGTTTTTAACCACGTTTTCGTCGCTGTCCAGGGTAATGCTATAGCCGCGGCTGAGGGTTTGCAGCGGAGATACAATATGTAACGCCTGCATATTGGCAGCCATCCGGTGTTGCGCTTGGTTAAGCTGCACCTGAAGCGCGCGTTGTAGCCGTTGCTGATTGCTGGCAAGCTGCTCCTGGGCACCTTGCAGCCGACGCTGCGGCGTCAATTGACCCAAACGTACCGCGAGGTGGCGGTATTGCTGTTGGTGCTGGCTCATCGTTTGTTGCAAGCGCATCTGCGCCCGGCGGTTGAGCTCGTCCAGGCGCTGCCCTTGTTGCAGCAGCTGCTGTTGCGGGTGAAGAGGTTGCAGGCGCTGTTCGAGCATGGCGAATTGATGACCCGCCAGGTGCATCCGATGTTGCCATGCTCGCCATAGGCGCTGGGCTAACAGTTGCTGCTGGGCACGCATATGAGAGCGATCACGACTCACCAGTTCCGCCGCTGCAGAAGGCGTTGCGGCACGGATGTCGGCGACAAAATCACAGATGGAAAAGTCCACCTCGTGGCCCACCGCGCAAATCACGGGCAAGCGGCTGGTGAACACCACCCGGGCCAGTGTTTCGTCGTTAAAACTCCATAAGTCCTCAAGTGAGCCACCGCCGCGGGTTAAAATAATGGCGTCGACCTCATTGCGTCGATTAGCGGTATTCAGGGCGGCTATCAATTGTGCCGGGGCGGCCTCACCCTGCACCTGGGCTGGATACACAATGACGTTAAGGTCCGGATCGCGGCGCTTTAGTACCGCGAGCACGTCATGTAGCGCCGCGCCTGTCGCTGAGGTGACCACCCCAATGGTTTTAATCACCTCGGGTAATGGCCGTTTATGCTCAGGGTTAAACAACCCTTCGGCCTGCAGCCGTGCTTTCAGTTGTTCAAATTGCTGTTGTAACAGGCCAACTCCCGCATCTTCCATATGCTCAGCGATTAACTGATAATCTCCGCGGGGTTCATACAGACCAATTTTGGCGCGAATTAATACCTGCTTGCCATTTCCAACCTGGGTCATCACCCGCTGATTGGCATTGCGGAACATAGCGCAGCGTACCTGGGCTTTATCGTCTTTCAAGGTAAAATACCAATGCCCGGAGGATGGCGCGGAGAAATTCGAAATTTCCCCCACCAGCCAGACCTGGCCAAAGTGGGCCTCAAGCAGGCGGCGAACTGCCTGGTTCAGTTTAGAGACGCTGTAGATTTTTCGTTGTGGGTCTGCGGCCGGCTCGTTGGTGTCAAACACAGCTGTTCCTCGCTGGTTAGATGCGTTGGGGAGTAAGACTGACCCGCGCATCTTGAGATATTCGATGAGTTTATGCAAAAACTAGTTTACTGTAGCTGCGCAGGTGAGTAAAATACCGCCGCAACATTGATCCAGCTCCAACCCTTTGAAAGCGAGATGTTGCCATGCTAAGAATTGCGCAAGAAGCCCTTACCTTTGACGACGTTCTGCTCGTCCCCGGTCACTCCACTGTTTTACCCCATACTGCCGATTTACGCACGCGTTTAACTCGTAGTATCGAACTTAATATTCCGATGGTGTCATCGGCGATGGACACGGTGACTGAAGCAGATCTTGCCATTGCACTGGCGCAGGAAGGCGGCATGGGTTTCATCCACAAGAACATGAGCATCAGTGAACAGGCTGCCCACGTTCGTAAGGTGAAAAAATACGAGAGCGGCATCGTTAAAGATCCGGTAACAGTCACTCCAAGCATGACCATCGCTGAAGTTAAAGCCATTGCTCATGAACACGGTTTTCAGGGGTTTCCGGTTGTAGATAAAGCTCGCCTGGTGGGTATTGTTACTGGCCGCGACACTCGCTTTGAAGACGACAGCCATAAAACCGTGAGTGATGTGATGACCCCAGAAGGGCGCTTAGTCACGGTTAAGCAAAACGCAGGCAGTGAAGAGATTCTTGCGCTGATGCACGAACACCGCATTGAAAAAATTCTGGTCACTGACGACAACCAGGCGTTAGTGGGCATGATTACCCTCAAAGATTTCGAAAAAGCAGCCAACAAACCAAACGCCTGTAAAGATGACCAGGGTCGTTTGCGGGTTGGCGCTGCAGTGGGCGTAGGCGCGGGTACTGAAGAGCGGGTTGCCGCCTTAGTAGACGTCGGCGTTGACGTGATTCTGATTGATACCTCCCATGGCCATTCTGAAGGTGTGCTAGAGCGTGTGCGCTGGGCGCGTAAACACTTCCCTGATGTGCAGCTTATTGCGGGTAACGTTGCGACTAAAGCTGGTGCAATTGCGCTAGCCGACGCTGGCGTTGATGCGGTAAAAGTGGGTATCGGCCCGGGTTCAATTTGTACCACCCGTATCGTAACCGGGTGTGGCGTACCGCAAATTACCGCGATTTCAGACGCGGTTGAAGCACTGCAGGACCGTGACATTCCAGTGATTGCTGACGGTGGCATTCGTTTCTCTGGTGATATCGCCAAAGCGATTGCAGCTGGCGCCAGCTGTGTGATGGTGGGTAGTATGCTTGCAGGCACCGAAGAGGCGCCTGGTGAAGTGGAGCTGTATCAAGGGCGTTACTACAAATCATACCGTGGTATGGGTAGCTTAGGTGCGATGAACCAGAGCCACGGCTCGTCTGATCGCTATTTCCAAAGCAGCAACCAGGCAGAAAAACTGGTCCCGGAAGGGATTGAAGGGCGGGTAGCATACAAAGGCCCAATGGCGACCATTATCCATCAGCAAATGGGCGGCTTACGCTCGGCGATGGGCCTGACAGGCTCTGCTGACATCCTGACACTGCGCACTAAGCCTGAATTTGTGCGGGTGACCTCGGCGGGTATGGGCGAGTCCCATGTACATGACGTGCAGATTACCAAAGAAGCGCCGAATTACCGTTTAGGCTAGGGCAATATCTGAAAACGTAGGGCAGGCTTTGCCTGCCGCCACGCAATACCTGACGGCAGGCAGAGCCTGCCCTACATTGCAATAAACACGAGAGACCTCATGACCACAGACATTCATCAACACCGCATTCTTATCCTCGATTTTGGTTCACAGTACACCCAGCTTATCGCCCGTCGCATTCGTGAAATCGGCGTGTATTGTGAGTTGTGGGCCTGGGATGTTGATGCACAGGACATCAAAGACTTTAACCCCCAGGGTATTATTTTGTCTGGTGGCCCTGAGAGCGTACCAGAGCCGAACTCACCGCGCGCCCCACAGTATGTGTTTGAAGCCGGCGTACCGGTACTGGGTGTTTGTTACGGCATGCAAACCATGGCAGCGCAGCTGGGTGGTTCCGTACAAGGGTCTGATGAACGTGAATTTGGCTATGCGCAAATCGAGCGCGTCGCGGAAAGTGATTTGTTTAAGCACATTGAAGATGCGATTAGCGAAGATGGCCTGCCGTTACTTGACGTATGGATGAGTCACGGTGACAAAGTCATTGATATTCCTGAGGGCTTTGAAACCGTAGCGCGTACTCGCACATGCCCGCACGCCGCCATTGCTGACACCAAACGCCATTTTTATGGCCTCCAGTTCCACCCGGAAGTGACGCATACCCGCCAGGGTCTGCGTATGCTCGAGCACTTTGTGAACGACATTTGTGGCTGTGAGAACCTGTGGACACCTGCCACCATCATCGATGACGCCATTGAGCGCATTCGTGAGCAGGTGGGTAAAGATAAAGTGATTCTGGGCCTGTCAGGTGGGGTGGATTCGTCGGTTACCGCAATGCTGTTGCACCGTGCTATTGGCAGCCAGCTGACTTGCGTATTTGTCGACAACGGCTTGCTGCGCCTCAACGAAGGTGAGCAGGTAATGGAGATGTTTGGTGATCACTTCGGTCTCAATATTGTTCGCGTTGCCGCTGAAGACCGTTTTCTCAGTGAGCTTGCCGGTGTCACCGACCCGGAACTCAAGCGTAAAGTGATTGGCCGTGTGTTTATTGAAGTTTTCGATGAGCAGGCCACCTCCATTAAAGACGTAAGCTGGCTGGCCCAGGGTACGATATACCCGGATGTAATCGAATCTGCAGGTTCGAAAACCGGGAAAGCGCATGTCATCAAGTCACACCATAACGTCGGCGGGTTGCCAGAGGACATGGCGCTGAGCCTGGTGGAGCCACTGCGTGAATTATTTAAAGACGAAGTGCGTAAAATTGGTCTTGAGCTTGGTCTGCCTTACGACATGTTGTATCGCCATCCATTCCCAGGACCAGGGTTGGGCGTGCGGGTACTGGCAGAAGTGAAGAAAGAATATTGCGATCTGCTACGTCGCGCCGATGCTATTTTCATTGAAGAGCTGCGTAACTCAGGCTGGTATGACAAAGTCAGCCAGGCCTTTGCAGTGTTCCTGCCGGTGCGTTCGGTTGGGGTAATGGGCGATGCGCGTAAATACGATTGGGTAATTGCCGTGCGGGCGGTGGAAACTATCGACTTTATGACCGCGCGCTGGGCGCATTTACCATATGATTTGCTGGAACGTGTCTCAAACCGTATTATTAATGAAATCAATGGAATTTCACGGGTTGTATATGACATTTCTGGTAAACCGCCTGCCACGATTGAGTGGGAATAAGCTCAAGGACACCTCATGCTGACAGAAGGTAGCTGGCTCAGCCTGCTGCCTTCGCTGCTGGCCATTCTCTTCGCCATCCTCACCCGGCGCGTCATTCTGGCGTTACTTGGTGGGGTGCTTCTGGCTAATGCACTCTTTTACGCCCCCGACATGCTCAGCGCCGCGCTGGGCAGTGTGGTGTCATTGAGCAGTGCGCTGGTTGACCCGGGTAATATGCAAATCTGGGGGTTTACCCTGATTATCGGTGCGTTGTTTGGCGTGCTGGAAGGAGGGGGCACCTTTCGCCATTTTGTCGCTGCGTTAGAAAAGCGTCAGCTTGGCAACTCACCGCGCAAAGCCCGTATGTTCACCTGGCTGCTTGGGGTCGCGGTGTTTATCGAATCCAATGTGTCAATCATGACCTCGGGCACCACCGCACGGCCGCTGTATGACCGCCTGGGGATGTCACGGGAAAAGCTCGCCTATATTATCGACTCAACCTGTGCGCCCATTTGTATCCTGATCCCATTGAATGCCTGGGGTGCTTTCAACTTAGGTTTGATCAGCGCCCAGGATATCGCCAATCCGTTACTGACCTTTGCAGAGTCACTGCTGTATAACTTCTATGCGATTCTGGCTATTTTGCTGGCGCTATGGGTTGCCTGGAGCGGCTGGTCGATTGGCCCTATGCGGCAGGCAGACGCCGCGGCGAAAGCACGGCTGGCTAATCAGCCAGTGGCCAACGACACCCCTGCGCAAGCATCGCCTCAGTTGGCGTATCAGCAAAGTGCTGCGGTGACAGTGTTAGTGAGCCTGATCAGTATGGTGGTGATGGTGCCCCTGATGTTATTCATTACCGGTGGCGGTAGCATTGTCCAGGGTGCGGGCACCACCAGCGTGCTGGTGGCGGTGACCACTGCCTTTGTCATCGCCCTGGTGGGGTCACGGGTAACCCTGGCAAGCCCCTGGGCGACACTGGCTAAACATGCATTGCGTGGGGCCCGGGCAATTCTACCGCTCGCTATTATTCTGTGGTTGGCGATGGTGCTTGGCGATATGACCCGGGCACTAGGGACCGCGGACTTTATTACCGGCCTGATTGATGACAGTTTCCCGGTATGGCTGCTGTTACCCATTGTGTTTGTGCTGGCGGCGCTCACCGCATTTGCAATAGGGTCGAGCTGGGGCACCTTTGCGATCATGCTGCCCTTGGCAATTCCGCTGGCGCTGAACCTTGGCCTGCCGCCAGCGCCTTTTATTGCGGCAGCGATTTCTGGCGGTATCTTTGGTGACCACGCATCACCTATTAGTGACACCACGATTATTGCGTCTCTTGCGGCGGGTACGGAACACATTGACCATGTGCGCACCCAGTTGCCATATGCGCTGCTTGCGGCGACAGGTACGGTTGTCCTGTATGCGCTTTGGGGTCTGTTGTAAACGCGCAGACATGACGTTGAGCTGGAGGGGACCGCGAAACATTTAACCTGCGACTATACCAATCGTCATAGCCAGCAAGAATAAAACAACGCCAATTGACGTTGTTTTATGACGACCCACCTGATAGCTTAAATTTACAAATCGTTAAGTAATTGATTTTTATGACTTTATTTTAATTAAAAACCTGGCCTGATTGTTGCTATCCATAAGATACACCTTGGATGTTTTACAAGGACGTATTTCAAAGGGACAGGCTTGAAGGAATAAGCAAAAGGAAAGGGCGCAGGATGCCAACAGGGAGACGAACTCAGGGAGAGTTCAGGCTGAAGGATCAGCATTAGGGAAGCGCAGGGAAAGATAAGGGACCAGCCCGCAGGAAGCGGGCTTTTTTTATTTCAGAAACTAAAACCATTATACTATCGCCAGAATGCCTGCCACCCCGGCTGGGCTATTTGCAAACGAGAACCTCGCAAATGGGAACGCGCTAGTGTCCGATACCGATATGTATTTTATGCAGCAAGCTCTGTTGCTTGCCGACGAAGCCGAGGCACTGGGCGAAGTGCCTGTGGGCGCAGTGGTGGTGCATGACGGGCACATTGTAGGTCGTGGCCATAACCGTGTGATCACAGATGCCGACCCTTCAGCCCATGCGGAGATGGTCGCCGTGCGTGATGCAGCTAGCGTGCTACAAAACTATCGAATTATCGACACCACCTTGTATGTCACGCTGGAACCATGCCCGATGTGTGCGGGCATGCTGGTGCACAGTCGGGTGCGACGCTTGGTGTTTGGTGCTTACGATCTGAAAACAGGTGCCTGTGGCAGTGTATTAAATATTACTGCACACCCTCAACTTAACCATCAAATAGAGGTGACCGGCGGAGTCTTGGATGAGATTTGTGCGGAGAAGATATCGGCATTCTTTCGTCTGCGCAGGGCTGCTAAAAAAGCATTAAAAAAAGCGGCCCAGCAATGAGCTAGCTGTCTTTACTGGCCGCCGTGTCTTCAGTTGTGTCAGTCTCGGTGTCCTGACTGGTCGCTGCTGTGCTGTTGTCATCGTTCTGGTGTTGATAGAACCATTTTGAACGGCGGTCAATTAAATTAAGTCGATGTTTACGCCAGGTTTGACGGCGCCGTTCATTGGGTATGATTTTATTGCGTTTGATCATCAGCCCACCGGTCTTTTTCATACTGCCGCCTTGTTGTGCCAAGCATCAGTGATTGCTGGCTGTATCAGTTTGATTGATATCTGTAGAGGTCGCTGACCCATTGCTTTGCTCGCTGTCAGCGACCTGAGTGTCGCCAGGGTATGGAATGCGGCCCTGTTCGTCAAGCCAACGCAAGGTGTCATAATAGCGCCGAATGTTACCCACATAGGTTACAGGTTCGTCGCCCCGAGCAAAACCAAAACGAGTATCTTTGTAGTATTGTTTTTGCCGCAGTAAGGGCAAGCGCTGACGCACATCGACCCAGTAGTCCGGGTCACCACCCTGACGCTCGGTAATTTCCCGGGCATCATTAAGGTGGCCAAGGCCGACATTGTAGGCAGCCAGGGCGAACCAGGTCCGGTCTGGTTCGGTAATGCGCGCCGGCAGGCGTTGCTGCATGCGCGCCAGATACCGCGCACCGCCGCGGATACTTTGTTCAGGGTCAAGGCGACTGCGTACGCCCATGGCTCGCGCCGTGGGCATGGTCAGCATCATCATTCCGCGCACGCCAGTAGGCGAGCGTGCCCAGGGGTCCCAAAGACTCTCCTGATAGCTCACAGCCGCCAGTAACCGCCAGTCGATATCTACACCGTACTGCTGAAACAGTTCAATATATTCCGGTAAGGTGTCGCTCACTGCTTGGATGAACAGTTGGGTATCCACGTAATTAAACTGTTTTACATGGCCCCAGTAACGGTCCACCAATTTGATGATCTCGCCTTGTTCGTGTTGTCGGCCAATATATTCTATCGCGGTGGCGTACAAGGAGTCGTCGGTGCTGGCGGGAAACGCCCAGGCTAATGGCACGTCGCTACGCACGGTAAAGGCCACACTGAGGTCCGGAAATGCGCGGCGCTTTACATCCAGCGTATTGGTATCGGCAATGGTGTAATCGATGTCTTCGTTGATCACTTTGTCGAGTAGTTCGTCAGCGTCATACAGCGGCGTGGTGCGCCAGTTTATGTCTGGGTACTCTTCAAGCACACCGCGCAGATACTCTTCATGGCTGCTACCAGACACCACCATTAATTGGCCTTCAAGCTCGCTCCAGTCCCGTGGCCGTTTACGCACCCCTTGTTTATAAATCAGTCGCTGATCAACCTGGTGATAGAAGGGGGTGAAGCGCATGTGTTTGCGCCTTTCGGCGGTGACATCAAGGCCGGCAGCGAGGAAGTCGACCCGGCCTTCGTAGAGGTGGGTGAACAAGTGCTCAATATGCACCTCGTCAATAATGCGCAGTTCAACACCAAGCTCGTCGGCCAACTGGGCCGCTAACTCAAACTCGAAGCCATGGGGGCCATCGTCACGATGGTGAAAAGAAGATGAATTCATCAGCGTACCAACCACCAGGTAGCCGCGCTCTTGCACAGTCTGCAGGTGGTTTTGCTGGCTGGATTCATGGTTACAAGCCACCAGCAGGGAGGTTATGGCAAGGGCAGCGATGATCCGCCCGAGATAAGTCCGCGCTAAGCTATAAATATGTTTACTGATGGTTAGACGTCCCGTATGCATACCTTCCCCTATCGATCACGGCCTAGTTATACCACGCAAAATGTTCGTCTGCATCGTCATTTATGTCGCAAAATATACCTGTTTTCTTTATAATCGAGGGCCACCCGACACTTGCTCAATCAACCTGCGGAGTCCAGACCAGTGCAAATTTTGCGTGGCGCCCCTGCCTTATCAGATTTTCGTCAACAAAAGCTCATTAACCGAATGCAACAAGCGGGCCTGAATGTTCGCTCTGTCAGCGCGGAATTTATTCATATGTACCTGGCTGAGCCCGAGCTTGACGCTGAACAGCATCATATTTTGGCGCAATTACTCACCTACGGTCCGGCACGTCAGGAAGGCGGACAAGCAGGCCGTGAAGTGCTGGTGACACCCCGGGTTGGCACCATCTCACCCTGGTCATCGAAAGCCACTGATATTGCCCATAATTGCAGCCTGAACAATGTGAAACGGGTCGAGCGCGGTATTATGTATCACGTAGAGGGTGACTTTAGCGATGCTCAGTGGGAGCTGGCTAAAGGCTTTTTGCATGATCGAATGACCGAGAGTACGTTCAGCGATACCCAGAGTGCCGCTGTGTTATTTGCCAAAGCGCACCCGCAGCCACTGAGTGCGGTGGATATTCTGGTGGAAGGTCGCGATGCACTGTCACGCGCCAATATCGACCTTGGGCTGGCGTTGGCGGAAGACGAAATTGACTACCTGGTGGATAACTTCCGCGCCCTTGGCCGCAACCCCAACGACATTGAGCTGTACATGTTCGCCCAGGCGAACTCCGAGCATTGTCGGCATAAAATATTTAATGCGGACTGGACCATTGACGGCGTCGAGCAACGTAAATCGCTGTTCGGGATGATCAAGAATACCTTTAAAACTACCCCTGACTTTGTACTGTCTGCTTACAAAGACAATGCAGCGGTGATGGAAGGGTCTGCGGCCGGGCGTTTTTACCCGGCACCGGCCATTGGTAGCAACGCTGGTGAGTATGGTTACAGCAACGAAAATATCCATATTCTGATGAAGGTAGAAACCCATAACCACCCAACTGCGATCTCACCGTATCCGGGGGCTGCGACCGGCTCTGGTGGTGAGATCCGAGACGAGGGCGCCACCGGAATAGGCTCTAAGCCAAAGGCTGGCCTGGTAGGCTTTAGTGTCTCGAACTTGCGCATTCCTGACTTTGAGCAACCGTGGGAAGAAGATTTCGGTAAACCCGATCGCATAGTCACTGCGCTGGACATAATGCTTGAGGGCCCATTAGGGGGCGCGGCATTTAACAACGAATTTGGCCGCCCGAACATTCTGGGTTACTTCCGTACCTATGAAGAGATGGTTGCCAGCCACAATGGCCTTGAGCAACGGGGTTACCATAAGCCGATTATGATCGCAGGTGGTCTGGGGAATATCCGTGAAGACCATGTGGAGAAAAAAGAGATCCCGGTTGGTGCTCCACTGGTAGTGCTTGGCGGCCCGGCGATGAACATTGGTTTGGGTGGCGGTGCAGCCTCATCGATGGCGTCAGGTACGTCCTCGGCGGAGCTTGATTTTGCCTCGGTTCAGCGCGAGAACCCGGAAATTGAACGCCGTTGTCAGGAAGTCATTGACCGCTGTTGGCAGATGGGCGATGACAACCCTATCGTGTTTATTCACGATGTGGGCGCGGGTGGCTTGTCTAATGCCATGCCGGAGCTGGTCAACGATGGTGAACGTGGCGGGAAGTTTGAGCTACGCGCCATTCCCAACGACGAGCCAGGGATGACCCCGCTGGCGATCTGGTGTAATGAATCCCAGGAACGTTATGTGATGGCCATTGCTCCTGAGCGCCTGGACACTTTTATTGCGATGTGTGAGCGTGAGCGCGCCCCTTATGCGGTGGTCGGCCATGCCACCGAAGAGCGTCACCTGATTTTGCATGACGAAGTATTTGCGAATAACCCGGTGGACATGCCACTGGACGTACTGCTGGGTAAAGCGCCGAAAATGCATCGTGACGTGACGTCACAAAAAGCCAAGGGCGATGACTTTGCGACGACAGGCATTGCGGTGAAAGACGCCGTTGAACGTGTGTTGCGCTTACCCACGGTGGCAGAGAAAACCTTCTTAATTACCATTGGTGACCGCTCGGTGACTGGCCTGGTAGCGCGGGATCAAATGGTTGGCCCGTGGCAAATTCCGGTGGCTAACTGTGGTATGACTGCGGCGTCTTATGACAGCTATGCAGGTGAAGCCATGTCCATGGGTGAACGTACGCCGGTGGCCTTGCTTGATTTCGCAGCCTCAGCACGTCTGGCGGTAGCAGAAGCGATTACCAATATCGCGGCGAATGCGATTGGCGATCTCAAACGAATTAAATTATCTGCAAACTGGATGGCTCCTGCAGGCCACCCGGGTGAAGACGCTGGTTTGTACGAGGCAGTGAAAGCGGTAGGTGAAGAGCTGTGTCCTGCCCTTGGCCTGACCATTCCGGTGGGTAAAGACTCGATGTCGATGAAAACCCAGTGGCAGGACGACGCTGGCAATGACAAAGCAGTGACCTCACCGATGTCACTGGTGATTTCTGCCTTTGCCCGGGTCACTGATGTACGCAGCCACGTGACCCCGCAATTGCAGGTCGGTGATGCGGCGGACAACAAATTATTCTTACTTGATTTAGGCCGTGGTCAGAACCGCTTAGGCGGCTCTGCGCTAGCCCAGGTGTATCGCAAGTTAGGGCAGCAAAGTGCTGACTTGGATCGCCCGGAAGACTTAAAAGCGTTCTTTGAAGTGATTCAGGCGTTGGTCGCTGACGATCAACTGATTGCTTACCATGACCGCTCCGACGGTGGTGTATTTACGACGGTGGCTGAAATGGCCTTCGCTGGTCATTGTGGTGCGCGCATCAATCTGCTTGAGGGTGCCGACCCGCTGGCTGCGTTATTCAGTGAAGAACTGGGTGCGGTGCTGCAGGTAACTTCTGTCGGCGCAGAACGCTTGGTTGAGTTATGCAAGACGCACGGTATCACTGACATGCTGATTGAGCTTGGTGAAGTGACCGCTGGGGATGACCTGGTGGTCGAGCAGGCGGGTACTACAGTGCTAGCTGACAGCCGTGCGCGGTTGCGTGCACTGTGGGCGGAAACCACGGATCGCATGCAAACACTGCGTGACAACCCTGAGTGTGTGGCTGAAGAATGGGCGATTAAAACGGACGTCAACGACCCTGGCCTGCACGCAGAGCTGACCTTTGATATTAATGAAGACATTGCCACGCCATATATCAAAAAAGGCGCCGCCCCTCAGGTTGCGATTCTGCGGGAGCAGGGTGTTAACTCCCACTACGAGATGGCGGCAGCCTTTGACCGTGCCGGTTTTAAAGCCATTGACGTGCATATGAGCGATATCTTAAGTGGCCGGGTGACCCTGGATGAGTTCCAGGCGCTGGCTGCTTGTGGCGGCTTCTCTTATGGTGACGTATTAGGCGCCGGTGAGGGTTGGGCGAAATCTGTGCTATTTAACCAGCGCGCCCGGGAGCAGTTCGCGGCGTTCTTTGAGCGTCAGGACACGCTGTCGTTAGGTGTGTGTAACGGTTGTCAGATGCTCTCCAACCTGCACAGCCTGATCCCAGGTGCCGATGGCTGGCCACGTTTCGTGACGAACCGCTCGGAGCGTTTTGAAGCGCGGGTGAGCATGGTGGAAATTCAGCAGTCTCCGTCGCTGTTGTTTGACGGCATGCAAGGTTCACGGATGCCAATTGCTGTGTCGCACGGTGAAGGCCGGGTGGAGTTTGCCAGTGCAAATGGCGCGGACGTGCTAAACAACCAGGGTTTGGTGGCACTGCGCTACGTGGACAACTACGGCAAAGTTACTGAGCAGTACCCGGCGAACCCGAATGGCTCGGTCAGCGGCATGACAGGTATTACCACCACCGACGGTCGGGTGACCCTGATGATGCCACACCCTGAGCGGGTATTCCGCAGCGTGGCTAACTCATGGCACCCAAGCGACTGGAACGAAGACAGCCCATGGATGCGCATGTTCCGCAACGCCCGCAAAGCGATTGGTTAAGGCGGTATGGTGGTAGGGCAGGTTTCACCTGCCGTTGCACCATTGTGCGGCTCGCTGGCTTGGTTGGTGGGGTTGACGCGGGCTGTGGGGCATACCTTATCGGGGACGCCGTGAATACGTCCCTGTAGGCTCGACGGCT
>JAFIFH010000075.1 GCA_020832105.1 Idiomarina sp.
TGCCGGTGAAGCCGGTGGTATTACCCAGCACATTGGTGCTTATCACGTCGATACCGATCGCGGCATGGTCACTTTCCTGGATACCCCAGGTCACGCTGCCTTTACTTCGATGCGGGCCCGTGGTGCCAAAGCAACCGATATTGTTATTCTGGTGGTTGCCGCCGACGATGGTGTGATGCCGCAAACCAAAGAAGCCATTCAGCACGCGAAAGCGGCGGGGGTGCCTTTGATTGTTGCCGTGAACAAAATGGATAAGCCAGAGGCCGACCCTGATCGGGTTAAGTCTGAGCTGTCTCAGCACAACGTGCTGTCAGAAGAGTGGGGCGGTGACGTCCAGTTCGTCCATGTGTCTGCGAAAGCCGGTACGGGTGTTGACGAACTGCTTGAAGCTATCTTACTGCAAGCTGAATTACTCGATTTGAAAGCTGACGACACGGGTATGGCTCAGGGTGTGGTTATCGAATCAAGACTTGATAAAGGTCGTGGTCCGGTTGCATCAATCCTGGTCCAGAGCGGTACGCTGAACAAAGGTGATATCGTTCTTTGTGGACTTGAGTATGGCCGTGTTCGGGCGATGCGTGATGAACTTGGTAAAGATATTGATTCGGCTGGTCCTTCCATTCCAGTTGAGATTCTTGGCTTGTCAGGTGTGCCACAGGCTGGTGACGAAGTAACAGTTGTACGTGACGAGAAGAAGGCGCGTGAAGTGTCTAACTATCGTCAGGGTAAATACCGTGATGTGAAACTGGCGCGTCAGCAAAAAGCTAAGCTGGAGAATATGTTCAGCAACATGGCTGACGGCGAAACGTCAGAGTTGAACATCGTGCTCAAAGCCGACGTACAGGGTTCACTGGAAGCGATTACTGAATCTTTGGCTAAGCTGTCAACTGACGAAGTGAAAGTGAACATCATCGGTAACGGTGTGGGCGGTATTACTGAAACCGATATCACCCTGGCCGGCGCGTCAAACGCTATCGTAATTGGCTTTAACGTACGTGCTGATGCTACCGCTAAACGAGCGGTTGAGCGTGAGCAGGTCGACCTGCGCTATTACAGCATTATCTATGAAGTGATTGACGAAATCAGACAGGCAATGACCGGCATGTTGGCGCCAGAGTTCAAACAGCAAATCATTGGTCTGGCTGAAGTACGCGACGTGTTTAAGTCACCGAAACTAGGCGCGATTGCCGGTTGTATGGTGACTGAAGGTTCGATTAAGCGTTCTGCGCCAATTCGCGTGTTACGTGACAACGTGGTCATCTATGAAGGCGAGCTGGAATCTCTGCGCCGCTTTAAAGACGATGTCCAGGACGTTCGTAACGGCATGGAGTGTGGTATCGGTGTTAAGAATTACAACGATGTCAAAGTTGGTGACCAGATCGAAGTTTTCGAAACTATTCAGGTCGAGCGCACACTGTAAATTAAGTTGTGTAGCCAATCGTTAATCGCAGACGAATGACATGGGGGCCGTTGTGCCCCCATGTGTGTATCTGCAAAGGAGTGAAATCATGCCGAAAGAATTTAGTCGTACGGATCGTTTTTCGCAGCAGCTACAGCGTGAAGTTGCGCAGATCCTGCAACGTGAAATCAAAGATCCACGGGTGGTCATGCCTACCGTGTCTGACGTCGAAGTGTCAAAAGACCTGGCCTATGCCAAAGTCTTTGTGACCTTTTTGAATGACGATGAAGAAAGCATTAAAGAAGCGCTAAAAGTACTTAACGAAGCCACTGGCTATATTCGTTCGGTCCTGGGTAAACGCTTAAAAGCGCGGATTACACCTAACCTGCGCTTTGAATATGACCCTTCGTTAAATGAAGGGATTCGCATGGCTCGGTTGGTTGGTGAAGCCACCCAGCGTGATGAAGAGCGTAAAAAGCAAAACGGCAATTCGGAAGACGAGTAGTGGCTAGACGCAGTAAAAAAGGCCGCCCAATTAATGGGGTGGTGCTGGTAGATAAGCATACCGGCGAGAGTTCAAATCGCATTTTGCAGCAGGTCAAGCGTCTGTTTAACGCGCAAAAGGCCGGCCATACCGGGGCGCTAGACCCGCTTGCAACCGGCATGTTGCCGATTTGCCTGGGCGAAGCGACCAAGTTCTCGCAGTTTTTGCTAGATGCGGACAAGGTGTATCAGGTGCGCGCTCAGCTTGGTGTGCGTACCGATACCAGCGACGCTGACGGTGAGGTGGTAGAAACTAAGCCAGTGGCGGTAAGCGATACTCAGCTTGCGCATGCGCTGGACCAGTTTCGTGGCGACACCATGCAGGTGCCCTCGATGTTCTCGGCGCTTAAACACAACGGTCGACCGCTGTATGACTATGCGCGCAAAGGGATAACCGTTGCACGAGAGGCCCGCCCGATTACTGTGTATCGTCTCGATTTACTCAGTTTTGCAGACGACGTTGTAGAGTTAGAGGTGCACTGTAGCAAGGGTACTTATATTCGCTCATTAGTTGATGATCTTGGCCAACTGCTGGGCTGTGGCGCGCATGTACGCCGCTTGCACCGCACCGCAGTGGCAGACTATCCGGCAGAGCAAATGCTCAGTGTTGAGGCCTTGTCTGCACTGGTTTGCGAGGACGCAGATGGCAGCGTAGACTATAGCGCTCTTGATGCACAGATGCTCAGCCTGGACAGCCCGGTTGCTCGGTTACCAAAAATCGTGGCGGCCCTTGCCCAAGGGCATAACTTTTTACATGGGCAACCCGTGGTGGCTGATGTCTACCCACCCGGAACCCAGGTACGGGTAGAAAACGAGCATGGCGTATTTCTTGGGGTCGCAGAATACCGCGAGGACAACAAGGCCTGGCCAAAGCGCGTAGTTGTTTTTGATTAACTACCGTCTGAACATTGTATAAGCTGTCGCGGGTGCGTATAATCCGCGATGATTTTAACCCCCGGCTGAATTAGTGATCGGTCGGGCTAATTGTTGGAGTACACTATGTCACTAAATGCAGAAACTAAAGCACAGATCGTTAAAGACTATGGCCGTGGCGAGAATGACACAGGTTCACCTGAAGTACAGGTAGCTTTGTTGACAGCTCAGATTAACCATTTACAAGGTCACTTTAAAGAGCACATCCATGATCACCACTCACGTCGTGGTCTGTTACGCATGGTTAGTCAGCGTCGTAAGTTACTTGATTACCTCAAAGGTAAGAGCAACGAGCGTTACCTTGACCTGATCAAGCGTCTGGAACTGCGTCGATAAGCAGTTTGCAGAGAAAAAAGGGGCCTTTATGGCCCCTTTTTTTTATTTCTGCTCTTATTTTGTACGCGACTTCGTTATACTGTGTCGCGAGAAATAAGTGAAAGTAAGGCCTCGGATAACGGGCCCACATAAAGGTAAAGGAAAAAACATAGTGAATCCGATAACAAAGCAATTCCAGTACGGTCAGCAAACTGTCACTCTAGAAACGGGTGCAATCGCGCGTCAGGCGTCTGGCGCTGTAATGGCAAGCATTGGTGATACTGCGGTGTTGGTCACCGTAGTAGGTAAGAAAGACGTCAACCCTGGGATGGACTTTTTCCCGTTGACGGTGAACTACCAGGAGCGTACTTACGCTGCCGGT
The DNA here is from genome assembly GCA_020832105.1 of Idiomarina sp. Classification (GTDB taxonomy): domain Bacteria; phylum Pseudomonadota; class Gammaproteobacteria; order Enterobacterales; family Alteromonadaceae; genus Aliidiomarina. Next base: position 3,573 of record JAFIFH010000075.1, read on the forward strand.
AAAATCCCAGGTGGTTTCTTCAAACGTGAAGGCCGTCCAACTGAAAACGAAACATTAACCTGTCGTCTAATCGACCGTCCAATTCGTCCATTATTCCCGGACGGCTTCAAAAACGAAGTTCAGGTCATCGCAACTGTAGTGTCTTTAGACCCTGAAATTTCTCCAGACATCGTTGCTCTCATTGGTACCTCAGCTGCCTTGTCAGTATCAGGCCTGCCGTTCAATGGCCCAATCGGCGCAGCGCGGGTTGGTGTTGTCAACAACGAATACATTCTTAACCCAACTGCTAGCGAAATGCCTGGCTCTGACCTTGATTTAGTTGTAGCCGGTACCGAAGCTGCAGTACTGATGGTTGAATCAGAAGCCAACCTGCTCAGCGAAGAAGCGATGCTTGGTGCGGTGATGTACGGCCACGAGCAGATGCAGGCGGTGATCACCGCTATCAACGAATTCGCCGCAGAAGTGAATACACCGAAGTGGGACTGGCAGCCACCAGCAGTCAATGAAGAATTGAAAGCTGCGGTAAAAGAGCTGGCTGAAGCTAAAATCGGTGAAGCTTACTTGCTGACTGACAAGAGCGAACGCCGTGACAAGCTGTCACAAGTACGTACCGACGTGATGGACGCGCTGGAAGCGAAGTATGAAGAGCTGGATACCAAAGCAGCTGGCAACTTCTTCCATGACCTTGAAAGCGACGTTGTGCGTAGCCGTATTATTAAAGGTGAGCCACGTATCGATGGTCGTGAACCAGACATGGTTCGTGCACTTGACGTAGCGACTGGCGTACTGCCACGTACTCACGGCTCTGCAGTCTTCACCCGTGGTGAGACTCAGGCGTTAGTGGTAGCCACCTTAGGTACTGAGCGTGACGGTCAGAACATCGACGAAATCATGGGCTCACGTACCGAGCGTTTCATGCTGCATTATAACTTCCCTCCATACTGTGTGGGTGAAACAGGCTTTGTTGGTTCGCCGAAGCGTCGTGAGATTGGCCATGGCCGTCTTGCTAAGCGTGGCGTACTGGCTGTTATGCCAAGTGCTGAAGAATTCCCGTACACCGTACGTGTAGTATCTGAAATCACTGAATCTAACGGTTCAAGCTCAATGGCATCTGTGTGTGGTACGTCACTGGCACTGATGGACGCTGGCGTTCCGATTAAATCTTCAGTGGCAGGTATTGCCATGGGTCTGGTCAAAGAAGGCGATAACTTTGTTGTCTTATCAGACATCCTGGGTGACGAAGACCACTTAGGTGATATGGACTTTAAAGTGGCTGGTAGCCGCGATGGTGTGACTGCGCTGCAGATGGACATCAAAATCGAAGGCATTACCAAAGACATCATGGAAAAAGCGCTGGCTCAGGCCCGTGCTGCTCGCCTGCACATTCTGAATGTGATGGACGAGGCTATGGGTGGCGCACGTGACGAAGTATCAAGCTACGCACCGCGTTTCCATATCCTGAAAATCAACCCAGAGAAAATTCGTGATGTGATTGGTAAAGGCGGCGCGGTTATCCGTGAGCTGACTGAATCAACCAACACCAACATCGAAATTGAAGACGACGGTACGATTAAAATTGCTGCGACGTCTGAAGAAGATGCGAAAGCAGCAGTGGCTCGTATTGAAGCCATTACAGCTGACGTTGAAGTGGGCCGTATCTACCAGGGTAAAGTTGCGCGTATCGTTGATTTCGGTGCATTTGTAACGATTCTGCCTGGTAAAGATGGTCTGGTGCATATCTCGCAAATCTCTGACGAGCGCGTAGAAAACGTTGCTGACCACATGAGTGTTGGCGATACAGTACCGGTTAAAGTACTGGAAATCGACCGTCAGGGTCGTGTGCGCCTGAGCATGAAAGACGCCGCTGAAAAGCAAGCGACACCAGCTGAGTAAAGTTTAACAGGTGATCTGCTAAACAAATCTCAGCAGTTAAATGAAAGGCCAGACTGACCAGTTCAGTCTGGCCTTTTTGTTTGCGCTGATAAAGTGTTATAAATGATGGTATCGCGAAGACATTCATCCAACAGGATACCCACATGACCAAGCTGAATTCTCTTTCACGCCAACTGACCCGAGTCAGTAAACTCCTCACTGCGAGCCTGTTTGGGGTTGCGCTGACCACACCTGCGCTGGCATATGACCGCATTACCGGCCATCACTTTGCCTCACGCTCCGAGGCGATGGCGCCGGACGCGATGGCAGCCACCAGCCAGCCTCTGGCCACTCAGGTTGCGCTTGAAATCATGCGTAATGGCGGTAGCGCGGTAGATGCTGCAATAGCCGCCAATGCCCTGTTAGGCCTGGTGGAGCCCACCGGCAATGGTATCGGTGGTGATTTATTCGCGATTATCTGGGACGCCGAAAGTGAGCAATTGTATGGTCTTAATGCCTCGGGTCGCTCTCCGCAAAGCCTTACCCTGGATTATTTTCGAGATAATGATATCGAGCAGATACCACAACGCGGGGTGTTGACGCTGTCAGTACCCGGAGCCGTAGATGGCTGGCATGAGATGCACCGGCGTTTTGGCAAATTGGACTGGAGTGAGTTATTACAGCCGTCCATTCATTATGCTGAGGAAGGCTTTCCAGTAACTGAAGTGATTGCCTATTATTTTGAACGCAACAGCGAGGTACTGAAAGACTATCCAGGTTTTGCTGAGGTGTTCTTAACGGACGGCGAGGCGCCGCAGAAAGGGCACCGGTTTAAAAACCCTGATTTAGCAGCAACCTATAAGGCGATCGCCGAGCAAGGTCGGGATGCGTTCTACACCGGTGAAATTGCCCACAAAATTAGCGACTTTGTCGCTGAGCACGGTGGTTTTTTAAGTTATCAGGACCTCGCTGAACACCGTTCTGATTGGGTGGAGCCAGTATCCACCAATTATCGAGGTTATGACCTGTGGGAACTGCCGCCCAATACCCAGGGTATCGCCGCATTGCAAATCCTCAATATTCTTGAAGACTATGATATTGCTGGAATGGGTTTTGATAGCCCGGAATATATACATCACTTCGTTGAAGCGAAAAAGCTGGCATTTGAAGATCGAGCGAAGTTCTATTCCGACATGGACTTTAATGACGTACCAGTGGATTGGCTGATCTCTAAAGAGTACGCTGCAGAGCGTCGACAGCTGATAGATTCAGAGCGGGCCGGGCGCAGTTATGAGCCAGGTAACCCGCCGATGCAGGGTGACACTATTTACCTGACTACTGCGGATCAGCACGGCAATATGGTATCGCTTATCCAAAGTAACTACCGTGGTATGGGCTCAGGGGTGACACCTGCAGGCACCGGCTTTGTGCTGCAAAATCGAGGTGAGATGTTTACCCTTGATGAAGGGCATATGAATGTTTACGAGCCAGGCAAACGACCATTCCACACGATTATCCCGGCGTTTGTCACCAAAGACGGCCAGCCAGTCATGAGTTATGGCGTGATGGGTGGTGGTACCCAGCCGCAGATGCATGCGCAGATCCTAATCAACATGCTGGATTTTGGCATGAACCTACAGGAAGCGGGTGATGCCCCACGAATCCTGCATTCCGGGTCAAGTGAGCCGACTGGCGAAACAATGACCGACGGCGGCGTACTGGGTCTGGAAAATGGTTTCTCTGACTATACTCGACGTGAACTGGTCAAAATGGGTCACCGCTTGCAAGAGGCCGTGGGACCTTACGGCGGCTATCAGGCGATTTGGTATGATGCGGAACATGATGTCTATTATGGGGCATCTGAAAGTCGCAAAGACGGACATGCTGCTGGTTTTTAATCAGGGTATTGAAGCTGTATTGATTTTCGTAGTTAACCGACAATGTGCTATGGTTGATAGGGGCCTGCGAGCAGGCCTTTGCCATGAAGAATAATCAGCGGAGCGAACAACTTGAATTCACGTATTATCAGCTTAGTATTGCTAACCCTGACCTTAACTGCTTGCGCCAGTGGGCCAGCGCCCACAAATGGTGAGCCTCACCAGCATGGACAGCGAAGTGATGTGATTGCACCTTCACCTGACGTGCGCGCAAATCAGTTTATTCTGGTTGAACCGCAACTACCCAGCGCCCAACGTCAGCTGGAGATAGCGCAGATATCACAGCTGCTCAACGAGCATGAGCTAAACCGTGAGCAGTTGGCGGTTCTTCTCTATCGCCGAGGGTCATTGTACGATGCGTTAGGGATGACGACACTGGCGCGGATTGATTTTAATCAGTTGCTGGAGTATCGCCCGGGCATGGCTGACGCGTATAACTATATTGGTATCCATGCCACCCAGGCCGGTGATTTCGATATGGCGTTCGAAGCCTTTGATAGCGTGATGGAGTTAGACGGCGACCACCCTTACGTCCTGCTAAATCGTGGCATTGCCGCCTATTATGCGGGCCAGTTTGAATTAGCGCAGACCGATCTCGCAGATTATCATTATCAGCGTCCGGACGATGCATATCGCGTGCTCTGGTTGTTTTTTGCTGATCTTCAGGTAGATCGAGAGCGGGCTTTTGAGCTACTGAAGCGCCGCCAGCAAAGCTTGCCAGGTAACTGGGAGATGAACCTGGTACGCCTGTTCAGTGGCGAAATCAGTGGACCTCAGCTGATGGCCAGCACCCTTGAAGGGGTCGAGGACCAGACCGTGCTCATCGAGCGGCTGGCTGAATCTTACTTTTACCTTGGTAAGTATGAACGTATGAACGAGCAATACGATGATGCCGCCAATTACTTTAAGCTTGCGTTAGCTACTAACCTCTATGAATTTATTGAGCATCGTTACGCTTATCTCGAGCTTGATGCGCTGCGCAATGCGGGCTGAGAGCGCACGACCAGGCGCTCAGAGCCCACCAGAGTTAACTTATGAGCCGTATCTTTTCAGCCTGTATGGCGGTGTTGTTATCTCTTCAGCTGATTTCAAGTCAAACTCAGGATACTGAGCACTGGCGTCTGAACTTCGACCAATCGCCGGCCCGGCATGCTTATCCAGCCAGTTTCTATGCGGTGAGCGAAGCTAGTCACTTTCTTGCCGAGCGTTACTGGCGACAGCAGCAACGATCACGAGCGTTAGCATACTACCAGCGAGCGGTTGACCAGGGTGACGCCGGTGCTGCCTATAGTCTCGCTCAGCGTATTCCGGCGCAACGTGAGCAATGGTTGAGAGCGGCGCTTGAGCTTGGCGACCCGCGAGCCACCATCACCATTGCCGAGCAGTTAAGGTCGACTGATCCAGCCGCTGCTATTGGCCTGGTGGAGGCCCTGCCTGCTAGTGCTGAGCGTGACGAGTTGCTTGCAGGCCTGTTATTTAACCACCCGCACCTCTTAGCAGACCCCTCTTACCAATGGCAACAACTCGCACCGCCAACGTCGCTTTGGCAGCGGCGTATCTTGCAGGCCCAGGCGTTTAGCCGTGAACATGGGCTGAGCATGCCAGATCAACCAACATGTACCACCAGGATGACCCTTTTTTATCATGCCGACCAGGCCCGCGCTCATGCTTATGACTGGCTTCATGCCTTAGCCCAGCATCCATTTGCCGGGCTGGGGCTGTGCTTTGTTGAAGCAGATGCTGCCGCAACAGGGGGCGTTGAATGTGAGCAGGATTCGCTAGGCCGGGCCCATTGCGTGGCTGAGGATGATGCGCCAGATGCAGATTTCAGTATTCATGTGGTTAACGCAGGGTCGGCTAATGTCAGGGCGAATCACATGGCCATTGCGCAGAGTGCCAGTTTTGATATTTTCATTCATGAAATGGCCCATTTATTTGCACTGGCGGATGAGTATCCAATGCGCGAGCCATTGGCTGAAGCCTTTTGTAGCGGCCGATATCGTTTCTCAGCATTGAACCTGGTGATTACACCGCAAGCCTCTGCGCTGGTGAACTATCAGGATCTAGCCGCATTGCAGGATCGTCTGCCGTGGGCTGAGTATGTGCAGCAAGCGATTGCTGTGCCTGTGCTTAATCATCAAGGGCAGCTGCTCTATCAGCTTGGCTCGCCTGCAACGGGCAGCGTGGGTCTATTTAAAGTGGATACATGTAAAGGAACCGATTACCAAGCGTGGCGACCAGTGGCAGAGATGACGTTTATGCAGCAGCATGAAGTGGGTACGGTCCCCGATATCTATATTGAGTTAATGCGCAGTCATTTGCAGGCAGAGCAGAAACAACAACGCTGAGCATAAAGCTCAGCGTTGTATGGTGTTACCGGTAACTACTCGGTTAGGACACTTCTATGCCTGCCGCTTGTAAATCAGCATGATAGGAAGAACGCACCAACGGGCCAGACGCAGCATGCACGAAGCCCATTTTATCGGCTTCACGCTTAAACATGGCAAAATCGTCTGGGTGCACGTAGCGGTCCACTTTAATGTGATGACGGCTAGGTTGCAGGTATTGACCAATGGTGAGCATATCGACATTATGCCGACGCAGGTCTTCCATCACTTGCAGAATCTCGTCATTGGTTTCACCCAGACCAACCATCAAACCTGACTTGGTCATCACGTCTGGACGACGGTCTTTATACAAATTAAGCAAGTCCAGTGACCATTGATAGTTTGCGCCTGGGCGCGCTGCTTTATACATGCGCGGCACCGTCTCCAGGTTATGGTTAAACACATCCGGTGCTTCCTCGGTGAGGATATCCAGCGCTTTTTCCATGCGGCCGCGGAAGTCAGGGACCAGAATTTCAACTTTAATCTGCGGGCTATGGGCGCGAATTTCACGCACACAGTCGGCAAAATGCTGGGCACCGCCGTCACGCAAATCGTCACGATCAACAGAGGTGATGACCACATATTTAACGCCCATATCAGCGATGGTTATTCCAAGTTTTGCAGCCTCCGCTGGATCCGGCGGTAATGGTCGACCATGAGCGACATCACAGAACGGGCAACGTCGGGTACAGATATCACCGAGGATCATGAAAGTCGCGGTGCCATGGTTAAAGCATTCCGGCAGGTTAGGGCAGGAGGCTTCTTCACAGACAGAGTGCAAGCCATGCTTGCGCATTGCTTTCTTAATATGATCGATCTTGGCTGTGGATGCCGGCAGTCTCACTTTCAACCACTCAGGTTTACGCAGCATTTCTTCGCGCTCTGAGGGTACGATCTGCACTGGAATTAAGGCCATTTTGTCAGCGTCACGCATTTTAACGCCGGGTTCTAATCTAACTGGCTTGTTCATAATCGGTACTTAGCCCCTTTACTTCGTGCACCTGCTTATAGGACAGCTGCGAGATAAATGCTTGTGAGACCGCAGTGGCCGCCTCATCAATAGTGTGTGGTCCACCATGGTCGCTGGTTTGGGTCATTTGCATGCCAGCGTAGCCACATGGATTGATGCGCTGAAAAGGTTCCATGTCCATGTGAACGTTTAACGCTAAACCATGAAAGGAGCACCCTCGACGGATACGCAGGCCCAGAGAGCAGACTTTCTGTTCGCCAATATAGACACCCGGCGCATCCGCACGCGGAGCAGACTGAATTGCAAAAGGTGCCAGCGCACTGACCACCGTATTTTCAATGGCGGTGACTAACTGGCGAACGCCCATGTTCCGCCGGCGGATATCAATCAAAAAGTACACAACAAGCTGACCTGGGCCGTGGTAAGTCACCTGTCCACCGCGGTCAACCTGCACCACTGGAATATTGCCCGGGGCAAGAATGTGCTCTGCTTTACCGGCCTGCCCTTGAGTAAACACCGGTGGATGCTCCACCACCCATATTTCGTCAGCGTCTGTGGCTGAACGTGTGTTGGTATAGTGCTGCATCGCTTGCCATACCGGCTCATAGTCCATACGGCCGAGCGCGCGTATCGTCAGATTGTCAATGTTTGCCTGGCTCATCTGGCTGCTAATACTCGTTGAATGCGAAATACGATCATTATACCTGTGATGGCGCAGGGTTACACCTTAACAAGGGTAGGGTTTTTATCGATTGGCTGTGCTGAGTGCCCAGAGGGTGAGCAAAAAAAAGCGCGCTACCTCAAGGTAGTGCGCTTTCCCACTATGCTAACCAATGGTCTGGGCCTACAGCACGTAACGCACATCTTCGATAGCAGACAATTCACGATACAGTAGCTCGATATGCTCTTTACTATGTACTATCACGCTAATTGAGATCGACGTGTAATTGCCTTTACTTGATGGCCGCTGCTGAGGGCGATAGTCACCGGGGGCGTGCTTTTGCACCACCGCAAGAATCTGATCCTGCAATGTCGGCCCGGTAAGCCCCATAATTTTAAAGCCAAAATCACAGGGAAAATCCAGTAATTCGTCGAATTTTGTTTGCATGTCCTGCCTTCGTACTTAAGTTATGTCATCTCTTGATATCGTGACAGCTTGCGAGTGCCGTGATGGTTAATCGTCGGCAAAGCTTTTACGAATATTATCAAAGATGCGCTTAAAGAAACTACCTTCGGTAACGGACTCAAGCGCAACAAGTGGATAGGTAGCAATATCCTCGTCATTGATACTCAAAATCACCTGACCGACTTCCTGACCTTCACTAATCGGCGCCTGTAATGTTTCATTCAGAACGAAATCAGCTTTCAGGTTCTGCCGCTGACCACGGGGCAATGTCACCACCACCGCTTCACTGACCCCTAGCGCAACCTGATCCTGCTCGCCACCCCAGATACGGTGTTCAACGAAGCTTTCACCTGCGGCATAGGCTTCAACGGTTTCAAAGTAGCGAAAGCCATAGTTAAGCAATTTTTTGCTCTCTGCGGCGCGAGCGCGCTCACTGTCGGTACCCATAACAACGGTCACCAGGCGTGTATTGCCTTCAACGGCGGAGGTCACCAGGCTATAACCCGATTCCCGGGTATAACCGGTTTTAATTCCGTCAACATTTAATGAGCGATCCCATAATAATGAGTTACGGTTATATTGGCGGATGTCATTAAAGGTAAACTCACGCTCTGCGTAGAGTGCGTATTCTTCAGGTACGTCGCGGATCAGAGCTTGCCCTAGCAACGCCATGTCCCGTGCAGTGGTGATCTGACCTGGTGCAGGAAGTCCATGGGAGTTGGCAAAGGTCGTGTTATACATCCCCAGCTCTCGGGCATGGGCATTCATCAAATCGGCAAAGGCGTCTTCAGTGCCGGCAATATGTTCTGCCATTGCAACCGTGGCATCGTTGCCTGAGGAGACCACAATGCCTTTATTCAGATCGCGTACTGCGATCTCGCGGCCTACCTCAATGAACATCAGCGATGAGCCAGGGAAATTCCGCGCCCAGGCGTTTTCACTAATGGTGACCATATCGTCTTCGCTAATGGTACCGCGTAATAACTCACGACCAATAATGTAACTGGTCATCATTTTAGTCAGTGACGCAGGTCCGTGTGCTTCATCAGCATTGCCTTCAGCAATCACATGGCCTGTTGTATAGTCCATCAGAATATAGCTTTTGGCATTAACGCTTGGCGTCGACGGCACAACAGCGTTGACGGTCGCACTGAAAAGGGTTGCGGCGGCGATGCACGTCAATGACATGATTTTAATTAGGGGTTTGCTCATCAGCTTAATATCTCTTAAATAACGGTATTCTGTACCATTCCAGCGGTTCTTGGGGGAATTCTATGACCCTTAAACAGAACTGAACAATTGGTGGCGATTATATCAAATAAGGGCCTGGCTTGACACTATTCGCTGACGCGAAAAGCGCTATCAAAACCATCACTACGTAGACGTTGAATCCATTCACTGGCCTGATTTTCGTCAAAAGGACCCAGCAACAAACGATGTAGACCATCGCGTTGGCGAGTGGTTGCATTGAGAGCATACTTTTGTCGCATATCCATTTTTACTTCATCCAGGCGTTGGGCATCCCGTACCGCTGTTATCTGGATATATACTTGTCCCTGTTCCATCACCAGCGGTGGCGGCATATAAAGTGCTTCGACCTGGACCGGTGCGGTGCCACTGTGCAGCATATCAAGCTTGTAAGCCGCACCATAAGACAGGTCGATCACGCGATCAGGGTGAAAGGGACCACGGTCGTTGACCCGCACGATGACGTGGCGCCCGTTGTTAAGGTTGGTCACTTTAACGTACGTCGGCAACGGCAGGTAACGATGGGCGGCAGAAAGCCCATACATATCATAGTACTCGCCGTTCGAGGTCAAGTGGCCATGAAACTTCTGTCCATACCAGGACGCTTTGCCAGTTTGCACATAGCCCTTGGCGGTCGGCAGCGTTTCATAAGTTTGTCCGAATACGGTGTAGCTGGTCATATTGCCTTGCCGCGACAAGGGTTCGTACCTTGGCTCAAGTGTAGCCAGTTCAGCCGGTGTCGGCAGACGCGCCGGCGCCTGGTCGTTACGCATAGAGTAACGCCCGTCCTGACTTGAGCAAGCGCTGAGTAACAGAACCACAGCGCCGGCGCCAACCGCTAATTTAGCGAGCATAGGCATGGCGAATTTCTTCACTGAGCAAATACACAGCCATTGCATATAAAGGGCTATGGTTATAACGGGTGATAGCGTAGAAGTTCGGTAAACCGACCCAGTAGCTGGCACCTTCTTCTTCTTCAAACTGAAACAGGCGGGCTGGGGTGTCGTCAGGCATTTGGGTAATAAAATCTACGCCTGCCTCACGCAATGAGCCTACCGTATGGGTCAGGCTTTGTCCGCGGCCGTTAGTTAGTGCAGCGAGATCATCGACCCGGTTTGGCCATGCCGGAATCGCCACAGGCTGCCCTTGTTGCCAACGGTGGCGGGCAAAATAATTGGCCACACTACCAATGGCATCAACTTTGTTGTTGAGTAAATCACGTTTGCCGTCACCGTCAAAGTCGACAGCATAAGCACGATAGCTGGACGAAATAAATTGGCCAAAGCCCATGGCACCGGCATAAGAGCCCTTAATCTCCAGGGTTTCTAGTTGTTCGTTTTCTGCCAGGCGAATGAACTCGCCAAGCTCGCTGCGAAAAAAGGTCTGCCGCGGAGGGTAATAAAAGCCGAGTGAATATAAAGCATCGATAACCCGGTAATTGCCCATGTATTCACCGTAAAAGGTCTCAACCCCGATGATCGCGACGATCATCTGTGCTGGCACGCCATACTCGGCTTCAGCCCGCTCCAAGGTCTCATGGTGCTCGCGCCAGAACTCGACCCCTCGCTCAACACGCCGCTCAGTGAGAAAAATACCATGGTAACGGTGCCATGGGCGTGCTTCCCACGGGCGCTGAATGGCACTCAGTACATCTTCATTGCGTTCAGCGTCAGCCAGAATGTCGCGGATACGGTTTGGGTCAAGCTGATGGGACTGTGCAAGCGCCTCAATAAACTGGTCTTTTTCGGCTTCGGTTGCCGCGCTAGGGCTAATTTCCTGCTGTGCACTAAGCGGCACGGCGGTCAATAATAAAGCACTGCCAAGTAGTGCACGGCTAAGATGTTTTAAGCTTGCCTGGAGAGAAATATTCACCCTGTATTTACCTTCTGTGTATTATTATTTTGCTTGCTGCAAAGGCTAGCTGGATTTGACCATTGCGTCCAATTTAGCGATGTGGCTGGTCGCGTAGAGCCAGCCGGCGGTGAGTGCCAATCGCCATTAAAATGCCAAACCCGGCCATGATAGTCACCATCGAGGTGCCACCATAGCTAATCATCGGTAAGGGCACACCCACCACAGGTAGCAACCCAGAAACCATGCCGATATTCACCAACGCGTAGATAAATACGGTGAGGGTGATGCTACCGGCCAATAGTTTACTAAACACCTGCTGTGCGCGTATAGCAATGAGCAGGCCACGATAGATGATAAAGCCGTAAAGAAAGAGTAAAACGAGTACGCCGATAAGACCAAACTCTTCGCTGAACACAGAAAAGATAAAATCAGTATGCCGTTCAGGTAAAAACTCAAGTTGCGACTGCGTACCTTGCAACCAGCCTTTACCCTCCAGCCCCCCAGAGCCAATCGCTATTTTTGACTGAATAATGTGGTAACCAGCCCCCAGGGGATCGGTTTCCGGATTGAGGAACGTCAATACGCGCTGGCGTTGATAGCCATGCAACAGGAAAAACCAGGCGACCGGCAAAAATGCGGCCAGTGCAAACACACCAGCCACGATCAGACGCCAGCTCATACCGGCTAGAAACAACACAAACATGCCAGAGCAAAAGACCAGTAAAGACGTGCCTAAATCGGGCTGACGCGCGATCAACAGGGTGGGGATGACAACCAGAACTATCCCAATCAGAACCTGATACCATCGTACCGGCATTTGCGAGCGTGCACAGTACCAGGCCAGCATCATCGGGGCTGCCAGTTTCATCAGCTCTGACGGTTGAATTCGAATGACGCCTAAATCGAGCCAGCGCTGCGCGCCTTTACCCACGACGCCAACCAGTAACACCGCCACCAGGAGTGCCAGACCCACCACAAACACGGGAATCGCCAGGCGTTGGTAAGTGAGCGGCGAGACTTGTGCAAGTGCCGCCAGGACCACAAATGAAAAGCCGATTCGTATAGCCTGACGTTCAACCAGCGCGAATTCCTGACCGCCGGCGCTGTAAATCACAAACAGACTCACCACCGACAGCCCCATCAGTGCTAACAGTAAAGGTAGATCAATATGTAGGCGGTAAAATAGAGATTGACTGCGCCGATCATCACTCGTCTGCATTGAGAACCTCATCATCGGTGGTCATATTGACTAGCGACTCGCGCTGGTAATCAAAGTAGAAATCAAAGATCCTGCGTGCAATAGGGGCGGCATTGCGACCACCACCACCGACATTCTCAATGGCAATCGCAACGGTTATCTGTGGGTCGTCCGCAGGTGCATAACCAATATAGGTGGCATTATCGCGTAACCGTTCATCGACCTCCACCGGCACCTGTTCGCCGTCTACGGTTTGCATTTCTGGCTCTTGCTCGATCTCCGCCCGGCTGATGACCTGGGCTGTACCAGTTTTGCCGGCAGCACGATAGGGTGCCTGCAAGAAAGCGGCGTGGGCCGTGCCATCGACACGACTGACAACACGCTCCATGCCTTCCATCACTGTGGTATAGAACGACTCACTGCGAAGCTGCAGCGGCGGTAATTCAAAAGGTTCCTGATAATGCAGTTCGTCGCCGGTACGCGTCGCCCGTAACAGTCTAGGTTGCAGTCTGCGCCCTTTAGTGACAATGGTATTCGTTGTTGTCGCCAACTGCAGGGGGGTTGCGGTCCAAAAGCTCTGCCCGATTCCCACAGACAGGGTTTCACCGGTATACCATGGTTCATTCAATGTTGCCCGTTTCCAGCCACGGGAGGGCATTAATGCGGCATTTTCTTCATGAATATCAATACCGGTACTTTGGCCAAACCCGAGGTCACTCATAAAATCATAAATTTTATCGATACCTAATTCGTGGGCTAATTTGTAGTAGTAGGTATTATTAGATACCTGGATGGCTTTTCTCATGTCGACCCAGCCATGCCCCCAACTGCGCCAGTTCCGAAAGCGGCGCTCGACGTTAGGTAATTCATAGTAGCCAGGATCCCAAACCCGGGTGTCTGCGGTGATAATACCTTCTTCCAGTGCGAGCAATGACATATGTGGCTTGATAGTTGACGCAGGTGGATAGCGACCCTGGCTGGCACGGTTAATGAGCGGGTTATTCGGATCCTGCAACAGCGCCTGATAATCAGTTGTGGAAATGCCACGGACGAACATATTGGCGTCATAACTGGGGTTAGAGTACATTGCCAGCAAGCCACCGGTATCGCTGTCCATCACCACAATGGCGCCGCGACGGCCCTGCAGTTGTTGCATGGCGATTTTCTGAACTTCGAGATCCACTTCCAGATAAATATCACGACCTGGTACTGGTGGGGTGAAGTCCAGGGTACGTACAACCCGTCCGCGACTATTCACTTCTACGGTCTGAAACCCAGGTTTGCCGTGGAGTACCTCTTCGTAATAACGCTCCACACCTAACTTGCCGATGGTTCGGGTCGCGGTGTAATTCTTGTACTGATCTCTGGCTTGCAGGCGCTGAACGTCCTGGCGGTTAATCCGACCCACGTAGCCAACGATATGGGTCAGCAACTCTTCAAAGGGGTAATGGCGCTGCAGGCGCGCTTCTACCGATACGCCCGGAAAATGATGCTGATGGATCGAGAATCGCGCGACCTGCTCTTCACTGAGGTTGTCGGTAAAAGGTATCTGCGGGAATCGTCTGGCGCGGCGTAACAGGGTCTGAAAATCAGTAATTGCTGACTCATCAATATCCAGTAGTGCGGTTAACCTGTGCAGCGTGTCGTCCATATTGGACACTTCTTCAGGCACAATCTCAATACTGTACACGGGAATGTTTTCGGCCAGGATTTCGCCGTTGCGGTCATAAATAAGACCCCGGTTGGGGGCCACCGGCAATACTGTGATTCGGTTCGAATTAGAGCGGGTTTGAAATTCCTGGAAGCCGGTCACTTGCAGGTGGTAGAGGTTGGCCAGTAAAACTATAAACACCAATGCCACGATAACCATGCAAACAATGGCGCGCCGCGCGAAGAGATTCGACTCTGCGGCGTCGTCGCGAATAGCATGGCGAAATGGTTTGATCATTATTCTCGATGGTATGGATGATTACTATTCAGGCTCCATGCGCGAAACAGCGCTTCTGCAACAATGACCCGGACCATTGGGTGGGGCAGGGTCAGCGGTGACAATGACCACTTTTCTTCACTAGCCTGCAGGCAGGCTGGTGATAAACCTTCCGGACCGCCAATTAACAGACTCACGTCGCGACCGTCCAGTTGCCATTGTTGCATTCGCTGAGCTAGCTTAGGGGTTGTCCAGGGACGACCTTCAACTTCCAGGGTCACGATTCGCGACCCTTTGCTGACCTGAGCTAGCATGTGCTCGCCTTCTTGTTCCGTGATGCGAGCGATATTGGCTTTTTTGCCACGTTTGCCAGGCGTCACCTCGGTTAACTGCAAAGGCATTTCCGGTGGCAAACGGCGGGCATATTCTTCGTAACCGGTGGTGACCCAGGCCGGCATTTTGTTACCAACGGCGACAAGCTGTAAACGCATCAGCGTTTAGTGTCCCCAAAGTTTTTCGAGCTGATAGAAGTCGCGGGTGACATCTTGCATCACGTGCAATATCACGTCGCCAAAGTCGACTAATACCCAATCAGAGTCCGCTTCGCCTTCGATACCGATAGCAGGGAAACCGCCATGCTTAGCCTCTAGTGCCGCATGATTTGCGATACTACGCACATGGGTATTGGAGTTACCAGAGCAAATCACTAAAAAGTCAGCGACATCAGATTTTTTACTCACATCGAGTACGGCGATATCACGAGCTTTGATATCTTCTATTTTATTGACAATAAAGTCGCGTAATTCTTGCCCTTGCAACACGTTTCTCCTAAATAAGACTTAAGTATGACTCCATAGTTTATCATGAGTTCCCAAAGCAGTGGAGCACTAGTTACCCTGGCGGCAGCTATTCGCGATAAAGATGATGTGCCTGGATGTATGCATAAACCTGAGGGGCAAGTAATTCAGGGCATTCGGCCTGGGGTAGCTGACTACGCGCCGCTAACTGAGCGCGAAGCTGGGTCGCAGAGATATCCTGCGGGGTAGTGCGGGCGAGGAAAATACGGCCCGCGCCCTGGGAGAAGTCGGCAAACTCTTCACTGCGGCGTTGGCTGAGCTGCTGTTGCAGTTCTCTCGGCGCCTGTGCAACATCATAGCCGGGGCGTGGCAGTACGATCAGGTGTGCCAGATCCAGAATCTCAGTCCAGTTAAGCCAACTGGTAAAGCTGATAAAGCTATCCATGCCGAGCATAAAGCAGAGGCTTTTACCCTGATGAACCTGAGTTAAATGCATTAGCGTATGGACAGTACGCGTGGGTGCCCCCCGACGCAGTTCAAAGTCATCAGCAAACAGGCGGGAATCATCAGCACAGGCGAGTTTAACCATCGCCAGCCGGTGCTCGTCACTGGCATGGGGGGCTGGCCGATGGGGTGGTGCAAAACAAGGCTGCAAATGAATCCGCGACCAGCCAAATAGATCTGCAAGCTCCAGCGCAGGCTGGGTATGGCCCCGATGAATTGGGTCAAAAGTTCCCCCTAGCAAGGCCACCGCGCCAGCGGCCGGGCTGGCACTTGTTGAGTTGCTCACCGCTGGCTACCAGCTTTCAGTTTGCATTGCGGAACTCGAATGCAGCTGGTTTAAAGTATGTGGGGTTTGGCCACTCAGCAACAGTCCAATATGACAGAACAAAGTGGCTAACGACTCCCCACTGTCGCGCTTGATGGCGAGTTCAGCGCGCCAGAGCAGATCAATCAGTTGTTCATGTAGAGCAAAATTCCATTGCTGCACAATGCGGCCGTAGGCGCCATGCTGGCTTTTCCAGATACCTTGTTTTTGCAGCGCAGTTCCCAGCGGCTTGCCAGCCTGTATGAGTAAATAGGCCTGATGGCGCTGGTTGCACTCACGTTGCAATAGCCAATGAATAATTGCCGGCTCTGCGTCGGTTTCCAGTAGGCGCTGCAAACGGTTAACAAACACCGCAAACTGGCCGTTTAGCAATGGGTCCTGTAGCGAGAAAATATCGAAGCGGGACTGCAGCTCGGCATTATCGCGGACATGCTGACTGGTGATCTCAGTCAGCGCTGATCCCGTTGCAGGGTAGTGCAGAGAAAGCTTGTGTAATGCCTGGTCCAAAGCCAATAGGTTGCCTTCAAACCAGTCGGTTAAGAGTACGATGGCTTCATTGTCGAGCCGCAGTTGGTAGCCATGGGCCAGTTGATTGATGTGGCCAGGTAGCTGGGTGCGGTCAGGCGTATAAACCGGAATAAATACCCCTTTGCTGGTCAGTGATTTAAACCACTTGGCTTTTTGCTGATCCGCTTTCAGTTTCGGTCCGTGGATGAGCAACAAAGTATCTGGCAGATCGTTCTCAACCCAGGCTTGCAAGGCTTTACTACCATCGTTACCAGGGGCGGCGGTGGGCATTTCCAGCTCAATGATCTTCAGGCTGCTAAACAGAGACAGGTTCTGACTACTGGCGGTTAAATCACTCCAGCTAAAATCCTGTTGCTGATTAAACTGCTGGCGCTCATCAAACCCCAGTTGCTGGGCCCGCTGGCGGATCTCGCCCAGTGCTCGTAAACGCAGAAAATCGTCATCACCGAAGACCAGATAGATAGCCTGCAATGGCCCTTGCAGGTGTTTAGCGAGTTGATTCGGATACACCTGCATGGCTTGTTACTCCCAGGTGAGTCGAGTTAAAAGCATCATAATACGGTACACCGCATCGTCTCGCATCTCGTTCACCAGAAGCTCAAGCTCACGGGTTTTGGCCAGGGCAAAGTTTGGGTCTTCCTGATAATCACGGTAAATATTAATATCGTGCGTCTCGACGCTGCCATCTACCATATGCACTCGCACCGGGGCGGTATAGATGAGCTCATACTCGGCTACCTGGCCTGAGATCAGTAAGGAAAGTACCCGCCGGTCAAGGTTATCAGCCAGCAGTTCAATATGGGTGATGTCGGGGTCGCGTTCTACCACCTCGATTTCGTATTGCGCTAATTCATTGCGTAAGCGATTGGCCAGCTCACTGCGCTGTGGCGCTTCGATGGACACTGCGGCCAGTTGCGCTGGCACCTGGTAGGCACCGCGTAACTGGAAGCCACAGGCGGACAGGACACTGAGTGCAATCAATACACTCAGCGCCCGCGTAAGCACAGTCGCCATGCTCATCCTAGCTCACCACAATATTGAAGATTTTACCCGGCACGTAAATAATTTTACGCACGGTCTTTCCTTCAATGAAACGCAGCACGTTTTCTTCATTTAGTGCGGTTTGTTCAACCTGATCTTTATCTGCGTCTGCTGGCACAGTAATTTTGGTTCTGACTTTACCATTCACCTGAACCACAACCAGTTTTTCATCTTCCACCAGCGCGCTTTGGTCAACCTGCGGCCAGGCGGCAAAATTCACATCACCAGGCTGCTCTAATGCAGTCCACAGCCGGTCACACACATGGGGTGTGATCGGTTGCAGCATAACCACTACCGCATTTAGCGCTTCCTGCATAACTGCCTGGTCCTGACGGCTTTGCAGCGGGGCTTTTTGTAACGTATTCATCAGTTCCATAATGGCAGCAATGGCGGTGTTAAAGTTTTGACGACGGCCCATATCGTCACTCACTTTCGCGATGGTTTTATGCACGTCACGGCGCAGTATTTTCTGCTCACGGCTCAGGGTCGCGGTATCGATGTTGGGTGCAGGGGCGAACTGTTGAAATTCAAAAACCTGCTTCCACACCCGGCGAATAAAGCGATGAGCGCCTTCGACACCGGTGTCGGACCATTCCAGGGTCATTTCCGGTGGCGCTGCAAACATCATAAACAAGCGTACGGTGTCTGCTCCGTATTTGTCGACCATGGTTTGCGGGTCGATGCCGTTGTTCTTAGATTTTGACATTTTGCTCATGCCAGCATGTTCAACAGGTTGACCATCGTTGGCAGTGGCAATCACAATACGACCTTTTTCATCACGCTGAATGCTGACATCCTGCGGAGAGAACCAGGTTTTCGCGCCCTTATCGTCTTCACGATAAAAACTGTCTGCCAGAACCATACCCTGACACAGCAACCGCTTAAACGGCTCATCAGACTCAACCAGGCCGGTGTCGCGTAAAAGCTTATGGAAAAAGCGTGCATATAAAAGATGCAATATTGCGTGTTCGATGCCGCCTACGTATTGGTCCACCGGCAGCCAGTAATTGGCTTTTTGTGGATCCAGCATACCGTCGGCACGTGGTGAGCAATAACGTGCGTAATACCATGACGACTCCATAAAAGTGTCAAAGGTATCGGTTTCATGCTCAGCAGGCATTCCCTGATAGGTGGTCTTGCGCCACTCAGGATCAGCTTTAATCGGTGAGGTTACGCCATCCATGACCACATCTTCTGGTAAACGCACTGGCAGCTGGTCTTCCGGCACAGCAATCGACTCGCCATTGGCCAGGTTCAGCATTGGGATAGGGGTACCCCAATAACGCTGGCGGGAGACACCCCAATCGCGCAAACGATAATTAACCTGACGTTTGCCAATGCCGCGAGCTTCGATTTGCGCGGCGAGTGCTTCAAAGGCTTCTTTCTCATTCAGACCATTATAGGTGTCTGAATTGATCAGCGTGCCGCTGCCGGTATAGGCCGCCTGGCTGATGTTGCACTCGGTGGTGTCATCATGGGGCTCAATCACCTGGGTGATCGGCAGGTTGTATGCGGTGGCAAATTCCCAATCACGCTGATCGTGGGCTGGTACTGCCATGACCGCACCGGTGCCGTAATCCATTAATACGAAATTAGCGACATAGACCGGAATCGAGTGGCCGGTAAATGGGTGCTTTGCCGTGAAGCCAGTGTCGATACCGCGCTTTTCCATGGTCGCAAGCTCGGCTTCCGCCACTTTTTGCTGTTTACAGCTTTCTATAAAGGCTGCAACTTCAGAATTGTGCTGAGCGGCTTCCAGGGCCAGCGGATGCTGGGCGGCCACCGCCATGTAAGTCGCACCAAAAATGGTATCCGGGCGGGTGGTGTAAACCGTGAGCTCGCTGTCGTTCTGCTCTACTTGATAGGTGATCTGAACCCCTTCAGACCGACCAATCCAGTTGCGCTGCATGGCTTTAACCTGTTCTGGCCAGTCTTCTAACTGATCCAGGTCGCTGAGTAGCTCGTCTGCATAGTCGGTGATTTTAATAAACCACTGAGGAATTTCTTTTTGTTCAACCAAAGCGCCTGAACGCCAGCCGCGACCATCGATGACCTGTTCATTAGCCAGTACGGTTTGATCGACCGGGTCCCAGTTCACCGTGGCGTTTTTCTTATACACCAGGCCTTTTTCAAATAGCTTTGTGAAGAACCACTGTTCCCAACGATAATACTCCGGGTGACAGGTGGCGATTTCCCGGGTCCAGTCATAACCAAAACCCAGACGATTGAGTTGCTCGCGCATGTACTTAATGTTGTCGTAGGTCCAGGCCGCCGGGGCAGTGTTGTTTTGAATGGCAGCATTTTCAGCCGGCAGGCCAAATGCGTCCCAACCTATCGGTTGCAGCACATTTTTACCTTGCAGGCGCTGATACCGAGCGACCACGTCGCCGAGTGTGTAATTACGCACATGACCCATATGCAGCTTTCCGCTTGGGTATGGGAACATAGACAGGCAATAGAATTTTTCTTTGCTTGGGTCTTCGTTAACTTCGAAGGTCTTTTCCGTGGTCCAGCGAGTCTGAACTAAGGTTTCGATGTCCTGATGTGCATAATCTTGTTGAATTTTCTCTGCCATTACACCAATTACCAGCGTTAAATAAAAATGAAGAAGGCACCTGACGTTGCCACCAGGTGCCCTGAAAATTTGCCCTGAGGGTACTTAAAATACCAGAGCGACCCACATAAGCAATCCAATAATAATACCAGACACGCCAAGGAAGACATTTTCATAGACACCTTCCATGCGACGACCGCGGCTTTCAGGCACGGTTACGGGGCAAAATGCCATGATCAGGTACGCAATACCTAAGCCTATACCGGCAACTAAAATAGTAAAATAAAATGCGTCTAATATGTTGGCCATGATGAATTAAATCCTTTCCAAATACTCTGATGCGGGGATTTTAAAGCCTTTGCACGCATTTGACCACGTGCAAAGTTATCTTTTTATATTTTAACTGATACGGATCATGGTTTGCGTAACGCTCGGCCTGAACGCAATCCTACCATCGCCAGAAGCAATGCGCTCAACCAGGCTGGCAGCTCACCAAAGCGTCGATAGTAAGTCGCGCCTTCAACCAAAGCGACCCGGCCGCTGGCAATCGCAGGCATAAACGCGGGTATTTCGTCTATGGTTCGGCCTTGCTCATCAATAATAGCGGTGACGCCACTATTGGTGGAACGCAGCATCGGCCGGCCCAATTCCATCGCCCGCATTCTGGCAATTTCTAAATGTTGATGCGGGCCATGGGAATCGCCGAACCAGCTATCATTGCTTACGGTTAACAGCATCTGGGTGTCGTCATCGACATTGGCTTTGATTTGCCGGGGAAAGGCGACTTCGTAGCAAATATTCGCTGCAATCTGGTAGCCATTGGCATCCAGGTTCGGTTGCTCATAGGCACCGCGCGAGAAAGAGGACATCGGTAAGTTAAACAGCGGCGCGAGCGGGCGTAAGATTGACTCGAAAGGGACAAACTCACCAATGGGTAACAGTTGGTGCTTTTCATAACGATTGTCGTTGGCATAGTAATACCCGCGATCGCTTGCCTGCTCGCCCATCACAATAATTGAATTAAAATAGGCACCTTCTGGGTGAGCGCGGCTGTACCTGAGGTCGATAATACCGCTGATCACCGTGCTGTTGGCTGCCTTGGCCTGGGCATCAATGTCACGCAGCGCAGTCCCCGCACGATCCTCAATCACCGTAATTGCCGATTCTGGCCAGACAATCAATTGATGGTCCTCGTACAGTGGTTCGGTCATTGCCATGTATTGACGCAAATGCTGCCATTGGCGCTGTGGGTCCCACTTTAAATCGAGGTCGATATTGCCTTGAACCAGTGCCGTGTTGACACTCTCACCGCTGGCTTGCATGGGGTTGAGGTAAGGTGCGTAGAGGCCGGCGCAGTATATGGCCAGAGGCAACAAGAGCCAGCTCAACTGTTTACGTAACAGGGTGTAAGCGAAGCCTATGGCGGCTAATAGCACGGTGACAATTAAGCCAATCTCGCCAATGTGGGGCGCAAGTTGCCCGACCACCCCTGAGGTTTGGGTGTAGCCTAAACTCAGCCATGGAAAGCCAGTCAGGACCCAGCCGCGTAAAAACTCAGCGAGCAGCCATATAAAAGGGAACGCGAAGAGCGACAAGCCACCCAGGTAGGGCCGGCTTTTAAACCATAGATAGCATGCGAGCATCGGAAACAGCGCCAGGTACGCCCACAGAATCACCATCAGTAAGATGGAAACTGGCAACGGCAAGCCGCCAAACTGATCAATACTGACAAAGACCCAGCTAATCCCAGCGCCAAACCAACCAAAGCCAAACGAGAAACCAAGCGCTAACGCTTGTTTGGCGGTTTGTGTACGCAGCAGCAGAATAAGCCAGGCTGCAATCAACAATGGTGCTAACCAGGCCTGGCTAAATGGCGCATAGCTGAAGGTCATCAGCAGGCCCAACACTAGCGCAATGGCGGCACGATATTTAGGGTGCGCAAGCACCGAAAGTAAGGTCATATGGGTTTAATTAATGTCCTGAGTTTTCGCAAAGCCGTCGAGACTGACCTGTAACTGCTGAATGCGGCGACGATCTGCGGCGGTGACTTTAAACGCCAAATCGCCGATAGAAACTACTTCACCAATACTCGGCAAATGACCAAAAGCACTGGCCACCAAGCCACCCACGGTATCGTACTCAGAGTCAGGGAATTCGGTGGCGAAGAAATCATTGAATTCATCTATGGTGGTCAAAGCCTTAACTGAAAAGCGAGTTGCATTGACCCGCCTAATCGTTGATTTATCACTTTCGTTATCGTCGGTTTCATCTTCGATCTCACCGACAATTTCTTCGAGGATATCTTCAATTGTGACCAGCCCGGAGACGCCACCGTACTCATCCACGACCACCGCCATATGATAACGCTTCGAGCGGAATTCTTTCAGCAGGGCATCGACCCGTTTGCTTTCTGGCACGATGACGGCAGGGCGCATCACCGCTTCCAATGAAAAAGGTTCATCCACCAATTTAAAACCGTACGGGAGCAGGTCTTTGGCTAGTAAAACACCTTCGATCTGGTCCTTATTGTCACTGACCACTGGGTATCTGGAGTGGCCAGTCTCAATGACCAGGTTGAGAAAATCCTCAACACTCTGGCTTTTATCAATGGTGACCATTTGCGAACGAGGGATCATGATATCGCGAACCTTGAGCTCTGCGACATCTAGCACACCCTCAATCATCTCTTTGGTGTCGGCGTCAATCAGGTCGCGAAGTTCTGCATCCTGAATTAAGTCTACTAATTCTGCGCGGGTGGTCGGTTCTCCGCTAAAGCTTTGCATAATACGCGCAGCCCATGACTTGCGCGAAGAACCGCTACCAGACTGGGAATTGTCATCACTCATGAGACTAGGTTGGCTCCTGTTGATAAG
Organism: Idiomarina sp.; assembly: GCA_020832105.1. GTDB lineage: Bacteria > Pseudomonadota > Gammaproteobacteria > Enterobacterales > Alteromonadaceae > Aliidiomarina. The sequence goes on from JAFIFH010000075.1 coordinate 26,714, forward strand.
GGTCAGCAATATTGAACTGATTAAGAATTTGAGTTTCGAGGCGCTCCATACGTTCCGCCTCGTCTTCCACAATGTGATCATAGCCGAGTAAATGCAAGGTGCCATGAACAACTAAATGTGCCCAGTGATGGCCCAGCGCCTTGTTCTGCGCTGCCGCCTCGGCTTGCATAACCGGGACACAAATTACCAGATCACCCAGCAGACGGACAGGCAATGGAATATCACTGTCAAAGGGAAACGAAAGTACATTGGTTGGTTTGTCCTGACCACGATAGGTCAGATTTAAGGTCTGGCTTTCTGCGCTATCAACCGTGCGAATAGTCAGTTCAGCCTGCTCGATTTGATGCAAACTAAGCACAGCGTTAACCCAATTGCGAAAGTCATCTTCAGAGGGCAGCTCGCAAGGGTCTACTTGACTATGAGCCAGTTGTAAATCAAGCGTAACGACCGGCGCTTGCCGGTCGCTCGTTGGGGGAGGTTGCATTAAGTGGTCTCTTTACCTTGTTGAGCATCAGCCAAATGTGCGGCTTTGCGTGCTTTTTTAGCCTCAGCGCGGGCTTCATCTTCTTCCCGCTCATGCTTCTCATAAGCCTGAACTACTCGTTGTACCACCGGATGGCGGACAACGTCAAAGGCATTAAAGAAGTTAAAGCTGATTTCGTCCACATCGCTAAGCACCTCTATGGCGTGGCGCAAGCCCGACTTTTGCCCTTTCGGCAAATCGATTTGGGTGATATCACCGGTGATCACCGCCTTGGAGTTGAAACCAATGCGGGTCAGGAACATTTTCATTTGCTCTGGTGTAGTGTTCTGGCTCTCATCGAGAATAATGAAGGCATCATTCAACGTGCGCCCACGCATATAAGCAAGTGGTGCAACTTCAATCACGCTACGTTCAATCAGTTTCTCGACCTTTTCAAACCCAAGCATTTCGAACAGTGCATCATAAAGCGGACGTAAATAAGGGTCGACTTTTTGTGCCAGGTCACCGGGTAAGAAGCCCAGCTTTTCACCGGCCTCTACCGCTGGGCGGGTTAGCAGAATACGGCGTATTTCCTGGCGTTCCAACGCATCTACCGCAGCGGCAACTGCCAGATAGGTTTTACCAGTACCGGCAGGGCCGACGCCAAAATTAATATCGTGTGCCAGAATCGCTCGCACGTATGCTTGTTGATTGGCATTGCGTGGCTTGACCAGGCCGCGCTTGGTTTTAATCACGGTATGTTTGTCGTCTTCAACACCCTGGTCTTGCTCCAGCGCACTACTTTGCTGAATGGCCAGATGTACCATCGATGGCTCAACATCCTGGATGTCACCGCGCACAGGGGCCGTTTCGATATACAAGTCACGCAGAATTTGGCTACTTGCAAGCAGGCCTTGAGGCTGCCCGATAATCCGAAAATGGTTATCACGGTAGCTGATCTCGACGCCAAGACGGCGCTCAAGCTGCTTAATGTTATCGTCCATCGGGCCGCACAAATTAGCCAGGCGCTGGTTGTCTGCGGGCTCTAAGTACAGGTCAAAACTATCTATTTGTGTGCTCAATATATCCTCGTTATGGCTAAAATCGCTCTATGGCGCAAATTGGACAACGCCAACCGCGTCAGGTTCTGCTTTGGGGCTATTTGCCAAAATGGTTTGCGGTGATACCGCCACACGCAATCCCATCTCGGCTTCTTCACGAATCACAGTGCCACGCAGTGAGTTCGGTAATGCCTCAGTAATATGCACATCGACAAAGTTGCCGATCATGCCTGGGTGGCCTTCAAAGTTAACCACTCGGTTATTTTCGGTACGGCCAGACAGCTCCATTGGATTCTTCCGCGACGGTCCAATCACCAGAATACGTTGCTCGGTATCCAACATGCGCCGAGCGTGCTGCTGCGCCTGCTGGTTGATGCGCTGCTGTAGCAGTTGTAAACGTAGCTTTTTGGCATCATCGCTCACATCGTCAGGCAAGTCAGCAGCTGGCGTGCCCGGGCGTGCGCTGTAAATAAAGCTGAAGCTTAGATCAAAATCAACGGCCTGGATCAAATCCATGGTTTTTTCGAAATCAGCGTCGGTTTCACCAGGGAAGCCAATAATAAAGTCAGACGACATCGCGATATTGGGGCGGACCTTGCGTAATTTACGAATTTGCGACTTATATTCTATCGCCGTATGACCACGTTTCATCAATGCCAGCACGCGGTCAGAGCCACTTTGTACCGGCAAATGCAGGTGATCGACCAATTCTGGAATGCTTTCATAGGCGGTAATAATGTCGTCGGTGAATTCCACCGGGTGGGACGTGGTGTACCGAATACGGTCGATACCGTCAATGGATGCCACCAGGTGCAACAATTCAGCGAAACTACAAATCGTACCGTCATGGTTCGGTCCGCGGAACGCGTTTACGTTCTGGCCTAGCAGGTTGACTTCGCGCACCCCCTGCTCAGCAAGTTGGGCGATTTCATATAACACGTCATCTACCGGACGGCTGACTTCTTCACCACGGGTGTATGGCACGACGCAGAAGGTACAATATTTACTACAACCTTCCATGATCGATACAAACGCACTGGCACCGTCTGCCTTCGGATCGGGTAAACGGTCGAATTTCTCAATTTCAGGGAACGAAATATCAATCACTGATTTCTCGCCACCCTGAATTTGTTTGATCATTTCAGGTAAGCGATGCAAGGTTTGCGGGCCGAAAACGAGATCAACAAAAGGTGCGCGCTCACGAATATGGGCGCCTTCCTGAGAAGCAACACAGCCACCTACGCCGATAATCAGGTCAGGCTTATCGTTTTTCAGAAGTTTCCAGCGGCCCAGTTGGTGGAATACTTTTTCCTGGGCTTTTTCGCGAATCGAGCAGGTGTTCAGGAGAATCAGATCAGCGTCTTCAGCGGTGTCGGTAGGCACATAGCCTTGTGTCGCACCCATCAGATCAACCATCTTGTCTGAATCGTACTCGTTCATCTGGCAGCCCCAGGTTTTGACAAAGACCTTCTTACTCATGATGCTCGCTTACCCGCTTAAAATTCATACTACAAAAAAGGGCGCTTATTTTATCATCCAAGCGCCCCGTCTGACTAGCCTTTGCGCGATCTGTTAGGGCTTTTTACTCGTTCAGCTTTGCTTGTCGGCCTGTGAGGCAGCGCGTGCGGCTATCCGTGCCGCTCTTGGCTGGCGCATGGCATGAAAGCCAGCGATAAGAATAATGATCGCACCGGTGACCATATACCAGGTGACCGGCTCGTCCCACCACACATAGCCCATAATGCCGGCAAAGATCACCGAGCTATAGGTAAACACACCCACCCGCGAAGGGCTGGCGATGGAGAACGCGCGGGTCATGGCGAGTTGGCCTATCACTGCAAGCAGTCCCATCACTGCAATCAACAGCCACAGCGCCGGGTCAATCGGCTGCCAACGAAGTAACAGGGGTAACGCAGAAATTATGGTGGCAAAAAAGGAAAAATAGAACACAATTTTGCTTGGGGATTCAGTCACCGAAAGTTTACGGATAATGGTTTTTGTCCATGCCGCGAGCGCCGCAGCGCCCAGTGCCACAAACACCATAGGGTGCAGGCTGTTAGCAACTGGATTGAGAAATACCAGCACCCCGATAAACCCGAGCAATATCACCAGCATCAGCCGTCTACTGATAAATTCGCCGAGCCAGTAGTGAGAGATAATCGGAATAATGAACGGCGCCATCAGCAGCACCAACGTGGCCTGGGCCAGAGGAATTGCGGCAATCACCATAAAAAACAAAAACATCGCGGCAACGCCGGCGACTGCGCGGAGCACGTGTAAACCAAGTTGTTCGGTACGAAACGCGGTGGCTCTTTTGCGGTATAACCAAGGCAACAAGACGATAAAAGCAAACAGGTTGCGAAAAAATACCAGTTGCTCATAAGGGAGCGTTTCGGTGAGGTGTTTGACTAAAGCACTCACGCCAGCGAAGCAGAGTTCGGCCAGTAGAACCAGCGCTGAGGCAATCACAACCGGAGGCATGTACGTCCTTTTCAAAGCGTAAGTGTGGTTATTTATGTGGACCTATTTTAACACAGCGCAAAGCCAGACACAGCTTGAGCGCGTTCTACTCTTATAAAAGAGGCCCTGATTAGGGCATAATGGCGTATTCCATATATTCGGTGATAACAGGGTTTGGCATGGCAAAGCAAGCAACAGCAGCCGTACAGGCGAAGGTTCAACACACAGACATTTTAATTGTCGGCGCTGGTATGGTGGGTGCCGCGGCTGCGCTTGGATTTGCCCAACAGGGCTACCAGGTGACGCTGGTTGAGCCCTATCCGCAATACCAAATCGATACCAGTGGTGAGTATGATTTGCGTATTTCAGCGGTCACTAGCGATAACATTCAGTTATTGGACAAGCTAGGTGCCTGGGCACATATTGCGGCACTACGAATCCAACCCTTCACCCAGCTTGCAGTGCGTCACCATGCGGGCGACTGGCTCACCCTGGGCGCCGAGAAGGCCGGTGAGAGCGCTGCAAATCTGGGCTATATGATTGAGAATAGAGTGATTCAGCATGGGTTATTAGAAGCCATGCAGGCAGATGACTCGATTACCCTGATTGAAGGCGAGTTGACCACTCTGGACAGCCAGCACGGTGAGGCTGTGGTCTCAACAGGCGAGCGAATCAGTTTCGCCAAAGTACTCGGTTGCGATGGCGCAAACTCAAAAGTTCGCCAGGCGAGTGGGATTGGCGTGGCAGGCAAGGCATACGGGCAAAGCTGTTTGTTGAGCGTGGTTCAATGCAGCAATGAGCTACCAGCCCGCACCTGGGAATCATTTGCCCCTGGGGGTGAGATCCATGCTTTATTGCCGCTGGCCAACCGTCAGGCGTGTTTGATCATGTATGGGACTCGTGCTCAGGTGGCTCAATGGCAGGCTTCAAAAGCGCACCTGCAACAGGTACTGCAATCACGCTTTAATGACGAAACCGGGGCGTTTGAGCTGATGAGTTACGGAAGCTTTCCGTTAACCCGCCAGTCTGCACTGCGCTACGTGCAAGACCGCACCATTCTGCTCGGTGACGCCGCCCACACTATTCACCCGATGGCCGGGCAGGGGGTTAACCTTGGTTTTCGGGATGTGAAGAAATTACTGGATGTTACTCAGGGCCTGAGACTGACAGATGCCCAGCAAAGTTTACAAGTACGCTTCGCATTAAAGCAGTTTGAGCTGGTGCGCCGTGCTGACAATGAGCTTATGGCGCAAGCGATGGACAGTATTGGTTGGGCGTTTAAGCAAGACCGTGGGCCCGTGGCGGGGCTACGTAACGCTTTGCTAGCCAGTATGCATCGAATCAGCCCAATGCAAAAGTTATTAACCGCCTATGCGTCCGGGGTGTGGAAAATCTGATAAATCGAAGCGATGGAATTCACTAGGGTCTTTTGACAAACCAGCTATTGCTGGCTAGAATTTCGCCAAATGTTGCAAAATGCAACATTTCAGGGACTTAACGTTTTAGTTTTGTTTAACGTTTTAGTTTTGTTTAAGGATAAACCATGAAAATCACGACTCTAGTCGGATTTGCTATGATGGCGTTTCTTTGGGTGGTACCGACCGCTCATGCTGACGATAACTCAGGCTGTGAACTACCAGCGCAAATACATATTGAACGAACAGGCGCCGATATTCAATCGGCCAGCGACCTACAGCCTATGCAGTCGGAGTTGGATAAGGTATTTATGCACGCGCCTGATGACGTTCGAGCAACCTTTATCGACAGCCTGACGTTTAACGAACGTGGGCTGACTGGTTACAATTACCGGGTATTACTTGATTACCTGAGTGAGTCTGAAATCAATACACTGATGAGCTTATTCGGGTTTAGCAATGTAGGTACAAACTTGCTGGGTCATAGCACGACCATGGACGGCGGGGTAATCACTCTGCCTGGAGATGGAAATGATCCACCTGGCTTTCGCGGCTATCATTGCTTGTCGCCAGAGACTTGCGCAAGAACGGATTCAGATATGATTTGCACAGCAAACTGTTAGTAAACTTCAAGTTAGGCTGCTGTTGGACACAAAAAAAGTCGCTATGAGCGACTTTTTTTGTTGATTCGTTATATGTCTCAAGTTGGTGCGGAGGGGGGGACTCGAACCCCCACATCCTTTCGGACACTAGCACCTGAAGCTAGCGCGTCTACCAATTCCGCCACCACCGCAACCTGGGACTGATATGGCTGGGGTACCAGGATTCGAACCTGGGAATCGCGGGATCAAAACCCGCTGCCTTACCACTTGGCTATACCCCAACAGTATCAAATTCGAAGTTTAGAGAAATCACACCAGAGAAGGTGCAAGTGGCTGGGGTACCAGGATTCGAACCTGGGAATCGCGGGATCAAAACCCGCTGCCTTACCACTTGGCTATACCCCAACGGCATGCAACATTGATGGTGCGGACGGAGAGACTCGAACTCTCACACCTTGCGGCACTGGAACCTAAATCCAGCGTGTCTACCAATTCCACCACGTCCGCATCTTGGCTTGGTGGCTACGGCGGGATTCGAACCTGCGACCCCATCATTATGAGTGATGTGCTCTAACCAACTGAGCTACGTAGCCTTGCCAAAATGTTGTATTGCTCTCTAAGCAACGGCGCGTATTATGCGAATTAGGCGGGTCATGGTCAACACCTTTCGCTAAAAAAAAGCGCTTTTAATGCTTAAGTGTTCAAAAAAACGCTGAACTGGCGAAAAGAGCAACAGTTTATCTGCTAACAGAACCCTTGAGCGGCAAATAAATAATAGATGGCGCTCTGCCAGGTTCTGCTAAGTTCTCTGATTTAGTCCGCAAGACCACCGCTGGTAAGTTTTTTAGGGTTTAATAGAGCCTTTAAGCGTTCGCGCCCTAAGTCGGTCATTTCATCTGCGACATCAAGCACTGGTCGCTGTTCCTGGTATGCTTTTTTAGCGATTTTCGCCGCATTTTCATAACCAATCTCTGGATTTAATGCCGTCACCAATATAGGGTTTTTATCCAGCGCCTGTTCAATCTGTTGTTGATTCACTTTAAAGTCTGCAATCGCTTGATCCGCTAGCGCGTAGGCTGCGTTGGTGAGTAGTTCGGTGCTTTGCAGTACGTTGTAACCAATCACCGGCAGCATCACATTGAGCTGGAAATTACCCGATTGCGCCGCCACTACCACCGTGGTCTGGTTGCCAAGCACCTGAGCGCAGGCCATGGCCACCGCTTCGGGGATCACCGGGTTCACTTTACCCGGCATAATACTACTGCCCGGCTGTAGCGCTTTAAGTTCAATTTCGCCAAGACCCGCCAGTGGACCGCTATTCATCCAGCGTAAGTCATTGCTGATCTTCATCAGCGCAGATGCGAGGGATGCCAATGCCCCCATCACCGCCACGGAGAGGTCCTGTGAAGCGATACCGGCAAACTTATTGCTACTTGAGGTAAAGGGCATTTCAGTAAACTCGCTCATGCTATCAACGAAGCGTTGGGCGAACTGTGCATGGGAATTGATGCCCGTGCCGATGGCGGTGCCACCCTGGGGAAGGTCTCGCAGCTGCGGCAAGAGCGCCTCCAGGCGTTGTTCAGCCTGTTCCAGCTGATATGCCCAGGTGTTCAGCTCCTGAGCCATAGTGAGTGGCATAGCGTCCATCAGGTGGGTGCGCCCGGTTTTCACAATGTGTTCAAGGTCAGCGGCTTTGTGGCTAATTGTAGCGCGTAGATGACGCAATGCCGGGATGAGTTTACGCGCAATACGCCTTGCGGTACTCACCTGAATCGCTGTTGGAATCACATCATTGCTGCTTTGGCCAAGGTTGACGTCATCGTTCGGGTGGATCTCCAGGCCCGTCTGCCGCTTGGCTAAGTGGGCCAGAACCTCATTTACGTTCATATTGGTACTGGTACCCGATCCGGTTTGGAACACATCCACCGGAAACTGCTTACGCCATTGGCCTTCAAATACTTCTAATGCGGCTTGTTTAATCGCATCGGCTTTGTCGTCAGGTAGCAAGGCTAAGCCAGCGTTGGCTTCCGCAGCACAGTATTTAATCAAGGCGACTGCACGGATAAAAGCGAAGGGCATGGTCAGTTCGCTGATGTTGAAATTGTCGATAGCGCGTTGAGTTTGCGCGCCATATAACGCATCGGCAGGTACTTTAACTTTACCCATACTGTCATGCTCTGTGCGGTGTTCTTTCATCATGTTTGTCCTTCTCCGGGTTCGTTCGCGTTGCTGTCAGCAGAAATTTTGTAAGACATTGACGCATCTTGCACGCTATGACTGTTATTGCCAAGTTTTGCCAATTAAGCTTAGGTCTTATTTGTGCTGCATCAAGATCTTGTGCTGACAGGTTGGGCATGCACACGCGCAACAGGAGGTTGCAAGATGACTTCAGGGGTCCGCCTGAGCAGGCGTCAGCGTCAGTTGCTGCAAGCGCTTAGCGATACAAAGGTTGTAAATGATTTCGAGCTTCATTTTCAGCCGCTATTGACCAGTGACGGTGCCTGTTTGCTCGGTGTCGAGGCGCTGCTGCGCTGGCACAGTCCCGAACATGGCTGGGTTAGCCCGGCTGAATTTATTCCCCTCGCCGAACGCTATCAGGTGATCCAGCCAATTACCTTGTGGGTGATTAACACGGCGATCGCCACGCTGGCGCGCTGGCAGCAGCAGGGGCTTGCGCTGCATATGTCGCTGAATGTGTCAGTGCTGGACCTGGAGGGCGGCTATTTACTCGGGGTTTTACTGCCTCAGCTACGGCATTATCAGTTGCGTGCCGAGACCATTACCCTGGAGGTGACTGAAACCATGGCAATACGCTGTCATCACCAGGCTGCTAGGCGGGTCGCGGAATTACGCGAAGCGGGCTTCAATGTCGCACTTGACGATTTTGGCAGTGGCTTTGCTGACTTGCGTCAATTAGTCACCTTGCCAGTTAACCGGCTGAAAATTGATCGTAGCCTGGTGCAATCCGTTGCAGATCAGGAGAACTGGAAACAGATGCTACTTGGGGTGGTGTCTATGGCCCATAAACTTGGTCTGGAAGTCGTGGCTGAAGGGGTGGATAGCGCGCGGGCATGTCTGGTGTTACAGGAGTGTGGTTGCGATTACTTGCAGGGGTTTTATCTTGCCCGGCCGTTGTCGGAAACAGAGCTATTACGTTGGTTACGGCACCATGCGTTGGTGATGACCACCGCCAGCAGGCGACAAAGTGCGCAGTATTTAATAGAGGGTTGACTACAGACTGAAGTAAAGAGCCCAGGGTATCGGTGACGATACCCTGGGCGGTCAATAGCCTGGCCTGCGGTGAACGAATAAAACGTCGCTGAAAGACGCTTATACGTTAAAGCGGAAGTGAATCACATCGCCATCTTTGACGATGTATTCTTTGCCCTCAAGACGCCACTTGCCAGCGTCTTTGGCACCTTGTTCACCACGGTTATCGATGAAATCGTCATAGCCAACGATTTCTGCGCGGATAAAGCCTTTCTCAAAGTCGGTATGAATTTTACCGGCAGCTTGTGGGGCAGTGCTATTCACTGGAATGGTCCAGGCGCGAACTTCTTTCACCCCAGCGGTGAAATAGGTGTGCAGGTTAAGTAGTTCGTAGCCCGCACGGATAACCCGGTTCAGGCCTGGCTCTTCAAGACCCATTTCGCCGAGGAATTCTTCTTTATCTGCATCATCCAGCTCTGAAATTTCAGCTTCAATGGCGGCGCATACCGGTACCACAATTGCATTTTCACGGCTGGCTATTTCACGCACCTGATCCAGGAACGGGTTGTCGTCAAAGCCATCTTCCGCCACATTACAGATGTACATGGTTGGCTTCAGGGTCAGCAGGTTGTAAGAGCGAATGGTTTTACGCTCATCGCTGGACAGCTCAACACTGCGCGCCATTAAACCCTCTTCCAGGGTTGGTAATAGCTTTTCTAAAACTGCCATTTCAGTCTTCGCCTGCTTGTCACCGCCTTTGGCTTTTTTGCCTAAGCGATGAATCGCCTTCTCAACTGCATCCATGTCGGCTAAGGCCAGTTCAGTATTGATGGTATCAATGTCTTCAGCCGGATCGACCCGACCACTAACATGGACAATATTGTCATCGTTAAAGCAGCGTACAACGTGGCCAATGGCATCGGTTTCACGAATGTTAGCAAGGAACTGGTTACCTAAGCCTTCGCCTTTCGATGCGCCTTTTACTAACCCTGCGATGTCGACAAACTCCATCGTTGTGGGAATGATTTTTTGTGGCTTAACGATCGCAGCAAGGGCGTCAAGGCGCTCATCCGGAACTGCAACCACCCCTGTATTTGGCTCGATGGTACAAAACGGGAAGTTAGCGGCATCGATACCGGCTTTTGTCAGTGCATTGAAAAGAGTCGACTTACCGACATTTGGTAAACCTACGATACCGCATTTAAAACCCATAATTGTTCCTGTTACTCTGCTTTAATCGAATGTAAATACTGTTTGGCTGCCGGGTAACCTTCGCGCAAAGCGATTTCTATACTGCGGGCAGCTTCATCAACGATAGTGTCCATCAGCTGTTGTTCCTGCTGCGGCGCTTTGCCAAGCACATAACCGGTGACTTTGTCTTTATGTCCCGGGTGGCCAATGCCAATTCGCAGGCGATGAAAGCTGTTGTCTCCGGCTAGTGCCGAAATAATGTCTTTCAATCCATTGTGACCGCCATGACCACCGCCAGTCTTGAATTTGGCTACGCCAGGGGGCAGGTCCAGCTCGTCATGCACCACTAGAATTTCATCAGGGGTAAGCTTAAAGAAGTTTGCGATTGCACCCACAGCTTGACCGCTGCGATTCATGTAGGTCGTTGGAATAAGCAGACGCGTGTCCACAAACGGAGCCGGTAACCGACCGCTTATGCCAAAGAACTTAGAGTCGGGGGAAAGGGGAGCGTTGAAGCGTCGTGAAACGGCTTCAACTAACCAGGCACCAGCGTTATGTCTGGTGTGCTGATATTCGGGGCCTGGGTTAGCCAGGCCCACGATAAGTTTCAGGTTCGCTGTCAAAATACAGTCCTGATTCCTGAGGTTACTCTTTGTCTTCTTGTTCTTCAGGCGAAGCAGCAGCTGCTTGGTCACTTGCAGTGTCTTCAGCTTCTTCTTCAGCTTCAGTTTTCTTCGCAGATACTGTAACTACGACCTGATCGTGATCTTCACCTTTAGTCAGTTCAACCAAAGAAACACCTTCAGGTAGTTTAAGGTCAGTCAGGTGAATGTTGTCACCTACTGCCATACCTGCGATATCAACTTCGATATATTCAGGTAAGTTTTTCGGTAATACAGTGATTTCAACTTCGTTCAGGTGATGCACAACAACACCGCCAGCTTTCTGCGTTTCTTCTTCATTCAGGAAGTGCAAAGGAATGCTGGTTTGCAGCTCTTGCTTCGCATCAACGCGTTGGAAGTCAAGGTGCATGATTTTCAGCTTGAACGGGTGACGCTGCATATCTTTAACGATAGCTTCGACTTTCTTACCATCAATGGTAAGGGTCAGGATGTGCGAGTAAAAACCTTCGTGGTCAGCAGCGTTGTTGACTTTGTCGTGTTGCAGAGTCAAAGCAACGGCTTCTTTACCGGCACCATATAAAACTGCTGGAACTTTACCTTCGTGACGCAGGCGGCGGCTCGCACCTTTACCCAGGTCAGTACGGATTTCAGCATTAAAAGCATAATTAGGTTGAGACATGTCATTCTCCAAAAAAGTGTGTGTGCCGGTGACCGCGACCAGAAACCGGCTTCAGTCCCCAAATTCAGGGGCGGCGAATGATATCACTCGGACCATATAAACACAATCCTCCGAGCAGGCGACACGGCCTTTGCATATGCTTGCCCCTCACCCAGGAACTAGCGGTTCGCTGAAAAGTCAGCCAGACTATAGCCGTAGGCTTGCCACAAGCAATAATATAAAGTGCCGTATAGCAAAGAGTTAGCATTCTTTACATGGCAAGGCTATTGCAACATCGGGCGAGGCTGTTTACAACAGCCTCTGAGGGAGTATTCGTCCATTCATCGGGAACATTATAATGAGAACAAAATTACCACAACCATACCGTACATCTATAACTATCGCTGCCAGCATGCTGTTATGGGCAGGCAGCCACTCTGCGTTTGCAGTGGAAGACATTGAACAATGTGTCGCACTCAGTGACCGCCAGCCAGTCGAATTGGCACTTAGTGGTGCAGACGATTACGCGAACTGCTTTACCCTGGTGGGTGTACCGCTAGACAGTGAAGTCACTATCACCTCCATGTCTGAGGCAAGCTTTGCCCACCAAATTTATGTCTATAAAGTGAATGGAGGTAGGGACACGCAGTTGATTGGTAGCTACGATTCAAATGAGCGTAGCCTGACTCAGGTGAGTGTCGCGCAAAATGGTCAACCCATTGCGATAGAAGTCAGCCCAGCGGAGCGGGTACGCAATAAGCATCTGAAAGTACAGTATCTGCAAATGGGGTCTCAGCCACAGGTTGTGATTGAGTTACAAAACCAGGGCTAACCCAGGTTGCTAACATTCACCGAATGTTAAACGTATAAACCCGACTCTGGCAATGTTGCGCCGGAGTCGGGTTTGCAGTGGGTCGTCAGAGGTTACCGGTCACCCGGCTCACTGGCTATAATGGCGATGTAAGGTTCGCGCGACGTCGCGGGCAACTCGGTCATCAGAGCTTTGCAAACGCTCGATAAAGTCCATTCCTTTGGCGCGCAGCTGCGGATACTCGTCTTGCAATAACCACCGTGATGCGGCCCAGGCGGCGGTTCTCGCGTCACCTCGGTCAATCAGGAATTGCTCCCATTCATCATGATTATCAGCAAGAATCCGCTGGGCGTGGGGCTCGCCGGCTTGTGCTGCTTGCTCGTACCAATAGACTCCCGTCCAATTCAGGGGCCACTGGTGGTCACTAACAAGGTCGTCCTCAATGGTATTGTAATCTGCAAGGGCAGGCGGCTGGTCACTGAAAGTATCTTTTTGCACCCACTGGGTTAATGCTCGTGGCGCAATCGTATCCAGAAACGCTCCTTGCATTGCTTGATGGCCTGGGCTTCCAGCGATGGCCTGTTGCCAGCTGACCTCTTCAATCACGCGCAAATAAGGTTCGCGTTTATCTTCATCGCCGGCCATCTCAAAGGTGAGCCGAATAATACTGCGTATTGGTGCCGCAGGCGGCTCATACCGCCACCCCGAAATGGCGCCCATGGCTTCGCGCTCAAATGCTCTGTTGCTGCTAAATAAAGAATCTTTGGCTGCCACTTTGCCATCGGTGTCGATCAGGATCCTTGCGATAATGAAACCGACTTCCCCTTCATACGCTGACGCTTCAGGGTAGCGTGGCTGGCGGCGACGCTTCACCGGCGGTACTTCGACATCAATGTCATGTTGACGGTAATTACGGGTATGTCGCTGGGTCACCCATGCCTGGCTCTGTAATGACTCGAGCGCAGCGGGGGCCGCCTGTTGCTGGTCAGCCGAGAGTTGCTGAAAAACTTCCTCTGCCATTGAAGCACCGTTTGCAAAGCCAAGCTCGCCGCCGTGTTGAAAATAGGCCCAGGCCTTGACTGGGTCATACTCGGTCCCTTCCTCGGCTAAGGTCATTAAGCCTAGTTGGGTGCTGGCTCGGCCATTGCCCAGCCGCATCAGCTCAGTGAACTCTTGATAGCTTTGTGCGAACTGCTCGGCTTGATGTGACTGAATAGCCTGACCTAACGTGGTTGTGTTGGGTGTCGATGTGAACTCGACAGGTTGTGCCACGACCACTTTGCTTAGCCCAAGACTCAGCATGCCCGCAAGCATGATTGTTTTAACTGATAGCATGTGTGCTCCCTGCAGTAAGTATGCTGTTAGTCGAGTTGATCTTGTACCTGGGCAAGAATAGCTTGCACCATGTCGTCGTCACTATCTACCAGTGCTCTTAGCATGTTGCGCCCAAGTTCCTGTTCACGTTCTTGTTTAGCCCGCGTTAACAGCGTCAGTCCACGCCAGGCCTGGGTACGTTCATCGCCGCGTAAAATTAGATATTCTGCCCATTGGGAATGGGTTAGCGCGAGCGCTCGTTGGGCACTGACATCCCCTTGTTGAGCTGCACTATTCAGCCAGAACCCAGGGCTCCAGGTGAGTGGCCATTCGTCGCCATTTTCACCATTGAGCAGGCGATCTAACGTCGGTGCATTGGCATACTCGTTGTCGCGATCATAGCTGACCCGGTAACCACGCTGGTGATGTAATGCTAGCAAGTAGAGACCCAGTTCGCGTTGATGCTCGATAGAACCGAACCTGGCCATACTCCAAAGGTTGTCACGGACGTGACTGAGCAGCACCGCGGTGCTACTTTCATCAATAACACTGAAAGTCAGGTTGACGATGTCGGTGGCTGGTGCACTGATAGGTTGATAAGACCAACTAGGCAGCGCCTCGGCAATCTGTCCGGTAAAGGTTGATGAGGTACTTTGCACCACATCGACCAACGCCACGCTGCCATCCGGTTGCACCAGAACGCGTGCTGTCGCCCAACCACCGTCGTAGCTATTAAAAGTTCGTGAGGGGTACTGCGGCGCTGCGCGGTCCAGGGGTTGTGGCTGCAAAGGTTCTAAATCTGCACTCTCATAATGCGCGCGTCTAAATTCAGTAATCACCTGGCGCTCCAGCAACCGGCTAACAAGTTCGCGGGCTTGGCGAAGTTGCTCTTGCTCCAGATGAGGTTCCACTTGGCTAATCAGCTCACGCGCTTCAGGGTGATTCCAGCGATTGGCAACATAGAAATAAGCCAGCGCCTGGCTTGGGTCATAATCTGTGCCTTGCTCGTCAATGGTCATAAAACCAAGCTGCACTGCGGCATCGGCGTTCGCCAGAGGTAATAGTAGGCTGTAGGCTTGGTAAGCCTGTTCATAACGACCTTCGTTGAGCAAATCACTGGCTCGGTCAAAGACGTTTGCCGAAGCTGGGGCCGCAATACAGGCTGCAGCACTTAAAAGGGCCGCGCGTAAGAAGTACTTCATCAACAACTCCATCTATTATTCTTATTGTAATTGCCCTGCGAGCACTCGACGGGTTGCTCCGGGGGCTGTCTGGCAAAAATTAGCACGGCATGATTGTTGATCACCTGCTGTTAACAATCAAGTAACAGCTGACAAGCATGAGCGAGGTTACCTCGTTCACCGGGCGCTACCACATCAAATCATCAGGGATTTGGTAATCTTTATAGGGGTCATCTTCGGCAACTTCTTCAACATGTTGATCTGCTACATAAATAACTGCATCCGCGAACCGCTCAGCAACTTTATCCGCAATGTTTTTTGGCACCACAACGTACTTTTCCTGGGATGCACAAATCGCCAGATTGCCATTGGCCAGGTGGCGCTGCACATGGCTATCAACGAATATCTTTTTCACGGTGTTGGTGCGCGGGTCGACGAAGTTAAAATTAATCTCACCATCCGTAGGCTGCTGGTGTTGAGCGAGCATTTGCATTGCTTGCGCGCGCAACGCTTTTTCGTGCTCCACTGCCTGACGTTGACGATTCAGGGCGCGATCACGTTCAGCCTGAGCGTCACGTTCAGCCTGAATGCGTGATGCAGTGTCATCCGTTTCCACCGCAGTACCGCTTTTTGCCATTTTTTTTGCTTTGCGCTTATCCTGCTTTGCTTTTTTAACTTTTTTCTCGTCTACTAAGCCTGCACCTAATAGCTGGTCAGCTAATGATTTTGCCATGATTTGTTCTACCTTTATGCTGTTTACCCGCTGATTCTAGCAGCTCTGTGACTTGCCGGTAAGTGCCAGGCCACAGCGTTGTCGTCGATTATTGGAAAGGAATTTGTCTGTGCTGTTGTACGCAATAATTTTGTGTCTGAATCTCTTTATGCTCGCACTGATTGTCTTACCTTATCTGAAACACCAGGGTTGGTGGATTCGGATGTTCGATTTTCCGCGCCTGCAAAGTTTTACTTTTGGCTGTATTTTGCTGGTGATCGAACTGCTGGTTCTTGATTTCAGCCGCGCTGAGTCATGGGGAATCATCAGCTTAACCATTGTTTTTTTCTGCGTGCAAGGCTGGTGGATTCTGCCATTCAGTCCACTTAAAAAAGTCGAAGTGGAAATGCTTGAGGGCGCTGAGAGTGCCTCAGTTGAGCGGCAAGGACGAATTAGCGTGCTCAACGCGAACGTGCTGACGCCTAATCGTAACGCCCAGGCGCTGCTGGAGCTGATAGCTCGCTATCAACCGGATGTGGTGATCACCCTGGAAAGCGACCAATGGTGGCAACAACAGCTCGACGCGATTGAAGTGAATTATCCCTATAGCCTGAAATGTCCGTTAGATAACCTGTATGGCATGCATGTCTATTCGAAAATTAGATTTTCGCAAAGTAAGTTAACTTACCTGATTGAAGAGGGTGTTCCGTCGATGCACTTTATTCTGCCTGTTTCAGAGCAGACGAATGTGCGACTGCATGTACTTCATCCCGCACCACCAAGCCCTACCGAGAATGAGACGTCGCAAGAGCGCGACGCAGAGCTTATTCAGGTTGCTAAGTATTGTCGTGAACAACAACAAAGGCACGATTTGCCGGTGATTGTGGCCGGTGATTTAAATGATGTTGCCTGGTCGCGAAGTACCCGGCTATTCCGCAAAATCAGCGGCTTACTGGACCCGCGGGTAGGGCGCGGTATGTTCAATACGTTTCATGCTAAATATTGGCCCGTACGGTGGCCCCTTGACCACTTCTTTATCAGCGCCCATTTTAAGTTGCTTAGAATGGAGCGTTTGCCAACAATAGGTTCAGACCATTTCCCGATTTTTATTGAGTTGGCGCTCCAGCCCAACGCTAGTGAGGAACAGCAAGGTCTGGCCGCAGACGCCGACGATCGGGCCTGGGCGGAAGAAAAACTGGATAAGGTCACAAATGATCAATGAGTCTGCTTTGGGCCGGGTGCGCTGGCCTGATATACTGGCGGGTCTAAAGTAGCGGGTAAACCTCGCTGAAATTGGGTTGTCAGGGTAGGAGATGGTGATGGCAAAAGCCTGTGCAGTACACATTCTTGTGGCCTCGAAAGACGAGGCCGAGCAACTAAAAAAGCAACTCGACAAGGGTGCAAGTTTTACCCAGTTAGCAAAGAAACATTCTATTTGTCCTAGTGCTAAGCGTGGTGGGGACCTTGGTGAGTTTCGCCGTGGCGACATGGTGAAAGCTTTTGATCAGGTGGTCTTTCAAAAACCGGTGTTACAGGTTCATGGCCCGGTTAAAACACAGTTCGGCTTTCATTTAATAAAGACGCTATACCGCAGTTAAAACTCAGCAAAGAAGGGTGATATCACTATGCAAAGACAATATCCAATTGGCACGCCTGGTAAGCCCTGGCAAGCAGAGGAAAAGCAAGCGTGGCTGGCTGAACAAAAGCGCCAACGCTCATATCAGGACGACGTAGTAGCCGTGCTTGAAGGTTTGGATGATGAACTGACGGTCACTCAGTATGGCGAGCTTGCTTACACCTCTGAAGCAGGTCAGAGCTATCCATTGTTTGCCGTCAGTGTCAGTACAGCGGACGCGGAAAAGCCATATGTGCTGATTACCGGTGGGGTTCACGGTTATGAAACCAGCGGTGTGCATGGTGCATTGAAGTTTATTCAGGACCATTTTCAGCACTACAGCAAGGACTTCAATATCATTGTGGTCCCTTGCGTGAGTCCGTGGGGCTATGAAACCATCAACCGCTGGAACGTGCATGCGGTTGATCCGAATCGTTCGTTTAAAGCGGCGTCCCTGCAGGCGGATAGTCAGGCAGGTGAGGCAGCAGCGTTGATGCGCTTCGTTGAAGAGAGCGGCATAGATTTTCTGGCGCATATCGACTTACATGAGACCACAGATTCAGACAACTCTGAGTTCAGACCTGCTTTAGCGGCGCGGGACGGGGTTACCAACGATAACTGGAATATCCCGGACGGATTTTATCTGGTGGCAGATAGCGAACGGCCACAGACAGAGTTTCAGGCGGCGATTATTAAAGCGGTAAGTGCTGTGACTCATATTGCACCGGCGGACGAGAACGGCCAATTGATTGGCGCTGACTTAACTCAGTCGGGGGTGATAGAGTACCCTGGTCAGTCGTTGGGACTGTGTATGGGGCTTACCCAGGCGCAGTTTGTCACCACCACAGAAGTGTACCCGGACAGTGATAAAGCAACGCCGGCGCTGTGTGTGGACGCGCAGGTTGCCGCAATCACGGGTGGCCTGGATTTTCTGCGCTAGCTGCACAGGTTGCTTAAACCGGCTGATTATAAAAAGGTCGTGCTGTGTAGCACGACCTTTTTAATCTGCAGACATGAACCCGGTGAGGGTTGTGGCCGTTTGAGTCAGCGAATAAATGCGTAGCCCAGTGCGGATAAGATCACTGAAATCTGACTTCTCAGTCTCATCGCCGCATTTTTTGCAATATTTACTACTCTGACTAACCTGACCAATCATGAACCCGGTAACACCAGCAGCGGCCAACGCTTTTTTGCTGGCCAGCGCCTGTTTAACATGGGTTTTCAAAATTCGATGGCGCGCATGAACCAATTTTTTTCGCAAATGCAGTTCACGCTGTGCTTCAGCGATTTCACGTTTGGTCCGGTTTGAGGTGAACAGTGTCAATAATCCAGGCATGGTGTTGTCCGCCTTACAAGCGATGGTAAGTTAATGCGTATCTGGTTCCGAAGGGCCCCGGGTCTGCTGAGAGCGAAGTGTGCGTTTACGGCCTCGCGAACTTGTTTGTTTTTTATCCATACTTTCGGGCTTGCGAATGTCACCAACTTCGCCTGTTAGGCGTGGATCAAAGTCGCGTACAATTGCCGAAAATAACAGGCCTCGTCCTTGCTTACGAATCACATAGGCGAGTACCAGAAGCATTCCAACGTGGAGTATCCCGGTGAGCAGTAAGGTCAGGCTCACACTCAACCAGCCTTGTTCAACCACCGCTGCCACCATGGCACCAACCAGACTTGCCCAGGCGATAAAAGCAACACCACCGGCAACTACACCGGAAATGACCATGCGCACGGCACTCTCACCCGCTTGACGGGTTTCCAGTGCAGCTAAACGAATGTGTTCACGGCCTAACCTGCGATACTCATCAAACAGGGCTTTCGCTTCCAGCAGAAGACCTTCGCCTAATCCTGACTGCTCACCATATGATTGATGAGAGGCAGACTCAGATGAGCCCGCCTCTGTATTCGCTTGTTTGGCATGTTCTGAAGCGGATTGCTGTGCTTGCAATTTAGCGGTTGCTCAGAATACGGCTGATCAGGAAACCACCAGCGACAGCAATACCGAGTGACGTCACTGGGTTTTTCTGCACGTACTGGTTTACTTTCTCTACCCACTCTTCTTCTTTATGCTTAATTTGCTGACCACGTTCGCTCAGCGATTCTGCAGCATGGGTGGCGTAGTCTGCAGCACGGTCAACCCCTTCATGGGCTGCATTGGCGGCACGACGTACGACATCATCTGCCGGTTTCACATTTTCAATTGCTTCATGTGCCTTTTGCGCGGCCTGGTCGGCTTTCGCACTTGCTGCACTATCCTTTTTAGCTGCCATGATGACTCCTCATACATGTTGAATATAAGCGTTTAACCAGAATTGGTGCTCACATTGAGTATAGTAACCGTTATTTAAAACGCAAAAATCGAACGTAAAGCTTGTGCTAAAGATCAACAGCTTAGCAACTATGCTAAAGACTTCATATCAATAACAAAGCGATACTTCACATCGCTTTTTAACATCCGCTCGTACGCATCGTTGATGTCCTGCATATCAATCATCTCAATATCAGCAGTAATGCCATGCTCGGCACAGAAGTCGAGCATCTCCTGGGTCTCTGCGATGCCACCAATCAATGAGCCAGCGATGCTTCGGCGCTTGCCAATTAGCACGCCAACAGAAGGGGAAGGGTGGGGCTCAGCTGGAATGCCGACCAGAGTCATAGTGCCGTCACGACGCAATAAGTTCGCGTAGGCATCGAGGTCGTGCGGTACGGCGACGGTGTTGAGAATAAAGTCAAAGGTATTGCGAGCCGCTTTCATTTCATCTTCGTTGCGAGAAATGATCACTGCATCTGCACCGAGCCGCTTTGCGTCAGACACTTTTGATTCTGACGTGGTGATCATGGTTACTTGCGCACCCATTGCCTTCGCAATTTTGACGCCCACGTGTCCAAGTCCACCTAAGCCGACCACTGCAACTTTGTGACCCTTGCCCACGCCCCAGTGACGTAGCGGTGAGTAGGTCGTGATGCCAGCGCAAAGCAGGGGCGCTACGCCGGCCAGATCTAACGAATCATCCACCCGCAGGACGAAATCCTGGTCCACCACGATCTGGTCAGAATATCCACCGTACGTGATCCCATTGGTTTGCTTCTCTTCACTGTTATAGGTGGCGACAAAGCCGTTATCGCAATACTGTTCATAGCCATCGTCACAATTAGTACAGTGGCGGCAGGAATCCACCATACAGCCGACGCCGACGGTGTCCCCTTCACGGTATTTACTGACGTTACTACCGACCTTACGCACCTTGCCGACAATTTCATGACCCGGTACGATAGGGTAGATGGTGCCGCCCCATTCATTGCGCGCCAGGTGCAAGTCAGAATGGCAAACACCACAAAAAAGAATATCAATATGGACGTCGTTTTCGCCCACTTCACGGCGTTGAAATGAGAAATGCTCCAGCGGTTTGTCTTCGGCTTGGGCTGCAAAGCCAACTGATTTTGTCATAGGTACAACCTTGATTTGTAAAAGATGCATTAAGAATAGCTTGTATAGATAGGTTCGTCAGCCGCAAAATGCTATATTTATTTTACCCAGCAAACACTTACAGGTAATCCCATGGCTCACTGGTATCAAAGACTTTTACTCTCTCTGTTGGTTATTTTTGTGGTTACGGCATGTGCCCAACGTCCTGCTCCTGAACCTGTGGAAGAAGAAGTCACCGCGATTGAGCCAAGGTTACCAGGGGCGATGACTGAAGCCGAGCTGCTTGCCCAGCCGGTGCGCTTCTACCTCAATATTCCCTACGCTAGCAATGATAACCAGCGCCAACAGCTGGACTTATATATTCCTGAACGGCCGAGTTATGTACCTATGCCGGTGGTCATTTATCTGCATGGTGGGCAGTGGCAGGGGGGCGATAAAGCCGAGGCACCCGGGCGCATGTTGCCGTTGGTCACTTCTGGCGATTATGCCGTGGTCGCGGTGGGATACCGTCTGACCGATGAAGCACAATGGCCAGCTCAGCTGCACGATGTTAAGGCAGCAATACGCTGGGTCCGAGCCCGAGCTGATGACTACGGCCTGGACCCTCAGCGCATCGCATTGTGGGGGCGTGGTGCTGGCGGCCAGTTGGCGCTGATGAGCGGCATGACCAACCAGGCCCAGGACATGGCTGGCTTTCTCGGTCCCTATACGCATATTCGTAGTGATGTTTCAGCGGTGGTGAATTACGCAGGTATCAGCGATATGAACAGCCTGCTTGAACAAGAATCTTCCCTTGACCGTGCCGCTGGCAATGCACCTGAAGCGAAGCTGATCGGTGGTAATTTGCAGGACAACAACGATATTGCCAGTGCTGCCTCTGCGCTGCACTATATTCGCAATGGTGCGCCGCCGGTGCTGACTGTGCATGGGACCAGTGACAATATTGTACCTTACCAACAAGCCCTGGATTTTCATCAGCGCTTAGCAGATGCAGAGGTCGAGCAGCACATGATCAGCTTGCTTGGTGGCGGCCATCCTGATGCGGAGCATATCGAGCTGTCAGCAGCCTGGGCTGAAGCCGACGAACGTGCACGCCAGTTTTTGGACCGCATTTTATTGGGCCGCAATCTTCCGGTAGATGGCAGTAATATCGAGTTCCAATAACCGGTGAACAGGCCTGCTTGCGACGATCAACACCCTGCTTCGAAGGTCATGCGAGGCGCTGAATTAAGCAAGGCTTTCAAGCAGGCTGATCGTTTGTTAAATAACTATCAGCAATTGTGGCGTATCCAGCCGATGAGTGCGCTTGCTGGCGCTGACACAACCAACCCCTATCAGTCGTTGGTGTCGATTTTGCAAGCAGCGATGCCAGATAATACGGCCACTGCAGTGCGCTTGGCGGAAGCCGTAGGTGCTTTATCACTGCAGCAAATTGAAGCTATTGACGGGAGTATAGGCGGCCAACATACATTTTTTTCGCCGTTACTACCTGACGCACTGGCGCTCGACTGGCTTACTCAGCCAGCGATTGACCCTCAGCTACCGGCTAGTCACAGTTTACCGTTTTGGCTGACAAATGGTATCGGCGGCCGTAAGCTCAGTCAGATCACCGCGTTTATTGCCCATGTGCCGCCAGTTTCAGGCGAGCTGGTCGAGTGGTGCGCTGGTAAGGGGCATCTTGGGCGATTGCTAAGTTATGTTAATCAGGTGCAGGATTCGCAAGCCGGTGAAAGGTCGCTGCCTGCTGGTGGGGCCCACTCAACATCCCTGAGTATCACCAGCCTCGAGTGGCAGCCTGAGCTTTGTGCCAGTGGCGCAGTGTTAGCTCAACAGTTTGGTCTGGCCCAGCGATTTCAACAAACCGATGTATTAAGTAGCGCCGGGGGCAACGCTATAGCCCAGTGCGAACATGCGGTTGCGCTGCATGCCTGTGGGGACTTGCACCTAACGTTACTCGAGCAGGCTACACAGACGCCATTGCACAATGTGTGGCTGGCACCTTGTTGTTATCACCTGACAACACAATCACACTACCGTCCGCTTTCCCAAGCTGCGGATCAGTCTTTATTATCATTAACCCGGCAGGAACTTAAACTGGCAGTGCAAGGCCAGGTGACTGCCGGCGAGCGCGTTAGGCACTTGCGCCAGACCGAGGTGACCTGGCGACTTGCGTATCAGCTATTGCGTGAACAGCATGCCAATGCCAGTCAGTACCGAGCGCTACCCTCAGTGCCAAAACACTGGTTTTCCGGCCGCTTTGAGGCGTTTGCTGAGTGGGCTTGTGCCGAGCATGAATGGACCTTACCGCAGCAAATAGACTGGCAGGCATTACTCAGCAAGGCAGAACAACGTTATCTATTGCTCAAGCGGCTGGATTTGATCAGGCATGTTTTTCGCCGTCCGCTGGAGTTATGGCTCGTACTGGACCGCGCACTTTTTTTGCAAGAACATCATTACGAGGTCGCTATACAGGCGTTTTGTGACTACCAAATGACCCCGCGAAATTTGCTGATAAGTGCGCGCAGGTACTCAGCTTAGAACAGCTTGAAAGTGTTACTTACAAAAAAACCAGGCAGCGCCTGGTTTTTTTATTGAATACAACTGAGCTTGAGTGGTTCGTTAGTACTCAAACATTGCTGAGATGGATTCTTCGTTACTGACCCGGCGTAGCGCTTCAGACAGCATGCCACTCAAGGTAAGCTGGGTGACGATACCGGTTTCGATCATTCGCGGGTCAAGCGGGATTGAATCAGTCACAACGACTTCATCAATTTCGCAATTACTTAAATTCTCGATAGCGTTACCTGAGAAGACTGGGTGGGTGGCATAGGCAAAAACCCGTTTTGCACCATGCTTTTTCAACGCTTCAGCGGCTTTACATAAAGTGCCGCCGGTGTCGATCATGTCGTCGACCATAATGCAGTCACGTCCGGCAACATCACCAATGATGTGCATGACCTGAGACTCGTTGGCTTTTGGCCGACGTTTATCGATAATCGCAAGATCCGCATCGTTCATTAATTTGGCCATGGCACGAGCACGAACGACACCACCGATATCAGGCGATACCATCACCGGGTTGTCGAACTGTTGCTGCTTCATATGCTCAAGCAACACCGGGCTGCCGAATACGTTGTCCACTGGTACGTCAAAGAAACCCTGAATTTGTTCCGCGTGCAGGTCAACAGTTAAGACTCTGTCAACACCAACACTGGAAAGAAAATCTGCGACAACTTTAGCGGTAATAGGCACCCGTGCTGAGCGTACACGACGGTCCTGGCGGGCGTATCCGAAGTAAGGGATGACCGCAGTAATACGTCCTGCAGATGCTCGACGCAAGGCGTCAACCATCACAATTAGTTCCATTAGGTTATCGTTGGTTGGGCTACAGGTTGATTGAATGATAAAAACGTCGGCACCGCGAACATTTTCGTTAATTTGGACACTTATCTCGCCGTCGCTGAAGCGACCTACGTCCGCCTCCCCTAATTTAATATAGAGTCTGTCGGCGATTTTTCGGGCTAGCTCTGGTGTGGCATTACCAGCAAAAAGCTTCATGTCAGGCACGCATTTACCTCGACCAATTGGAGTGGGTTAAGTTTGACTTGTTACAGACATTGCCACGCAGGGGAGGTATTCAACCCGCGCGTGACAAAGCCGCTGAACTCTTGTGGTAGTTCAGCAAGGGCTTCTTGTGCAGCCGCTTGGCTAGAAAAACAGCCAAATACACAAGCCCCTGTACCAGTCATTCGGGTCGGAGCGTATTCTACCAACCAGTCTATTGCTTTGGCAACCTGCGGATAGAGTGAGCTGACCAATGGTTGGCAGTCATTACGGTAGCTTTGCCAGTCTTTGAGGGGCAGTTCAAGCGGCGCGCTGGCACGGAAAAGTTCAGGGTGATTAAAGACCTCGGCGGTGCTGACATGAACTTTGGGGTCGACCAGCAGATACCAGGCTTCGTCAGGCTTGGCCGTGGTAAACTGCTCACCGACTCCGCGGGCAAGGGTGGCTTCGCCATGCACAAACACCGGCACGTCGGCCCCGAGCTGAAGGCCAATGCCGGCGAGTTGCGCCCGTGATAAACCTAAAGACCACAGGTGGTTGAGTGCGATAAGGGTGCTCGCTGCGTCTGAGGAGCCGCCGCCCAGACCGCCGCCCATCGGGATTTTCTTCTGCAGGGTCAAACGCACCCCCTGGGTGGTGTCCTTGCGATATGGTAATAACAATTGTGCTGCGCGATAGATAAGGTTGTCTTCTACTGGCACTTCGTCCAGTGGGGTGAGCACGGTGACGTGCCCATCACTAGTGGATTCCGCAAATAGCTGATCACACAGGTCAATAAATTGAAACAACGTTTCCAGTTCATGGTAGCCGTTAGCGCGACGACCAGTAATGTGAAGGAATAAATTTATTTTAGCCGGTGCGGCTATCGTCAGATGATTTACCATGTTACTCAACTCTATCTTGCGAGCCCAAGCCATTCTCCGGGGGAGTAATGCTCCAACGGCTGATGCTCAGGCGAATTAAATAGTCATCGGAACTCAGCTCGAGTTGGTGCGGTAACTGCACCGCATAATCCGAGGCTTGCTGATACCTGGCAAGACTGACCTGCCAGCTGGTTTGGCTGATATTGTCCTGCGACATAAAACCCTGCGCATTGTCGATGTCCACCTGGTAACTGGCTAAGGTACCGTCTGCATAGTAGTGCGGGTTAATAATCTGAGTTTGTGGTAACCGACCCAACAAGGCATCGTGAATCAGCTCAATCGGTAAAAACACATTGAGGTGGATCAACAGCAGTGATTCAATGTCCGCAGCAAAGAACTCCTCACCCTGATGATCGGTGAGTTTTGCGTAGTCCGCGGTTTCTTCAACCCGAGCCAAAGTACCGCGAAGGGGATGGGAAATCCTCAGCGAACGCTGACTGGCTTCATTTTGCCAGCGCAAGCTGGCGCTCTGACGAGAATTATCTTGATGGTCAAAAAACGCCATCCGGGATTGAAACTCCCAGGCGTTGATTCCCGCAAGGCTTTGTTGATGCGCGTCGATAATTGAATCGTCAATATCCTGGGGGGTATGGCGGTCGGCAATCGAGGCGCATGCAGATAACATTGACACAAAAAATAGTAAGGCAAATAAACGCATGGGAATCCTTGGCTGAGATCCAGAACAGAGTTGACCATGAAACCACCCTTGCTTTCAATAGGCGGGGCTTTGCAATACAATACAGCCCTTAAATTTATTCATGTAAAGAGCGCCAGTAACTAATCATCTATGACCATTTTAGCCTTGGGCGTAAATCATAAAACAGCTTCCGTTGAAGTTCGCGAAAAAGTAGCCTTTGCTGCAGACGAGCTGGAAATGGCGTTGCAGTCGCTGACGCAGTTAGGTCATGTGTCCGAAAGCGTGATTGTGTCGACCTGTAATCGCACCGAGCTGTACTGCCATTTGGAAGAAGGTGACCTTACCCCGGTGATCGAATGGTTGGCGAATTTCCATCACGTACCCGCCGCAGAACTGAGCCAGTACCTGTACCAGTATGCCGATGACAAAGCAGTGAACCACCTGATGTCAGTGGCCTCAGGCCTGGACTCACTAGTCCTCGGTGAGCCGCAAATCCTTGGCCAGGTCAAGCAGGCATTTCAGCAGGCGAAAGAAGCTGGCACGGTGGGGACGATTTTTGAGCGCTTGTTTCAGTCTACATTTTCTATCGCAAAAGATGTCCGCACGCATACCGAGGTAGGGCAGAACGCGGTATCAGTGGCCTTTGCTGCGGTTAATCTGGCCAAACATATCTTTGCCAATCTGAGCAGCGCCAAAGTGTTGTTAGTAGGCGCTGGTGAAACAGCGGAGCTGGCGGCGCGGCATTTAAGCGAGCAGGGCGTTGCGCAAATGATGATCGCCAACCGCACCCGAGCGCGCGGTGAAGCATTGGCTGCGGCGGTTGGCGGTGAAGCCCATTCTTTAAGCGACCTTCACTACTTGCTGCCACAGGCGGATATCGTGATCTCGTCAACCGCGAGCCCTTTACCTATCATTGGTAAGGGTCTGGTTGAACAAGCGGTGAAGAAAAGACGTCACCAGCCAATGCTGTTGATAGATTTGGCGGTCCCCAGAGATATTGAAGAGCAGGTGGGTGACCTTGATGATGTCTTTTTGTATACCGTGGACGATTTGCAAAGCATTGTCAGTACGAACCGTAAGCAACGGGAAACTGAAGCGGAAGCGGCGCGGTTGATGATTGAAGAACAAGCGCTCTCGTTTGCGGCCTGGTTACGCAGCCTCAATAGTATCGACCTATTACGCCGCTACCGGCAAAGCCATCAGCTGGCCAGTGACCAGGCAGTTCAACGCGCACTCAATAGCCTGGCAGCAGGTAAAAGTGCGGAAGATGTGGTGACTGAGCTGGCCAACCGTCTGACCAACACATTAATGCATACACCGACCCGAGCTATTCAGGATGCGGGTCGGCGTGGCGATTTGACCGCTTTGGCGGCCTATCAAAAACTGATTAAAGATTAACAGGAATTCAGATGAAAGATTCGATCGTTCGCAAGCTCGAAGGTTTGGTTGAGCGTTATGAAGAAGTACAGGCGTTGCTTGGCGACCCGGAAATTATTAGCAAACAGGATAAGTTCCGAGCTTTGTCAAAAGAATATGCGCAGTTAGAAGACACGGTGCTGTGTTTTCAGCGCTATCAGCAGGCGGTGGAGGATGAAAACTCCGCTGAAGCTATGCGTGGGGACGATGATCCCGAGATGCGAGAAATGGCAGAAGAAGAATTAACCGACGCGAAAGCCCGGCGCGAGGCATTGTCTGCGGAGCTTGAGATCCTGCTGCTACCGAAAGATCCCAATGACGACAACCCTTGTTACCTGGAAATACGAGCCGGGGCTGGGGGTGATGAAGCTGCTATTTTCGCAGGGGATCTGTATCGCATGTATAGCCGCTACGCAGAACAGCATGGCTGGAAAGTGAGCATTGTGAGCGTTAATGAAGGTGAGCATGGTGGCTTTAAAGAGCTGATTGCCCATGTGATGGGCGACGGTGCTTACGGTAAAATGAAGTTTGAATCCGGCGGTCACCGGGTCCAGCGAGTGCCAGAAACAGAATCCCAGGGGCGCGTACATACGTCGGCGTGTACCGTTGCCGTATTACCAGAAATTCCGGAAGCGGAAGCCATTGAGATTAATCCTGCAGACTTGCGGGTTGACACTTATCGCGCGTCTGGCGCGGGTGGTCAGCACGTCAACCGTACCGACTCAGCGGTGCGTTTAACTCACTTACCCACGGGTGTCGTGGTGGAGTGTCAGGACGAGCGCTCGCAGCACAAGAACAAAGCGAAAGCGATGTCAGTCCTGCAATCGCGATTACAAGCGGCTGAGGACGAAAGACGACGTCAGGAAGAACAATCGACCCGGCGTAGCCTGGTTGCCAGTGGTGACCGGTCGGAGCGTATTCGCACCTACAACTATCCACAAGGTCGGATCAGTGATCACCGGATCAACTTGACCCTATACCGCCTGGATGAAGTTCTGCAGGGTTCGCTAGACCTGATTCTTGATGCCATCGTGCAGGAGCATCAGGCTGACCTGCTTGCCTCCTTGTCCGAAGGTTAAGATCGCTTAAGGATGCAAAGTCATTACGTGATTCATCGAGCTGTTTTATTTGGCAAAAGTCAGTGTGCGTTAGGGGCCAGCGAGAGCCCGCTATTGGATGCTCAGCTGCTATTACAAGCCGTGCTGGACTGTGACCGACAGTATTTATATATGCACCCTGATCAGGCTCTTAGTGATGAGCAATGGGAGCGCTACCGTCAACTCATCGAGCAGCGCAAGGCGGGTCAGCCGATAGCGTACCTGGTGGGGACCCGTGATTTTTGGAATATGTCACTACAGGTCAATGCCAGCACGCTGATTCCGCGCCCGGATACAGAGATTCTGGTGGAGCAGGCGCTCAAGCTGGCGTTGCCAGTGCAGGCCCGGGTGCTGGAGCTTGGCACTGGAACCGGCGCCATTAGCCTGGCTCTGGCTCATGAAAGACCTACATGGCAGTTCTGCGCGGTGGACCTGAGCGAAGAGGCCGTTGCCCTCGCGCGGCGCAATCGTGATACCTACGGATTAACCGAGCGCGTGGACATCTTGCAAAGTAACTGGTTTGACGCACTTGCCGGGCGCTCCGCGAATTCACGCAGATTTGATCTGATTGTCAGTAACCCGCCTTATATTGACCCTGATGATATCCATCTGGAGCAAGGCGATGTGCGTTTTGAGCCCCGTTCAGCATTGGTTGCCGAGGATCATGGCTTCGCAGATTTACGTCATATCATTGAGCACGGCAAAGGGTATTTAGCCCCAGGTGGCTGGATAATTCTTGAACACGGTTATCAGCAGGCAGCTAAAGTTGGCCAGATTTTTTCCGAAACAGGTTATGAAAAGGTTAACACAGCGGCGGATTATGCTAACTTGGACAGAGTAACCTTTGCACAGCGAAAGCACGACTAACGGTCGTTAAGGCGCGCCGTTAGCTGAGGGGAAAGTGACAACAATTTATGAATAATCAATTTTTATTTGCCGATGAGCCAGCCAAACAACAGGAGCTTCCCCAGGAGAGCTGGAAGATTCTGATTGTGGACGATGAGCCTGAAGTGCATGCGGTGACCAAACTCGCGTTAAGCGATTTCAGCTTTCTTGGCCGTGGGCTTGAGTTTCATAGCGCTTATTCCGGTGAAGAGGCTCGCGAGTTGGCGACCAAACATCCTGACGCCGCGATTATTTTACTCGACGTGGTGATGGAAACTGACGATGCCGGTCTGCATGTGGCTAAATTTATCCGTGAAGAACTGGGCAACCGATTTACCCGAATCATTCTGCGTACCGGTCAGCCTGGGCAGGCGCCCGAGCGCACGGTGATCGTGAATTACGATATCAATGATTATAAGTCGAAAACCGAGCTCACCGCGCAAAAGCTGTTCACTGCAGTGATGTCCAGCTTACGTTCTTACCGGGATATCATCTCCATTGACCATAGCCGTCATGGACTGGAAAAAATTATTGCGGCGTCGACCAACTTATTTGCCTTGCAGTCGATGGACCACTTTGTCGACGGCCTGGTGCAGCAGTTGAGCTGGGTGATTGGTGGTGCCCGGCAGACTTTGTATGCTGCTGCAGGTCGCTCCGCGAACCCAGAGCAAATGGTGATTCGCGCGGCGTATGGTGAGGACGCTGATCAACTGTTAAATCAGCAGATCAAAGCTGCATTGCCGAAAAATGTATTGCCAGAAGTTGACAAGGTGATTCGCTCCCATGGGATTTTCTATGGCGAAGATTTTGTCCTCGCGTACTGCCCTAGTCAATGTCGACCACAGGGCGCTTTGTTGTGTCTAACCGGGCTCACCCGAGTGCTCAGCGATAGCGAAAAGGAATTGTTGCAGCTATTTGCAGATAACGTGCAGCTGGCGCACGACAATGTGACCTGTTTACAGGACACGGACGAGTTGCTGGCAGGCATTGTTGGTCGGCTAATGGTCCTGGAACAGGAAAAAGTCGCGCAGTCACTGCGCAGTCAATCAGGCTTCGTGCAGGTCACCCACGCGCTGGCGTCGGCTCTTGATTTGAGCCCAACCAGAATTCAGCAAACCGCTACCGCAGCCACCTTATATGAACGTGCAGAAAAGCTATTTGCGGTCATGGATGGCCAACCTGCGACTAAAGTGTCACCTTGTCAGGAACGTTTGAAACGAGCGGTGCGGCCGCTGAATATGGCAGACTCTGATATCTCGCAAATTGCCTATCGGGCCCTGAACGAACGGCTGGAGCGTTGGGATGGGTTGGGCTTGCCTGCGGGAAAACAGGGGTCTGCAATAGCAACGGAAAGCCAGGTGCTGGTATTGGCATTTCATTTTTGCCAATTGGCCCAGCAACCGATGGATGACGCCGCGCTGATCCAACGGTTGAATGAGGAGCGAGAGCGTCATTTCGCCCCTGGCTTGCTCGAAGCAGTTGCTAACAACCTGACTAAAATGCGCGGTTTAGCCAAGGCTTAATCGCATTTTGCACACCTTCTTAATGATCTAATTGGAATAATAATTCATGTTTACAGCTTTTAAACACATTCATATGACGATGGCAATTCTGAGCATGGTCTTTTTACTTGTGCGTTTTGCCATGGGTATGCGTCGCCCGCAACAACTCAACCAACGTTGGGCGAAGGTGTTACCACATGTGGTCGATGCGCTGTTAATTGTTAGTATTATCGGGATGCTGAGTAGTGTCAGTGTGTCATTGTTTCCGGCTGGATTCATCACAGAAAAAGCAGTGATGTTTATTCTATATATCGTGTTTTCTGTGCTTTGTGTGTTGTCACTGCGTGGGCGCATGAGCAGCAAGTTGCGGGTACCGACCTTCGCTCTCGCGGTGTTCAGCTGGTTGTGGTTGATCCACGTCGCGTTCAGCAAGTCACCCTTACTCTTCGGCTAGGTTATCCATATGAATCAAGATATTATCCGGGTTGGTCAGGGCCAGCAGTCGGTCGAGGTGGCGAATCAGCTACCATTTGTGCTGTTTGGTGGAATGAATGTGCTGGAGTCGCGTGACCTGGCCATGGAAATTGCCGAGCACTATGTTGAAGTAACCTCGAAGCTGGGCATTCCGTATGTGTTCAAAGCTTCATTCGACAAGGCAAATCGTTCATCGATCCACTCTTTTCGCGGGCCGGGCATGGACGAGGGGCTCAAAATACTTGCTGAGATTAAATCTCAGTTCAATGTACCTATCATCACCGACGTACATGAACCCTATCAGGCAGCCCCTGTTGCAGAGGTTGCAGATATTATTCAGCTCCCTGCGTTCCTTGCACGACAAACGGACTTAGTGGTGGCAATGGCGAAAACCGGTGCTGTGATCAATGTGAAAAAGCCGCAGTTTCTGGCGCCCCATGAGATGCGTCATATTATCACCAAATTTGGCGAAGCCGGGAATTCACAGGTCATTTTGTGCGAGCGTGGTTCGTCCTTTGGCTATAACAACCTGGTGGTTGACATGCTTGGTATGGACGACATGAAGCAGTATGCGCCGGTTATGTTTGACGCCACCCATGCCTTGCAACGCCCGGGCGGGCGCACTGATTCAGCAGACGGGCGGCGTGCTCAGGCTGCAGAACTGGCACGCTGCGGGATGGCACTGGGTATTGCGGGACTCTTTATTGAAGCGCACCCGGATCCGAATCAGGCCAAGTGTGACGGCCCTTGTGCGTTGCCGCTGGATAAACTGGCAGGGTACCTGCAGCAAATGAAAGCCGTTGATGAATTGGTGAAAAGCTTTGCAGCGCTGGATACTTCGGCGAGTCATCTCGACTAACACCAGGCTATTTGCTGTTACACCCGCCCACCCAACGTCTGCCAATAAACGGCGGACGTTTTTTATTCCGGGTCCACAGGCATGAGAGGTATCCCTGCATAGTGAAGGTTTAAGGGGGGCAGGGCCTTGTAGTCGTGCTGACTATGGTTTAAATTAAACGACTGTTTTAATCGGTCTTGCCGACATTATCTGAGAGGGCGCACAGTATGGCCAAAGTGCTCAAAACGAAAGACAAGATACTCAATGCGGCTGAGCGATTATTCGCCGAGCAAGGGTTTGAGCATACGTCTCTGCGCCAAATCACCGGTATCGCAGATGTGAATCTGGCCTCAGTAAATTACCACTTTGGCTCAAAGAAAGCGCTGATTCAGGCCGTCATGGAACGTTATCACTCTGCGTTTATGCCAGAGCTGGATATTCGCCTGGTGGAGCTGGAAGCTAAGGGTGTGACGAGTACAGAGCAGGTATTAAACTGTTTTATTGAGCCCTTACTCAGCTTACAGCGCATAAACCCGAACGGTACATCCATTTATTTGAGTTTACTGGGCCATGCCTACAGTGAAATTCAGGGGCACTTGCGCCGTTTCACCATGCAGAACTTTGGTCATGTCGTGCAGCGATTCCTCGCCTGTGTGCAACAGGCTAATCCTCATCTCACTTTATCTACACTTTTCTGGCGTTTGCACTTCACGCTCGGCGCGACCGTATTTGTTCAGGTCTCCGGACAGGCGCTGAGTGAAATAGCCGAAGCCGATTTTGGCGAGCAGGCCAGTGCTCAGGACATGATTGCAAAATTAATCCCATTCCTTGCGGCCGGCATCGCTGCGCCGGTGTAGGTCGAACTGCCATATCGTCGCGCTGCATAGTGAGAAACATCAGGCCAGCGATAGCAATAAACAAGATAAAATAGACTAGAGTAAAGACAGGTTAATACCAGGGTTAATCATCAAGGAGTGTTGTTATGTATGTGCTGTTGATTATCATTGCTGCGATAGCGATTATATTGGGGGTTCCCGATATTCGGCGGAGCCTGATCTCACGGCCGGCGTTTGGCTTTTTTAAACGTGTGCTACCGCCACTATCCGCTACTGAGCGCGATGCCATGGAAGCGGGTGACGTGTGGTGGGACGGTGAGCTGTTTTCCGGTAAGCCTGACTGGCATCGCTTACTGCGCACAAAAAAGCCGGTGTTTACTGCCGAAGAGCAATCGTTTATCGACAATCAGCTGGAAACACTACTGGCGATGATCGATGACTTCGATATTGTGATGCATCAGCGGGATTTGCCTGATGAAATTTGGGAATACCTGAAAAAAGAAGGTTTTTTCGCCATGATCATCGGCAAACAGCACGGTGGTCTGGATTTTTCCGCAGCGGCCAACTCGCACATTGTTGCGCGCATCGCCACCCGTTCCCTGAGTGTCGCCGTCAGCGTGATGGTGCCTAACTCATTAGGTCCAGGGGAGCTACTGACCCATTATGGAACGGATGAGCAAAAAGACTACTGGTTACCTAAACTGTCCAACGGTTCAGCGGTACCTTGTTTTGCGCTCACCGGGCCTGAAGCAGGGTCAGACGCTGGCAGTATTCCTGACCATGGGGTGGTGTGCCGCGGTCAGCATGACGGTGAAGAAGTCCTTGGTATTCGTTTGAATTGGGAGAAACGCTATATCACGTTGGCGCCAATCGCCGATGTGCTTGGTTTAGCGTTTAAGCTGGATGACCCGGAAGAAATACTTGGTAAAGGTAAGCACCTAGGCATTACTTGCGCGCTGATCCCGACGGATCATCCGGGGGTTGTAAAAGGGGACCGTCATTTTCCACTCGCTCAAGCATTTATGAATGGCACGACCTACGGGAAAGATGTTTTTATTCCGTTGGACTGGATTATTGGTGGTCAGGATTACGCCGGTAAAGGCTGGCGTATGTTGGTTGAGTGTCTGTCAGCAGGGCGAGGCATATCCTTGCCAGCGTTGGCAACAGCGTCAGGGCACGTCGCGCAGCGAATGACCGGTGCTTACGCCTATGTGCGTCATCAGTTTGGCTTGCCGATTGGTAAATTTGAAGGTGTGCAGGCGGCAATGGGGCGTATCGGTGGTCTCAATTACAGTGTTGAATCAATGCGTCGTTTAACCGTCGCTGCACTGTGCGAGGGGCAAAGCCCGTCAGTGATTACCGCGATGACTAAGTACCATATGACCGAAATGGGTCGCACCATCGGTAATGACGCATTAGATATACATGCAGGTAAGGGCATTCAAATGGGCCCGCGTAACTACCTTGCTTCAAACTATATGGGTGTACCGATTTCAATCACCGTGGAAGGGGCTAATATCCTTACCCGTAACCTAATGATTTTCGGCCAGGGTGCGACTCGCTGTCACCCTTATGTGATGAAAGAAATGGCCGCTGCCGGGAATCCGGACGAGGATGCGGGTTTACGTGAATTTGACAACCTGCTGATTAAACATATTGGGTTTGCTGCAGGCAACACGATTACGTCTTTCTGGCATGGTTTGACCGCCGCACGCTTCGCGGCCACGCCGGTGAGTGGCGAAACATCGTTTTATTACCAACAGCTCTCGCGGATGAGTCGCTCATTGGCAATGTGTGCAGATGTGGCCATGCTGACCCTAGGTGGTGATTTGAAGCGTAAAGAAATGATTTCGGCCAGACTAGGTGATGTATTGAGTCATCTTTATATCGCATCTGCAGTGCTCAAACGTTACGAAGACGATGGTCGTCAACAAGCGGACCTGCCGTTCGTGCGTTATTCACTGGAGCATCACTTACACCAGATTGGCGTGGCGTTTGATGGTTTTTATCAGAACTTCCCGCAACGCTTCCTCGGTGGGGCGCTACGCTTTTTAAGCTTTCCTTTCGGAATTCAGTACAAAGCACCGGCAGACCAGCATTGCCAGGACATTGCTGAAGCCATGATGGTGCCGGGTGTGGCTCGTGAGCGGCATACGTTTTTGTGTTATTACAAAAACGATGCGCAGGATGTGACCGGCCACTTGGAACTTGCTTTCCTTAAAATGCATGCGTTAGAGGATGTATACAAGACACTGCGCAAAGCACAGAAAAGCGGTGAGATCGGCGCTGATTTGAACGGTGATGGGTTGGCAGATGCTGCGTTAGCGGCGGGCGTGATTGACGCCGGGCAACTCGAACCGTTGAAAGAATGTGAGCGGTTGCGGATGCGCGCTATTGGGGTTGACAGTTTTGCCTTTGATGATGTCAAAGCAGGGCAGTTTAACCCTTTAGATTAATAACCCGCACGAAAAAAGCCCGTGGCTCTTGAAAGTAGAGACCGCGGGCTTTTTCTTTGCCACTGCAGGTGTTAGTGCTGCTTAGTCCACTTATCAAGCAGTGGATGACGCTCAGGTTTATCGGTGACCTCGCGCACCACTGCCTCTGACTGCGGCAGCGAGAAGGACTGGCTACCTTGTTCAGCACCCTCTGCTTTCAGCACAGCAGCACTCGCGCTGGTCGCACTACAGCTGCCGTTAGCCAGCACATAAAGTGCTTCCCCAAGTAATGGGTCGGCCGGATCACCCCAGTCTGTGCGCACCGTGTCATTCGCCTGACAGGTCGGTTCAAGACCATCAAAATAATCACCAAAGCCTTCGGCATTAACGGTTTGGAAATTGATCGCAAAGATAATTTTGTCGCAGATTGGCGTTGGCTGTTGGCCTACCGGTTTGCCACAAGTTGGTTGACCTACAGTAACCACGTCAATAAATGGGGTTAGTGAATTAATCACCAGCTCACTGGCGGAGCAACTAGCCGCCGTCGTTAACACTACAACCCGGTCCAGGTTCAGGCGTTCAATACCCTGGCCAAGATCGAAGAGCACCGACTGGTCATCGTAATTGTCATTAAACTGGTAGGTGACGAAAGTTTCATGTTCAACTTCATGCCAGGCCGTTTGTGAGGCAATTTGGTTTGCGACACGAATCAAGCCGCCACCATTGTAACGCAGGTCTATGACCAGCTCGTCAACCCCAATAAGTTGGTCAAAGGCGTCATTAACGTCCTGCGCTGCGCGGTTAATAAAGCTGTCGAAAACGAAATAGCCGATGTCTTGTTCACCTTGTTGAAAGCGCTCAACTGCCATCACGGTATTGGTTTCAACTTCTTCTTTTAGCAGCACGTCGTCGTCCATAGCGCCGTCCGGGCGCCGCCATTCAAGCGCGACTTCGACACCCTCTTCATTTGGTCCAAATACGTCGTCCCAGGTTGCAGAGCCCTGTTGCAGACGTTGATACCACACACTCATGGCAACGCCATTGACGCTGGTAATCTCACTGCCCCGGGTCAGCCCGGCGCGCCCGGCAGGGGAATTCTGATACACGTAGCGAACCCGGATAACCCCGTTAGGCACATCGTCCTGGCGACCGAAGCCAAGGCCAAAAAAGGTCGCATTGATGTAAATGTCTTCATATTCCTGTTCGGTGAGAATAAAGCTGAAGCGATCCCGTGGTGGCACGACGTCCGCTAGCAACTGATAGACGTTTGCATAGTCCCGCGGGTCGATCGTTGACGGTAACTCATCATTCCACAGGTAGTTATCTCTGAGTTCACTGATCAGTTGGCGGTTCTGGTCCTGGGCGGTGCACTGGCCAAAGACATCATCGTCATCACTACTACTTCCGCCGCATGCGGTAAGGGTCAGGGCAATACTTAAAGCTATCAATGAACGTTGCATGGAATATACCTCCGCACTGCGGTCAGGTAACCACGTGTGCATACAATTTTTTTACATCATACCTAAGCCATAATACGCTGCCAACAACGGATTCGATCTGGCATACTCGAGGCCTCGTTTTTTTATGTCTAACCAATCTAATCATAGCACCAGGGCTTCGCTAATGGTTCAGGGTGTTGAAAAGGAACTATTATGAGCGCAGTTATGCTCGATATTGAAGGGCTGGAGTTGAATGCAGAAGATAAAAACCTGCTTGATCATCCAGCGGTTGGCGGGCTGATTCTATTTAGCCGCAATTACCATGATCCTGAGCAGTTACAAAACTTGTGTCGGACCATTCGCCAGGCCGCGCGCCATGATTTGGTCATTGCGATTGACCATGAGGGTGGGCGGGTGCAGCGCTGCCGCGAACATTTCTCGGCGATCCCGGCAATGGCCAGCTTTGAAAAGTATGCAGATAGTGCAGCCGAGGCTGATGTCTGGGCACAGCAAATGGGCTGGTTGATGGCCAGTGAGGTAATGGCCAATGGCATCGACTTCAGTTTTGCCCCCGTATTAGATATCAAGGGTATCAGCGAAGTGATTGGTGATCGTGCGTTTTCTGACGATGTGGCAGTTATCGAGCGTATTGCCCATTGTTTTATTCAAGGTATGCGCCACGCTGGTATGGCAGCCACGGGTAAACACTTTCCTGGGCATGGGTCGGTGCAGGCTGATTCGCATATTGCTATCCCGGTAGATGAACGTGAACCTGGTGCTATTGCTGCTTTGGACTTGTTACCATTCAAGGGTTTAAGTAATGAACTGCAAGGTATCATGCCCGCTCATGTGATTTATCCGCAAGTGGATAATCTGCCGGCTGGCTTTTCTGCGCATTGGTTGCAGGAAGTTTTACGTAAGCAGTTACACTTTGATGGGGTGATATTCAGCGATGATCTGGCCATGCATGGCGCGACAGTGGTCGGCGATATGCAAACCCGCGCCGAAATGGCGTTAGCTGCGGGCTGTGACATGATTCTGGTGTGTAATGACCGAGCCGGGGCAATTGAAGTGGTGGAGAACGTCACCATGCCAAAGCCGGCTCGCGATTACCTCGGCATGATGCGCGGGCGCAAAAGCGTGACAGAGGGGCTGGGGCCGCTAAGCTGGTCGCAGCGCTCTGCCAGCGCGAGCTGGCAGAAAGGGCAGGACGTTATTGAGTTGATTCGTAAGCGAGCGGATCAGTAATACCATGGCTGGCAAAGGCTGCCAGCCGCTCACGACAGGCACTGCATTGACCGCAGGCAAGCTCACGGCCGTTATAGCAAGTCCAGGTGTGGCTGTAATCAAGCCCCAGGCTTAAGCCGTCGGCGAGAATATCCGCTTTGCTCTGGGTAAGATAGGGGCTGTGAATCTCCACCGCCTCGTAATTGGCTATTTGACTGACCTGGTTCATCGCCTCAACAAATTCGGGACGACAGTCCGGGTAGATGTCGTGATCACCGGCGTGGGCACCGTAGTACACCTTATTGGCTTTGATTGACACGGCGTAGCCAATTGCCAGTGACAGCAAAATCATGTTGCGGTTGGGTACCACGGTGGAGGTCATGTTACTGTTCGCGTAGTCACCCTCTGGTACCTCGATATCGTCGGTCAGCGATGAGCCCGTGAGCAGCGTATTGATGCTGCGAATATCGACGACCTTATGCGGAACGTCCAGTTGCGCACACACATATTTTGCAGCGTCCAACTCACGATGATGGCGTTGACCATAGTGGAAGGACACTGCATAGACATCATGACCATCGGCAATGGCTCGGTTAAGCACGGTAAATGAGTCCATGCCGCCAGAATAAATCACGACGACCTTAGTTTTTGCTGCAGAATTTTGCGCCATGGCACCTTACTCGGGTAAAATACGAAGTTACATCCATTCTACCTAAACTGGCGTTGTAAATCAGCATGCTTGGCGTAAACGAAATATTTGAAACGATTCAGGGCGAGGGTGTATTTACCGGCGTCGCGGCTATTTTTGTGCGCCTGCAAGGTTGCCCGGTGGGTTGTCCCTGGTGCGACACACAACATACTTGGGACAAGGACAGTGCGGACACAGTGCCGGCCGAGCAAATGATCATGAAAACTGGCGATTCTGTGACCTGGAGCAAGATGTCCCCAGCGCAGGTTTTGCAGTTGTTTAAAGACCAGGGGTATACCGCGAAGCATGTGGTGATTACCGGCGGCGAACCTTGCATGTATGACTTGCGCGAACTGACCGACCTGTTGCATAGCCAGGGGTATCAAACACAGATCGAAACCAGCGGTACCTTTGAAGTACTGACCCATAGTGACACCTGGGTAACGGTTTCGCCGAAGCTGGATATGCCAGGTGGGTACGAGGTGCGTTGCGATGCGATGCGTCGGGCCAACGAAATTAAACATCCAATTGCGATGCAAAAACACATTGATGCCCTCGACGACCTGTTAGCGCGTTGTCCAGTGACGCCAGGAACCACCATTTGTCTGCAACCTATCAGCCAGCGGCCGAGAGCCACTGAGCTTGCTATTGCAACCTGTCGGCAGCGTAACTGGCGCTTGTCGGTGCAGTTACATAAGTACTTAAGCATCGAGTAATCGACAACTTTTATGACGTTTTAGTGCCCCTTCCGAACCAGCCATGTGCTGGTTTTTTTATACCTGATATTTATCGCACCCAGGATACGCAATGGCGTACACACCCTGCATGGTATTCGCTGCGAGCGCTGACTATACCTAATAAACCCCAGGGTCGGGGTTTAGCAAAGGAGTCTCAGGATGAACACACGTCAGCGCGGTCAGGGCATGACCGAATACATCATTGTACTGGCTTTGGTGGCCATTGCGGCCATTGGGGTTTACTCATTTTTGGGTAAGTCGGTGCGTAACCAGGTCGCCGGGGTTGCTCAGGAGATCAGTGGTCGGTCGGCCAGTGCAGAGCTCAGTGCGGCACGCGCCGCTGCTCAGCAAGCCAGCAATATTGCAAACCAGGACTATCAGTTAGGTAATTATGACGAAGCCACTGAACAAGGGAATTAGCGGCGCTCGGGGTCAGGCGCTGGTACTCATGATAATGAGTATGCTGGGGTTGTGGGTAGGGTTTACCTGGGTTATCCAGCTCAGTGAACGTAGCCAGCGCCAAACCCATATTCAACAGGTTGCGGACCATGCAACCGAGGCATTTGCGATTATTGCGGCGCGTGATCTCAATTATAAAGCGGTGACCAATCGGGCGATGATCGCCAACTCAGTGGCGATCGCTCAGCTCGTTGGCTTAACCAGTTACATCAATATGATCTCGCAAACCAGTAATAACGCATCGCTGATTACCAGTTGGGTGCCGTACCTCAATGCTGTGATGATAAGAATTGCGCAGACCCTGAATTCGTTCCGGCAAAGTTTTCACAGTGCGGTGAGCACTTTAATAAATCTGGAGCGGGTACTGATCCAGTTACTCAGTAGCTCGCAACTATTGTTTCACGCCGCGGCAGCCGCAACCGCCTTGCAAACCTCTGCAAAGATGGTTGAGCAGGCAGACGAAGGGCTTGAGCTGGTGTTGTTAAACCATGCCACCATGCCTGAATTTAGTTACCTGTGGTTAATGTATCAGCACCGCCAGAGCAATATCGGCGAGCACCTTGATTTGATTCAGCGCAGTCGCGATGGATTCAGCCGTCGGCGCAGCTATCGCTGGTTTAGCGTGGGGGCGGGTGTCACTGCTCGATTTGATAAATGGGGCGGCAGCGAAGTGATTGCCAGTTTGGGTTCAAATATCAGCTGGCAAGCTATCGACGTCGCGACGTTGCGCGTGCGCTTAGGCCCCTTTAGCAGTTATACCGTGCCGGTTGGTTGGGGTGGTGCGTATGTGGGGCAGCGGCCACCCGTGTCTGGTCGGGTTGATAGTAGCGCATTTGGTGGTGCCTATGCGGCTCGTCGTAGCTTAAGCCGGCAAAGTGCGGTGCAGGCGCGGATACTTCATCCAACCATGCCTGCGCCGCAATTCAATTCGATAAACCCGGATAGTAAATTTCCGCAAATTACCCTGGTGGTGCGTGAGAAAGCACAGTATTCGCCAGCGCAGGGGTTTGCCATTGCCCGGGCACAGGTGCGTTATCAACGCCCGGAGATGCTGTGGCCGCGGCGTGACAATCGCCAGGAAAGAGCGAACTTATTTAATGGCTTATGGCGCGCGCAGCTAGTGTCGATTTCAATTGCAGAGCAATGGCTGTTGGAGCAACAGATATGAAGAGCAAACAGCAAGGGCAGGCGCTGACGGAATTTGCGATTACCCTGCCGATTTTAGGGTTACTCATGGTCTGGGGCTTAACTTATATACAGGGGGCGTTGCAAGAGAAAGTTCAGGCGCGTCAGATGGCGGGGATAGCACTAGGCCATAGTGATGAGCGGCATACCTATGGTTTAAATACGCTGGACACCCACTATTGGAATTTCACCCTGCGCTTATGGATTAACATGAGCAAGTGGATGACGGTCTACGCGCATGGTGATTACCCGTTTTCTTTTGCAACGATGCCGCTTGAGCTGCTCGCCCGTTTTGAGGGCGGGCTGGATATGACCAACCAGAATATGTGGGAAGTGGATATCGCTGAATACGGTCATTTTGAGTGGATGCGCTACCAACGGTTAAGAGATGACTGGAGTGCGCGTAAACCAGGCCAGCTTGAATCCCGACCACGGGCGTTAACCGGCAGCGCTCTGTTTGACAATCGGTTGGTCAAAGCTATGCAAAGCGCGCTGGCCGCCACGCCGATGGGTCGCGAGCTGCGCCCGCAGGAACTGATTTTTGGTCATGTCGATGCCGATGTGGTTCCGCTGCGGGCACTGTGTAGTGAGACAGAGTCATTGGCAAACTGTGGCTACGAATAGACAGGCATTAAGCGCGAGATGATCACAAGGAGGCGATCATGAAACACCAGAATGGATTACGAGCCCTGGGGTTGTGGGTGATAACCACGGCCATTGCTCAAGGCAGCGTGGCTGCGGATGCAACCCAACTATCACTGCCAGCCGAGTGGTCGGTTACGCCATTGATGGCACCCACCCAAACCATGGGGTTACAAGTATCCAGCTTTATCATCCATGAGCCCGACCACAAGGTTCGCCAATGGCGTCAACAACATATGGCAGACTGTCGGCTCCCTGCTGGCAGTGATGAAGACGACTGGCATTGTTTTGATCAGCACCACATTTTTAGTCTGCTATGGCGCGAGGAAGGGTTTATCTGGGTGCTCAGTAAGCGTCTTGCTCGGTCGTCGCCTGGCTTTGAGCAACATGCGTTACCTGCCAACCTGGCGGGGCTGGATGCACAGGTCCTGAGCCACAGCGAAAGCCTCTTTGAGAGCGTGACCTTGTTACATAGTCGGCGAAGTCTATATGGTCTGCAGCGTGATCTACTGCGCTTATACGACGCTCAAGGCGCGCGACTGGTGATGCAGGAACAGGATGCGGGGGGCTTCATTCAGCAATGGCAGCACCTGCAGCACA
This sequence comes from Idiomarina sp., assembly GCA_020832105.1. GTDB lineage: Bacteria > Pseudomonadota > Gammaproteobacteria > Enterobacterales > Alteromonadaceae > Aliidiomarina. Next base: position 69,038 of record JAFIFH010000075.1, read on the forward strand.
AAGTGACTTATACTGCGCACAAAGATGAACAGGGTGCTGTGCTGTTGGTTAAAGTGCGGGGGACAACCTTATGACCTGGCGCTTGAGCTGGCACCCATGGGGGCCTTTATGTTGCGGTCTGCTCGCGGCATTGGTGGCGGTGTACTTAATCCAGCTATACATAGAACAGCAATTAGTTGAGCAACCCCCTTTGCAGCAGCCGTCGCTGCAGACCCCGCACATTGAGGTGGTGGTTGCTAACCAATCGCTAAACGTTGGCCAGCCCCTTAATGCAGCAGTGTTGAGCGTACGCCAGCTGCCCAGCGCAGGCGTTGCCACCGACAGTTTTCATCCTACTGATGCAAACTGGCTGATGGGCCAGCACCTGGCGCATCCAGTCAGCGCAGGACAACCGATCCAGCGTTTGCACGTGGCGACAGCAGCGCGCGAGCAATTTTCTGCAGTGCTCCAACCAGGGCAGCGCGCACTCACCTTGAGTGTGGGGCCCCAGCAGTCCCATGCCGGGATGATCAGGGTAGGCGACAAGGTCGATTTCTTTGATGTTTCATCTGCCCAACCAAAACTTCTCGACAATGCGATTGCGGTGATAGCAACAGGTGCAGACTTCAAGTCCACAGCTTCGTTCGTTGATGCAAGCAACGACGATCACCGTCGACTTGAGCAGGAATACCGTACCCTGACCTTTGCAATAAGTGCCGACAAAGTGCCGGTTTATGAGCTTTTGCAACGTAACCATCAACTTGGTTTTTGGTTAAGAGCCCCAGCAGATAAAGCGATGTTGTCACAACGTGCAGCAGCCCCTGAGGTGGACTGGATTATTGGCGGTCGGCCAGCAAGTGAACCTGGCCGCCTGGCTGAGCCGTCGTGGTTATGAGCAATATGTGGCGCAGGCTTAGTTTTTATCTGACAGTGGCTCTCGCATTGTGGTTGGGTCATCCATATCCGCACGCTGCTCTGGCTGTGAGTGTACAGCAGCTCACCGAGTCGACTCATTTGCAGGTAGGCGATCTTGAGTTGGTGCAAACCACTGGCGACATTGTCCGCATTGCGATTGGCAATGGTGAGATTATTGAAGCGCGACAACTGAATAGCAGGGAGTTATTGCTGGTTGGACTGAGTGCGGGCTACAGCCAGGTGCGGGTATGGACCGAGGACAGCGAATTACGCCTGCTGATTGAGGTGGGCCCGTTGTCCTTACCGAGCAAAAGTACCCCAGTGATAGAGCTGGAGGTTCAAGTCATGGAATTCAAATCACGGCAATTGCAGAGCCTGGGCATACGCTGGCAACAAGTCGTTAATGGCCCCAATGTCGGCATGATCAGTGACTGGCTGGGTGGCGATCATTTTCGACTCGGTACCCAAGGCTTTGCCACCACGCCTGATGTCAGCAGTCTTGCATTGCCCGCCGGTCACTATGCGTATGCTGGCATCAGTAGTGCGCTGGGGTCTCAATTACATGTACTTAGTGAGCAGGGGCAGGCACGCATGCTGGCAAGCCCGGTATTACGTACTGAAAGCGGGCAGGCCGCTGAATTCCTTGCTGGCGGTGAAATTCCTTTGCCGCAAACCAATGCACAGGGGGCGATGGATGTTGCCTTTCGCAGCTATGGAATTAGCTTGCAGATCCAACCACAACAGCTTGACGATGGCGCGATTCGCACGCAAGTGATTACTGAAGTCAGCAATTTAGACCCGGCGGTGAGTGTGCAGGGCATACCTGGATTACTGACTCGCCGCACGGAGTCCATTGTTGCCGTGCCGGCCGGGCAAACCTTTGTGATTTCGGGATTACGCAGTGAAGATCAGGCGGTGAACCGACAACAGCTTCCCGGGCTTAGTCAGGCGCCCGTAGTAGGTTCGCTGTTTCGTCATCGTGAACAGAGTCGAGTTGAAACTGAGTTGGTGATTTTTATTACCCCAAGGGTTGTCAATGATGAGGCAAAGCGACAACAAAACCGGCGAGAGAAGGTGCAAGCGATTCAGCGTCAGCTGCTCACCACCCCTTGTCGAGGCATGCAGAGTTATCTGTAGTGCTATTTAGCAAATGGGCTCCCAACCTGCAAGGATGCAAATGATGGATTGGTACCAACAGCTACAACATCAGGTCCGTGCATTGATTGATGTGCGGCAGACCCGTGTGGAGCAGCTCAGTGACAAGGAGCTGAGCAAGCTCTTGTCGACGTTGCTTACAGGCGCCCATGTCCGCGCCATCTTGCCCACCGGTATCGATGAGCAGGAGGTGGTGCAACGGTTACTGGATGATCTTATGGGGCTAGGCCCTCTGGAGGGCCTACTGCGCGATGAGAGTGTGTCAGAAATTATGGTCAACAGCCCCGGGGAGATATATGTGGAACGATGTGGGCGGTTGAGTCTGAGTTCTGCCAGCTTTGCGGATGAGGAGGCGGTCCGGCAAATTATCGAGCGCATTGTTGGCGGCGCCGGACGACGGATTGATGCTTCTAGCCCAATGGCTGATGCTCGCCTGCAATGTGGGGCTCGAGTTAACGTGGTGATACCGCCGCTGGCGTTGAAAGGTAGCAGTATTACCATCCGTAAGTTTTCTAGGAAAATTCTAGCTGCCACGGATTTATGCGCCAATGGGGCCTGTAGCCAAAAGCTGGCGGACTTCCTTCAATTGGCTGTGGAGCAGCACCGGAACATTGTTGTGTGTGGTGGCACAGGGACCGGCAAAACCACGTTACTTAACATTCTGGCAAACTGGATTCGTCCAGGGGAGCGGGTTATCACAATTGAGGATTCAGCTGAATTACAGTTGAATCACAATCATCTGGTGTCTCTTGAGGCACGGCCACCGAATCAGGAAGGTCAGGGCCAGGTCAGTATTCGTCAGCTGGTGATCAATGCATTGCGTATGCGACCAGATCGCATTGTCGTCGGTGAATGTCGCGGTGGTGAAAGCCTGGACATGCTGCAGGCAATGAATACCGGGCATGCCGGCTCATTGACCACGCTGCACGCCAATACGCCGCGGGATGGTCTGCGGCGGCTTGAAGTGATGGTGATGATGGCCGGTATGGAATTACCACTCGTGGCAATTCGTCAGCAAATTGGCAGTGCGATTGATTTAGTGGTTCAGCTCAGCCGGCTTTCCAGCGGGCAACGTTTAATTACCCAGGTCACTGAGGTGCAGGGTATTGAAGGGGACGTACTGAGCCTGGCTGATATCTTTACCTTGCCTCATGAGGTTGGCGTTGCCCCTCGGGCCAGCAGCGAGCCCTTAACCGCAATCCCCACGGGCGATATTCCGCTTTTTGTGCAGGCTCTGGATGACGAGCAAAAGAGCCGGGCGCTAGCCTTACTGACTGAAGGCAGCGACAGCAGCTACCTTGTCGCTGGCTTGGCGGGGTAAACGCTGATGTTGCAATGGCTAGGGCTGATGATGGTGGCTTGCGCAGCGACATTGTTCGGCTTCACGCTGAGTACAATGTTCGCGCGGGATCTTGCTCGCCTGTTAGGCACAGTTGAGAGCAGAACAGAACGGCGCTTAGCGGAATTGTTCCTCTTTATTCCACTACGCAAACTTGCATTGGCGCTATTGATGCCCTGGTGTGTGGTCTTTGCTTGCCTCGCGTTATGGTTGCCGGCGGTTATCTGGTGGCCAGTTATGCTGGCATCCTGGATTCTGCCGGCGTGGTATCTGAAACGACTGCGCACGCGTCGCCAACGCAGCTTTGTCCAGCAATTACCGGACACATTGATGTTGATAAGTTCCGGGCTAAAAAGTGGCGTACCGCTCATTGCTAATTTACATATGGTGGTGCGCGAGTCGCCCAAGCCGATGCGCGATGAAATTGCGGTAGTATTGCGGCAGATCCGCTTGGGGGAAAGCTTTGCCAAAGTGGTGGATGACTGGTTAATGCGAATGCCTTCCCTGGATCTCGAACGGGTCGTGATCGCATTAAAACTGGCTCAGCAAAGTGGTGGTCAGCAGGCACTGATTCTGACCAGGCTGGCGCAAACTATGCGCGCTAAACAACAGCTGCAGCTCAGGGTTGAGGCATTAACCGCACAAGGGCGAATGCAAGGTAAAGTGATGAGCTTACTGCCATTACTGATGGTGGCCGCATTGTATGCGATTGAAAAGCCAACCATGCTGGCATTGGCCGCGCACCCGTTGGGCTGGGTCAGTGGATTTGTGCTGCTTATGCTGCTCGCAGTTGGTTATTACCTTATCAGGCTACAGGTGCGTATTGAGGTGCCGGTATGACGGTCTCGTTTTATCTCCTAGGCATCGTTGGCGCGCTTTGGTTCAGCCTGGCTTATTTGCCATGGGGGTGGTTAAAGCAGCATTGTTTACAAGGTATGTTGAGGCTGGGGGGCTGGTGCTATCGCTGCGCCCCCCAACCGTGGCAAATCGCCTGGCAGGGAGTCTCTTATCTGCAGTATCGGCTGGCTGCAATGGTGCTATTGCCTGGCCTTTATCTACTGCTGTGGATCGTTTTCGCTCCACCCGCGCATGGCCTGGGGGGGCTGACGCTGGTTATCTGCGCCTTGAGCCTGGGCTGGCCACTGGCTCGCGCATTACGTCAACAACAAGCCAGAAAAGCCAGCGTCATAGCGGCATTACCCGCGCAGCTTGATCTGTTGGCGATGCTGCTAGTGGCAGGGCAGCCATTACTGAGTAGTTTGCAGCAGTCCAGCAACAGTGGCATTGACAATCCACTGCGTGAAGAGTTGCGACTGGTGGTCAGTCAGGTGCGTGCGGGGGTTGCTGTGGATGAAGCGTTTGAGCGATTATCGGCGCGTTATCCGTGTCGTGAACTGCGCCTTTTTTGTAGTGCGCTGCATCACGCCAGAGAGAGTGGCGCAGGACTGGCGGGCATTCTGTACGAACAAGCCGAGCAACGGCGTCAGGAGTTGTTCTTGCAAGCGGAAAAAAAAGCGATGGAAGCGCCCGTCAAGCTGATGTTTCCGCTGTTGATGTTTATCTTCCCTGGCACCGTGCTGGTGCTGGTGGTTACCTTAGCGGCAAAAATGATGTGGAAGCTGTAGTGGCACAGTTACCCGTAACGCGGACCTTGGTCTGCGATGCCACTCTCGGTGCATTGACTATGCAACGTTTGCTGGTGGCTCACAGTCCTTGGTCAAGACTGCGTGGCTGGTATGGTTATCAGCCGAACAGTGGTGACAGGGCTGACCCTGGCGGGCTTGATGGGGTATTACTCACCCACACGTCGAGTATCCACACGCTGGCTATGGGCTTTGCGCTGGATGTGTTCTGGCTGGATAAAGGCATGCACTGTATTGGCTGGCAACTTAACGTGCGGCCCTGGCGCTGCAGCTGGAATTTGCAGGCAGCTCATGTGCTTGAGCGACCCGCGACTTCAATTGACAGGCAGACATTGAACTCTGTTTGTCAGCAACGGTTACAACTCGCGCCGCTTAGGTCGCGAGATTAAGGCAAGGAGGCCTATATGACTCATGACAAATCGTGTTTTACGGGTAAGTTGGTCAGTGTGTTCAGGCTGTTCGCTACAGCCACCTGGTTGATACTGCTCAGCGGGTGTCAGTCGACGCCGTCACAATCATTTCATGTTAACCCCATGCAGCTGCGGCAGGCTGCACAAATTGCCTATCAGCAAGGGGATTTAGTCAGTGCAGAATCGATGTTGCTAAAGAATACGGCGCTATTTGAGAAGGACGTGGACAGCTGGTTTCTACTCGGCAACTTATACCTGCGCACCGCCCAATATAGCGCGGCACAAAGAGCTTATCTGCATGCCAGTAAATATAGGCCGGAACAGCCGGAGATTTGGCACAATTTGGCACTGGTCTATTTGCGTCAGGCAACGCAGTCATTATTGGAGGGGCAGCTACACAGTGACGCAGAGTTTGAGCCTTTACTTAGCTGGCTATTACACATGCAGGGTGCGCAAAGCACGCCAGTGGATCACTAGCGTACCTGATGCTTCATCATTCGTTCTTTCTCACGTGCCCAGTCGCGATCTTTCACCGTATCGCGCTTATCGTGGGCTTTTTTACCTTTGGCCAGGTAGAACTCGAGTTTTACCCAACATTTCTTCCAGTACATAGCAGTCGCAACTAGGGTGTAGCCCTCGCGCTCAGTTTTACCTATAAGCGTCGACAATTCTCTTTTTTTCAAGAGTAACTTGCGAGTGCGTTCAGGGTCACAGACCACATGACTGGAGGCAGAAATCAAAGGCTGGATCTGAGCCCCTAGCAGGTAAGCTTCTCCGTCCCGAATAATGACGTAACTGTCTGAAAGGTTGACCTTTCCGTCGCGAATACTCTTAATCTCCCAGCCTTGCAATGCAAGCCCGGCTTCGAATTTATCTTCGAGAAAATACTCGTGGCGCGCCTTCTTATTTAAGGCGATGGTGTTGGATGCTGGTTTCTTCTTTTTGCTCATGGGCGTATTATACCTATCCTTAACGCGCAGGGAAGTAGCGCAGGATAGCAAATTTCGCCGCAATAGGTGTAGGCGATTACAGCTAAAACCGCTAAAATGCGCACTTTATTTTTTCCGGCAGTAAGGTAATCACTATGCCCCAGATTGAGCGGACCTCATTGGTACCGTACAGCTGTAAGCAAATGTTCGATTTAGTTAACGACGTACCGGCCTATCCAGAGTTTGTGCCAGGCTGTTCCGGTGCGCGTATTCTGGAGCAGGAATCGCAGCGCATTGACGCCGAATTACAAATCAGTAAAGCCGGCATTCAACAGAGTTTTGCTACCCGCAACACTTTACATGAACCTCATCGTATTGATCTTGAATTATTAAGTGGCCCCTTCAAAAGCCTGCAAGGTGCATGGCATTTTGAGGCATTAGATGATCACTCCTGCAAAGTCATTCTGCGCCTCGACTTCGAATTCTCCAGTCGCATGCTCCAGTTTGCTTTTGGTAAGGTATTCAATGAAGTGAATCGTCGCATGGTGGACTCTTTCGCGAAACGTGCACGGGTGGTTTACGGTTAATGGAACAACAGTTGCTAACGCTTGAGGTGGTGTATGCTTTACCTGAGCGGCAGAAAATCATGGTCGTTCAGGTCGCAGCGGAGAGTACCGTTGAGCAGGCTATTGAGCAATCAGGCATCATGCAACATTTTGATGACATTGACCTGACAAAAAACAGCGTTGGGATTTGGAACAAAACCTGTAAGCTTAGTGACCAACCACGCAATGGTGACAGGATCGAAATTTATCGGCCATTGGTGGCGGACCCGAAAGAAATCCGCCGTCGTCGTGCCGAAAAAGCCAAACTCGAAGGTCGCGCTGATAAAGTCACCGGCGGCCGCCTGGATGAAAAGCGCAAGTGAGGTTGTTGTAAATGAAGTTGTTTATTATGCGCCACGGAGAAGCAGCGCCACAGCAAGCCTCAGCGTTGCTGGGTGGAGCCAGTTATGCAACGGATGAAGCGCGCGAATTAACATCCCTTGGGCGTGAAGAGGTCGTAGCAAGTGCACAGTGGCTGAAAGCCCATTACCCGAAACTGGACCTGGCGATTAGCAGCCCTTTAGTTCGGGCTGAGCAAACGATGGACTTAGTTGCTAAAGAGATCCCCATTGAAAGTAGGGAGATTTCTGCTGAGGTAACGCCGTCATCTGACCCTGAATCTTTTGCCAGTGCATTACTTGCAAGACTTCAGGTAGAACCTGCTGAGACCGTGCTTGTAGTGTCGCACATGCCATTTGTGTGTTACCTGGTCAGCTACCTTGACCATAAGGTTCAGGCGCCATTGTTTCCCACCGCGGGTATTGCCGTTCTCGAGATTGAGCCATTGGCGATGGCCGGTGATCTGCAATCGATGACAGCGCCTCCGGAACCCACCCACGGGCACGCATAAGGCACTGTCTTATGCTTGATCTGTGTCTCGCCAGTCGAGCAGAGTACTTTTCAGCAACACCAGCAAAGCGCCCTGACCACCCCATTCCAGAGGGGCCTGGTGAAACGCAATCACCTCAGGGTGCTGCATTAGCCAGCCAGGTACACGCTGGCGCAACACACCGCTGCCCACCCCGTGAATAACATTCAGACAAAACCCTTGCTGCTTGATGCACTGGGTCACTGCCGCAGCCAGATCTTGTTGCGCTTCGGCCTGGGTCAAACCATGTAAATCAACCATCAAATCCGGACTGAAATCTCCCCGTCTAAGCTGTTTAGTCAGGTACGGATTCGCGCCATCCGCAGTGTATTTCATGATGCCTTCAGGCAGTGCGGGCTCAAACTGTGATGAAAAAGGGTGGCTGGCATGCTCACGATGGGTTTGTTTAAGATGACTGGTGGCGGCTTGACGTTTCCGTTTTGCTTGCTGGCGCTGGCGGTCATCGGCGCTCGTGATATGATGCGGAACAATATTATCGTCCTGAACCAATTTTCGGGTACCAGCCATCGCCTGGCGAAAAAGCGCGCGCTCTTGATCATTTATTTGGTCGTCAGGCGTATCGTCAGACATGAATATCCTTTGGCTTTAAGGTAATCTACATAGCATCTGTATATAGTACTCAGGCACAGGTGTGGAGTAAAACCCATTCAACCTGTCATACTATTATTATCCTCTTGTATGGTGCTCGCCATACACGACAGTGAGTAAGGAAAACGGCGTGGAGTCAACCAACTTTAACGAACTGGCAGCAGAACTAAAATCCATTAAAGACTGGCAGCGTTACGCGGTCACCGAAATGAACCTAGCAGACGTCTTTTATGGCCATGGTGCGGCTGATGCCTGGCAGGAGGCCAATTTATTGCTCGCATCGGTGACGGCGCTGAATTTTCATGAATTGTCTGAAGTCGGCAATTGTCGCTTGACCAGTTTTGAAAAACAGAAGTTCTGGCAACTCCTGCAAAAACGTATCGACCAGCGCGTGCCGGCGTCCTACCTAACCCACCAGGCCTGGTTTGCTGGACTGCCGTTTTATGTGGACGAACGGGTGCTGATCCCGCGCTCACCTATAAGCGAGCTGATTGAGCAACACTTTTCCCCTTGGCTCAACCACGAGCCACATCGAATTCTTGACCTGTGTACCGGTTCTGGCTGTATTGCGATTGCCTGCGCCTACGCGTTCCCGGAGGCGGACATCGACGCCCTCGATATTAGTGAGGACGCCCTTGCAGTCTGTGAACAGAATATTCAACAACATGGTCTCGAGCACCAGGTTACGCCTATGCTGTCTGACGGGTTTAATGCCATCGCTGAACACCAGTATGATCTGATTGTGACCAATCCACCATACGTGGACGCAGAAGACATGGCGGATTTACCCGCCGAATACCATCATGAGCCTGAACTGGGTCTTGCTGCAGGTAATGACGGGCTCGATCTCGTGCGTCGTATTCTTAGTGAAGCTCCTCAACACCTCACTGCGCAAGGTATTCTGGTATGTGAAGTGGGTAATAGTATGGTGCACATGGAAGCAACCTGGCCCGGTGTCCCCTTCACCTGGCTGGATTTCGAACGCGGCGGTGAAGGTGTTTTTGTGATGACTCGGGAGCAGTTGGTAGAGCACGCTGCAGCCTTTAGTTCAACGACTACGCAGCCGACGGAGTAACCAGAATGGCAGGGAACAGTATTGGGCAGCTCTTTCGTGTGACCACCTTTGGCGAGAGTCATGGTGTCGCCATTGGGGGCGTGATTGACGGGTGCCCACCGGGTATTGAGTTATCTGCAGCAGATATTCAGCTACAACTGGATCGCCGCAGACCGGGTCAAAACCGTTACACCACTGCGCGTCGCGAGGCCGATCAGGTGAGGATTCTATCTGGCGTATTTGAAGGTAAAACCACCGGTACCCCCATTGGCGTGGTGATTGAGAATACCGATCAGCGTAGCCAGGACTACAGCAATATCAAAGATACGTACCGTCCGGGTCATGCTGATATTACGTATGATGCCAAGTATGGCTTCCGCGACTATCGTGGTGGCGGCAGATCGTCTGCCCGGGAGACTGCTATTCGTGTGGCGGCTGGGGCGATTGCGATGAAAGTACTTGCCGCACAGGGTATCAGTATTCGCGGTGCGATGGTGCAGATGGGTCCGGTAAAGGCACACAGCTTTGATTGGGAGCAGGTCAATAGCAACCCCTTCTTCTTTGTGGATGGCACTCAGCTTGCAGCCTTGGATGAAGAAATACGCCGTTTACTAAAGGCCGGCGATTCGGTTGGTGCGCGCATTCGCGTGGAAGCCCATGGGGTGCCTGCAGGGTGGGGCGAGCCAGTATTCGATCGCCTGGATGCGGATTTAGCCCATAGCCTGATGAGCATCAATGCGGTGAAAGCGGTCGCCATTGGTGACGGTTTTGCGGTGGTGGAACAACATGGTAGCGAGCATCGTGACCCGATAACCCCTGCTGGCTTTAGCAGCAACCACGCAGGGGGCGTGCTTGGTGGCATCAGTACCAGTCAACCGGTGACTGCGGAGATTGCGCTGAAGCCGACCTCGAGTATTACCATTCCAGGCCCCAGCATTAACCGTCAGGGTGAGCCTATTGAAGTGGTCACGAAAGGTCGGCACGACCCATGTGTAGGCATCCGAGCGGTGCCCATTGCCGAGGCAATGATGGCGATTACTTTGCTTGATCACTGTTTGCGCAATCGGGCGCAAAACGCAGGGGTAAACTCCCCCTGGCAGTTTACCCCTGATGCCTCATGAGTTTTGCCGAACTTGAACCCCGGGCGCGCCGCCAAAGCCGCCTGCTGACCTTTAGTTATTTCTGTTATTTTTCCGTTCTTGCCGTTTTCGTGCCTTACCTGGCGGTGTATCTGGACGCGGTGGGCTTTAATTCGCGTGAAATCGGTGAGCTCATTGCAATCATTACTGCCTGTCGGGTATTTGGTCCACCTTTGTGGGCCACACTCGCGGATAAAAGTGGCCGCCGTTTACCCTATATTCGCCTGGGTGCCTCAGCCGGTCTAGTCCTGTTTCTTGCGCTCATGCTCTCATCCAGCTACTGGTGGGTGGCGCTGACCATGGGCTTAATGAGCTTATTCTGGTCGGCGATTCTGCCGCAACTGGAGGTTCTGTCACTGGCGACCTTAGGCCAGCGCACGGAACTCTATTCGCGTATTCGGGTGGGTGGTAGCCTTGGTTTTATTGCAGTTTCATTGGTCATTGGTGAGCTGCTGGTGGCGACTGGGGCGCATCGCTTCCCCATATATGGTGCGATTCTGGTCGCCTTACTGTTGATCAGCGTGGCGCGGCTGTATGAACCGAAAGCCGTGGTTAATGCGACCATTGCCCCGCAACATCAGGGATCTATCTGGAAGCGGATCAAACAACGTCAGTTCATTGCGTTCTTATTGTCAACGACCTTACTGCAGGCTAGTTTTGCGCCTTTTTATGCGTTTTTTGCCCTGTATCTAACATATTTAGGGTATCCGCCTTATGCGGTGGGCATGTTGATAGCGTTCGGTGTGGTGGTGGAAGTGGGGATGTTCTTCATTGCCGGCAAAGTGGTGGTGCGCCATGGGGTGCGCAATATCTTAATATTTTGCATGTTAGTGACCGCCCTGCGCTGGGCCTTGATGGCACAGTTCGCCGAAGTATTCTGGTGGCTATTGCTGGCTCAAGGGCTTCATGCGTTTAGTTTTGCACTGCACCATGCGGCGGCTATCCGGTTTATTCATCAGCATTTTCCAGCGCATGAGCAAAGTCGAGGGCAGTCGTTCTACGTGGGTTTCGGCTTTGGCGCCGGTGGTGCGTTGGGGGCTTGGGGAGCAGGTATGGTGTGGCAAGAGCACGCTGGTGCTGCAATGGGCTTCGCCGGTGCGGCGGTACTCGCGCTTTGCGGCGCCTTGCTCTGTTTGTTGATGGCCAGGGACAAAGCTCAGCATCCGGTAGCTGCATAACAACTGATCGCGTCAGGTGGCCGGTTACCTGCGTTGGGTGTCGGCCAGGAGGGTGGTGGCATTACCACCTTTGCGAGATAATCAGGACATCCACATAAAAGTGACTCAACAAGAGATATTCATATGACAACATCTACCCGAGCACAAACGCCGGTGCTGGCTGCTATTTTACTGGCGTTATCTGCCACCAGCGGACTTGCCGTGGCCACCAGTGAGACTGAGAAACGGCCTCTTGAACTCACCGATATTATGCAGTTCCGTGAAATCGAACAGCGTGCCACCAGTGAAAATGGTGCCTGGTTAGCCTTTGCCGCAGTGCCTGACTTTGGCGATAGCCAGGGCCAGGTGGTGAACACTTTGAGTGGCGAAAGGTTTTACGTAGAGCGCGGCGACCGGCCGCAGCTCAGTCGCGATGGGCGTTTTGTAGCGTTTCGTCAGCAGGCACCTCTGCTGCAGCGTGAGCAGGCAGCGCACGACGATGCCGATGACGAGTTGAAAAAAGAAGCCAAGCGCACCCACATGGTGGTTGTGGATACCGAGTCGGGTGAACAAACCACAATTGAGAATATCGAACGCTTTAGTTTTACCGGTGACGGTCTTAACCTGGTGATGCTGCAAGCGGCTGAGGACAATGATAAAAAAAATGGCCAGCAGTTAGTGATACGCGCGTTAGACAGCGGTACTGAACGCACACTGACGCGAGTAACCGCTTTTACCACTGCTGAGCAAGGTCCGCGAGTGGCCGTGGTTCGCTTGCCAGAGCCTGCGCAGGAAAGCGACGATGACGCTGACCAGGACGCGGCGGAAAAAATCGAGCAGTTACTAGTGATAAATACCCGCAACGGGTCTCAACTGACGTTGCAGGAAGGCGCTGATATTAAGTTACAGGGGCTGGCATTTAATCATCAGGGCACATCGCTGGCATATCTGCAGGGGCCAAGTGAGAGTGACAACCCTGATCCTGCGCAGCAATTATGGCTGTGGCAATATGGCCAGCAACAGGCCAGCCTGGTGGACACACAGCGCGCGGGCTACGTATTGAGCGAACATGCCTCACCGAGCTGGAGCGAAGATGACTCGCGTTTATTCATCGGTTTCCGTGAAGCACAGGACACCCCGGCCAGCGCATTAGGTATGCCGCAGAGTCACGATGATTTATACAACCTTGAACGCTTAACCAGTGATCGCCGGTTACAGGTATGGCATGGTGATGACGAGCGCATCGTTACTCACCAACGCGAGACGCATAGCGCAAGACATCGCGCAACCACGCCAGCGGTAGTGTGGCTGGACGAACGCAGGGTGGTGCATCTTGGTGCTGATATTGAAGACAGCTGGCGCCAGAGCGAACACCCGGACGCACAGTTGATCAGTAGCAGCAATGCGCACTTACGCGAGATCAGCTGGAATGGTTTTTATCACGACATCGATCACGTCAACTTGCACACCGGTGAGCGCCAGAACGTCGTATCTCGGGTACGCAGCTCAGAACGTGGCGCTTTATCACCAGATGGCCGCTATGTAGCCTACCTCAGCGACGAGCAATACTATATGTTTGATGCCACCAGCGGCGAAAGCACTGCGGTTGCCAGTGATATTGAGGTGTCCTGGGTAGATGAGCAAAACGACCGGCCGATGGAAGCATCGGCCTACGGCGTTGCTGGCTGGCTGGACGACAACAGTGGGTTTCTCGCCTATGACCGCTACGATATCTGGAAAATTACTATCGATGGTGAAGCGACGCAGCTGACTGACGGTGGTCGCGACGCACAGAAGCAATTCCGGGTACGCGCATTAGATGATGCGTTAGGCTTACCTGCTGACGGTCAGCTCTTAGTACACAGCTATAGCGATAGTGAAAAATACCATGGCTTCTGGTCACTGGACCTCAGTAACGGTGAATTTACTACGCTGGTTGAAGACAAAAAGCGCTATCAGTTTGTCGAGTATTTAGCAGAGCAGGAACGGGTGATATTTACCGAAGAAGACTTTCGTCAGTTTCCGGATCTGCTGTCCGCACCGCTGGACTTCAGCGAACGTACCCGACTGACCGATGTGAACCCACAGGTCGCAGATTTCAGCTGGGGTGACCCTGAGCTGATTGACTGGCAAACCGACGACGGTGATACGTTGCAAGGTATCGTGATCAAGCCAGACAATTATGATCCGTCGCGCACCTACCCGGTCATGGTGTATTACTACGAACAGTTTTCTCAGCGGATGTATCACTTTAATCAAATGAAAGTGAACCACCGGCCTAATTTCCCATTCTATGTGGGACAGGACTATGTGGTGTTCTTACCAGATATTCGTTTCCGGTTAGGAGCTCCCGGCCCGAGTGCCACTGAATCCCTGGTGCCAGGTGTAAATAAACTGATTGAGATGGGCATTGCTGACCCTGATGCGATTGGTTTGCACGGGCATAGCTGGTCTGGATATATGTCTGCGTTTGTGGTTACCGAAACCGACATGTTTGCCGCAGTGGTCAGTGGTGCGCCGGTGTCGAATATGACCAGTGCGTATACTGGCATTCGCTGGCAGTCAGGTTTGGCGCGGCAATTCCAGTATGAAACAGGCCAAAGTCGGCTGGGTCCATCGATGTATGAAAATCTTGACCCCTACATTAAAAACTCACCGGTATTTTTCGCCGACCAAATCAACACACCCATGTTAATTCAGTTTGGTGACGCTGACGGCGCGGTACCCTGGGAGCAGGGAATAGAATATTATCTGGCACTACGTCGATTGGATAAAGATGTTGCCATGCTGCATTACGAAGATGAACCGCATCACTTGCAGCAGTATGCAAACAAAGTGGATTACAGCATTAAAATGCTGGAGTTCTTTGATCACTACCTGAAAGGCGAACCAGCACCAGACTGGTGGTCTGAAGGTATGCCATATCAGGCTTACGACTAAATCTATGCAGCAGAGTCAGTTCCACCAGGTCAAGCATGTGATTACGGTATTTAATCAGTGCTTTGCTGAGTCTATGAACACCCGGTTGGTGCTCGGTGAAGGGGAGCCTCTGTATATACCGGCTTCTAATCGCTGCAGCTTCCACCGGGTGGTTTTTGCGCATGGCTTTTACCGCTCAGCACTGCATGAAATCGCGCATTGGTGCGTCGCTGGCAAGGTACGTCGGCAACTGGTGGATTACGGTTACTGGTATAAGCCCGACGGTCGCAACGCCACAGAGCAAAAGGCGTTTGAGCAGGTCGAGCGAAAACCCCAGGCCCTTGAGTGGCTGTTTTGCTTAGCGGCAGGCCACTCATTTGAAGTGAGCTGCGATAATCTCGGCGCAAGCGAACCCGAGACTATCGATGGCGCCGCGTTTGCGCGCCAGGTCGAGGCTCAACTGGAGTGCTACCTGCGCGCTAATGTGCCACCGCGCGCAGCCATTTTTGCAAAAGCCCTCGCTAGCTTCTATGGTCATCGAGACCCATTGGGGTCAGTCGACCAACTGTGTAGAGCAGATTCGACCCTGCCTGAGTTCGCCTGAAGGAGCATTATCTATGTTTAAGATTGGTCTGGTTATCAACCCGTTTGCAGGGATTGGTGGGGCGGTTGGCCTGAAAGGGAGTGACGGTGCGCAGACCCGCGAGGAGGCTCTGGCTAAAGGTGCAGAGCAAAAGGCAGCGCAGCGGGCAGCGGAGGCGCTTGCGATGCTGGCTGATGATACCGCAGATATCTCCTGGCTGACCGCCGCAGGCGCAATGGGTGCTGACACCCTCAGCAATCTTGGTTATCAGCACCACGTTGTTTATCAAAGCGTGGGCGAACAAAGCGAATCGGCCGATACCCAAAGTGCCGTGCAGGCGATGCTTGATGCAGGGATTGATTTGCTGGTCTTTGCAGGTGGCGATGGTACTGCCAGAGACGTGTGTGCGGTTATTGGCGACCAGTTACCGGTGGTTGGTATTCCTGCGGGCGTGAAGATTCACTCAGGCGTTTACGCTGTGTCTCCAAGAGGTGCCGGGCGTGTGCTGGAACAATTGGTCAGTGGCCAGCTTACCTCGGTTCGCCATGCGGACGTGATGGACATTGACGAAGATGCGTTCCGCGAAGGTACGGTGCGGGCACGGCGCTACGGTGAAATGCTGGTGCCTAAAGAGCTCGAATATATGCAGGCTGTTAAAATGGGTGGTATCGAAAGCGACGAGCTGGTGTTAACCGACATTGCAGATGACATTTTTGAGCGAATGGAAGATGACACCTTGTACGTGATGGGCTCGGGGACCACGGTTGCGGCGGTGATGGATAACTTGGGCCTGGAGAATACGCTGCTTGGCGTCGATGCGGTGGTGAATGAAGAGCTCGTTGGCAGTGACCTGACCGCACAGGCGCTTGAGTTGCTCCTTACTGAATATCAGCATGCATACCTGGTGATTACCTTGATAGGTGGCCAGGGACACCTCTTTGGCCGCGGTAACCAGCAGCTGAGTCCTGCGGTGATCCGCAAAATTGGCCGTGAGCGGATCATTGTGGTGGCAACCAAAACCAAGCTAAAAGCCCTGAATGGTCGACCTTTGCAGGTGGACACCGGCGATAGTGACTTAGATCAGGCGCTCAGTGGCTTTATTCAGGTCACCACGGGGTATCACGACCGTACCATGGTCGCGGTGAAAGCGGTGGAGTAGTCATTGCAGTAAACCCGAGCATACAAAAAAGGCGGTCAGTGAATAGCTGACCGCCTTTTTTGTTACTGCTGTGCAAGTTTAAAACTGCGACACAGGCAAGCGCACGATGATGCCATCAAGTTCGGCGGTCATCTCAATCTGGCAGCTTAACCGGCTGTTGTCTTGCGGATCATTGGCCATGTCGAGCATACTTTCTTCCATATCACCGACTGGCGGTAACTTGCCTAACCAGGCTTCGTCGACGTATACGTGGCAGGTGGCACATGAGCATACGCCACCGCATTCTCCGATAATTCCGTCAATCATATTGTCGTTGGCCGCTTCCATCAGGCTTTGGCCAACTTCAACGTCAACATCATACTGGGCACCATTGGCTTCAATGTAAATCGCTTTAGGCATAAGGTTGCTCTCGTGTTTGGATTGCTGAAAAGTGGTATAGTTTAGCGCATAACACCGAAGGTTTGGTGATTTTTGAGAATATAGGTGCAAGTTTCGCACCCGGTAAAGAGGACAGGCTATGACATTACATGCAAATAAAGAGTTTTTTGTTTCCTGGGAAGAGCTCCATCGCGCGACTCGCGAGCTGGCTCGCCGTCAGCTGCCTGCTGAACAATGGCGTGGAATTATTGCGGTCAGTCGCGGCGGATTAGTGCCAGCGGCTATTGTTGCCCGCGAACTGAATATACGGATCGTTGACAGTATCTGTGTCAGCTCCTACGATCACCAGTCTCAGCGTGATGAAGCGACTATTTTAAAAGACGTTACAGCGACCGACGACGGCGAAGGTTTTCTCGTCATTGATGATTTGGTAGATACTGGCAATACTTTACGGGCCCTGAAACAACGGCTGCCTAAAGCCAGATTTATCACCGTGTATGGCAAGCCTGCTGGACTTGAGCTAGTCAGTGATTTTGAAGCCAAGCTGGCCCAGGACACCTGGATTCATTTCCCCTGGGACATGCACCTGCACTATGTTGATCCCCTTGCAGGGCAACAAGCGTAATAGTTCATAAGTAAATGAAGAGGACGCTATGAAGCTACTTAAAGTGGTGACCGCTGCACTCATCGTTGCAGTGATGGCCGGGGGGCTATGGTTGATTATTTTTGGCGCGCCCATCGATGACAGCGCGTTGAACCGTCACATGCAAGACTTTGATGAGCAAAGCTTTGCCCAGGCACAGGACAATGAAGAGCTGATCCTGATTAATTTCCATCGCCCGTTCTGTCCATCTTGTTTACGTCAGAAGCGCGTATTAGCACGCTACTTCATTGATTTCCCTGATTCTCATTTACGAGTGTTCGAAATTGATTACAACGACAACCCGGACCTGGTGCGTCGGTTTGGTGCAGTGGATGCCACCACGCTGGTGATGTTCCGCGGCGAGCAACGTAACTGGTATAATCACGGGCAGACTGAAACACCTGAGATCTACAGTGCACTGCGTCGCGCCGAGTACCATACGCATTTATTTGCTGAAGACGAAGACTGAGCGGCTAGCCTGCCTGATGGATTAAAAAAAAGGGCCTTGCAGGCCCTTTTTTAGTTGCATAAATCAGACTAACGTTGGTGTAGCTCACTATGAAGCTGCTGCACGACATCGGCGATAGCGACTTTTGTTTTCTCGCCGGTGCGCCGGTTCTTCAGCTCAACCATACCTTCGTCAAGATTGCGTTCGCCAACCACTATCACATGGGGGATACCAATTAACTCGATGTCCGCAAACATCACCCCCGGGCGTTCTTTACGGTCATCAAACAGCACTTCAAAACCAGCGCCTTTAAACTCATCGTAGAGCGTCTCCGCAACGTCCTGCACCCGTGCGGATTTGTGCATGTTCATTGGTAAAATGCAGACTTCGAAAGGTGCCATGCTGACAGGCCACTTAATTCCATTTTCATCGTTATTCTGCTCAATAGCGGCGGCAACGATGCGTGACACACCAATGCCATAGCAGCCCATGATCAGGTTCTGATGCTTACCACCTTCATTGAGTACACCGACTTTCATCATGTCACTGTACTTGGTACCCAGCTGAAAAATATGACCCACTTCAATACCGCGTTTAATGTCCAGCGTACCCTGGCCGCAGGGGCTGAGGTCTCCGACTTGTACGTTACGTAAATCGGCGACCGCAGGCAGCTCAAGGTCGCGACCCCAGTTGATATTAAAGTAATGGTAACCGTCTTCATTGGCACCTGCGGCAAAGTCACTGGTGACCGCCACTTCACGATCGACAATGACTTCAATTGGCGAATTCAATGGACCCAATGAGCCGGGGCCCGCGCCCATCACCGCGCGGATCTCCTCTTCGCTGGCGAAGGTTAGCGGAGAAGCCACACGGGCCAGTTTATTGGCTTTAATCTCGTTCAGTTCATGGTCGCCACGGATGACCAGCGCCACGAAACCTTCAGCTTCGCCTGCTTCGTTAGCGGCATGCACCACAAGCGTCTTCACGGTCTTATTCATCGCAACGGCAAAGTTTTCAACCAGCGCCTTGATGGTTTTGGTGTCTGGTGTAGCGACTTTGCTCATTTCAGCACTGGCTGGCTCGGCGATGTCGCGGCTGGCAATGGCCTCAGCTAGCTCAACATTGGCAGCATAGTCCGAGCTGTCAGAGAAGGCGATGGCATCTTCACCGGATTCAGCGAGTACATGGAACTCATGAGATACATTGCCACCGATGGAACCGGTGTCGGCAATCACCGGGCGGAATTCAAGTCCAAGACGGCTAAAGATGCTCTGGTACGCACTAAACATACGCTGATAGGTCTGTTCCAGACAGGCATCCGATATGTGGAATGAGTAGGCGTCTTTCATAATAAATTCACGGGCCCGCATGACCCCAAAGCGAGGGCGGATTTCGTCACGGAACTTAGTCTGAATTTGAAATAAGTTAAGCGGTAGCTGTTTGTAGCTGCTAACGTCCTTACGCACCAGCTCGGCGATCACCTCTTCATGGGTTGGGCCCAGCACGAAGTCACGCTGATGACGGTCCTGCAGGCGCAGGAGTTCAGGACCATAGGCTTCCCAGCGCCCGGATTCCTGCCACAAGTCAGCAGGTTGTACCATCGGCATCAGGGTTTCAATGGCGCCGGCGGCTTCCATCTCTTCGCGCACGACTTTCTCAACCTTGCGCAATACACGCAGGCCAGTGGGAGTCCATGTATACAGGCCGGAAGCGACTTTGCGCACCATACCGGCCCGCATCATCAGTTGGTGGCTAACCACTTCGGCATCTGATGGGGTTTCTTTAAGAGTGGCCAATAAATAATTGCTGCTGCGCATGAGTGGTTTTGCTCTCCTGGCAAGTGATGATCAAGTAAAAAGATGTGCCGTACCTGACACATCATTTGAATACCTAGTATAGCTTTGCATTCTAGCAGTCGCTGAGTGAGGTGACCACAGCTTGATTATCAATGACTTGCCAATTCACGTTTTGGCGGGCTAAGCGCATTCCGTAGACGTGTTGATCTGTATCTGACTTGCGGTACGCGGGGCGAGGGTCCTGTGCTAAAACCTGGCGAATAAGCTCAGCGAATTCAGGATTGTGGTTTAAGCGTAAGGCGACTTCAGGTGCAAAAGTCACCGTCATTAATGTGGGGGCGTCACTGGCAAATCCGCTGTTGCTATGGGGCAGGGCATCGCTATAGCCAATATAGGGCTTGATATCGACGATCGGGGTTTGGTCAAGCAAATCAAAGCCGCTGACATCCAGCTGCCACTGGCCTTGATGTTGGCTGACGCCCTCTAGTTTGACCACCGACAGGCCAAGCCCGTTGGGGCGGAACGTAGAGCGAGTGGCAAATACGCCGACTTTGGCGTTACCCCCCAAACGCGGTGGGCGAACCTTGGGTTTCCAGCCTTTATCCAGAGTCTGGTGAAAGACAAACTGCAACCATAGATGAGAGAACGCCTCTATCCCTTCAATCATATGCGGGTTATTAAACTCACCGTTGAGCTTGACCGCGCCCTTCGCCGCTGGCACTAAGCCCGGCTGGCGAGGAATCGCGAACTTCTCCTCGTAAGGTGATTGCATAAACGCAACGGGAGTGATGTTGAAGGTCTGCATGCTGTTCCACCTATGGTTAAGTGCGCTATTTCACCATAACTTTGCCAGTTGTGCCAAAAATTCGTCAGAACCTCGTTGGGTGATGATCTGTTTTTTCTTAAGCTGCTGAAAAATATGTATTTTATTATTGGCTCGATGATTGCTAGGTAAGGCTCTGCAGGCTACACATTAAGTAGCGTAGATAAACGAGCAGGGTGGTTACATGGTGTTGGTATACCAGGCGCCACTTGCTAAAAATATGCGAGCGAGGAATTCATCATGAATAAACACAATACCCAGTCTGTTAATGTGTTCAACAAGGGAAGGCTACGTGGCCTGTGGAGTAAACCGGCAACCTGGATGAGCGTTGTGGTTGCGCTCACCGCAGTTGGCTTTATCGGTGTGGCGACGGCGGCAGATGATAAAATCACCCGTACGCATCAGATTCCGGTGCAAGGGCAGTCCCAGCTGGTGATCGCCAATGGGGTGGGTAAAGTGGATGTTCGACACCACGATGCACCACAGATCCAGCTTGAGGTTACCATTGAAGCGGGTCGCCGTGGGCTGTTACGGCGTAAGGTAGATATCAGCGACATGGATATTTCTATTGACCAGACTGCACGACGAATCCGCCTTGAGCTGCAGGAGGATAATGTTACTGCAAACTGGACTGTCTATGTACCAGCGTTTGAGCAGATAGAGCTGAAGGTCGGGGTTGGGCAGTTACACACTGAGTGGTTGGACAGTGCGCTCGATGTCAATGTCGGCGTCGGTGACGTGCGCGTGTACGTAGACATCGACAGCCTTGGCGAATTTTCAGCGAATGTGGGTGTCGGGTCAATTCAAGCAGACGGCGTGCACAGTTACGTGTCATCACGCAGAATCGTAACGGAATCTGGCACTGGTCGTGGGCGCGGCGAACATGCGCTGGATATTGAAGTTGGGGTAGGAGATATTCAGGTCAAAGCAGAGAGCCCGCGATAGCCTTCTTTATACACGGGCCAGAGTCATCACCGTCTCAGCAACTTAAAGTTATTGAGACGGTGAGATTGTGCTTATTTAATTAAGAACTCTTTCAGGCTTTTACCTTTATCCAGCGCCTGCTGAATCACTTTAGGTGTGCGGCCTTGGCCAGTCCAGGTTTTCTTCTCGCCGTTTGCGTCGTATTGGTACTTAGCAGCTTTCGCTGCACGCTTGCGCTTACCAGCCTGCTTTGGCTTGCCCGCAGAACTGGCTAGTTCAGGTGCCAGGTCTTCGAAGTTGAGGCCAGCATCAGCCATTTGCTTACGAATAGCTTCTACGCGGGCTTGTTTCTCGGCTTCCGCTTTACGCAGTTCGGCTTCTTCCTCTTCACGTGCTTCAATCACGCGAGTCAATTTTGCTTTAACATCTTCAAGCTCGCTGACCGATAGCTCTTTTGTATTGGCACGTAAACGACGTTCGTGGGTAAGAATACTTAAAAAATCAGACATACATTAACCTTTTTTAGCAAACTTATATTAATAAGTTATGTTTAGAACCATCTAAGTTTAGAACAATTATTGCAGGAGATGAATAACATTCTATAACGTAATTGAAAATAAAGAGGCGATGATGTGCCTTATGAAGTGAATGTAAACTAAAAGACAAGATTAATAAAATAAAAAAACTCCCGAAGGAGCTTTTTTAAGTATTATTTACAGATGAATAATCTATTGCTTACATGTTTGGATACGTTGGACCACCGGTTCCTTCCGGAACTACCCACTTAATATTCTGGCTCGGGTCCTTAATGTCGCAGGTTTTACAATGTATGCAGTTCTGTGCGTTGATCTGAAAGCGAGCTTCTCCCGCATCTGTTGTAATCACTTCATATACACCAGCAGGGCAATAACGTTGCGCAGGTTCGCCCCATTTAGGCAAATTGACCTGAATAGGAATAGCAGGGTCTTTAAGCTGTAAATGGCAAGGCTGGTCTTCTTCATGGTTAGTATTCGATAAATACACTGAAGAGTTGCGGTCAAAGCTCAATTGGCCATCTGGTTTTGGATAGTTAATCGCACTGGCCTGCTCGATGGTTTGCATGCCTTTATGATCTGCTCGCCAATCTTTTATCGTAAACGGTAGTTTGCCGCCAAACCAGTTTTGATCAAGTGTGTTGTATGCACCGCCAAACCAAGTTCCCCATTTATGTACAGCGGGACCGAAATTTCTTGAACTGTAGAGTTCGTCATACACCCAGGACGCTTCAAACGCTTTACTAAAGTCAGTGAGCTCGGTCTGAGCTTGATTGACAGCGAGTGCATTGAAAATACTTTCAGCTGCAATCATGCCGCTTTTCATTGCCGTGTGATTGCCTTTGATCTTAGCAAAATTCAGGGTGCCAGCGTTACAGCCTACTAATAATGCCCCAGGCATAGTCATTTTCGGTAACGAATAATAACCCCCTTTGGCAATCGCCCGGGCACCATAACTAACCCGTTTGCCACCCTTTAAATATTTAGCGATGTCTGGGTGGTGCTTATACTGTTGAAACTCCATAAACGGATTCAGGTTCGGATTGGTATAATTAAGATCAATAATTAAACCGACAAATACCTGATTATTCTCTGCATGATACAGGTAACCGCCACCGGACGCGTTGTCGCTCAGCGGCCAACCCGTGGTGTGTACCACCAGGCCTTCTTGATGCTGATCAGCTGGGATATCCCAAATTTCTTTAAACCCGAGCGCATAGTGTTGCGGCGTTTTCCCTTCACTGAGGTTGTAGTGACTGATCAGCTCTTTACCCAAGTGCCCTCGGGCACCTTCAGCAAATACGGTGTATTTGGCACGTAGTTCCATACCCGGCATGAAACCGTCTTTCTGCTCTCCCGATGCAGATACGCCCATATCACCGGTGATCACCCCAAGCACTTCGTCTTTGTCCGAATACAGCACTTCGGCTGCGGCAAAGCCCGGAAATATCTCAACGCCTAAGGCTTCCGCCTGCTCGGCCAGCCAGCGGCACAGGTTACCCATACTGGTAATGTAGTTACCTTCGTTATGGAACGGCTTAGGCACCATGAAGTTGGCGAGTTTGGTACTTTTCTCAGCATTTTTAAACAGCAGAATGTCGTCACCAGTTACCGGCGTGCTCAAAGGTGCGCCGCGTTCTTTCCAGTCGCCGAATAGCTCGGTTAACGCGCGGGGTTCAAATACGGCCCCGGATAAAATATGCGCGCCCACTTCTGAGCCTTTTTCAACCACGCAAATTTGCAATTCCTGCTCATTTTCTGCAGCTAACTGGGCAAGGCGGATGGCACTACTCAGACCTGCTGGTCCAGCACCTACGATAAGCACATCAAACTCCATGCTTTCACGTTCCATGGGATACTCCTTCATTCGATAAGGCAGTTACATAATTTGAATCGGGATTTGACCCTGATAGTCATCCAGCAACTGCGTAAATTCGTCAGCAGGGATAGGGCGACTAAATAAGTACCCTTGACCTACCGTGCATTCACGGTCGAGCAAAAACTCCACCTGCGCTTCAGTTTCAACACCTTCCGCCACCAAACCGATATCAAGGCTCTTGGCAAGATTAATGATAGTCTGCGTCAGCGTGGCGTCATCTTTATCATGTGGTAGATCTTGCACGAAAGAGCGATCAATTTTAAGTGCGGTAACCGGAAAATGTTTTAAATAAGACAGCGACGAGTAGCCAACACCAAAATCATCAATCGCCAGCGAGATACCGCGCTCTCGAATGGCATGCATAAAGTTCGTGTGTGATTGGATATTCTCAATAAACACCTGCTCAGTAAGTTCTAGTTCGAGGTGACTCGCAGGAATACCGGTGTCGTTGACTACAGACATAATCTGCGACACTAAATCGGGTGACTGTAGTTGTTTGCCAGACAAATTAACCGCCATCGTAAGCTCGTTAAAGCCAAGACTATGCCAGGCTGCCAGCTGTTTACAGGCTGTCTTGAGGACGAACTCCGAAATTGGAATAATCAGCCCGGTATCTTCCGCGATAGGAATGAATTTATCTGGCCCAATAATGCTGCCGTCTTCATCAATCCAGCGCACCAGGGCTTCAGCACCAATAATCCGGCGGCTATGCATATCTACTTTTGGCTGATAGAAAACCGCAAGTTTCTGATGCTCTACTGCGTAGCGCAATCGCTTCATCAGCTCCATGCGTTGATTCAATTCGCGATGCAGGATCTCGCTATACACATGATAACTATTACGACCGGATTCTTTTGCCCGATATAACGCAGTGTCTGCATTGCGGATCAGGTTTTCAGCTGAATCTATACCGGGTTGACCCAGCGCGACCCCGATACTGGCGGAAATAAACATTTCGTAATCGTCGACGTAAAAGTGCGTGTCCAGGGCATCAAGGACTTTGTCGGCATAGCCTTTTAGTTCATCAATATCTTTAATATTAGCAATAGCCAGTACATATTCATCGCCCCCCATGCGGGCGAGACAGGAATGTTGCGGTGCTAATTTATGCAGTCGGCTAGCAACCCGTTTTAACAGCTGATCGCCAACCGAATGACCAAGGGCGTCATTCGCTTCTTTAAAATTGTCCAGGTCGATAAATAGCGCACCGACCTGGCATTTGTTCTGCGCCGCATGTTGAAAAAATTCTTCCAGTCTTTCCATTAATGCATTGCGATTCGCAAGATCCGTTAACCAGTCATGTTCGGCTAAATAAGCCATGCGCTTTTCTACGCGCTCGCGCTCTTCAATCTCCACATAAAGGTCAATATTGGTGTCGGCGAGCTCTTGCGCGCGCACCCGGCTAATACCAAGCACGTATAAGACAAAGGTAAGCAATGCAGTGGTAACCAGCCCGGCCAGTACAATCAGCAAGGGCAGCCAGCTGCGCATTGCATTCAGGCGCGTACTACTCGGCCATAGCTCCATCCGCCACTGATCATCAAACAGGGTGAAATCGATATGTCCGCCCCAACGTTCGCGCAGCTGGTCGCTTTCACTGATTTGAAAAATAATTTCATCAGACCCCTGCGACGTCAGGCGAAAGAAGGAGCGGCGATCAATATGTCGGTCAACCGTGGTTTGTAAAAGGTCCTGAATATCAAGCACGCCAAGGTAGTAGTGGGTACCCGCCGCAGTGGTCAGCGGTGCGACCAGGGTAATGTCTGCATAATCCCGGCCCATTGGGCCTGCTGGGATCATCGCGCGTTGGCCTGGCAGTATGCCGGCAATCACCTGGCGATAGTCGCTTTGGTTAAGCACCTCAGAAAAATTAGTTGTGGAGGCAATGCTGTAGCCACTGAGTAGCTGTTGATTGTCATCCAGCCACAGCAGACAACGAAAATGCGGGTATGAGTTAATCACAATTGGCGCCTCTTCGCGCCATTCGTCGGCACTACCTTGGTTGCGGGCATTATGCCGTGCTATCCAGGTTAACCCGAACATGTGATTTTGCAGTTGGCGAATGATTTCTTGTTGCAGTTCGACAACTTCCTGGCTGAGCTGCTGACGGATCTGCCGGTTATCCTGCACGTATAGAAATATCGCGATGGTCAGGGTCAGTAGAATGCCGCCCACGGCTGTCAGAATGGCTAGGCGAAAATGAGAATATCGTTGCATATCGACTTGTAATCGTTGTTTTACGTCTTTTAAAGATAATCGCTTAACTCAACCTAATAAGCAACCGCTGCAGTTAAAATGCTTAACTTGTTGATTACATTACACTCAGTTGTTATTTATTAAATGTTATATAAGTCTCCCCTGAGTGCTGAATTAAGAGCCGACCCGGCAATATTGAGCGAGGTCGGCCCAGTGGCAGAACAGCTTATGTTTTTAATTCAGCACGATCTTTAAAGTGATCGAGGGCTTCAGGATTGGCCAGCGCATCGGTATTTTTAACTGTTTCGCCATGGATTATTTGGCGAACTGCTATTTCAGTAATTTTACCACTGACCGTACGCGGAATATCTGCAACCTGAACGATCACGGCTGGCACGTGGCGTGGGGTCGCATTGCTACGAATTATCGTCTTGATGTGCTGGCGCAGGGTATCGTCTAGTTGTTGACCATCGCGCAGCTTCACAAAGAGGACAACTCGTTCATCGCCCTCGAACTGCTGTCCCACAGCAATACTCTCCAACACCACATCAACTTTTTCTACCTGACGATAGATTTCTGCGGTGCCAATGCGCACGCCGCCCGGGTTGAGCACGGCATCAGAACGACCGTAAATGATCACGCCTTGCTCGGCGGTGAGCTCAGCATAGTCACCATGTGCCCAGATATTGTCGAAGCGCTCAAAGTAAGCACTGTGATAACGTGCACCGTTAGGGTCATTCCAAAAGCCTATCGGCATACAGGGGAACGGCTTTTCACATACCAGTTCGCCTTTTTGTTCACGTATGGGTTGACCCTGGTCATCATAGATATTCACTGCCAGGCCTAACCCGCGACACTGCAATTGGCCACGATACACCGGTAAAATGGGGTTACCCAGGGCAAAACAGGAGACGATGTCGGTGCCACCAGAGATAGAGGACAGGCACACATCGGCTTTTATATCACGGTAGACATAATCAAAGCTTTCTGGTGGTAGCACCGAGCCGGTGGTCAGCACCGATTTTAATGTGGCCAGCTGATGGCTTTGTGCAGGTTTAACACCGGCCTTCTCAAGCGCCGAGAGGTACTTAGCACTGGTGCCGAAAATAGTGATGTGTTCATCATCAATCAGGTCCATCATGCGGCCAGGTTCAGGATAAAACGGGGACCCATCAAATAAAGTGAGCTGAGCACCAAGGGCCAAGCCAGACACCATCCAGTTCCACATCATCCAGCCGCAGGTGGTGAAATAGAACAAATTGTCGTCGCGGGTTAAGTCGCAATGCAGGCCATGCTCTTTGAGGTGTTGTAACAAGGTGCCGCCAATACCGTGGACGATACACTTAGGGACCCCCGTGGTTCCTGAACTGAACATAATATATAAAGGGTCATTAAAGCTGCGCTGAACAAACTCAATGTCGGTGGCGTCCTGGTCGATAAAATCCTGCCATGACACTGCGTTGTTGATAGCGGTTACCGGCTTTAAATCGGCGACGAAATCACTTAGAACTGTGTTTTTCAAGCTCGGTATTTGCGCTGTGATCTGGTTGATCTTGTCGCTCAAATCGATGGTTTTACCGTTATAAAAATAGCCATTCACGGTAACCAGTACTTTCGGTTCGATCTGGCCAAAGCGGTCGACTACCCCCTGCACCCCAAAATCAGGCGAACAAGATGCCCATACCGCACCTAAGCTTGCAGTGGCGAGCATTGCGACGATAGTTTCAATGCAGTTTGGCATTAAACCCGCCACGCGATCACCAGCGGCTACGCCCTGCGCCTCTAACGCGCTGGCGAACTGTGCGGTTTGCTGATATAGCTCCGCATAGGTCAGGCTGCTGCGTTCGCCATGTTCATTAACGAAGACCATCGCAGTGCGCTCGTCGCGATAGCGCAACAGGTTTTCGGCAAAATTCATCCGTGCGTCAGGGAACCAGGTGGCGCCGGGCATTTTATCGCCGTCGCGCAGAATATGACTGCCACGGCGTTCACTAATGACGTTAAAGTAGTCCCAGATCGACGCCCAGAACGAGGGGCTTTCGGCTACGGACCAATCATACAAGGCGTGGTAATCAGCAAACGCAAGCCCTTGCTGTTTCAAATTCTGCATGTACTTATGCAGCTGAGTCTGTTCAATACGTTGCGTACTCGGTTGCCACATGGGCGTGCTGCTTAACGAATCTGCCATAAATGATGTCTCTTATTCTTTGTCAATGTAGTGAACGTCAATGTCGTGGGCCAGGCCTGGGGTCTAAGCGGAGCAATGTGCTGCCAGCGCCTGACTGACCAGAGACCGCGGTTGAGTACCCAGCGCTTTACATATGTCCTGACCGGCCAGTGCCAGCGCATTCAGGTCAACGCCGGTTTCTATGCCCATGCCATTTAACATATACAGCACGTCTTCACTGGCGACGTTGCCACTGGCGCCTTTGGCATAGGGGCAGCCGCCGAGGCCTGCTACGGCACTGTCGATAGTGGCAACACCTAGCGGCAGGCAACTGGCAATATTGGCTAATGCCTGACCGTAGGTATTGTGAAAATGTAGCGCCAGGCGTTCAATGGCTACTTCCTCAGCCACTGCACTCAGCATATGCTGGGCCTGGATGGGGGTACCAACACCAATGGTGTCGCCAAGGGAGACTTCGTAACAGCCCATCTCGAACAGGGTTTTTGCCACTCGCACCACATCACTCAGTGGTACCTCGCCCTGGTAAGGGCAACCAAGGACACAAGACACATAGCCGCGAACCCGCACGTTTTGCGCTTTTGCAGCGGCTATCACAGGCGCAAAGCGCTCCAGTGATTCGCTAATAGAACAATTAATGTTCTTTTGACTGAACGCTTCAGAGGCGGCTCCAAAAATGGCAACCTCGTCGGTGGATGCGGCCATGGCCAGCTCAAAACCTTTCACATTAGGGGTTAAGGCTGCGTACGTGACCCCTTGTTGACGCTTTATCCCGGCCATGACATCAGCACTGTCCGCCATCTGTGGCACCCATTTTGGGCTGACAAAGCTGGCCGCTTCAATGTAACTCAAGCCGGTCAGACTAAGGGCGTCCACCAGTTTGATTTTATCTGCCAGGCTGACCGCTTGCTCGTTCTGCAAGCCATCCCGGGGGCCAACTTCTACCATTTTGACTCGCGTCGGTAATGCCATTGTCTACTCCAGTTTTAAATGTGGACGAGTAGGGCGGCGATGATGCCCCATGAGGCATCATCACACGGCCTAGTGTTTAACTCTCATCTTCCACTGTCAAAGATACCAGCTCGGCACCATCACTCACCAGGTCACCCGCAGCAAAGTAAATCTGTTCGACCACACCATCCGCCGGTGCCTTAATGGTGTACTCCATTTTCATCGCTTCCATCACGACTAGCGCCTGATCTTTTGTCACCGTATCACCCACCGCTACGTTAACGGCCACAATAGTGCCGTTCATCGGTGCGGTTAAGGTTCCGGCGTCTTCTTCAATGCCAAATGCTGCCGCATGATCAAGGGCGCTGACATCGATCCGGCCGTGCGTGGTAAATAACGAATGACGCTCGCTACCAATGGCGACCCGTGCGCTAAACTGCTGCCCCTGATGGGTTACATGCAAGGTGTCACCATCGAGCTTAGCCTCAAGATCGATATGGGTATCACCCACCTGCACGCTAAATGCCTGGTCTTGTTGCGCAACCTGCAGTGTGACCTGCTGGTCATCAAGAATCAGTTCAAAGTGCTGCGAGGCAGCCTGATTCAGGCGCCACGCATTGGCTGCGCTCCATGGGTTTTGAGCGTGCTTGCCCGGGCGTTGGTGGAGCGCCAGAGCTGCGCCAATGCATGCGAGCCCTAAGTGCCGCTCAATCCCTTTACCCGGTTTAATCAGCGACTCACCGTGCTGTTCAATAAATTGTGTACTTAGGTTAGCGCGCACAAAGTCTTTATGGCTGGCTAAGCGATGCAGGTAATCCACGTTAGTCGTCGGGCCGACTAACTGGTATTCACGCAGGGCGCGCTGCAAACGCAACAACGCACGATCACGGTCAGTGTCCCAGACAATCAGTTTGGCGATCATCGGGTCGTAATAGGGGCTCACCTCGTCGCCTTCGCGCACGCCGGAGTCAATACGCACATGGGCGTCTTCCTGCGGGGTGCGTAAAAACTCAATCCGTCCGGTGCTGGGCAGGAAGTCCTGCTGCGGGTCTTCAGCATAAATACGTGCTTCAAAAGCATGGCCGTTGATGCTGACCTGGTCCTGACTAATGGGCAGTACACCACCGCTGGCGACAATTAACTGCCACTCTACTAAATCCTGCCCGGTGATCATCTCGGTGACCGGATGCTCAACCTGCAGGCGGGTATTCATCTCCATAAAGAAGAAGTCGTTGTTCGCATCAAGTAGGAACTCGACAGTGCCTGCTCCACGGTAATCAATTGCCTGGGCGGCACGTACCGCAGCTTCGCCCATTTGTTGGCGAGTCTCTTCGCCAAGTGCTGGGGCAGGGGCCTCTTCGAGTACTTTCTGGTGGCGGCGCTGCACCGAGCAATCACGTTCTGCCAGATACACCGCATTGCCGTGCTCGTCACAAAATACCTGGATCTCTACATGGCGTGGTTTGACGATAAACTTTTCAATCAGCATTTTGTCGTTGCCGAAAGACGCTTGTGCTTCACGTTTTGCTGACGCTAACGCATCGTCAAAGTCCGCTGGCTTGTGAACTTCACGCATCCCTTTACCGCCGCCGCCGTAGGCTGCTTTAAGTAAAACTGGGTAGCGGATCTTGTCCGCTTCTGCACGTAGTTTCTCAACGTCCTGATCACTGCCGTGGTAGCCGGGCACCAAAGGCACGCCGGCTTCCTGCATAATCGATTTAGCCGCACTCTTAGAACCCATCGCAGCAATCGCACTGGCCGGTGGGCCAACGAAGACAATGTTATTGCTCGCACAGGCATCTGCGAATGCTTCGTTTTCAGACAAAAAGCCATACCCTGGGTGGATGGCTTGCGCGCCGCTGCGCTTGGCTGCGTCAATGATTTTGTCGACTACCAGGTAAGACTGATTACTTGGTGAGGCACCAATGTAGAATGCTTCGTCCGCCATTTGTACGTGCTTGGCATCACGATCTGCGTCTGAATAGACCGCCACACATTGAATACCCATGCGCTGTGCGGTGCTGATCACGCGGCAGGCGATTTCACCGCGGTTCGCTATTAAAATTTTATTAAACATACTTAGAAACCTTGCATATGGCAGCGCGCTTCACTTGAAAACAGCAGTATGCGCACTGCGACCCGTTCTAACCTAGCCAGTGTTGGCGCTAAATCTATGATTGCCAGTCAGGCGCTTGTTTATTTAAGAAAGCGTTTAAGCCTTGCTGGCCTTCGGCAGACACACGAATATCAGCAATGCGCTCGACGGTATCACGAACCACCGTAGGATCTATCGGCCGTTGCGCAACATCCAGTACCAGGCGCTTGGCCGCCGCTACTGCATGAGGACCATTCTGTAGTAGGGTCTTCAGCAGTGGCTGCACCGCGTCGTCCAGCGGCGCTTCGGTTATTTCACTGACCAGGCCGTGGCGCATGGCGTCTTCTGCAAAGAACCGTTCTGCAGTGAGTACGTAACGGCGCGCTGCACGGCTACCCATGTTGCGAACCACATAGGGGCTAATCACCGCGGGGATTAAACCAATTTTGACTTCACTCAGGCAAAAGCTTGAAGAAGGGTTGGCTAATACCATATCGCAACAAGCCGCGAGTCCTACTGCACCGCCAAACGCTGCGCCTTGAACCAGCGCAATGGTGGGCACTCGCAGGTTGTCCAGCTCATACATCAGCTGGCCAAGTTCACCGGCATCGGCAACGTTTTCATCGCGATTCTTTTGTGCCATTGAACGCATCCAGGCTAAATCAGCGCCGGCGCTGAAGTTCTTGCCGTTGGATCGCAGTACCAGCACGCGCACACCGGGGTTTGCCTCGACCGCTCTTAAGTGCTCCAGCAAGGTGGCAATGATCTGATCATCAAAAGCATTATGCACCTGCGGCTTATTCAGGGTCAGCCAGGCAACCTGCTGCTCGTCAATGTGAAAAAGTACGCTGTCATTGGTCTCGGTCATGGTGCGCTCCTTACATGCGGAACACGCCAAAGCGTGTATCTTCAATCGGTGCATTGAGTGACGCAGCAATACTTAAGCCAAGCACAGTGCGGGTTTGTGCCGGGTCAATGATGCCATCGTCCCATAACCGGCCAGACGCGTAGTAGGGGTGACCCTGTTGCTCGTACTGGTCAACAATAGGCTTCTTGAATTCGGCTTCTTCTTCGTCGCTCCATTCCTTGCCTTTGCGCGCCATACCATCACGGGTGACGGTCGCCATTACGCCTGCGGCTTGTTCCCCACCCATCACGGAGATGCGTGCGTTTGGCCACATAAACATCATGGTTGGGTCATAGGCACGACCACACATGCCGTAGTTACCGGCGCCGTAGCTACCACCTATCAGCACGGTAAACTTAGGCACTTTGGCGCAGCTTACTGCCATCACCATTTTGGCGCCGTGCTTGGCGATGCCTTCGGCTTCGTATTTTTTACCGACCATAAAGCCGGTGATGTTTTGCAGGAACACCAATGGAATTTTACGCTGGGCACAGAGCTCAATAAAGTGCGCGCCTTTCTGCGCTGATTCAGAGAACAAAATACCGTTGTTGGCAACAATACCCACCGGGTAGCCATGAATACGGGCAAAGCCGGTGACCAGGGTATTACCGTAATTTTGCTTAAACTCGTCAAAGTCAGAGTCATCCACGACCCGGGCAATGACTTCACGTACGTCATAAGGTTTACGTAAATCAGTACCGACAATACCGTAGATCTCTTCACTGGCATAACGCGGTGGTTTCACCTCGTCAATCACCGGCTGTTGCGGTTTTTGCTGGTTTAAGCGAGACACCGAGCGACGTGCGATATCAAGGGCATGCTCGTCACTGACTGCAAAGTGGTCAGCAACCCCGGAGATACGGGTATGCACATCGGCACCGCCAAGCTCCTCAGCACTGACTTCTTCGCCGGTAGCGGCTTTCACTAGCGGCGGGCCAGCCAGGAAGATGGTGCCTTGCTCTTTTACGATCACGCTTTCATCCGCCATTGCGGGCACATATGCACCCCCTGCGGTACATAAGCCCATCACCACCGCAATTTGCGGGATGCCTTTCGCAGACATATTGGCCTGGTTAAAGAAAATACGGCCAAAATGGTCGCGGTCCGGGAAGACTTCGTCCTGGCGGGGCAGGTTGGCACCGCCGGAGTCCACCAAATAAATACAAGGCAAATGGCAGCGCTCAGCAATTTCCTGCGCGCGCAGGTGTTTTTTAACCGTCAATGGATAGTAGGTGCCGCCCTTAACCGTCGCATCGTTGGCAATGATCATACACTGCACGCCTTCCACCTGACCGATACCGGCGACCACACCCGCAGCTGGCACATAGTCCTGATAGACTTCCCATGCGGCGAACTGGCCGATTTCCAGAAATGGTGAGCCTGGGTCGATCAAGCGCTCGATGCGATCACGGGGAAGTAACTTACCGCGGGACTTATGGCGTTCCTGCAGGGCTTCACCACCACCGAGTTTGATTTGCTCAACTTTGCTATTGAGGTCGCTAATTAGCTCGCCCATGGCGGCAAAGTTAGCCTGGTAGGTTTCATCGCGGACGTTAATTTTGCTGGGTAACACTGCCACAGGGTATCTCCTTATTTCGACTCGGTGAAAAGCTCACGGCCAA
>JAFIFH010000020.1 GCA_020832105.1 Idiomarina sp.
CGTGCATGGTGGTCATTTGGTTAAAGAAATGAGGGTCTACGATTTGCATACCCGGTTGGAACAGTTCGGCACGAATGACCAGTGCCATGGTGCCACCGAGGAAGAACATCAGAAAGCTGAATAATAAATACAGCGTACCGATGTCTTTATGGTTGGTGGTAAACAGCCAACGTTTTATGCCCGTGGGCTTATGGTCATGATGGTCGTCATGATCAAGATGTGTATCTACTACTGTGCTCATGGCCATCCCCCCTTAATTAGTGCCTTGAATATAATTATGAATATCAGCTGCCTGCACTTCATCGCCAGTATCGTTACCCCAAGCGTTACGCTCGTAAGTAATGACTGCAGCGAGTTCGCGCATGCTGAGCTGATCACGGTATGCCTGCATGGCGGTGCCACGCGCGCCGTTAATGACGATATCAAGATGTGCATCCAGTCCGTCAGGGTCGATTGACATACCTTCACCGGCAAGGGCAGGGAAGACGCCTGGTACACCACTACCGTTTGGCTGGTGACAGGCTGCGCATTGCGCGTTGTAAACGCTTTCACCCAAGCTCATGAGCTCACTCATGCTCATTTGCATATCAAGCAAGCGTTCCTCTTCAGCGCGTTCTTCAGCTAAGCGAGTTTCTTCGTTGTTGATCCAGTCCTCAAAGTCATCTGGCTCAAGCGCAATGACAACTATCGGCATGAACGCATGATCACGTCCACACAGCTCAGCGCACTGACCCCGATAGATACCGGGTTCATTAACCCGAGTCCATGCTTCGTTGATATAACCTGGGTTCGCGTCTTTCTTAATCGCAAACTCCGGTACCCACCAACTATGGATAACATCGTCGGAGGTGATGAGGAAACGCACCTTACGGTCGGTTGGAATCACCAGCGGGCGGTCAACTTCGAGCAGGTAATTCTGGCCTTTCTCAAGGTTCCCATACACTTGTTCGCGCATGGTTGCCATATTACTGCGGAAGCGGACATCATAGTCGAAATACTCGTAATCCCAGCGCCATTGTGAACCTGTTACCAGCACTGTCAGGTCTGAATCGTCAGTATCTTCCATGTCGATCAGCAGGAAGGTGGCCGGTAATGCCAGGGCAATAAGGATTAAGAATGGAATGATGGTCCAGGCGATTTCAACTTTGACATTGTCGTGGAATTTCGCAGGTGTCACGCCCCGGGATTTACGATGACGAATCATCGACCAGAACATAGCGGCAAAAACAAGCACGCCAATCACTACACACACGAAAAATGCGTACATATGTAGGGAGTATACAGAGCCACTGATGTCAGTCACTCCACGCGTCATATTTAGTTGCAGGCTTTCAGCAAAGGCAGTTGGCATCACCAATAACGCCGTTAATGCTGTTAGCACGCGGTACAGTCTCGCTTTCACTCGACATCTCCTCTTGGTCTTTTGTTGTCTGATTGCGGCGGGGGCAATCGCAACGCCAGAACAAAGAGGTCAGCAAGAATTGGAACAGCTCTTCCCCGGAAATCGCAGTTCTCGCTTAACCCTTTGTTATTGTTTTAGTTATTATTCCTGCCTGCGCAGGCTTGTTGTTTTTTTTAGGTTATTTTGCGATCGCACGCCTCAATCCTTATGGTTCTGGTCAGATTGACAGCAATGACGTGTAACAGCGTTTTAGGACATATTGTCGCAGATCAAAATAGCATCATATTTGTTAAGAAAAAAGGGGCTGTTGTTAACAGCCCCTTGGGGGACCCCTGCAGGGGTTAGTGGAGTGGAGTCTTTTCGGGGTTCTCGCTATACAGCAATGTGTTGGCCTGCGTGTGACGGCGGGCTAATTGCAGGCGCTGAGCATCGCGGGAATGGCACTGGCCCAACCAGGCAATAATTAACGCACTATTACCGAGTAGTAGCGCCTGTTCTGCGGCCCATGCTCTATTTTCACTGTCACTGGGGCGTAACCAACGCACCCGATGTGCCGGCACGCCGCAATGATCGATAAGTTGGGTCAGTTCTGCGCTGGAAATAGTGTTTGGTTGACCAATGATGGTCACCCAGTGTCCGGCCATGTCAGTGTCATTGGCGCAATTTTTTAGTGCGGTAGTGACTTCGGCCACCTGCTGGTGCCGATCACTGAACTCACTGGCGGCACACAGCTCGAGCGTGGGTGCTGGTCGCTGAGCATTAGGTTGCTGAGGAAAATTGCTTATCGTAGCAAATGCTGCCTCAGTGGGTACTGACCAAAGTCCTGGGTGGCGATGTTGTTTGCTTGTTGGGTTCATAACCAGTCTCCGTTACGAATCACACCTACAGCTAACCCTTCGATGGTTAATGGTTGAGTCGTTAAATCAATATAAATAGTTGAAAATTCGTCATTCTCTGGGTGCAATAAAACGGTACTACCTTGTCGCTCAAAACGTTTAACCGTGACTTCGTCTTCTATTCTTGCTACCACAACCTGGCCGTTGCGAGCTTCATTTGTTTTATGCACAGCAAGTAAATCACCATCGAGGATGCCAATTTTTTGCATACTCATGCCTTTCACTCTGAGCAGAAAATCTGCGGCAGGTTTAAACAGGTTCTGATCAACTTCAACCCGGTTCTCAATGTGCTCTTCGGCAAGGATAGGCTCACCCGCAGCGACCTGACCCACCAACGGCAATCCAAGCTGTTCTGGTTCCGGCTCAGCTTGATGATGAACCAGGCGAATACCGCGTGACATACCGGGTAACATTTCAATCACACCTTTTTTTGCCAACGCCTTTAAATGCTCTTCAGCAGAGTTTGCTGAACGAAAGCCTAGTCGTTTGGCGATCTCCGCACGGGTGGGCGGCATCCCGGTGGCGTCAATCGTACTTTTTATGAGTTCCAGAATCTCACTTTGTCGCGGAGTTAACGGACGGCTACCTGGGGTGATGACTGAATGCATAATAATTTACCTGTTTTTCTGTACAGTGTATTGTGAGTATATACAGTATTTTAACCAGTGCAACAGGTCTGTGTTATTTTTATCCATCAGCCACCTTGCTACGCGGCGACAAATTTACCGCAAAGTGTTATCCTGTCCGGTATTATCGTGTTTTCTAAAGTGATGCCCTATGATGCTAAAACGCTTTTTATTTGCCGTATTTAAATGGCCAGTGCGCTGGCTGACTAAAGCCGAAACCATCCTTGACGACCATGCCGCAGAGCCCTCCCATAAAGACCATATCGTGTATGTGATGAAATCGCCGAGTCTGGCCGATTTAGTGGTATTGCAGCGAGCAGCGAAACAATACGATTTGCCAGACCCGATGCAGCCACTGACCGTCAATGGGCGTAGTTTCGATCGCGTGCTGTTTGTGGAAGATCCTAAGAAGCGTTTACAGTACGCCGCCCAGCAGCCGTTTGGCGAGCTACTGTCGTTGCATCAGCACGACCCCGATTGCAATGTGTTGATGATTCCCGCGGCGTTGTTCTGGGGGCGTAATGCCGGCCGTGAGCAGCCAACCGGGGTGGTCAGTGCGGACATCGAAGTGCGCAGTCTATGGAAGCGCGTCATGGTACTGCTGTTTGCAGGGCGTAATATTATGCTGCGCATCAGCCGGCCGGTCAGTTTGCGTTTAATGGCAGACAAGTACAGTGATGATCAGGACATTGGCCATAAGCTTTCACGAGTAGCTCGTACCCACTTTAGTCGGTTGCGTCATGCTGTTGCCGGGCCAAAGTTGTGGTCGCGAGACGAGATGATCCGCTCGCTGCTGCGCACGCCGGTGATGCGCCAGGCAATTGAAGATGAAGCCAGAACGAAGAAGATAAGCCAGGAAAAAGCGGAGCAGCGGGCGCGTGATTACCTACAGGAGATTGCTGCTGATTATCGCGAAGGTCTGGTCAGAATTGGGGACCGGGTGATGACCTGGTTGTGGAACCGACTCTATAACGGTATTGATGTGCGCCATGCGAAAGTGGTGCGAGATCTTGCTCAGGACGGTCACGAGATTATCTATGTGCCGTGCCATCGTAGTCATATGGACTACCTGCTATTAAGTTACGTTATTTATAAACAGGGCCTGGTGCCTCCGCATATTGCAGCCGGGGTGAACCTGAATTTCTGGCCTGCAGGGCCTATCTTCCGCCGTGGTGGTGCATTTTTTATCCGGCGCAGTTTTCGCGGTAATAAGCTGTATTCCACTGCATTTCGCGAGTACATCGGTCGCTTATTTCAAAAGGGCTATTCCGTTGAGTACTTTATGGAAGGTGGGCGCAGCCGGACAGGGCGTTTGCTGGCACCAAAAACCGGCATGCTGGCGATGACAGTGCAAGGTCAATTACGTGGTATTAGCAGGCCAATTAGCTTAGTGCCGGTATACATCGGTTATGAGCATGTGATGGAGGTTTCCACCTATCATAAAGAGCTACGCGGCAAAAATAAGAAGAAAGAATCGGTTTTTCAGGTATTCGGAATTTTACGTAAGCTACGTAATTTCGGCCATGGCTATGTGACATTTGGCAAGCCTATTCGGCTTGATGAGTACCTCGACGAACACCAGCCAGACTGGCGCGATTCCAGCACGCGCGGTGTGGAAGAACCGGCCAGGCCTAGCTGGTTAACTCCACAGGTAAATCAACTGGCGGACAAGCTAATGCGCCACGTGAACGACGGTGCGGTGGTTAACTCCATCAACCTAAGTGGTTTAACCTTGCTGTGTGCGGAGAACCACTCGCTCACCAAAGAAGAGCTGATCGCTCAGTTTGATGGCTATCTAGAGCTGCTGAGAGGTGTGCCCTACAGCAGTTATGCAGTGGTCCCGGATATCACCGGCAAGGAACTCTGGTCCCAGGCGACGAAAATGAACAAGTTTAAGGTGGAGCGCGACGCCGTGGGTGAAGTGGCTTCACTGGACGCTGAGCAGGCCTTAACCATGACTTATTATCGCAATAACGTGCTGCATTTATTCTCGGTACCAGCGTTGGTGGCCAATTTTGCGCTGGCCCGCGAGCGCTTTACCGGCGAGCAAGCGGCCGATTTTGTTGAGTCACTGATGCCGATGATTCGTGCCGAACTTTACCTCAGTCAGAATGTGGCTGATGTTGCGGTGTGGGTGGCGGCAATCTGTGAGCAGCTAGTGGCGCAAGGTTGGCTGCAACAAAGCGAAGGTGGTTTCCAGGTGCCTGCTCATGATGCCCAGGGCTACTTCCAATTGCGCTTGTTAGCTGCAGCGATGAATGAAACTTTAATGCGCTACGGTATTGTGCTTGAGCTGTTGCAGGGTTTCGACAACTTGTCGCGTTCAGAGCTGGAGCAGCACAGTGAATTACTGGCTATGCGGTTAGGCTCGATGCACGGCGTCGATGCGCCGGAGTTCTTTGATAAGCGTATCTTTAGCACGCTGGTGCAGGTGCTTAAGCAAGAAGGCTTACTCGAGGTAAGCCATGAAGGTGTGTATGTTGCCAACCAACGCAGTAGCGACTTAAGTAAAGAGATTGACGCTCTACTGCCAAGCCCGGTGGTGCAAACCATTCGCCAGGCGGTGAATAAAATAAAAGAGACTGCCTAAGCAGTCTCTTGTTAGTCACGCTACAAGCCCGGCGTTACATCAGGCTGCCAAGCCAGGGTACGTCGGGTAACCAGAAATGCAGGGCGAAACCGATCGCCACGATCATGCCGACGTAATGATTTTGCTTAAATGCGCGCATGCACTGGTCAGGCTCGCGGCCGCTAATCATCCACAACTGCCAGACAAACATCAGCGCTGCGATAATCAAACAAATCCAGTAATAGGGTGCGGCACTGATTAACCAGCCCACGGCGGCGAGGAATCCTAACGCAAGAATTTGTAACCCTGCTATCGCCATGATGTCGTATCGGCCGAAGAAAATGGCTGTGGATTTAATCCCGACGCGCAGGTCATCTTCGCGATCTGCCATCGCATACTGAGTGTCATAAGCAATGGTCCACAGCACATTCGCCGCAAATAGCACCCAGGCGATCAGCGGCACACGGTATTCAATGGCCGCAAACGCCATCGGGATAGCCATGCTAAACGCTGCGCCAAGAAAGATTTGCGGGAAATGGGTAAAGCGTTTGGCAAATGGATAGAAAGCAGCGAGGGCAAGGGCAATGGCGCTGAGCCCTACCGTCAGCCAATTTAGCGTAAGCACCAACAGGAAGGCCAGGAAGACCAAACCGAAGAACAATAATAACGCTTCGACGGCAGTGACATCCCCGGTTGCCAGCGGTCTTTCGCGGGTTCGTTCGACCCGACCATCTAGCTTGCGATCGGCAAAGTCATTGATAACGCATCCTGCAGAACGCATTAAAAAGACCCCGGCAGCAAAAATAGCCACCAGACGGATAGAAGGGTCACCGGCCCCGGCGACCAACAGTGCCCAGAATGTGGGCCAGGCTAACAGCCAGGTGCCAATCGGTTTGTCCATGCGCATTAACGCGCGGTAATGACGCAAACGGCTCATGTGAACTCCTTTTTATTTTTACTTATCAAGTTATAGCAGGGTGCATCGCTTAAAAATACCTCAGCTACCAATACCGGGGCATCTTCGACCCAGAAAATGCGTCGCCTTGCGTAAATAGCGTGAGAGTGTCCGCTAAGTGTTGTATTGAGTCGGCCCATGGCGCTGGCTGGCTCAAACAAGGCAAACTCAAAGTCTCCCGGGGACACGTCGGCGTGGGTAAAGAGCGCTTGGCCGAGAGGGTTACTGCCGATATTTTGCAACTCATGGAGCAGGCCATGGGGAGATTGCGGAATCACACTGCGCGCGAATACCCAGGGCGTCGTCTGTTCACGCAGCAACACTTCCCGGACCTGACACGGAAGTTGAGGCACTCGTTGCATCATATGCAGCTCATCGTGACTGACGCTACCTGTATCATGGCGGAGTACCTGCACATTAAAATCTGAGCTTGCAGCCTGCAATCTGGTAGTTAACGAGCCAGGGTCGAGAAGCCAGTCCTGTAGCAGTGGGGGGAGATGCCATTCGCGCAAAGCCTGTTCAGCGCAAAGCCAGTTTGTGTCGGTCAATATACTTGAAGTCACGGTGCTGTCAGTAGAGTTATGATAGCGCGATCATAGCAGATATAAGGCATCCGCACATGCGGCCGATACAGTAAACTGAATTTGGATAACGGACAGTTTGCGCTAAGGCTGGTATAGTCAGGCACCGGACGTGGAGTAATCAACCAATGAAGTTTATATACACCCTCATATTATCAACCACCCTGCTTGCTCAGGGTTGGTCCGCCACCATGCGCGGGCTGCTGTTGGTGCTGCTCATCGGCGCCCCAGGGCTTACTGGCGTTGCTGCGGCTAATGATGAAGTACCCTCGCGACAAATGTACTTTCCATTTACCCCTGATATCACCACGAACTTTGTCAAATTAGACGAAGGCCGGCACTTGGGGTATGTGCGGGTGGGCATTGAAGCCGTGGTGGATAACCCTTCTGATTTAGATCTGGTTGAGCACCATGCGCCACTGTTACGTGATGCTTTTATTGAAATATTCGGCCGTGCTCAGGAAGGCAAGGTGCGCTCGCTCACTGGCCGCCAGGAGCTCCGTCAGGAATGCCTTGAGAGAGCACAAGAGCTACTAGAGCGTGAAACAGGGCGCGCGGTGCTGCGGGACTTGATTTTTACTACCTATCTATACCAGTAAAGGAAGACCAGTAAACGCAGACCAGTGAACAGCAGTCAGTAAAAGTCGATCCCTAGCCCCACCAACAAGGGCATCCGCTATGCGTTGCGCTGCCCTGTGCTCTTGCTATTGACCCGGTACAGCGCGCCTAAGATAAGGCCACTGATTAGCCCCATTAGGTGTGCGTCGTTGGCCATGTTAATCCACAGTATCTCAGTGTAGCCAAGCAGCAGCCAGCCAACCATGAACGCCAGTAACGCCGGTGGTAAGTTGAGCGCCGAACGACGCCGCCAACCGTATACTGCACAAAAGCCGAACAGGCCATAGACCACGCCAGAAAGACCACCAAACAGTGGGCCTGATGTATACCACTGCAGCAAGTTAGCACTTACTCCGGTTACCACAAATAGTAACAGCAAGGTTTTGCCACCCAGTACCAGTTCTACGCGGCCACCTAAATACCACCACCAGAACAAGTTAAAGAACAGATGTGCTGCTGAAAGGTGCAGCAAGGCCGGGGTAATTAAGCGCCAGGGCTGGCTCATACTTAATTCATTAGAGCCAGGCGGGGTAATCATCAGTGCGCTGAGCATATCGCTCATTGACCAGAAAAACTGCAGCGCTGCAACGATCAGAATAACCACGGCAATGACCAGCGTTACGACACCCGCTTGCTGGCCAAGGTTGCGCAGGGTAGGGCCAAAAATGGAGCCGGTTTGGGTGGCACTGGTGTCTGCCGGGTCATCCGTAAACTGGTCCAGCAAGGCAACGGCGATGTCGTAATGACGAGGGTCGACGACCCACATTTCAAGTGTACCACCTTGCTCGGACACGGTGACCGCAATGCCCTGGCGCAACATAAACTGGCGTAATCGAGCCATGCGCTGGGTGTCTTGACTGGTGGCTATTTTTTTCATGCGGGCATTTCACCGTATTTTATCGTAGCATCGCCAGCCTTGAGTGGGCTAGCGACCATACTGAGTCGCCACCTGATCAGGTTGGTATTCTGCCCAGGCCGTAAACCCGCCGTCCAGGCTATACACCTCAGCAAAGCCTTGCTCGGCCAGATACCGCGCGGCCCCCTGACTGCTTACCCCATGGTAGCAAACCACTACCACCGGACGCTCAGTGGCGGTGTTAAGCACGAAGTCATGTAGATTATCGTTAGTCAGCGGTACTGAACCAACAATATGGCCACTGGCGAATGACTGTGCGTCGCGGATATCGGCGATCACCGGGTCACGCGCTGCCATTAAGGTGCGCGCTTCCTCTATACTCAAGCGTTTAAAGGTTGCCATTAGGCTTCCCAGTCCAGAATGACTTTGCCAGACTTACCAGAGCGCATAATATCAAAGCCCTTCTGAAACTCGTCAACTGGCATGGTATGGGTAATCATCGGGCTTAAGTCGAGCCCTGACTGAATTAACGCAGCCATCTTATACCAGGTCTCAAACATCTCGCGGCCATAGATACCTTTAATGATCAGGCCTTTAAAGATAACCTGATTCCAGTCCACAGCCATATCGCCGGGCGGAATCCCCAACAAGGCAACTTTACCACCGTGGTTCATCGCCTTAAGCATGGCATTAAAGGCCACAGGCACCCCAGACATTTCCATACCAACGTCAAAGCCTTCGCTCATACCAAGCTCGCTCATGACATCGTTGAGGTTCTCCTGAGTGGAGTTGACGGTGCGTGTTGCGCCCATCTTTTTTGCCAGGTCAAGGCGGTAGTCGTTTATGTCAGTGATAACCACATGTCGCGCACCAGCGTGTTTAGCAACTGCAGCTGCCATCATGCCAATCGGCCCTGCGCCGGTAATAAGCACATCTTCGCCCACCAGGTCAAACGATAGTGCGGTGTGAACCGCATTACCGAACGGGTCGAAAATTGCGGCCATATCATCACTGACTTCGTCTGGTAATTTAAACGCATTGTCCGCCGGAATGGCTAAAAACTCGGCAAAAGCACCAGCGCGATTCACCCCAACACCCATGGTGTTACGGCATAAGTGGCGACGGCCAGCGCGGCAGTTGCGGCAATGGCCACAGGTAATATGGCCTTCACCTGACACACGGTCACCAATTTCAAAGCCACGCACACCTTCACCCATATCGGCAACCACGCCGACATATTCATGACCCACAGTCATGCCCACTGGAACGGTGTTTTGCGACCACTCGTCCCAGTTGTAAATGTGTACATCGGTGCCGCAAATGGCGGTCTTTTTGATTTTTATCAGTAGATCGTTATAGCCGACTTCTGGTTTGTCAGCTTCACTCATCCACATGCCTTGTTCTGGTTTTAACTTCGCTAAAACTTTCATAGGTATCCTTAACTGTCTCAATCTTTGCTATGCAAATTAGATCACGCCGAGATCTTTACCGATGCGAATGAACGCATCAATGGCACGGTCTAATTGCTCGCGACTATGTGCTGCCGACATTTGGGTGCGGATGCGTGCCTGGCCTTTTGGTACTACCGGGAAAGAGAAGCCGATCACATAGATACCTTCATCCAGCAGGCGGTCAGCCATTTCAGACGCAAGCTTTGCATCCCCTAACATCACAGGAATGATGGCGTGGTCCGCGCCGGCTAGCTCGAAGCCCGCTGCGGTCATTTTTTCGCGGAAATATGCGCTGTTGGTGTTCAGCTTGTCGCGCAACTCATCGCCTTCGCTGAGCATTTCCAGCACTTTAATCGACGCTGTGACAATTGAGGGTGCCAGCGAGTTGGAGAACAAATAGGGGCGCGAGCGCTGACGTAACCATTCCACCACTTCGCTTTTCGCTGCAGTGAAACCACCGGATGCGCCGCCTAGGGCCTTACCTAAGGTACCGGTAATAATATCTACCCGGTCCATGACCTGGTGATATTCGTGGGTCCCGCGACCGCCTTTACCAACAAAGCCAACCGCATGGGAATCATCCACCATGACCATGGCATCGTACTCATCGGCGAGATCACACACACCGCTTAGGTTAGCGATAACACCATCCATAGAAAATACGCCGTCGGTGGCAATCATGATGTGACGGGCACCGTCGGCTTTCGCTTTTTCTAACTGCTCTTTAAGTGCAGTCATGTCGTTGTTGGCATAGCGATAACGCTTCGCTTTA
Organism: Idiomarina sp.; assembly: GCA_020832105.1. Lineage (GTDB taxonomy): Bacteria > Pseudomonadota > Gammaproteobacteria > Enterobacterales > Alteromonadaceae > Aliidiomarina. The sequence continues at coordinate 10,727 of JAFIFH010000020.1, forward strand.
CATAAGCGCACGCCATCGATGATCGACGCATGATTCAGCGCGTCTGAAACGATAGCATCTTCAGGGCCCAACAGAGTTTCGAACAATCCCGCATTGGCATCAAAGCAAGACGAATACAAAATGGTATCTTCAGTGCCAAGAAACTCACTCAGCTTTTTCTCGAGGGTTTTATGAATATCCTGGGTACCACAAATAAAGCGTACTGAAGCAACACCAAAGCCATGCTTATCGAGACCATCTTTAGCGGCTTGAATGAGCTCTGGGTGATTGGCTAAACCAAGGTAATTATTGGCGCAGAAGTTCAGCACTTTATGATGATTCACCTCAATTTCCGAAAACTGTGATGATGAAATAACCCGCTCTTTCTTAAACAGGCCCTCGGTTTTCACCTCTTCAATTTGTCCGCGGATTTGCTGGTAAAAATCGTTTTTCATCCTCAACCTCTGTGTTGAATTACTTAAGAATATGGCCGTATTTTACGCCCCATGGGGCAAATTATCATCCTTTCTTTCACAGCGACGAGCTTTCCTTGTTATCATCTGTACACATACGACAACACCTCTTAGCCCGGCGAGCCATATTAAGGACTCTATTATGCACACAAAGGCGATTTATCCAGGTACCTTTGACCCCATTACCAATGGCCACAGTGACCTGATAGCGCGTGCGGCGAACCTGTTTCACCATGTGGTGGTAGGAATTGCCGCTAGCCCGAGCAAAAAGCCACTGTTTACCCTGCAACAACGGGTCGAACTTGTGGAGGCGGTGACCAGTCATCTTCCCAATGTCACCGTGGTGGGTTTTTCTGGTTTACTCGTTGAATTTGCCCGCGAGCAACAAGCCACGGTACTGATTCGTGGATTACGAGCGGTTTCCGACTTTGAGTATGAATTCCAACTCGCCAATATGAACCGCCGTTTACATCCTGGGCTAGAGTCTGTATTTCTCACCCCTGCGGAAGAAAACTCGTTTATTTCTTCAACCTTAGTAAAAGAAGTGGCATTGCACCATGGCGACGTAACCCAGTTCACCGACGCCAGAGTTGCCCAGGCCTTACAAAAAGCACTGCATCAAAATACCTAGCGGTCTATCTTTTCGGCCTAAAAACGGCTATGATTGCCGCCCAAAATTTAACCGGTATTTTTACACCTCAAAGCACGGGTGCTGGTGGCGGGTTTAGCGGCCTGCAAGTCGGCAGAACTGGTGGGTGGCGAAATCCATTTTCACTCTTATTCATTCAATAAACAGACTGTCCCGCAGGAGTCGCATTATGACCGATCTGGATCTGAGCCAATATGGCATCACAGAGGCCACGGAAATTGTTTATAACCCGTCTTACGAGACTCTTTTCGAAGAAGAAACTCGAGATGATTTGACCGGTTATGAAAAAGGCATTGTCACCGAATTAGGTGCGGTCGCAGTAGATACCGGTATTTTTACCGGTCGCTCACCAAAAGATAAATACATCGTTCGCGATGACACCACCAAGGACACGGTGTGGTGGTCAGATCAAGGTAAAAACGACAACAAACCCATTGACCAGGCAACCTGGACCCACCTGAAAGGGTTGGTGACAGAGCAGCTATCCGGCAAGCGTTTGTTCGTGGTGGACACTTTTTGTGGCGCAAACGCCGATACTCGTCTGGCAGTACGTTTTATTACCGAAGTGGCTTGGCAGGCGCATTTCGTTAAGAACATGTTTATCCGCCCATCAGACGAAGAGCTAGCCAGCTTTCACCCTGATTTTATCGTGATGAACGGTGCTAAGTGCACCAACCCTGACTGGCAGCAACAAGGCCTCAATTCAGAGAACTTCGTTGCGTTTAACCTGACCGAGCGGGTGCAGCTGATTGGCGGCACCTGGTACGGCGGGGAAATGAAGAAAGGCATGTTCTCCATGATGAACTACTTCCTGCCATTACAGGGTATTGCATCGATGCATTGTTCTGCCAATGTCGGCAAGCAAGGTGACGTGGCGATTTTCTTTGGCCTGTCAGGCACCGGTAAGACCACCCTGTCGACGGATCCTAAGCGTCAGCTGATTGGTGATGACGAGCACGGCTGGGACGACGATGGTGTATTTAACTTCGAAGGCGGCTGTTACGCGAAAACCATTAACTTGTCACAGGAAGCTGAGCCAGATATTTATAACGCCATTCGTCGTGACGCGTTGCTTGAGAATGTCAGTGTGGCCGACGACGGTAAGATAGATTTCGATGACAATTCAAAGACTGAAAACACGCGTGTGTCGTACCCGATTTATCATATCGACAATATCGTGCAGCCAGTGTCGAAAGCCGGCCATGCGAAAAAAGTTATTTTCCTGACCGCTGATGCTTTTGGTGTGTTACCACCGGTGGCGAAACTGACGAAAGAGCAGACCAAGTACCATTTCTTATCTGGCTTCACGGCGAAACTGGCGGGTACTGAACGCGGTATCACTGAGCCAACACCAACGTTCTCCAGTTGTTTTGGTGCGGCTTTCCTATCGTTGCACCCAACTCAGTACGCTGAAGTGTTAGGTAAGCGAATGGAAGCGGCTGGCGCAGAGGCTTATTTGGTGAATACTGGATGGAACGGCACCGGTAAGCGTATTTCAATCAAAGCCACCCGCGCTATCATCGATGCAATCCTCGACGGTAGCATTGAAGATGCCGAGTTTGTGAATCTGCCTTATTTCAATCTGGCGATTCCTACAGCGTTACCAGAAGTCGAAGACGATTCTATTCTGGATCCGCGTCAGACTTATGCAAATGCTGCAGACTGGGATGTGAAAGCGCAGGATCTCGCCGCTCGTTTTGTTGCCAACTTTGAGAAGTTCACTGACAATGACGAAGGTAAATCTTTAGTTGCCGCAGGTCCGCAACTGTAGATTGCGCTAAAAGCGCCGCAACCGGCGTGAAACAATCTGATACATAAAAAGTCGGCGTAAGCCGACTTTTTTTATGATTTTTTCACAATCCGCAGGCACACTTAGCAGATAAGCTTATAACTATTACAATAGGTAGCACTGTGCAGATTCAAATATCTAATTTGATTAAGGAATACGCCACTTTGCGAGCGGTGGATAACGTCTCGTTCGAGGTTAGGGAAGGCGGCATTATCGCACTCCTGGGTCCAAATGGTGCAGGTAAGTCATCTTTGGTTCGTATGCTGGTAGGGTTGACCCACCCTGATTCAGGCAATATCAAGGTGACGTATCAGGGGCAGGTCTATCCCCACTTGCCAGACGGTACCTTTGGCTACCTGCCGGAAGACCGTGGTTTGTATCAGGACCGAACGCTGAAACAGAACCTGATGTACATAGGTCAGCTGCGCGGGCTGGATAAAAAAGTGATTCAGCAGCAACTTGATCATTGGCTGGAGCGTTTTGAACTGACTGAGCGTGCCAACGAGCACCTTAAGCAGTTGTCGAAAGGCAATCAGCAGAAGATACAACTTATTGCGACCTTGTTGCACCGCCCCCCCATGGTCATTCTGGACGAGCCTTTCTCGGGCCTGGACCCAGTCAATCAAGAGCATGTGCTGACCGTGCTTAAAGAATTGAAAGCCGAGGGCGTGACTATTTTACTCAGTGCGCACCAAATGGACCTGGTCGAGCGACTTGCAGACGAGTTCGTATTAATGAACTGTGGTCAGGTTATCGCCAGCGGTCCAATCGATGCAATCCATGAGCAATTAGCCGACAATCAGCAAATTCACTTCAGTTTTGCGGCTCCCGTAGCAGCCGAAGCATTGGCGGCTTTGCCTTTGACTCAGCTGACCCATAATGATGCAGGCACTCACTTTAGTGCCGAGGTAGCGTTAACGGAATCACTGCAGTCGCTTCTCCAGCAAGCGTCATTGTGTGGGCCGTTACAGGAGTTTCGCCGCTATCGCCAGCCGTTGCATGACCTTTACCTGTCGGCTGTGAGAAATTCAGCGGCGACGCAGGAGATCCGCAAATGAATAAGAATTATCTCAATCGTGTCACTCGGGTTGCGACCTTCGAGTTCCTGCGCTTCTTTAAATGGAAACAAGAATTGCTCACCGTAGGCTTAATGTCCGCGGGGTTTCTGGTTGCCATTTTATGGCCAGTTATTATGGCATTCTTCGATAGTGAACAACGTATTGCTGTATTTGCGGAGGGGGCTTTACCTGAAGTGGAGAGTGTCGAGTTCGTCAGCCTGCCACCACCAAATCTGCGGTTGGCGTTGAGTGAAATTGGTGACGAATATGACGCTGTACTGGTAGTGGATGATTTCTCCATGGTATTGCATGTGGAAAAAAGCTCAGCCTGGCAGGACAGCTTGCGCCCGCAGCTGCGCGATTGGATGCAGTCACGTAAGTTCGATGCGCTGGAGCTCAATGAGGAGCAGCGTGAGTTTTACCACCAGGATATTCCCATTGAAATGCTCTATACCAGTCGCGTCGATGATGAAGATGCGGAAGCCGCTGAAACAGAGCGTCGCGGCCGTGGTTTAATAACCGGTGGTATTTTATTGCTGTTGTTCATTGGCGTGGTTAATGGCTTCGCACTCATGATGTCATCGATTACCCAGGAAAAAATGACTCGGGTTACTGAGCAGCTGCTTACCTTGCTTCATCCACAAGAATGGATGGACGGCAAAATTCTCGGGGTGACCATGCACAGCGTGAAGTCGATGGCCCTAACCGGTGGTTTACTGCTTCTGTTATTGAACGGAATGCATATGGCCATGGTGGGTGGTTTCATGCCGCTGCCGCTGAGCTTCCTGGTGTTTCTCAATACCTTGTTCTTTTTAATTATCGGTTTGTTACTGGTTAACAGCGTACTCGCTGGTTTTGCTGCAACCATTGATGACCCTAATCATTCGTCCCGTTCCACGGTGATGTTTATCCCCATTATTCCGGTGTTGATAAGCTTTTCTATTGTGGGTGAGGCGGACAGTGGTTTGGCGACTTTCCTCAGCATTTTCCCACTGACCTCATTTGCGGCCATGCCAATTAGGGTAGCTGAAGTCGGGGTGCCCTGGTGGCAATGGGTGATCTCAGTGGCGCTGATGCTGGCGACACTTTACTGGCTACGCAAGTTGGCTGCGCGCTTGTTCCGTCAGGGCATTACCATGTATGGCAAGGAACCAAGTTGGAAAGACATCTGGCGGATTATTATGAACACCTAGGCACGAACACCTGACTAAATAGTCGAAACCAGGTAGGTGCAACAAAGCCCGTGATGTCATCGACGTCACGGGCTTACTTATCTATGGGCCAAGCGTTACGTCAAACCATGACACGAGGAAAAAGCCGATAGACAAATCAAATGATAATGATTATCATTGACGTAGTTTAAACTGAACGCAACCCATCCACCACCATGATGGATTCGTCAACCTGAGCAATAGGAGTTCTTATGATCCGTGAAGTTTTAGCTGTTACAGCCCTGTTCTGGGGGGTGAATTTTGCTGCCGTCGCGAACGCTACCGAGGGCGGAGAAACGACTCAGTACGAGCGCACTGAACATTATCAGCCGCTGGCATCCGACACTCTGACCCAGGCTGTCAGCAACCTGAAAAGCCATAATGCGCATTTGCAGCAGCTGCTCGACCAGCCGTCATTAAGTGACGGGGACCTGGTTAAAGTACACGAGTTGACTTACACACTTGAACTTGCTTTGGAGCGCTTGCGCAGCGTGTTAGCTGATACCGCAGATGTACTTGAAGAAGTCCATCTAGGCTCAGAAACGATGGACGCGAACCGTGTACGCGATAATGCGGAGCGCTACCTTGAAGTGATGGCCACGCTGCTTCAATAATCGCCGATTGTCGCCTAGGCTTAGCGTGCGGCTGATACAGCCGCGCTAGGTCAGGGAGATAAAATGTCACATCGAAAAATTTATCAGCCGACGGAAGGAGGAGGGGTCCAGCTTGGCGCCAGTACCGAGCGCTGGCATCTGGAAGCAGACTTCGTTGACCTGTCCCCCCATCATCGCCCGATAGGTAAGCTTCTTAAAATTCCTACCGAAGACATGCCAATTATTGAAGATACCCGGCGCATGGCGCTGGTCATTGTCGACATGCAAAATGATTTTTGCAGTGAGGGCGGCTGGGCGGATCTCGCGGGTTTTGACACTGCGGCTTGTCGTAGCGCAATACCTGGTATTCAGCGTTCGATAAAATGGGCGCGAGAACATGGGCTCTGGGTTATCTGGATTGGCTGGGCAAACCGCGAAGATTTGCGCAATCTTGGGGCTCCGACGCTTTACCAGTACAAAAAATCTTTAGCTATGAAGGGTATTGGTGAGCCTTTGCGTCGTGGCCAAAAAGGGCACAAAGCGCTGTTGGCCGGCACCTGGGGTACCGAGCTTGTTGAGGCCCTCGATGTGTTACGGGAAGACACGGACGTTGTTGTGGATAAAGTGCGCACCAGCGGGTTTTTTGGCACCCACTTAGATCAGATCCTGCGTACCCAGGGGTTCTCCACATTGTTGTTTGCCGGGGTTAATACCGACCAATGCGTCAGTACGACAATGGAAGGCGCCTGTTTCAGGGACTATAACGTGGTGCTAATCGAGGACGCTACAGCCACTTCAAGCCCTGATTTTTGCAAACAGGCGGTACTTCACAACACCAGGCTTTGCTGGGGCTTTGTCACCAGCACCGAGTCATTAATGTCAGCGCAGGCGGCCACAAGGCTTCAAGCGCCAGTAGACAGCGGTGTCGATACCCCTGACAATTAGTATTCGCATATTGAACAAGAGAGGTACACACGCGGTGAAGAACAGCTCAAAAGCATCATTTAACTGGCAAGACCCATTCCTGATGCAGTCCTTACTGACTGACGATGAACGTATGATTCAGCATACGGCCCATGAGTATTGCCAGGCAAAACTGCAAACTCGGGTGTTGCAGGCGAACCGTAATGAACACTTTGACCGTACCATCATGACCGAGCTCGGCGAGCTTGGATTGTTGGGTGCCACCTTACCTGAAGCTTATGGTTGTGCTGGGGTCAATGAGGTGAGCTATGGCTTGATCGCTCGGGAAGTCGAACGGGTTGATAGTGGCTATCGCAGTGCGATGAGTGTGCAAAGTTCGCTGGTGATGTATCCAATTTTCAGGTTCGGCACCGATGCTTTGCGTGAACAGTATCTGCCGCGATTAGCCAGTGGTGAATGGGTTGGCTGCTTTGGCTTAACTGAGCCAAATGCCGGGTCTGACCCGGCTAGCATGCAAACCCGAGCCGTTAAAACTGACGGCGGCTATCTGTTGACTGGCAGCAAGATGTGGATTACCAACAGCCCAATTGCTGATGTATTTGTGGTGTGGGCAAAGCTGGACGGCGAGATTCGTGGTTTCGTCCTGGATAAAGGTGCGCAGGGCCTGAGCGCGCCGAAGATTGAAGGGAAATTCAGTTTACGTGCTTCGATTACCGGCGAAATCGTTATGGATCAGGTGTTCGTTCCTGAGAGTCATATATTCCCAGACGTTCGCGGCTTGAAAGGGCCTTTCAGCTGTCTCAATAAGGCCCGTTACGGGATCGCCTGGGGTGCCTTGGGGGCGGCTGAGTTTTGCTGGCATGCCGCACGGCAATATACCCTTGACCGGGCGCAGTTCGGTCGGCCATTGGCGGCAACACAGTTGATTCAAAAGAAGCTGGCGGATATGCAAACCGATATCAGCCTAGGTTTACTAGGCTGTTTGCAGGCCGGGCGGTTGGCAGATGAAGGGCGGCTAGCGCCGGAAACCATCAGCCTGATCAAGCGTAACAGTTGTGGTAAAGCGCTGGAGATCGCTCGTCAGGCCCGTGATATGCACGGCGGTAATGGCATTGCAGACGAATACCACGTAATACGCCATATGCTCAATTTAGAGGCAGTGAACACGTACGAAGGGACACATGATGTGCATGCGCTGATCCTCGGGCGTGCGCAAACCGGTTTGGTCGCTTTTTAAGTGCTGTTGCGGGCCTGCATACGGGGCAGGCCCGCAAACCATTAGTTTGCGAGGGTAATAATGCAGTCTACCGGACATACCGGGATGCACTGTGGCACGTCATAGTAGCCTTCACACTCGGTACACTTGTTGGTGTCGATCTGGTAAATGTCAGACCCCATATAGATGGCGTCATTGGGACATTCCGGCACGCACATATCGCAGTTAATACAGTCTTCAGTAATTGCCAATGCCATTAACTTGCCTCCACCGCCAGGGTTTCCACTATCGTATCCGTGCGTAGTAAGTACGCATGGCTGAGTAGCTCGCTGAGTTGTCGGGCGTCAAGCTCGGTGAGCAGACTTGATGAATTGGTAGCAGTGCCAGGTAAACCAAGCCAGACCGAGTGTCCCGAGCCTTTGGCAATGCTTAGCGGCAGCCCCTGCGCGTCGAACAATGCTGGTAGCGACCAACTGATATTGCAGCCAGGGGTCATCAGCTCAAGCGTATCGCCCACACTAAACTTGTTCTTTACGTCCACCTCTGCGCGCCCGTCAATAACCTTGCCGGTGAACGCACCAACCAGTTGCTGCTGGCCGTTGCTATGGCTGGTGACGTAATTCTGGGTGTCCTGAGGGCGGTGGCGTTGTAGAAACCCCTCGGTAAAGCCGCGGTTCGCCATGCCATCCAGCGCGCCTAACAAGCCTGGGTTAAAGGGCCTTTCAGCCATGGCGTCGTCGATCGCCTGGCGATATACCTGTGCAGTGCGCGCCACGTAGTAGGGGGTTTTGGTGCGACCTTCAATTTTCAATGAATGAACCCCAATCTGAGCTAAAGCAGCAACGTGTTGCACTGCACGCAGGTCTTTGGAGTTCATGATATAGCTGCCGTGTTCATCCTCGTCCAGCGGCATATATTCCCCTGGGCGTTGCGGCTCTTCAAGGACCACCGGATTGATCTGACCGACGTCATCAACCTCTGCGGCGGTGGCTTTATACTGCCAGCGGCAGGCATTGGTGCAGGCGCCCTGGTTGGGGTCACGTTTGTTAAAGTAACCTGATAACAGGCAACGCCCGGAATAGGCCATGCACAACGCACCATGGACGAAAACTTCGATTTCCATTTGGGGTACTTTCTGGCGAATTTCAGCAATTTCATCAATGCTGAGTTCACGGGACAGGATCACGCGACTGACCCCTTGCTGTTGCCAGAACTTGACCGCGGCCCAATTGATTGTATTGGCCTGAACCGATAAATGCAGCGGCATATGCGGAAAATGTTCACGCATGAGCATCACCACGCCGGGATCGGAGACGATGAACGCATCTGGATTCAGCGCGACGACCGGCGCCATATCATTGATCAAGGTGTCCAGCTTACGGTTATGGGGGGCGATGTTACTCACCACATATAACTTTTTACCAAGTGCATGGGCTTCCGCGATGCCCTCTGCAAGGGTGGCAAGGTCGAAGTCATTGTTTCGCACGCGCAGGCTATATCTGGGTTGGCCCGCATAAACCGCATCGGCGCCATAGGCAAAGGCTTGACGCATGGCCGCCAGGCTGCCGGCAGGAGAGAGTAACTCTGGAGTCATCAATTGTCCTATAACTACGAAAAAAGGAGGAGCCGGGGTGATAATGTAAAATGTCGGTATATGATATGAAAAGGAAGGTAAAGACCGGTTGATCCATGACAAAGTTTATATAACTTGCGCTATAATTCGCAGACCTATCAATCAACTTCATTGTGAAAAATAGATATATAATGGATACAAGTACTCTGGATTTGTCACAAATAGAAGCGAGTTCAGCGCAGGCAGCGAATCTGCTCAAGTTGCTGAGTAACCAGCATCGCTTATTGATTTTATGTCACCTTGTCGAGGGTGAACTCTGTGTCAGCGAATTGGAATCGCGCTTAAATATTTCCCAGTCGTCCCTGTCTCAACACCTCGCGCGCTTGCGCAGTCAGGGGATCGTTGAATTTCGCAAGCAAAGTACCACCGTTTATTATCGCCTGCATGACCCCAAAGCCGAAAAGCTGCTACACACACTATATGAGATTTATTGCGCGGACGATGGTTGACCGGTCATTGACTTAGGTCAACACAGAAACTCCCCCAAGGGTTAGACTGATAAGCGTTTACTTCTGTGGAGGCGCTTATGTGTACCTATTCTGAATCTTCGTTACCGGTGGTCTATACCTGTGCTGGTTGCTCAAACCTGGCTCAGCTGGCGAATGATATTGGTCTCTGGTTGCATCAAAATCAGCATGCGCAAATGGCAAGTATCGCGGGCATCGCCGGTCAGGTTGATATTCACTTAGCAGTATTGGCAAGTGGCCGTCCGGTCATCGCCATCGACGGCTGCCAGCGGGACTGCGTCAAGCTCTGCCTGCAGCAACATGATTGTCAGCCGAACTGGCATATTCGTTTGGACAAGCTGGATATCGCCATGCGCAGCGAAGGCAGTTGCAGCCTGAGCGAAACCTTTACTGCCATGCAGTACGTGAGCGCACAGATGGGCCTGGACCCGGATCAGCATTTCGCTGACCATTTGAAGTCCCCACAATCTCCCTAAATCACTTTAGAAAAAGAGTTTCCCTGCCTTTGGTATACATCGAAACAGGCACAGATAAGACGTACCCATAACTGGCCAAGCCTGGTCACTTGAATGTTGTGCTGGTCAATCGTGACTAAGCCGTCCTCAATATAGGGCTGCAACTGTTGCAACGCCGCAGCAAAGTAACACTCAGGGTCGATTTTCCATTGCTTTGCAACTGCCGCTAAATCAACATGGAAATGACAAATCAACTCGCTGATTACTGCGCCCCTGAGCCTGTCATCCCGGCTCAGCGAAAATCCTTTATCTACTGGCAATGCTTGATCCGTAAGGCGTGAATAATAGTCAGGCAGGTCTTTTACGTGCTGCCAAACCACCCCATTGACCTGACTAATTGAGGACACACCAAGCCCTAACAAAGTATCGGAGCCATGGGTGGTGTAACCTTGGAAATTCCGCTGCATACGATTTTCACGCTGGGCTACCGCCAGTTCGTCATGGGGTTTGGCAAAGTGGTCCATGCCAATGGATTGGTAACCGGCTGCGCTGAGGGCGTCAATCGCTTGTAACAGTAATTGTTGCTTCTGTGCACCTTGCAGCATGGCCTCCTCAGGGATTTTTCGTTGGGCGGCGAAGCGACTTGGCAAATGCGCATAGCTGAATATCGACACACGATCCGGCTGTAAACTTAGCAGAGTGTTGAGGGTATAGGCGAAATTGGCCTGGGTCTGATGCGGCAGCCCGTACACAATATCAAGATTGATGGATGCAAAACCCAGTGCGCGCGCCTCATTTACCAGCGAGCGCACACGCTGCAATGGCTGCACACGATTGATGGCGATCTGGACCTCATCATTAAAATCCTGCACGCCAAAACTCACACGATTGAAACCGAGCTTACGCAAATGAGCGAGTTTGCCTTTGTCACAGCTGCGCGGGTCGATTTCGATACTGACTTCACCCGCCTGTGCAGGCGAAAACCCTAATTCAGTTTGCAGTAAGGCCATCAGCCGGGTGAGTTGCGATGAGGTGAGAAACGTCGGTGTACCACCGCCTAAATGGAGGTGACGCTTTTCACGATGAGCCACCAGCGGTGCGTATAATTTCAGTTCCTGAGCAAGGGCGGTGAGGTACCGGTCCGCCTTGTCCTGATGGCGGGTAACCACCTTATTACAGCCGCAGTAGTAGCAAAGCTGATGACAAAATGGGATATGCAGATACAAACTTAAAGGTTGGTCGCTCTCCAGCAATGCGGCTTCTACTTTGTCGTTTGCAAAGCCACTACGTAGCTCTAGTGCCGTCGGGTAACTGGTATAGCGAGGGCCGTTAATATTGTATTTGTCGACCAACTGCCGGTTCCAGGCGAGCTGTTGCATGAGACTTCTCCAACCAATGGTCAGCCATACCGGATGTAGGCTGTGCATAGAGTAAGAAGTGTATGTTGAAGTGGCAGTTTGCGACTTGATCTTAAACAAAAAGCCCGCTCTTGCAGCGGGCTTTGGTACTTATTATGCCTTTGGTTACTTACAGATGCGCAGCGTGAGGTAACTCATGGTCCGGTATACCGTCGCTTTGTTCGACCAGATAATGATTCATCCAGCGCATCAGCCGCATCGCGTAATCCAGTTGCGAGCCAACCCGGCTATTACCATGCCCTTCACCCGGGTACAGCACCAAGCGAACCGGCACGTTGCCGTGGACTTTGAGGTAGCGGTAAAGCTCCATCGACTGGCTTGGGTGCACACGGGTATCATTCTTACCATGCATGATCAGAATCGGCGTGCGTGCCTGCTCAGCCCAGTAAATCGGGCTGCGTTCCAGGTACCACTGCCATTTGTCCCACGGGTAGCTGCGTGCGTGCACCAGGTGCATTTCGTTGGGGATGTCGGTGGTACCAAACTTGGACAGGTTGTTGCTGATCCCAACGAACATCACTGCGGCGGCAAAATGCTCAGTTTGCTTGGTCGCGCCCCAGGCTGATGCGTAACCCCCGTAAGAACCACCGGTAATGCCGACACGATCTGCGTCTGCCAGGCCGATCTCTACCAGATGCTCTTTCGCATCGACGATGTCGTCGAACTCTTTCCCGGCATAGTCATTTTGGCCCAGCTTGGAGAACTCAACCCCATGGCCTGTACTGCCACGATAATTCGGAAAGAAAGTCGCGTAGCCTTGCGCGGCCATATACCAGGTTGGGCTTGAATAACGGTCATTCCAGCCATTACGCACGTGCGCTTCAGGGCCGCCATGGATACTCATGACCAGGGGTACACGTTGGCCTTGCTGATAACCAAGCGGATAAACCAGTACACCTTCCAGCTCTAAACCGTCACGGGCGGTGTAGCGAATGGTTTCCTGACGGGGTTGCTCAACGTCCGCCAACCAAGGGTTAGAATCCGTTAAGCGCTCAAGTGCGCCATCAGCAAAACGGTACAGCTCAGTAGGGTGGGCAGGGGAGTTTGCTAACAGGGTTAAACGGCCTTGGCTATCAAAAGATACCAGGCTTTGTACAATCACCTGACCTGGCTCTAGTAAATGCGTGTATTCATTGTTAGTCACGTTGAAGCGCAGTAACTCGGTTTCGGTGCCTACCTCGCCGAGAATGATGAGGTGTTGATTACTTTCCCACAGCATGTCCCGCACGTGGCCTTGATAGCCAGGGAGCAAGTCGCGAGTTTCACCACTGTCGATGTCCGCATGCAAAATACGGCCTACTGCCGGGTCATGCTGATCTTCCGCACCTAGTATCGCTAATTGCGAACCATCAGCTGAGAAGCTGGCTGACCCCAGCTTGCCCTCGGTCTGCAAACGCACGATTTCGTTTGCGTCAAAATCGAACAGGGCGTAGCTACTCAACATCAGGTCGTCGTCTACAAAGGTGGTTGGAGACACACGAAGCAGGACCTGGTCATGCTCAGGGCGCATAGTGGCGCTTAACACATGCTCTTCTAATTCAATTAATTGCGCTTCGTCTTCATCTTCTGTCAGATGATGAACGAATACCTGGCCGAGCCGCATCTCCTCTTCATATACCTCGGCGCGAAAGCCTTTCTTAATCAGTTCTTCGCGCTTCTCAGGCCCGGCCTCGCGGGTGGTAAAGGCGAAGGTGTTTCCCTCTGAACCTATGGTGTAGCTGTTAATCGGGGTATCATGGGCGTACAGACGCCAGGACTCACCACCGCGCAACGGGATGCGATACAGGGTATTGTGTTTATCATCGTCACGGTTAGCGATAAAGTGAATGAATTTTTCATCATTGCTAAAGCGAATCTGGCTTACACGCACGTCGCCGGTAATAAAAGGCACATGCTCTCCGTCTGGCATTTTGACAAAAAGTTCTGAGTAAGAGGTGCCGTCCTCGTCTTCATAGGCAGTGCGGGGGCGAACCCGGGTGTAAGCGGTGTAGTTACCATCTTCGGTGGTGATGGCTTGAGAAACACGTTGCATCTGCACGATGTCCTGCAAGCTAATCTCGCGAGTGTCCGCCGACGCAGTCGTCATCAGCACGGCACTGGTAAGTGCTGCGCAAAGACTTACGGTTGATAGTCTGACCATAATGGTTCCCTGTGTTAGTTCGTTATTGTTATAAGCAGCTTTGGTTGGTGAACAACCAAAATCAGTGGCATTAGTTTTTGGCTTTCGGTTTGCGACCCTGGTAAAAAGTGCTCGCCGTTATTGTCTTGCCATGGGGCAGCAGCGCAAGGCATGATATGAATTACTGTAACCTGTCATGCTCAAAAAAGGAATCCAGATGCCGTTTAACCGCTTTACACTTGCGACCAGTGCCATCTTCAGCCTTGTAGTGTTGAGTGCCTGTCAGCAAACCCCTCCACTGCCCAGTGAATATGACGGCACACGTGCTGCCTATAGCGAATGGAGCTGTAACGGCGAACCTATGCTGGCCCAGTTCTACGGCGCGCGCGTGGTTATCAGTGACAGCAGCAGCTCGCGCTGGCTCGATCGCGGCACCCAGGTAGGGCAGGTCTTTCGCAACGATACCCATAGTGTGCGTTTTCGTGACGATACCGCGATCTGGACCCAGCACGGGGAAAGCGTCACCTGCACGCAACGGGCATTACCTGAGCACTGGCAAGAGGCGATGCAAGCAGGTCGCGGCAAGTTACACTTCATGGCCGAAGGACCGCAACAACAGTGGCAATTCAAGTTGCTGGACAAACAAGCGATCATTGAAGCTGCAGAAGAAGACGGTCACAGAGTCGACCGCACGTTACCGGCCGGTGAAGGTACCTACTACTTAGATATGTGGACATTCAACATCCAGACGCCACAAGACCGGATGCGCGTTCAGGTCGTGGACGGCTTATGCCGCAACCGCCGCGACCAAATCCCGTACCCGTCGAGCGTGCAAATTAACTGGAATGATCAGGTTTTGCAGGGATGTGGACGCTGGCTGGCAAAGTCTGGATATCGTCCATAAAGGTCGCTGCACCGCGAACAATCATGCGTACCTGAACAATGGTTTGTTCCATCAACAGGTTGCATTGGGTGGCATCTAAATCTAATGCATCTGCGCCGGCGCTGAACACCACCCGTACCACCGCATCTGCTTGTAGTTCTGCAATCAGGCGCGGTAACTCACGTTCCGCCACCAGGTAATCCGCCAGCTCTGATTTGAAGTGGTCAATTTCGCGGGCAACGGCGTCACGAAATTCCCGTGAGGTGCCACTACGCTCCTGCAATAGCAGCCGAAACACACTGCCATGGTTGGTGACGAAATACATAAAGGTTTCCAGCGAGACCCGAATAATGGAACCACCGCTGTCAATCCGCTGTCTACTCTGGCGAAGTAACTGGCGCAATGCGAGACCGCCTTCGTCCACCAGGGTTAAACCCAGTTCTTCCATATTTTGGAAGTGACGGTAAAAGGAGGTGGGTGCAATTTGTGCTTCTCGGGCCACTTCGCGCAGGCTCAGGCTGGAAAATGATATTTCTGCACTGAGCTGATTTAATGCCGCATCAATGAGCGCACGACGCGTTTTTTCTTTCTGACGAGCTCGCACACCAGCCATAAATGTCCTTGCAGGGTTTCGTGTAAATTCCGGTAAAAGGACGGCTAGTGTAACAATTTTTACTTGAGTCTGTCACTCGACTAAGTTACATTGAGCTTACACATGTAAGCCGAAATTGGCTTTGTGGTTTTTATGAATTAAGGTATCTATGAAAAAAGCTCCTATTATTTGGCTCAACGTGCTCGTGTTTAGTATCACCTTTGCGGTTGCCGCGATTGGTGTGCCTCTATATGCGATGACGGTGGGTATTTCGGCCGGTATTTGGTGGGCAGCGCTGGCGCTGTTTGTATTCTCTGGCTTATCAATCACTGCAGGTTATCACCGTTTGTGGTCGCACCGCACCTATGACGCGCACTGGAGTGTACGTTGGTTGTTTGCGATAGGCGGTGCATTGTCACTGCAAAATAGCGCATTACACTGGTCGTCAGATCACCGTGAGCACCACAAGCATGTGGACCACGATGACAACGACCCGTATTCAGCCAGCCGCGGTTTCTGGTACTCCCACATTGGCTGGATGCTGCGGGAATATCACCCGGATAAGTATTACGACTATAATAATGTCAAAGACTTACAGCGCGATAAAATCGTCATGTGGCAGCACAAGCATTATCTAAAGCTGACCTTACTGATGAATATTGGTGTACCGATCCTAATTGGTGCGCTGATGGGGCAGATCATCGCAGCCATGCTGGTTGTCGGTTTCCTGCGCCTGGTGGTGAACCATCACACAACCTTCTTCATTAATTCGCTGGCCCATATCTGGGGTAATCGCCCTTACACTGAGCGTAACTCAGCTCGTGACAATGGCGCATTGGCCTTAGTGACCTTTGGCGAGGGCTATCATAACTTTCACCATATATTCTCAGGTGATTATCGCAACGGCGTACGCTGGTACCAGTTTGACCCGACCAAATGGCTGATTCGTGGCATGAGCTATGTTGGCCTGACCAAGAACCTCAAGCGGGCGTCTGAATATCAAATCGAAAAAGCACGCATGGAAGTGCTTTGGTTACGCTTGCAGCAACGTCAGCAGACCACTGCCGAGTGGATGCAGCATGAGTACGATGCGTTACTGGAGAAAACCAAGGCGTATTATTTGTCACGCAAAAAGATGCTGGATGTGAAAACTCAGGAAATGAAAGACCAGGTTGCGCATTCGGCGTTGGTGGCACAGTATCAGGAATTGAAGCATAGCTTCCGTCAGGAGAAGCGACGCTGGAAGCGGATGGTGCGCGCCGCGCTGTAAGCCTCTACACAGATTCCGCCAAGCAGTTATTCGCAAACCCCAACCTCAGGTTGGGGTTTTTTATTGGCTGCTGGCGCAGGGAGCAAGTGTTATCGATTGTGAATAGCGAGTAAAAATGAGGCAGGGGCGACACTCAGCCTTTACTTACTTGCGAAGCTGGTGAATAATTAATCTCAATCATCGCAATGGATTATCGCAGCTGTTATGGAGACATATATTCAGTCATGCTGGTAAATTATTTTGGCCCACGCCCTGCCGCACAGTCTGCGGATGCTTTCACCAATGGTCAGTCTGGTATGCAATCCGGACAGGCACAGGTGTCTCAGGCGAGCGCTGAGATTGCCAGGCAACCACTGTATCAGCAGCAACAGGCTCAGCCGGTTGGAGAGACTACCGGTGGCGAAACCAGAGGCACAGACTCCACTGGTGTGCGCGTCTCCAGCATGACCCGTGAATTAATTAACTTGCATGAAGGCGAACTGGTATTTAAAGCCAATGCTCGTTCTATTGAAACCGCGCAAACTATGTTTCAAAGCCTGATCAACATCGGTCGGGATGAAACTGCGGTTACCCAGCAAAGCGACACCAGGGGTGGCTAGCCGATGAATATTCCCGCCCAGCCAGTCAGCTTTTTACCAATCAGTGCGGCCCAGCCCACCGACGTTTTGCGCCGCGACAACGCCATCCGCGAAGTCATCACACCGCTTAAATCAAATGAAGCCTTCCATCGTGAACGCGGCCTTGGTAGTGACTCGGAACGCCGCAGCCAGGCGCAGGAGCGCTCTTATGCGCAGCAGGTTGCCCAGGCTCGGGTGGAAGCAGGCTTTCCATACTTTATTAAGCGTGTTGAGCGCCAGCCTGATGACAAGCAACAGGCGATTGAAGGCCGCTCGCAGGCAGACCAGGGTGTGCCAACGAACAGCCCTGTGGATGACGAGCCAGCTAGCGCCGCCATTACCAGCGGTAGCAGTGAGTTGCAACAAGCACTGGAAAGAAGTCGGCTACAACGCGACGAGGAGCCACTTCCGCTGCGCTACCAGGCGTTTGCCGCAGAATCCAGCGAGTGGTCGCTGGCGGATGCCACCAGTGTCGATCAGTCCGGTGCGCCCTTTGACCCGGCATTTTTAGAGCGCGGGCAGCGTATTGAACATTATTACCAAAGCAGCTTCCGGCCCGTTGAACACTTCCTGTTAGGCGTTGCATAACGCTTGCTGCTATCCAAATACGCGTTGAATCAGCAGGTACCATAGCGGTATCGTCAGCGCACTGCACAACACCCCGTAACCAATAATTGCCGAGACCAACCGTGGTTTCAGGCCTGCTGCCATCGCAATTGCGCCAGCCGTAATCATTGGAGGCATCGCTGCTTCAAGCAGTGACACCTGCACCGCTAAACCACTTACCGGTAACAGCGACATCGTAATAAATGCAATCAATGGCAAAACTACGAGTTTGAGTCCGAGGCTGGCAATAAAGGGCGACAAATCATTGCGTGGAACTTTGAAATGTAGCTGCAGGCCTACCGCAACCATCACCGCAGGCACCAGGGTCAGGCCCAGCACCCGCAGTAGCTGAGCCAGCCAGGCTGGGTATTGGGTACCACTAAATAATATAACCAGGGCAATAACCAGAGCGATAAAGGGCGGAAATGTCAGTACTTTACGAATAATCTGAGTACGTTGCGGCACCGTACCTGATGGCTTAGGTGCGCCAAAAATAGCGGCCAGGGTAGTGGCGACTATGGCAAGGCCAATGAACGAGCCAAATTGGTCATACAACACCGCGTACGCCAGGCCGGCGTCGCCGTAGAAGCTTTGCACAATGGGAAAGCCAAGAAACGAGGTGTTTCCCAGGGGCACCACAATCAGCAGGGCCCCCATGACCTCACGTGACCAGCCTAATAGTCGGGTCAATAGCACCACACTGAGCATACTTAGCAGCAGCATCGCCCATGGCGTCATGACCGGCACCCACAGGGTTGCGTCCACCTGCAGGGCAGGCAGGTGCAATAGCACCATTGCGGGCATCGCTACATACAGCACGTATTGGATCAGGCGATTTGCAGTGGGCGCTGGCAAAAAAGCCAGCTTTTGCAAGATGACACCTAATAGCAAAAAGCCTAGAACAATGGCAAAGCCACCCATGGGTTATTTCTTCTTCGCGTTAGCAAAGGCCTCCGCCAGCGCATTACCCATCGCCGCGTTCGCATTGGCCGGGGCTTGCTTACCAGGCTGGCGTTGACCCGCTGATTTAGACGCGGTCTTTCTACCCTGGCCAGAACGTTGCTGCTTCGCTGCGGGCTCGGCTGGGCTGTTCGTGGTTTGTGGCAATTCGTCGTCAAGGCGCATGGTCAGGCTGATGCGTTTGCGCGGAGCGTCGACTTCGAGCACTTTCACTTTCACCACGTCACCTGCTCTGATCACCTCATGAGGGTCTTTAATAAAGCTGTGCGACAGCGCGCTGATATGCACCAGACCGTCCTGATGGACGCCAATATCGACGAAGGCACCAAAGTTGGTGATGTTGGTGGCCACCCCTTCTAACGTCATCCCTGGCTTAAGATCTGCAATGGTTTCAACACCATCTTTAAAGGTAGCGGTTTTAAACTCCGGGCGAGGGTCACGACCAGGCTTTTCCAGCTCTTTAATAATGTCAGTAATGGTCGGCACGCCGAAATTGTCATCGGTATAATCTTGCGCCGTCAGGCCGCGTAAAAAGCTGGTGTCGCCAATGATGTCTTTGACCTCGCGTCCATTGTCGGTAGCAATGCGTTTGGCCAATGGGTAGGCTTCCGGATGCACCGCGGAACCGTCCAGCGGGTTATCAGCATTCATCACCCGTAAAAAGCCCGCTGCCTGCTCATAAGACTTAGGCCCCATGCGCGCAACTTTCAGTAACGCCTTACGGCTACTAAACGCCCCTTCGGCATCCCGATGGTTGACAATATTCTGCGCAAGGATCCGGCTTAACCCGGAGATACGGCTTAATAGCGGTACCGACGCTGTATTGACGTCTACGCCAACTGCGTTGACACAGTCTTCGACCACCGCATTCAGGCTATCAGCCAGCAACGACTGACTCACATCATGTTGATACTGACCAACACCAATGGCTTTGGGCTCGATTTTCACCAACTCTGCCAGTGGATCCTGCAAGCGGCGGGCAATAGAGACCGCACCGCGATAGGACACATCAAGGTCCGGGAACTCATTGGCGGCAAGCTCGGAGGCTGAGTACACAGACGCGCCTGCCTCACTGACCATCACTTTAGTCAGTTTGAGTTCAGGTACTTTTTTGATCAGCTCAGCGACTAGCTTATCGGTCTCCCGCGAGGCGGTGCCATTACCAATCGCAATCAGCTCAACTTTATGCTGGCGACACATATTTTCCAGTGAGCGCAGGCTCTTGTCCCAGGCGTTTTGTGGTGCGTGCGGGAAATAGGTGCCCTGGCCAAGCAATTTGCCGGTACCATCCACCGCGGTCGCCTTAATGCCTGTGCGCAGACCCGGGTCGATGCCCAATGTGACGCGTTGGCCCGCTGGTGCAGCGAGTAACAGGTCCTTGAGATTCGTCGCAAACACCTGAATCGCCGCTTTCTCAGCCGCTTCACGCACCTGGCCAAGTAAGTCGGTCTCCATACGTGGTAAAATTTTGATGCGCCAGGTCCATTGCACCACTTGCTGGCGCCAGGCATCAGCAGGGGCCCCGTCAAATTCGATGCCAAAGTGGCTGGCGATGACATGCTCATACTGGCTGCGGCGAATGCTGTCGTCCTGGCCCGGGTCGGTGTCGAACTGAAGCTGCAACAAGCCTTCGTTGCGGCCACGGAGTAACGCCAAAGCCCGATGGGAAGGGACCTTATGCAAAGGTTCCTGGTAGTCAAAATAGTCGCGGAACTTAGCGCCTTCCTGTTCTTTGCCCGGGGCAATGCGCGAGGTCAGCAGGGCGTCTTGCCATAAGCGACTGCGAATGGCTTTTAATAGCGCAGCATCTTCTGCGAACCGCTCCATCAGAATATAGCGCGCACCTTCAAGGACCGCTTTTTCGTCGGCAAAACCGGCGTCGTTGTTGATGAACTGGCGGGCCACCTGCTCTGGTTCCTGGCTCGAATCATTGAGCAGACTGTCAGCCAACGGCTGCAGCCCGGCTTCAATCGCAATCTGCCCCTTGGTGCGGCGTTTGGGTTTGAACGGCAGGTATAAATCTTCAAGTTCTGTTTTCGACTGTGCTGCGTTAATCGCGTGCTTCAGCTCATCACTGAGCTTGTCCTGGTCAGCGATGCTTTTCAGAATTACCTGGCGGCGTTCGTTAAATTCGCGCAGGTAGGTGAGGCGCGAGGCAAGGTTGCGCAATTGCGTGTCATCAAGCCCGCCGGTGGCTTCTTTCCGATAACGAGCGATAAAGGGAACGGTGGCGCCATCGTCGAGTAATGCAATGGTGGCTTGCACCTGAGCATCACGAACATTTAATTCTTTGGCGATAGTGGATACAACGTGCGTCATGGCATCTCTCTGCTATCTTTAATTGGCTAGTATTTACTCACAACGAAGACGCTGCCCCGTTGCCTAAAGGCTGCATCATAGCACAGTGAACGGGGCGGCAAAGGATAACAGCCATGAACGAAATGATCTCCCATGTGTATCAGTTAACCTCGCTGCTCGGTGTTGGCACAGCGTTGGGAATTGGTCTTAGTTTATCAATGGTAGCACCCGCTGCGGCGGCGCAGCCACCGCATCAGTATGAACGCACGCTGACCTTGCAGGTTGACGATATTGAACACCTCCATTCGCGTTTAGGCGATGGTCCGTTGCGGGTGGTTGGTGGGAGCAGCAGCGATCAGATTGAAGTGCGTGCGTTGATTTTTTACTACCAGGAAGACGACATTGTGTTGTCGTTGGAAAATATCAACGGCGAGGCGCGCCTTGAAGGGGGCTTTGTAGGCGGTAACTATAGTGGTGCTGACCCATTTATGGAGGTTGAAATCCATTTGCCAGCACACTTCAGCGCGGACATTCGCCATGGCGACGGCGCCGTGAACGTCAATGATTTGGACGGTATGGTGACCATAGAAACTGGCAGCGGCGACATCCACGTGGAAAACGTGGGTGGTGTAAGGATAGAACATCGCAGTGGCGGCAAGGTGCAAACCCGCAATATTCGCGGCCCGGTACGTGTCAGTCAGCGCTCGTAGGGTGGGCAAATAAATCAAAGTGAGCCTGTCAGGACCCAAGGTGACAACGTAAAGCTAAGTAAATGTCAGGTATCGCGATATGCATGGTCAGCAAGTATTGACTAGGCTTTAGGTGAATCAAGTAAATTATCAGAGCCAAGGAGAATGTTATGAGTAAATCAGATGCGTATGAGAGAAAGGGCGAAGCGAAAGTTGAGCAATGGGAAGCTGAGCTGAAGAAGCTTAAAGCGAAAGCGAAAGAATCAAGCGCTGATGCTCAGATCGAAATCGAGAAAAAGATGGATGAGCTCAAAGGTAAAATCAACAGCGCTAAAGACTAAGTCGTAGATTGCAAAATAGCCCCATTCGGGGCTATTTTTGTTAGTTTGGTTCGCAGAGTGCCTTTTGTTATGATGCCGGGATGGCAAAACCTAATAAAAAAGGGCCTCTGCGCACGGTTGATATTTATTGCGCACGCTGTAAAACCAAGCTCTTTAAATATCGTAAAGGCGGTAAAGGGGCTCTGGTGAAGTGCTTTAAAGAGCGAATTGTGGAAGACCACACACTGACGCCCTGTATGTGCCCTGGCTGTGAACAACCATTTGCCCGCGAGACCCTTATTCGTGGCACTCCAGCGTTTAAAATGATCGGCGGTAAGGTGCTGATGAAATAATCCACACACCACCGGTTTTTACACGCTCGACACACTTTTATTCGACTTGTTGTTAGCCAAATTAATGATTAAGTAAACCGTAATTAGCCAGTTAACAATCGGGATCAGTGACAAAGCTGCAAACTTTAGATACGGCTGCCGTGCTTTTTTTGCTAAAAAACCATTCGCAATAATATGAATGGCGTAAAAGAAGAGTACTTGAAATAGAAGAGTCGTGTTTATATCCACCAGTTCATCCTTAAAGAGTGATTTCTAATTAAACTTTAGTTAACCACAGGTGCAAGAAAAAATAAAATGGTTAAGTTTTGTGAC
This sequence comes from Idiomarina sp., assembly GCA_020832105.1. Classification (GTDB taxonomy): domain Bacteria; phylum Pseudomonadota; class Gammaproteobacteria; order Enterobacterales; family Alteromonadaceae; genus Aliidiomarina. Next base: position 33,611 of record JAFIFH010000020.1, read on the forward strand.
CTTGATTGTCGTACCAGATCCTGGAAACTACCCAGAGTTTCGAGCCCGCGTGGGTGGCCACCTCAGCCTCATCCCCTGCTGATTTTTTCAATAGCGCCCTAGCCATCGGTGAGTCAATGGAGATATAGTCTTTTCGACCATAAATCTCATCAGGGCCAACAATTCGAAACTGAAGCACTTCGCCTGCATCATTCTCTACTTCAACCCAGGCACCGAAAAAAACCTTACCGTCTTGTTGTGGTGAGTAGTGAACCACTTTGAGGACATCGAGGCGCTTTCGCAGGTGACGTATTTTTGAATCTATCTGGCGTAAAAGCCGTTTATTCTCTTTATAGTCAGCATTCTCAGATCTATCTCCCAAGCTTGCGGCCCAGGTTACCTTTTGGGTTATTTCAGGCCGGTAGGTGCGCCAAAGGTAGTCGAGTTCCTTCTCAATCTCTTTCAAGCCTTCTGCTGTGATTAGGTTGGTCTTCACTCAAGTGCTCCGGTATTTACTGCAAGGAGGTGGTAAAATTGGGTCGGCAGGGGTAGCTTAACGAAGAGTGAGCCGGGTCAAAAGCTAAAACTTGCAACAAGGGCAAACCCGCACACGTTTTGTAACAAAAGAACCGGCTTTGAGCAACGGCGCTGCTTTGCAAAAGTGGGTGCTGGCTCTTATATTGCTGTAATCTAAAGATGATCTGAGCGCTGGCTCAGACTACGCAAAGGATAACGCTCATCATGAACGCTCAAGTGGCCGAATCAGGCACTCAGGAAACCCATAAGATATTGGTTGTCGATGACGATATGCGCTTACGTGCTTTGCTCGAGCGGTACCTGATAGAGCAGGGTTTTGCGGTGCGGGCGGTGGCAGACAGTAAGCAGATGGACCGCTTGCTGGCGCGGGAAAATTTTTCTTTAATGGTACTCGACCTGATGTTGCCGGAAGAAGATGGTATGTCCATTTGTCGGCGGTTGCGAGAAAGCGGCAGTCAACTACCCATTGTTATGCTTACCGCCAAAGGCGATGAAGTAGACAGGATTATGGGTCTGGAGCAGGGGGCGGATGATTACCTGGCTAAACCATTTAACCCACGAGAGCTTTTGGCGCGGGTGAACGCCGTACTTAGACGCCAGCGGCGTGAGGTGCCAGGCGCTCCCAGTGACGAAGAAACGATTATTGAGTTTGGCGACTACTGGTTTAACTTAGCCACTCGTGAAATGCGCAAAGGTGAACAGTCTATGTCGTTGACCAGTGGCGAGTATGCTGTGCTCAAGGCATTGGTGACCCACCCGCGCGAGCCTTTGTCCCGAGACAAACTCATGCACCTGGCGCGGGGCCGTGACTACAGTGCCCTTGAACGTAGCATTGACGTGCAGGTTTCTCGCTTGCGGCGAATGATCGAGTCCGATGCGACCAAGCCGCGTTATATTCAAACTGTATGGGGCCTGGGTTACGTGTTTGTACCGGATGGACAAAAAGCCTGATGCTACGCTGGGTTCCGCGTACGGCGTTTGCCCGTACCATCTTCCTGATTGCGTTTGTATTAATCGTTAACCAGGCGGTTTCCTACCTGATGATCGCGGTGTACGTGGTCAAGCCAGGGGTACAACAGATCGTATATCTCATCGGTGGTAACTTGCAAACCCGGGCGCTGCTGGAGCGGGTGCAGGGTGCCGAGGGCGAACAACTGTTACGCGATTACGAGATTATGGGCGGCGCCCAGCGCATGAATACCCAGCAGGCTAATGAACAAGGCCTGAGTCTTGCCACGGACTATCAGTTTTTGGCCGACGAATTAAGCTATGTGCTCAATGAGCCCGTTGAGGTTCGAGTAGCCGGGCATGACGCGACTTATTTTTGGGTGCGCCGGGACGCCGAAGCGGATATCTGGTATCGGGTGCTGCTCACTGAAATTGACGATCGAACGCTCTCACCATTGGTGTTTTATCTATTTTTAATTGGCACTTTAAGTGTTCTTGGTGGAATTGTATTTGCCCGCTGGCTCAACCGCCCGTTGCAGGCTTTGCAGGCCGCTGCGCGGAAAATTGCCGCCGGTGACGACCCGGGGGTGTTAGATGAGCGCGGTGCGAGCGAAATTATTCAGGTCACCCGCGCCTTTAACCAAATGTCCCGCGGTATACAACGCCTGGAACAAGACCGTGCGCTGTTGCTTGCGGGCATATCCCACGACCTGCGTACGCCGTTGACGCGGATCCGTCTTGCCACGGAAATGATGCCAGCGAGTGAAGACTACCTGGTGGATGGTATTGTCCACGATATAGACGACATGAATGCGATCATTGATCAGTTTATCGACTATGTTCGCGCGCGGGACCAGGCAAACTTCAGCGAAGAAGACTTAAATGTGCTCATCCAGGACGTGGTGGAAGGCCTGCAATATGTCAGTGAAGAAGCCACCGACCAGGCGGCAGATGAGTTCATTCTCCATCTTGAGCAGCTGCCCTTAGTGCCGCTGCAGGCTGTTGCCATGAAAAGAGTGTTGGCCAACCTGATCGACAATGCGCGTCATTATGGCGCGTCGCCCATTACTATCCGTACTGGTGAAGTCATGCCAGATCATGACAGTGTGTCGCGCAAAAAAACGGCTGTCTTTCTGGAGGTTGCCGACTGCGGGTCAGGCATTGCTGAGCACCAGATGGAAGAGGTATTCGAGCCATTTATGCAAGGCAACCAGGCACGTGGTGGCGAGGGTTCAGGGCTGGGCCTGGCGATTGTGAAACGCTTTGTGCAATTGCACGGCGGCGAGATACGGTTGCGTAATGAGCCTGGTGCGGGGCTGTGCGTGCGCATTGAACTGCCTTTACAGCAGTGGCGCGACACGCAGGGCCCGGCCAAGGTGTAAATGACCGCTAGCCAGCTTTGTGCAGGCTAGCCCATCACCCGGTTGAGTCCATTCAGCGCAGCGACCCGATAAGCCTCAGCCATGGTCGGGTAATTGAATGTGGTATCAATAAAGTAATCCAGGGTATTACCCGCCCCTTTTTGCTCCATAATCGCCTGGCCGATGTGGATGATTTCCGCAGCACGCTCACCAAAGCAGTGAATACCAAGAATTTTACGGGTTTTACGATGGAACAGGAGCTTTAAGCAACCTACTTGAGTGTCTGCAATTTGCGCCCGAGCAAGATGCTTGAATTGTGCTCGACCCACTTCATAAGGCACTTTCTGCGCGGTAAGCTCTTCTTCTGTGGCACCTACCGAGCTAATTTCCGGAATGGTATAAATACCAGTGGGAATGTCTTTAATTAGCTTTTGTTCACACTTTCCTTCAAGCATTGCAGTCGCCGCAAAGCGCCCTTGATCATAAGCTGCACTAGCCAGCGAAGGGTAACCAATGATGTCGCCAACCGCATACACATTCTCTGCACTGGTGCGGTAATTATCATCTACTTCTAACTGGCCCCGGCCGTTCGGTTTCAGGCTGACGTTCTCAACCTTAAGGCCCTCTACATTACCCGAGCGGCCGTTGGCAAACAGCAAGCAATCGGCTTGCATGATTTTGCCCGACTCGGTGGTCAGTACTACACGGTCCTCTCTGCCCTCGACACTGGCAAACTCCTCGCCATGTCGAATGACCACACCGCTATTACGCAGATGGTAGCTTAGTGCGTCAGAGATCTCGGTATCCAGGAATGAGAGCAAACGATCACGCATATTAACCAGGTCGACTTTGACCCCGAGCCCACGGAAGATACTGGCATACTCGCAGCCAATCACCCCGGCGCCAACAATAATAATGCTACGTGGGTCATGCTTGAGTGATAACACGGTGTCAGAGTCATACACCCGGGGGTGGCTAAAGTCGATATTTGCTGGGCGATAAGGTCTTGAACCCGTGGCGATGACGAATTGTTTCGCAGTCAGCGTGTCGGTGGAACCGTCCGCCTTTTCTATCTGCATGCTGTTGGTGTCAACGAAGGAGGCGTTGCCCTGAATCACCGGCACCCCATTACGTTCGTAGAAACTACCGCGTAATTTTATCTGCCGGCGGATAACCGATTGTGCATGGTCAAGGATTTCACTGAAGGTGAGGTGCAGCGGTGTGTCCTGGCGAGAAAACAGAGGGTTCGCATTAAACTCAATTAAACGACTGACTGAATGGCGCAGGGCTTTCGATGGTATGGTCCCCCAATGGGTACAGCCGCCACCAATGCTCGAGTGGCGTTCGATCATCGCTACGCTTTGCCCGCTCTTGGCCAGTTTCATTGCAGCGCCTTCGCCTGCAGGCCCAGAGCCAATAACAATAGCGTCGTAATCAAATGTTTTCTTTGCCATGAATTGCCCTTATTGTTTACTACATATATTGCTGATAAATGCGCGGTTCACATTGCGTCAGCCGATTATCAGGCCTGTATTATAGGCTGTAACTGCGCATAATTGTCAAAACTACGGTGGCGGCTAAAGGTTTTTGGTGGGAGCTTGCTGTCTGGGTTTTCGACCCCCAGCAAATGCGCCACACCAAAGCGCTGGGCTGAATCAAGAATATGCTCACCGTCATCGATAAACAGGCTGCGCTTTGGATCAAACCCTTCTTTCGCCTGGAGTCGCTGCCAAAGCAACTGGTCTTCTTTGCAGGCACCGAATTCGTGTGTCGAATACTGCACATCGCACATACTTTCCAGGGTGGTATGTTGGTTCTTCAAAGCCAGTGCGTCGGGGTGGGCGTTGGTAACCAACACAATGCGTTTGTTGGCCGCTCTGGCCTCGGCCAAAAAAGGTGGCACATCGTCACGCATCTTTATCAGGTCTACATACTGGCGCTTTAACTCACGGATTGGCAGGCCTAATGCCTGTTGCCAATAGTCCAGGCAATACCAATTCAGCGTGCCAGCCACTTTACTAAAGTGGTCGGTTAATAGTGCCTGGGCATCATGCATGGGGGTACCATGGTGGGCGGCATAGAGTTCAGGCAGACGATCCACCCAAAACTGGTTGTCATAGTGTAAATCAAGCAGGGTACCGTCCATATCCAGCAGCAGGGTATCAATAGCTGACCATTGGATTGGCGCGACCGGCCCGATGTCTTCATTTTGCATAGTTAGATTCGCCTGTACTGAATAAAACGTATTACTGGCCAACTGGCATAAAATGGCGCGGAAAGTGCACCAGTCAAAATTCAGGCGCCAGGATTTTACACTTTCCTGACAAATGCTTAGCTTTCGGCGTTTAGCTTTTAGGCTAAGCAGTTTATAGTAAGGATACCATCTCATTAGCAGTGTCGGGGAGTCATGTCGAATAAGCAAGTACCTAAAATTCTAGCGCGCCAGTTGGTGGCTGAAAGTCGACTACTTCGAATTGAAAGCATCGACCTGCAGTTTAGCAATGGCGAAGAGCGGCGTTACGAGCGTGTGCAGGGTAGTGGGCGTGGTGCAGTGCTGGTGGTACCGATGCTGGATGACCAGACCATGCTGCTGGTACGCGAGTATGCAGCAGGGCTGCATAACTACCAACTGGGTTTCCCGAAAGGACTGATTGACCCTGGTGAAAGCCCGGCGCAGGCGGCTAATCGCGAACTGCGCGAAGAGATAGGCTACGGCGCAAAACAGCTAATACCTTTGAAGTCAGTGACCATGGCCCCAGCTTTTTTCTCAGCGTCGATGACCTTGTTTGTGGGGCTGGACTTATACCCGGAAAAGCTCATGGGTGATGAGCCAGAGCCTCTTGATATTGTGCCGTGGAAATTAGCGGATATCGATTCACTGCTGGCGCAGCCGGACTTCACTGAGGCCCGTTCGGTAGCGGCTTTGCTGTTGCTGCAACGCTGGTTACGCAACGAACCAACCGGTGATGACAGTGTCGAGATGAATACTGCGACTGTGCGCAAGGAGGGCTCAAATTTTGGATAAAGCCCTGCAACAAAACGTCGCCAGCATTGCCCGGGATACCGGCGAGCTAGTACTTGATCATTATCGCAAACATGACTTTACGGTGAGTGATAAGGCTGACGACTCGCCAGTGACCAGTGCGGATATCGAAGCCAGTGAATTCTTAACCAAGGCACTGAGCCGACTTACCCCTGATATCCCTATTTTGTCTGAAGAAGCGATTGTGCCTTGGCAGGAGCGTCGTAATTGGCAACGCTACTGGTTAATCGACCCCATTGATGGCACTCAGGAGTTTATTGATGGCAGTGGTGATTTTGCCATTGCCATTGCTTTGGTTGACCGTTTTGAGCCTGTGATGGGCGGCATTTATTGGCCAACCGAAGCTGTGTATTACCAGGCCCTGCGCGGTCAGGGCGCCCAGCGCCAGGCTATGGGGTCCGCAACGGGTCAGATCAGGACCGATCGAATTCAGGTTCGCCGGGTGGCAGACCCCCGTGAAGACGAACTGATTATTGCGGTGAGCAGACGTCAGTCCCAACATAAAGTTAGCTCAAGAATGAACCCAAACCGCCAGGTAAAATCTTTAGTGACCGGGAGTTGCTCATTAAAGTCATGCTTGGTGGCTGAAGGAAGCGCTGATTGCTTCCTACGGGTCGGGCCGACTGGCGAATGGGACACCGGCGCCGCGCAAATCATCGTTCAGGAAGCTGGCGGCAGCTTGCTGAGTGAGCACTTTCAGCCGGTCACTTACAATCGGACTGCAAGTCTCGCCAACCCCAATTTCATGGTCCTTGGTGACCCACGGGTGGACTGGATGTCGGTCTTTCCAGGCGCGGTTTAGTAGGTAAGCTGGACCAGCCTTTATTCCTCGTCTGCGGTGACCTGATCACGCGGCACAATATTCACGCTCTCGTGCAGCTCAGAATATACGATGACTGCGTCACCACGCTTTAACTGCGCTTTGACGTCCTCCACCTTACGTTCCATCGTGACTTCGTGTTCGCCATAATCGGTACCCTCCTGCAGCACGAAATGTTCAATCAGTGCTTCAAGCGTGGCGGTATCAAGCTGTTCGTAGGGTATTTGCAAAGCAGTATCCTTATGGGCGGTTAAGTGTTGCGCAAAATGAGTGAGCGAGACGATTCGCCAGCACGCCGGTCTACTTCAGTTGCGCCGACAAATAGCTAAGAATTCGCTGGCTCAGCCAGAAATAGGGTTTGCCCTGGTTACTGCCGACAAAGCCGACATGGCCGCCGTGTGCACTCAGTTGGTGCTCAACATGCGCAGGGTAAGAGCCAGGCGCCGGAATACAGGCGCTGCAGGTAAAAGGGTCGTCTGCCGCATGGATAATCAATAAGGGTTGCTCAACCCCAGCTAAAAAACGCAATCCACTACAGCTTTCGTAATAATCGTCAACATCACGAAAGCCATGCAGCGGTGCGGTTACCAGGTTATCAAAGGTGCGAAAATTCACAATGCGGCGGAGTGTTTTTGCATCAATATCAAGGTGACCATTGAGCTGGCCAAGTTCAAGTTTACGCGCGATTTTTTGTTTTAAGCTGCCGACCAGGTGGGCGCGGTACACTTTGGAAAACCCCTGGTCAATGCGCGCGGAGCTGGGCCCTAGTGCCAAGGGCGCGGAGACACTGACTGCAGCAGTGAGCGCGGGCGATGCGGTTTCACCAAGCAATTTGACCAGCATATTACCACCCAGGCTAAAGCCCGCCGCAACCAGTGGCTTATTGCTCATCCGGCTAAGCCATTGGATAACTTCGCGAGCATCATGGGTGTCTCCGGAATGATAAGCGCGATGGGTTCGGTTAAGGCGGCCACTGCAGCCGCGAAAATGCATGGTCACCGCGTGCCAGCCCTGGGCCTGAGCACTGGCCATCAAATCGTCAGCGTAGGGGGAGTAGACAGACCCTTCAAGGCCATGAAAAATAATCAAGAGAGGTGTATGTGAGTCTGCCAGCGCGATGGCTGGTAAAGTATTCCAGGCGAGGTCTACAAAGTCGCCATCCGCTAACGTATAGCTTTGCCAAAATAACTGACTTCGGGTTTTATAACGTGCCAGACGCGTCCATAAGGTTTGCAGGTGGCAGTTTTTCAACAGGCTATGGGGCCTGAACCCGGTAATTGCGGAGCCTGTCATATTTTGGCAGATACCTTAGGAAGACGCTAAAAGCCCCAACTCAGTCACGCTGGGGAGGCCAGTTGGTGCGCAACCCCGACCTACTTTCAGCTGGGCCGACACAGTTACTTACAAGTTAGTGCAGAGTGTGCCTGAAATGCGCGTTGCAAGCCAGTAAGCGCAATTGCATAATAGCTAACTTATTGTTAACAACCACCTTTGAAAAGGTATAAACATGCGCAGAACTCTCATTGCCAGCCTGGTTGCAGCGTCGTCAGTAGCCATGCTCAGTGGCTGCCAGCCAGCTCAGCAGGACACCCAAACCGCTGAACAGCAACAGCCACAGGCACAGCAGGACGCTGAACGTCGCTCATCAGGTGACATTAATATTAGCCCTAACGATAGCCGTGAATATGGTGTGGTCAGGCTCGACAATGGCCTGAATGTGATTGTGGTCAGCGACCCCGACGCGGATAAGGCTGCTGCAGCGCTGAATGTGCATGTGGGTAGTATGCAAAACCCTGATCAGCAGCTGGGCCTCGCCCACTACCTTGAACACATGTTGTTCCTGGGTACCGAAAAATACCCTGATCCGGACGAATATGGTGAGTTTATGGCGCGCCATGGTGGCATGCACAATGCGTACACCGCAGACGACCATACCAATTACATGTTTCAGGTTAATAACGACCGTTTAGGGGAGGCGCTGGATCGCTTCTCGGATTTCTTTAAAGCACCAATTTTTGACCCTGAGTACTCTGAAAAAGAGGTCAATGCAGTGGATTCAGAGTGGTCGATGCGCCGCGCGTCTGATGGCTTTATCCTATTTAAACTGAATAACGTGACGCTCAACCCAGAGCATCCGATTGCCCGTTTCCGTATCGGTAATAATGAAAGCCTGGGCGATAAAGAAGATAGCGTGCTGTACGAGGAGATGCTGGATTTCTATCAGCGTTACTACTCCGCGAACCTGATGACCGCCACCATTGTCGGTAACTACTCGGTAGAAGCGCTGGAAGAAAAGGCGCGTACCTACTTCGCCGACGTGGCGAATCATGACGCTCAGGCACCAAGTTATGACATCCCTGTGGTAACTGACGCTGAACGCAACCTGCAAATTTTCTACAAGCCGCAAATGGAAATGCGCATTTTGCAGATCGACTTTACGATTGAAAACAACATTGCAGACTTTGCCTCGAAACCAAATGATCTGGTTGCCTATATGGTGAATTCTGAAATGCCAGGCACGCCTGGGGCGTACTTACGCGAACAAGAATGGGCAGACAGCCTGGGTGCGTATGCGCAGCCAAACGCATATGGCAATGGTGGTCGGTTTATCATTCAGGCCGAGCTGACCGAAACTGGCCTGGAAAATCGTGAAGTGATTGCAGGTATGATTTTTGATTACCTGGATCAGCTGCGCGAAGAAGGCATCAGCGAAGCGTACTTCGAAGAGCTTGGTACCGTGCTGAATAACCGTTTCCAGTTCTTGCAACGTGGTAACGCATTTAATTATGCCACCCAGTTGGCCGCATCCATGCAGCATTATCCGATTGAAAATGTCATCGATTACGCGTTCCGCCTGGATACCTATGACACTGATGCGATTGAACGTGTGCTAACCCAGCTGCGCCCGGATAATGCACGAGTATGGTTTATTTCTCCTGACGAAGACGTCGACCAGACCTTACATTTCTTCGACGGTGAATATCGTGTTGCTGCGCTGAATCCAGAGATTATCGCAGGCTGGCGTGAGCAGGCGGCAGACATTGAGGTCAACTTACCGAGTGTGAATACCTTACTGCCTGAAGATCTGTCAGTGAAGTCGGTAGGCGATGCAAGTTCACCCCGCCAGGTCGTAAGCGAAGGTGGAGCAAATGCCTGGTTACAACGCAGCGAGCGCTTTCAGGAGCCACGCGCGAGTGTGACGATTCAATTGTATCAGGACCAAAGTGAACGAAGCTTGAAAGAGCATATGGCGGCACAAGTCGCGGTGGAGGCTTTCAACCTGTCAGAACAGGCGTTAGCGCGGGAAGCGTCGATTGCCGGGGTTAACTTTAGTTTGTCTTATGGTCAGGGCCTGTCACTTGGCCTGTCGGGCTTTAACGATAAACAGCCATTGCTAGCTGAGCGCGTATTGCGCGGGTTTGCCGAGTATGAACCAGGCGCTTCACGCTTAGAGCAGGTGAAAGATCGCTTGCGCAGAAACATTGAAAACCAGGCTCGTCAGTTCCCGGTGCAGCAGCTAAGCCCGCGTTTCAATAGTATGATGCAGGTGCCAGGTGCGAACCCTGAAGCACGCCTGGCCGCCCTGGCTGAGGTGTCTTTAAGTGATGTTGTGGCCATGCGTGATGGTTTACTGAATGGTGTCCACCTGCGCGCGTTGGTGGTCGGTAATTATGACGCAGACGGTGTGACTACGCTTGTAGATTCAGTGCGTGAGGTGGTTGAGATTGACCCGGCAGTGCGTTACTCACGCAGTGAGGTGATTGAACCCCGCCAAAGTCAGCGCATCGTGATGAATAGTGACGTTGAGCTGGAAGATGTCGCAGTGCTTGACGCGTATCTGTTCGCGGAAGATGATGTGCAGACGCGGGCACGGGCAAGCCTGATGGCTGAGCTTACTCATAGTCGCTTCTTTAACGAGTTGCGGACCGAGAAGCAGCTGGGTTATGCGGTGGGCGTGAGTAATATTTCGGTAGCGGACTACCCTGGCATTGCTTATCTGATTCAAAGTTCAGTGGCTAACCCACAAGAGCTGATGGGGCATTTCGACAGCTTCCGTGCAGACTTCGTTGAGCACCTGGAATCAATGGAAGCGGAAGCCTTTGAAGAAGCGAAGCAGGGCCTGCTGGTGAGCCTTGGTGAACAGCCACAAAACCTTAATCAGGAAGCGGCACGCACACGGGCTGACTGGTCGCGGGAGAATTTCAGCTTTGATACCCGTGATCGCATTATCGCTGAAGTTGAGCGCCTTACCCTGAGTGACATGCAAGCCTTCTACCAGCGGATCTTAGATGACGAGCAACGGATGCGCGTGCTGGTGCAATTGCGCGGGACGAAGTTTAGTGGCGCTGATTGGGTCGAGTTGGAAGATGCCATTGTGGTCGATGACATCGAGAGCTTCCAGAACGAGTGGCGGGGCGACTAAACGCTAGTCAGCCCACGGAGCTGGCGCAATCTGTTAATTAAAATTGCCTGCTCCTGTTTTTCTAGTATCAATTCAGCCGCGAGTAACTGAGATTTTAGTTGCTCGCGGCTTTTTTGATCCAACAAGGCGCTTTGGCTAAGCTCACGGCGCAATACCCGAAGCTTATGGGTATGTGCCTGACTGAATGCCATGACCGTGGCATGCAGCTGTTGATACTCGCCCTCAGTCAAGGCAGCAATGCCGAACGTAAGGTCTTGCTCATCGTCACTCAGTAGCCTGCGGAGCAGTTCAAGGTTTACATTACGCCCTTGGGTATCCTGGGCGCTCAGTAGTTGCGCCTGCACCCCCGGACGTTGGTAAAGGGTCAGGCTGGCCTGCCAGAATTCGTCTTCGGTGAGCAGCTTAGGCATCTTGTTCCAGTTGCTCCAATTGTTCAGAATACTCCAGCCAGTTCGCTTCCGCTTCGTCCAGTTGTTGTTGGAACTCATTTTGTTGCTTGAGCAGGTCCGTGAGCTCACTTTTTCGTGCGTCTTCATAAAGGCCGGTATCGCTGAGTAACTCATGCACTTGTGTCAGTTTGTCTGCAAACTGATGCATGCGCTTTTCACTATGCTTAATTTTATCCAGCAATGGCTTGAGCTGCTTGCGTCGGTCGGCGGCGGCCTGGCGCTGCTCTTTTTTGTTGAGCTGGTTGTCAGCGAACGTCGAGTGTTGTTTGGCGTCTGCCCGCGCAGCTACTTTTGCCTCAGCACGTTCGTTTTCAACCCAGGCCTGATAATCTTCAAGGGTACCGTCAAACGCCTGGACCTGCTGATTGGCCACCAGGTAAAAATCATCCACCGTGGCGCGTAAGAAATGACGGTCATGGGAAACAATGACCATGGCGCCACTGAATTCCTGCAGCGCCCGCATCAGGGCTTCACGAATATCCAGGTCGAGGTGGTTAGTGGGTTCATCAAGGAGTAACAGGTTAGGTCGTTGGTAGACCACCAAGGCCAGCACCAGGCGTGCTTTTTCACCGCCGGAAAAAGGACCTGTGGAGGCATAGACATCGTCACCATGAAAGCCAAAGCGGCCTAAGTAGTCACGTAACCCTTGTTCACTTGCCTTGGGGTCGAGGCGCAGGATATGCGCCATCGGGCTTTCTTCTGCATGCAGGGTTTCTAACTGATGCTGGGCAAAGTAACCAATTTGCAGACCGGCACTGACCTTGCGCTGGCCGCCAAGGGGTTCGAGTTCACCTGCCAATAATTTCATCAGCGTCGATTTACCCGCGCCATTATGGCCGAGCAGGCCAATCCGGCTACCAGGTACCAGGTTGAGGTGAATATTCTCTAAGATGGTGGTGTCGGCGTAACCGGCGCGCAGCTTTTCCATTTCAATCAGTGGGTTTGGTAGCTTTGATGGCGCGAAAAATGAAAATGAGAACGGTGTGGAATCTTCAAGTGGCGCGGTGGCGGTGAGTTTTTCCAGCGCCTTTATTCTACTTTGGGCTTGCTTTGCCTTGGTTGCCTGCGCCTTAAAGCGGTCAACAAAGGACTGTAGATGTGCACGCTGGGCTTGCTGTTTTTCGAATTCCTGACGCTGCTGGGACATTTTTTCGGTGCGCTGGCGCTGAAAACTGGTGTAATTACCCTTGTATGCAAAGGTTTGCTGGCGCTCAATATGAATGGTGTGGGTAATCACCGCATCGAGGAAGTCACGGTCATGGGAAATCAGAATCAGGGTGCCTTCAAACCGCAATAGCCAGCTTTCAAGCCAATAAATCGCATCGAGATCCAAGTGGTTGGTCGGCTCATCGAGGAGTAATAAGTCCGAGCGGGCAATCAGTGCCTGGGCGAGGTTCAGGCGCATCCGCCAGCCGCCGGAAAAGGCACTGACTGGCTGGCTCAACTGAGCCTGGGTGAAGCCAAGTCCTGACAGCAGGCTGGCTGCGCGAGGCTCTATCTGATAGCCCCCAATGGCGTCAAGTTGACCATGAATGCGGGCGATTGCGTCACCATCGTTGCTTTGCTCCGCCTGCTGCAACGCATTGTGCAGGTTCATATATTCTTTGTCGCCACTGATCACGAAGTCCAGCGCGCTGGTGCTCAGTGCAGGTGTTTCCTGGGCGACCGATGCTATCTTCCAGCCGGCAGGCATACTCAGGGTGCCGGCGTCTTCTTTCAGCTCGCCGCGTAACAGCGCAAAGAGCGACGACTTGCCACTGCCATTGGCACCGACTAAGCCCACTTTATGACCGGGGAAAATAGTAAAGCTGCTGTCGTTTAGTAGCTGTTTGCCGCCACGGATCAGCCCAATTGCATCTGCCTGTATCATTGCATCTCATCTATTGGTAAGAGTCTGCGCCTATTTTATCACGCCTTGAGCGCTTCCACATGTAGCGAAATGCTTTTACCCCGTTCATGCGATTCAGGAAACGGCGTGATATAATCCTCGGCCTGTCACCGGGGAGGTTTAGCCATGGGTAAGAGTAAGAAGCGATTTATTGCAGGGGCCACCTGCACAGAGTGTAAAGCTATCGATAGCCTGATGCTGTATACCGAAAATGGCATTGAGCATGTGGAATGCGTTGAATGCGGTTTTAAAATGAGTGAGCCAAAAACCCAGGGGTCGGGGTCGGAGCGCACCTTCGATGGCGTGATTGGGGTATTTAAACCAGAATAACCGTGCTTAAGCGTCGCGTGGAAGCCCTTTCTCGACCACGCGAACTAAACGTTTCACCTGCTGCGAGGGCGCTTCTGCCAGTTCTTTCTTGCGCGCCTGCTCCGCCAGTGCCCACTCAATATGCTCATCGACTAATGCACTAACCTCGCCTTTACGGGCTCTCAGGGCGTCTTCTACTGCGAAGTCGTATGGGGCGTTGCCCAAGCCCACAGCAATATTGCGCAGCCAGCGTTCATGGCCGATGCGCCGAATAGGGGAGCCTTCGGTTTGCTTAAGAAACTCATCCTCTGTCCAGTTGAACAAATCCATCATTTGCGGTGCATGTAAATGGTGGCGAGGCGCAAAGTCGTGTTCGTCGGTGGGGGTGGCGTAACGGTTCCACGGACAAATCAGCTGGCAATCGTCACACCCATAAATGCGATTGCCCATGGGCCGACGAAACTCCTCTGGAATAGCGCCCTTTAATTCGATTGTCAGGTAAGAGATACAGCGCCGGGCGTCGACCACATAGGGCTCGACAATGGCCTGGGTCGGGCAGATCGTGATGCAGGCAGTACATTTGCCACACTGGGGTTGCTGCTTGCTGTCCACCGGTAACGGTAAATTAATAAATAGCTCCCCGAGGAAAAACCAGGAGCCGTCTTTGCTATCCAATAAAAGACTATGCTTGCCGGTCCATCCAAGCCCGGCCTTTTCTGCCAGGGGGCGCTCCATCACTGGTGCGCTATCAACAAAGGGACGAAAATCAGTATCTGCAAACTGGGCCTGAATTTTATCGCCGAGCTGTTTCAGCCGTTTGCGCATGACCTTATGGTAATCACGGCCAAGCGCATAACGACTCACATAGCCCAGCTTTGGGTTTTTCAAAACCTTTGCAAAGAGTGCGCCCTTGGGCAGGTAATCCATGCGAACGCATATGGCACGCACACTGCCGGGGTGCAGTAATTCGGGGTGAGCGCGTAAATCCTGATGGCGTTCCATATAAGACATCTCGCCGTGGTAGCCTTTGTCGAGCCACTTTTGCAGGCCAGCCTGATGTTGGCTAAGATCAAAGTCAGCGATACCAACCTCTTGAAAGCCTAGTTCTTTTCCCCAGCGCTTAATGCTTTCAGCGAGCGCTTGATAGTCAATATCGCCGAGCGTGGACGAGGGGCGTTCTGAGGATCCATTGCTGGATGTATTCATGGGCATTGCCTTCGGGCTTGAGAGCAGAGATGATAACCTTTAGGGCGTCATTATACCCTGAGTCCTCTGGGGCTCAAGGCCAGGATCAACTCACCAGCGCTGAACCACCCCGCGCAGGCCACTCATGCAGGTGAGTCCTGTAGGCGAGTCTTGCAGGCAAACAAGGAGCGACCATGAATCGACTGTTAAGTAGCAGTATTCCGCAGCAATTGTACCGCCCGCAACAGGTGCGAGACAATGAACAGCGCGCAGCAGAGCTGGCTTGCGTTAGCATGTGGCAGCTGATGCAGCGGGCAGGCCGTGCGGTATTCGAATGCCTGCGTGAACAATTCCCGCCACCGCTGCGCATTGCGGTGCTGTGTGGCAGCGGCAACAATGGTGGGGATGGCTATATTGTGGCAACGCATGCATTGATGGCGGGATATGAAGTGCGTGTTTACGCACATAAAGCCCCCGCCAGCGAAGATGCCAAGCGCGCACTTAGCGGCTGGCAAACCCAGGGTGGTGAGGTGGAGCCGCTCAGTGACTGGTTAGATAGTGATGCAGACGTGGTGATTGATGCGATGCTGGGGACCGGGTTAACCAGTGAGGTGCGCGGCGAGCTAGCCGAAGCCATCGATAGTGTCAATGAAGCACGATTACCAGTGATCGCGGTAGACATTGCCAGCGGCCTTGATGGCGATACCGGGCGGGTGCTGGGGTGTGCGGTCAAGGCACGTCATACGGTCACTATGGTGGCATTAAAGCGCGGGCTGTATACCGGTGAAGCTGGTGAATATAGCGGGCGCTTGTGGTTTGCGGATTTGGGCATCTTAAGAGAATTCAGAACATTAACCAAAGCTGCGGCATGGCGACTTGACCCATGTCAGTTACCCCAGGCCTTCCCGCCGCGACCATGGAATAGTCACAAAGGCATGTTTGGGCATGTCGTCGTGATTGGTGGCAGCGAGGGCATGGCTGGGGCTGCGCAACTCACTGCATTAGCGGCCTTGCGGGCCGGTGCAGGTAAAGTGTCGGTCATCTGTGAGCCCGGGCAACAAAGCATGGCGGGGGCCAGGGCTGAAATCATGGTGCGCGGCATGCTTAGTGACGATGCCGCGGCAGAAAGTTTACTGCAACAGGCCGATGTGATTGCGATTGGCCCAGGGCTTGGGCAAGGCATATGGGGGCAGAGCTGGTGGCAAAAAGTAAGCGAATTGGAGACGCCGTTAGTGGTGGATGCTGACGCGCTGAATTTACTAGCGCAGAACCCGCTACGCAGAGATGACTGGGTACTCACGCCGCACCCGGGTGAAGCTGGTCGGCTGTTAGATTGCACGAGCGCAGAGGTTGAACAGGATCGCTGGCGCAGTGTCTCGTTATTACAACAGCGCTATGGTGGTGTGGTGGTGCTCAAAGGTGCTGGTAGCCTGGTGCAAAGTCAGGACTACCTGGCGGTCAACACGACCGGCAATCCGGGGCTTGCAAGTGCTGGCATGGGGGATACCCTGACTGGCATAATCAGCGCCTTATTGGCGACGTTCATGGCAACCTTGCATGCGAACGCAAAAACTGTGCGCCAAAGCATGGCAGAAACAGTGGGTTACGCGGTTCTCGTGCATGGCGGTGCGGCGGACTCTGCGGCGGCGCATGGGCAACGCGGATTACTGGCAGGTGATGTGATTGACCATATTCGTGGTTGGGTCAATCAAGATTAAACCATTGTTAGCATTAGATAAAAAATACAGGAACTCAGCGAGATATTATGGTTCAAATGGAATTACGTGCGGAAGACTCGACGGTGGCAGCAGGCAAGCGGTTGGCACAAGCGCTACACAGTGCGCTGCAAACTGGCGCGCCGGTGCGCCCTTTAGTAATTTATCTGCAGGGCGGCCTGGGGATGGGAAAAACCACCTTTAGTCGCGGTTTTATTCAGGGGTTGGGTCATCAGGGCGCGGTGAAAAGCCCGACGTATGCACTGGTTGAGCCTTATGAATTTAGCGATATGCGGGTTTTTCATTTCGATCTGTACCGGCTGCACGACCCTGAAGAGCTCGAATTTATGGGAATTCGTGACTACTTTGCGGAAGATTGTGTATGCTTAGTAGAGTGGCCGCAGCGCGGATTTGGTTTACTGCCAGCCGCTGACCTTGAGGTTGAATTGCAACAAGGGCAGGACGATGGCAGGCATCTTTTGATCAAAGCAAATAGTAAAGCGGGACAAGCTTGCATGACACACTGGTAGCTAATGTGCAGCAATACCACCAGCTCGGGTGCCGGTTGGCAC
The DNA here is from genome assembly GCA_020832105.1 of Idiomarina sp. GTDB lineage: Bacteria > Pseudomonadota > Gammaproteobacteria > Enterobacterales > Alteromonadaceae > Aliidiomarina. The sequence goes on from JAFIFH010000020.1 coordinate 50,840, forward strand.
TGATGCAAGTCATTAAAAAAAGAAGTCACTAATAATGAAAATAGTAAGATGTGCGCTATGTATGTTCGCACTACTGTGGAGTTCTATCGCAGTAGCTGGCGAAGCTATTGAGTCTGTGCGGGTTTGGCCAGCACCGGACAAGACACGTATTGTGTTTGATTTAGCCAGCGCCCCTGAGCATAGTTACTTCACCCTATATGACAGCCGTCCTTACCGCTTGGTGATTGATTTTCGCGGCACCCGCAATCAGGTTAATCTGGATGCGCTGGACTTTGATTCGCTGATGGTTGACCGTATTCGTAGCAGCTCACCGCCGCAGGCATCCACTACCCGGATTGTGCTTGAACTCAGTGATAAAGTAGAGCCGACTGTATTCCCTTTGCCGCCCAACGAACGGTATGGCCATCGTCTGGTGGTGGATATCCCGGGCCAGTCAGTCACTCAGCAGCGGGTTACTCGCAGTGCTGAAGGTTTGACCGAGCGACCCGTCATTGTCGCCATTGACGCCGGTCATGGCGGCGAAGACCCAGGTTCAATCGGCCCTGCCGGAACCTATGAAAAAAACATAACCTTGCCGGTCGCGCAAAGGCTGGCTGATTTGATCAACGCTGATCCGGCAATGAAAGCGGTGTTGGTTCGTACCGGCGATTATGGTGTGCATATTAATCAGCGTAACCGGGTGGCACGGCGCGAGCGAGCCGACATGTTTATTTCCATTCACGCAGACGCATTTACCTCGCCGCAACCGCGCGGCGCGTCAGTGTGGGTGTTATCGCGGCGTCGAGCCAATACTGAGCTAGGTCGCTGGCTGGAGAACCGCGAGCAGCATTCTGAGTTACTCGGCGGTGCCGGTGAGGTACTCTCAAATAACGGGGATGATCCTTACCTGGCGCGCACCTTACTGGATATGTCTCTGGACAGCTCAATGAGCGGCGGCTTTGATGCAGCGAATCTTTTGCTATCACGGCTGTCGACAGTGACCCGGGTGCATCGGCGTGAACCTCAGGCGGCGAGTTTTGCAGTCTTGAATAGCCCGGACATTCCTTCTGTGTTGGTGGAGCTCGGCTTTATTTCCAATCCCCAGGAAGAACAGAACCTGCGCAGTGCGGCGCACCAGCAGCGCCTGGCCCAAGCCCTCTACGACGGCACCCGTGAGTTCTTCATCAAGCACCCCATCGACGGTACTGTGCTTGCTAATCAGCGCATCCGCCAGCACCGGGTTCAGTCTGGTGACTCATTGTCGGTACTGGCAGAGCGCTATGGCACTTCAGTGCGAGCCATTCAGCAGCACAATAGCTTGTCGAACACGGTTCTGCGAGTTGGCCAGATGCTGGAAATACCGAGTAGCTGATGCCGATTCGTCAACTTCCTCTCCAGCTTGCCAATCAAATTGCCGCGGGCGAAGTCGTCGAGCGGCCATCGTCGGTGGTGAAAGAGCTGGTGGAAAACAGTATCGATGCTGGCGCCACTGAACTGCTGATTGATATCGAGCAGGGTGGGGCGAAACGCATCCGTATTCGGGACAACGGTAGTGGCATTGTTAAAGACGAATTACAGCTTGCTTTAAGCCGGCACGCCACCAGTAAAATCCATACGCTTGATGATCTTGAAAGCATTCTCTCGTTAGGCTTTCGCGGCGAAGCTTTGGCCAGTATCAGCTCGGTGTCGCGGCTCACATTGACCTCCAAGCCAGGTGACCAGGCGGAAGCCTGGCAGGCATTTTGTGAGGGGCGTGATATGCAGGTACACATGCAACCAGCAGCGCACCCCGACGGCACGACCGTTGATGTGCAGGACTTATTCTTCAATACGCCGGCGCGGCGCAAATTCCTGCGCACGGAAAAAACTGAATTTGGCCATATCGATGAGGTCTTGCGTCGCATTGCACTGGCGGCACCGCAAGTGCGTATTCTGTTCACCCATAATGGACGTAAGGTACGAGACTACCGCGCCTTGCGGGGTGAGAGTGGCAACCTGCATGAAGCGGCATTACCACGCTTAAAAGCCGTCGCTGGCAGCGCGTTTGCAGCACAGGCGGTTTATCTGCAACATGACAGCGAGCCATGGCAACTGCATGGCTGGGTTGCTCCTGCTGAGCACTGCCGCCATCAGCATGATATTCAATATATGTATGTGAACGGCCGGATGATGAAGGACAAACTGCTGAATCATGCGATCCGCCAAGCGTATGGCGACACCCTTGCCGACGACCGCCAGCCCACTTTTGTGCTGTATTTGCAGATTCCGGCACGGGACGTGGATGTGAATGTACATCCGGCTAAACATGAGGTGCGCTTTCATCAGGCGCGTCAGGTGCATGACTTTGTGCTGCAGACTTTACGCCAGGCGTTACCAGAGACGTTATCCGGCACTGTCGTCGAAACATCGGCAACAGACGAGGGGAGCCAGCCGACTGGCTTTCAGCCACCGCCAAGACATGCTTACCAGCAGCCATCGCCACAAGCTTTGCACGTAGCTGGCCAGGCGGGCGCGGTGGCAGCTCACCCGCCACAACAGAATACCCAGGAATACCGAACCCAGGCCGCTGCTGGCTATCAGACTTTAATGAGCCCCGGGGTAGGTGAACCGCAAAATTCTGACGCACTCAATTCAGCGCCGGACGCTGAGTGGCGGTTGTTAAAAGTACTCGAGCAGAGATATGTTTTAGTCCATCAGGCGGGTTCTTCAGAGGCGTCCAGTGTGCTTGCGCTGGCTGATCTGGCGCAGCTGCAGCAGCAGGTGGAAACTCAGCGCATTGGCCAGCAACTACGCCAGGGGCTGAGCGGGCAACCATTGCTGCTGCCAGTGCAACTGAATCTGGATACGCCATTAACCGACCCGCTTGTGCATCAATTGTCCCAGCTTGGAGTACAATTAAAAAGATTGCAGGCGCATCGGGCCATCGTAATGCAAGTACCGGCAGTGCTTCGCCAGCGCTCGACCGTAGAGGCGGTGAGCGCGCTGATTGCGCAACTGACAGATGCGCCGCTGACCGAGCAAACCGATTTACACAGGTGGCTGGCAGCACAGGGTGTGCATAGCCAGTACAGTGACCAACAGGCGCAATATTGGTTTACCCAAGCGCTGGCATTGGGCTTGCTTGAAGCCGCTTTACGGCCACTGGATTGGCGCACTTCTATTCAATCTTAACATTAAAAGAGATCATTTTGCCCTTAGTCGCGAGTCAGTCCCCTTTTATTATTTGTATTTCTGGCCCTACCGCAGCGGGGAAAACCCAGCTGGCTATGGATCTATTTGATACCCTTGATGCCAGTATCATTAGCGTTGATTCAGCGCTAATTTACCGACAGATGGACATTGGCACCGCAAAACCCACTGCTGAAGAGCTCACCAGATACCCGCATCAGTTGATCGATATTCTAGACCCCGCACAAAGCTATAGCGCTGCAGATTTTCGTCGTGATGCACTTGCATGTATTGAACAGGCCATTGCGAAAGGGAAAACACCGATTCTGGTAGGGGGCACCATGCTCTACTATCGCGCGTTGCTTGGTGGGTTATCCAATTTACCTGAAGCAGACGCAGGGGTGCGCGCAGCACTCATTCAGCAAGCGGAAAATTTGGGCTGGGAGGCACTGCATCAGCGTTTGGCACAGGTTGATCCCACCTCGGCACAACGTATTCACCCAAATGATCCACAGCGCCTGCTGCGTGCGCTAGAGGTGTTTACGTTAAGTAATAAAACCATGACTGAGTTGACTCAGTCGCAGCAACCTGGACTGCGTTACCCAAGCTATCAATTTGCAGTTGCCCCCGCAGATCGAAAAGTATTGCACCAGCGTATTGAAACACGCTTTATGCAAATGCTGGAGCAGGGCTTCGCACAGGAGGTCGAGGCACTGCGTGCGCGTGGCGACTTGCATCTGGACATGCCATCTATGCGTTGCGTTGGTTACCGTCAAATGTGGCAGTATCTGGATGGAGACTTTGATTATCAGACCATGGTGAATAAAGGTGTTGCGGCTACCCGGCAGCTTGCCAAACGGCAAATTACCTGGCTGCGCAGCTGGCCGGATTTACATTGGCTTGACCCGACACAAGTGGATCTGAAAGAGGCCGCCTGGTCGGTGTTGCAGGAAAGTTTACCAACCAGACCACAAATGTGGCTAAAAAAAGCTTGAAAACGTAGAAATAACCCGCACTTATTAAAATATCTTGCTACACTAATTCTGCTATAAACGCAGTACTAAACTCTAATAACAAATTGCGAAAGGAAACAAGCCATGGCGAAGGGCCAAACCTTACAAGACCCATTTTTGAATGCGTTACGCCGTGAACGCATCCCCGTTTCGATCTATTTAGTAAACGGCATTAAACTTCAGGGACAAATCGAGTCGTTTGACCAGTTTGTCGTTTTATTGAAAAATACTGTCAGCCAGATGGTGTATAAACACGCCATCTCAACGGTCGTACCATCACGCATTCCTAGCAACTATCACCCAACTGGTGGTGAGGAAGCAGAAGGTGGTGCAGAATAATTATAGACAGCAGAGGTAGCTCGCTTGTTTGATAGATATGAAGGCGGCGAGCAAGCAATACTCGTCAATGTTGATTTTCCAAATGAATCCGCGCGAGAAGACGTCGAGGAGTTAGCTCTTCTTGTTTCATCGGCTGGTGTTGAAGCGCTTGAAGTTGTTTCAACCAGTCGGCGCGCGCCAGACGCAAAGTTGTTTATCGGTACCGGTAAAGCTGAAGAAATAGCAGCACTGGTGAATGCGCACCAGGCCGACATCGTGATTTTTAATCACTCACTGTCTCCCTCCCAGGAACGTAACCTAGAGAAAGTTTTCAAATGCCGGGTGCTTGATCGCACTGGGCTGATTCTCGATATTTTTGCCCAGCGAGCGCGTACCCACGAAGGTAAACTTCAGGTCGAGCTGGCGCAGTTGCGCCATATTTCAACCCGCCTCATTCGCGGCTGGACTCACCTTGAACGGCAAAAAGGTGGTATTGGCCTGCGTGGTCCGGGTGAAACTCAGCTGGAAACTGACCGGCGTTTACTGCGGGCACGGATTAAAGCGATTCTGGCGCGCTTAGATAAAGTTTCGAAGCAGCGAGAGCAGGGCCGTCGTGCGCGTATGCGCGCAGAAATTCCTACCTTAGCCCTGGTGGGTTATACCAACGCGGGCAAGTCGACATTGTTTAATCGTATTACTGACTCCGATGTATATGCGGAGGATCAGTTATTCGCCACGCTCGACCCGACTTTGCGGAAATTAGAGCTGCAAGACGCCGGCACGGTAGTTCTTGCAGATACGGTTGGCTTTATCCGCCACTTACCGCATGACCTTGTGGCCGCATTTAAGGCTACGTTGCAGGAAACCCGTGACGCTGACCTGTTGTTACATGTGATGGATATCAGTGATGAACGGCAGGCCGATAATCAACGGCAGGTCGATGCGGTACTGACTGAGATTGGCGCAGACCAGACGCCTCAGTTGCTGGTTTGCAATAAGATTGACCGCCTTGAGCAGCAGGCACCGCGCATTGACTATGACGACGAAGGCCTACCGCAACGAGTCTGGTTGTCCGCGCAAACCGGGGAAGGCGTAGAGTTGCTTTTCCAGGCATTAAGTGAGCGCCTGGCAAAACAGATGATTACCGAGCAATTGCGACTCCCCCCACAGGAGGGTAAACTTCGCAGTCAGCTGTACGGACTTGAATGTGTGGAATCAGAAGAGATACTCGACAACGGAGATATGTTAGTATCTGTGCGAATGCCTGCAATTGACTGGCAGCGTTTATTAAAGAATTATGGACGAAAGCTGACTGAGTTCATTCAGGACCCACAGCCAGCTTCCTGAGAGTAATCATCTGAACAGTTTCTTTTTTTGTACTGGAGTAATCAATGGCCTGGAATCAACCGGGGAATGGCGGCGATAAAAACCGCGACCCATGGAAAAACCAGGGCGGTAAAGATCAGGGGCCACCTGATCTTGATGAAGCCCTGAAAAATCTGCTCGGCAAATTAGGCATGGGCGGTAAAGGCGGTAAAGGAGGCAGCAGCCAAAGTGGCGGCGGTATTCCTTCAAAACTTATCGGTCTGGTCGTCGTGCTTGCACTTGTAGTCTGGTTTATTGCTGGATTCTACACGGTTAACGAAGCCGAGCGAGGCGTGGTCTTGCGGTTCGGTTCCTACCATACTGAGGTCACTTCAGGTCTGCATTGGCGTCCGGTATTTATTGACGAAGTCAGCAACGTCGACGTTAACAACGTTCAGTCGCAACAAACCAGCGGTTTTATGCTGACTGAAGATGAGAACGTGGTACGTGTTGAGCTAGGTGTGCAGTATCGTGTGGTGAACGCACGGGCTTACCTCTACAACGTCGAAGCCCCGGATTCGAGTCTGGCGCAGATTACCGACAGTGCCCTGCGTTATGTTATCGGTCACAACACCATGGACAACGTATTAACGGTTGGTCGTGAACAGGTTCGTCAACAAACCTGGGAAATCATCGATCGCCTGGTTGAGCGTTATGACCTTGGTTTAAGTGTAATTGACGTCAACTTCCTGCCAGCGCGCCCACCTGAAGAGGTGCGTGACGCATTTGATGATGCCATCGCCGCACAGGAAGATGAAGAACGCTTTATCCGTGAAGCTGATGCCTACGCCCGTGAACGTGAGCCACAAGCTCGCGGTACGGTACGCCGCATGCAGCAGGAAGCTCAGGCATATCAGGAACAGGTTATCCTAAGAGCACAGGGTGAAGTTGCACGTTTCAATGCGTTACTGCCAATGTACCAGGCCAACCCTGAATCAACTCGTCAGCGTCTGTACCTTGAAACGCTGGAAGCTATCTACAGTAACAATGCGAAAGTCTTCGTTGACGTAGATGGTGGCAACAACATGATGTATTTACCACTGGACCAAATCATGCAGAACCGTCAGCGCTCAATTGCGCCGATCTTACCTGTAGATGGCCAACAGCCGATGTCGCGTAGTCAAGGTGGGGTGCCCTCAACGGTGCAGTCTGAAGGTGTTCGCGGCACCAGCACCAGTGGTCGAGGAGGTAATTAAAGATGCGTAATTTAATCATTATTTTGGCAATTATTGTGGCCATGCTCGGTTACTCGTCTTTGTTCACTATTCAGGAAGGTGAGCGGGGCATCGTGATCCGCTTTGGCCAGGTGGCTACCGATGACGACGGTCGTCCGGTTGTTTACCAGCCTGGTCTGCACTTCAAAGTGCCCTTTATTGAGCGCATTGAAAAGCTGGACGCGCGAGTGAAAACACTCGATGGTCAGCCTGACCGTTTCATCACCAGCGAGCAGAAAGACTTAATCGTTGACGCCTTTGTTAAATGGCGGATATCTGATTTCGCTCAGTTCTACCTCTCAACCGGTGGTGGTAATGAACGTCAAGCAGAAGACCTGCTCATGCGACGGATTAACTCCGGTCTGCGTAGTGAGTTCGGTACCCGGACTATCCGCGATATCGTCTCAGGTGAACGTGACGAGCTGATGGAACAGGCATTGGTGCAAGCGGGTGACGGTGCGTCTGACCTTGGTATTCAGGTGCTGGATGTGCGGGTTAAGCAAATCAACCTGCCCACCGAAGTTAGCCAGTCTATTTATCAGCGGATGCGCGCAGAGCGTAACGCCGTTGCACGTGAACACCGTGCCGAAGGTCGTGCGCAGGCTGAGTTCATTCGCGCTGACGTGGACGCCCGAGTGACGGTCATGGTGGCGGATGCAGAACGTGAAGCCCGCCAGATCCGTGGTGAAGGTGACGCTGAAGCGGCTCGTATCTATGGTGAATCTTATAGCCAGGACGCAGAATTCTATGCCTTTATTCGTAGCATGGAGGCTTACACTGCTAGCTTTGCCGATGGCAACGATATACTGGTGCTGAGCCCTGATAGCGAGTTCTTCCGTTACTTAAACCAGATGGCTGGGTCGGGTAACAACGACTAATTTGCCCCACCGCAACTGCGGTCATTGAAAGAATTAAAAAAGGCCGCTTGCGGCCTTTTTTGTTGGCTGAGCCAAACCTCGTCGGCGGCGGCTTTTACCACGCCAGGATAACTCTATATACTGGCACCTATCGATTAAGTAGAGCACAAAGCACAAGGACATACTGATGCGGCATTTATATTCCAGGTTTTTGCAAGCACGCCCCGGGATCCTACACATGTCACCCCATAGTCATTACTATTGGCCGGATGTGACCCGTGACGCGCATATGGCCTATTGGGACGACTCGGCGAAGCATGCGGACAATAAATGGGATGTCATCTTTGGTGAGCGAGTACCTGCAGTGCAACGACTCATTGCCGAGCGTTTGCAGCTCAGCGAGCCGCAACAAATCGTGTTCGCCCCAAATACCCATGAGTTTGTCTATCGCCTGTTAAGTTGTTTTGATGCCAGTAAGCCTTTACGGATCTTAACCACCGACAGTGAGTTTCATAGCTTTAATCGCCAGAGTCGACGCCTGTTAGAGCGAGGCAATGTTGATCTCAAGGTGGTACCCACAGAGCCATTTACGACTTTTGCGCAGCGCTGGCGTGATGAAGTTGCAGCCGCAACGTATGAATTAGTGTTTATCAGCCAGATTTTTTACAACTCAGGGGTCGCCGCGCCGTTACCTGAGCAATGGCTCGATGCGCTACAAAGTGACGATACTGTGGTTGTGGTCGACGGCTACCACGGGTTTGGTGCCGTGCCCACCGACTGGTCGCCATATCAGGACCGGGTGTTTTATCTGGCAGGTGGGTATAAATATGCGCAGGCCGGTGAGGGCGTATGCTTTGCGGTGGTGCCGGTTAATTGCCAGTTACGCCCTGAATACACAGGCTGGTTTGCCGACTTTGCAAGCCTTGCGCATCCGCAGACCGGCCCGGTCGGCTATGCGGATGACGGCTATCGCATGGCGGGTGCAACGATGGATTTTACCGCCCTTTACCGTCTCGAAGCGGTACTCGAGCTATGGCAGACGGAAGGATTAACGGACGTGCGGGTGAATGCGTATATTCGCGATTTACAGGCTGCATTTCTTACTCACATTGACAGCCTTGAGCATCAGTACCTCAACCGTGAGACTTTACTACAGCATGATCTGACAGCCCACGGTCATTTTTTCACCTTTAAATTACCCAGCGCTGAGATCGTAAAAACCTTGGCCGAAACGCTAAAACAGCAGGGTGTGGCCACCGATTATCGTTATGATCGGCTGCGTTTTGGCTTTGCCCTATACCAAAGAACCAAAGACTTTCAGCAAATACGCGGCTAAGGGGCCTGGAAGTGGAAAAATGTGGGTGAATTCTATACGCCGCTTTGGTAGAATCGCGACTTAATTTTTCCACTGCTTGAGAATCATGGGTAAAAACGTCGTTATTCTTGGCACCCAATGGGGTGACGAGGGCAAAGGTAAGATTGTTGATCTGTTAACCGACAGAGCAAACTACGTAGTTCGCTATCAGGGTGGCCACAACGCGGGTCACACTCTGGTCATCGAAGGTGAGAAGACCGTGCTGCACTTGATTCCTTCCGGGGTCTTGCACGACAACGTCACCTGCATGATTGGCAATGGGGTCGTACTGTCACCAGAAGCCCTGATGGAAGAAATTGAAATGCTCGAGAAGCGCGGTGTTCCGGTACGTGAACGCCTGCTCATCAGCGAAGCCTGCCCACTTATTCTTCCGTATCACGTTGAGCTCGATAAAGCGCGTGAACTGGCGCGTGGCAAAAAGGCAATCGGTACCACCGGTCGCGGCATCGGTCCTGCGTATGAAGACAAAGTTGCGCGTCGTGCTTTGCGAGTTGGCGATTTGCTCAACATGGAGCAGTTCGAACCAAAACTACGCGAAGTCATCGACTACCATAACTTTGCCTTAACAGAGTACTACAAGCAGCCCGCTGTGGATGCAGACGAAGTACTGGCTTATTGCAAAGAGATTGCACCGATTATTACCAAAATGGTGGCTGATATTCCAGGTTTGCTGGATAAAGCGCGCCGTAACGGCGATAACATCATGTTTGAAGGTGCGCAGGGTACTTTGCTGGACATCGACCATGGTACTTACCCCTACGTGACATCCTCTAATACGACGGCAGGTGGCGTGGCAACAGGCGCTGGCTTTGGTCCATGTTACCTGGATTATGTATTAGGTATCGTTAAAGCCTACACCACCCGCGTAGGGTCTGGTCCTTTCCCGACAGAGCTTGATTGTGAAGTGGGTCAGCACCTTGGGGTCAAAGGCCATGAGTTTGGCGCGACGACCGGTCGCAAACGTCGCACAGGTTGGTTTGACGCCGTAGCGATGCGCCGTGCGGTGCAGTTGAATTCTATCAGTGGCTTATGCCTGACCAAACTAGATGTGCTTGACGGCCTGGATGAAGTCAAAATCTGTACCGGCTATAAGCTTCCTTCCGGTGAAGTGGTTGAGTTACCGCCGTTGTCTGCAGAAGACTACGATAAGGTGGAGCCTGTGTATGAAACCATGCGTGGTTGGGCGAAGCCAACGATTGGGGTGACCCGGCATGAAGATCTGCCAGCCAAGGCTTTAGCGTTTATTGCGCGAATTGAAGCCTTACTGGAAGTTCCGGTAGATATTATTTCTACAGGGCCAGATCGTGCTGAAACCATCACTTTACGCCATCCTTTTTCGGCGTGACGATCTTGTAGGGCATGCTTTGTATGCCACCAGGCGATGTATGCCGACAGGCAGAGCCTGCCCTACAAATGAAATAACGTTTAAAAACCGAGCTTATTACGCAAAAAATAAGCAATCGACCTTAAAAAGTAAAAAAAAATGCGATTAGCTGTTGCAAGAACAAAACCCTTGCCATAGAATTCGCACCACCTAAACGGTGAAGCCGGCATAGCTCAGTTGGTAGAGCAACTGACTTGTAATCAGTAGGTCCCGAGTTCGACTCTTGGTGCCGGCACCATTTAGAAAAAGTTTTGTGGAGGGGTTCCCGAGCGGCCAAAGGGATCAGACTGTAAATCTGACGGCTCAGCCTTCGCAGGTTCGAATCCTGCCCCCTCCACCATTTTTTCTGCAGACCCCAGGTAGCCGAAGCAAGATTTGCGGGTGTCGTATAATGGCTATTACCTCAGCCTTCCAAGCTGATGATGCGGGTTCGATTCCCGCCACCCGCTCCAGAGATAAATTTCCGTGCTGATATAGCTCAGTTGGTAGAGCGCACCCTTGGTAAGGGTGAGGTCGGCGGTTCAAATCCGCCTATCAGCACCATTTATTCTTCTTCTTAGTTTCATCTCCCTGCTTTCTGCAAAAAAAAAACTTAATCATATTTTAAACCTAAGCACTGGTGAGTATCGTCACCGAGCGTATTTAAGAGAGGCTGTCATGGCTAAAGCAAAATTTGAACGTAGTAAACCGCACGTAAACGTCGGTACTATCGGTCACGTTGACCATGGTAAAACCACGCTGACGGCGGCGATCACCACTGTATTAGCAAAAACTTACGGCGGAGCTGCTAAAGACTTCGCATCAATCGATAACGCTCCAGAAGAGCGCGAGCGTGGTATCACTATCTCAACCTCACACGTTGAGTATGACACTCCGATCCGTCACTATGCGCACGTCGATTGCCCAGGTCACGCTGACTACGT
>JAFIFH010000030.1 GCA_020832105.1 Idiomarina sp.
TCGAGCCTACAGGGACGTATTTACGGCGTCCCCAACAAGGCATATGCCATGGCCCGCAAGAGCCAGGCGTTTCCGCGATATAGGAACGTCATCACTGCGTGACGCGGACGCAGCCTGACCTACGTCTTACGTCCCCAACAAGGCATATGCCATGGCCCGCAAGAGCCGGGCGTTTCCGCGATATAGGAACGTCAGGCGTACCATGCGCCGTTACACATGCTCGAGGGCTTCGGCGATGGTTTTGACGGGGATGACCTGCATGTTGTCGGGGATTTGCTTGGGGGCATTGGCGACGGGCACGATGGCGCGGCGAAAGCCGTGTTTGGCGGCTTCGTTGAGGCGCTCACTGCCGTTGGTGACCGGGCGGATTTCGCCTGCTAAACCAACTTCACCAAACACAATTAAATCCCGCGGTAACTCACGGTTTTTAAAGCTTGAAACAATCGCCAGCAACAACGCCAAATCAGAGCCGGTTTCGGCGACCTTAACGCCACCGACCACGTTGACAAAGACGTCCTGATCGCCCAGCGCTAAGCCACCGTGGCGATGCAGTACGGCAAGTAACAGCGCCAACCGGTTTTGCTCTGTACCCACGGCTACCCGGCGAGGGTTGGCCAATTGCGAATGATCGACCAACGCCTGGATCTCAACCAGCAGTGGTCGGGTCCCTTCCCAAATCACCATTACCACCGAGCCACTGCCGTGTTCATCGGCGCGGGAGAGGAATATGGCTGACGGGTTCTTGACCTCTTTCAGGCCAGCCCCGGTCATCGCAAAGACACCAAGCTCATTCACCGCACCAAAGCGATTTTTAGTACCGCGCAGGGTGCGATAGCGCGAGTCGCCATCGCCATCGAGAATAATCGAGCAGTCGATACAATGCTCGAGCACCTTAGGGCCGGCCAGTGAACCGTCTTTGGTGACATGACCCACCATAATAATCGCCACATTGTTTTGCTTGGCATAGCGGGTCAGGTACGCCGCAGTTTCGCGTACCTGGGACACACTACCCGGTGCTGACTGAATGTCACTTAAATGCATCACCTGAATCGAGTCGATAACCATTACCGCCGGCTTTTCTTCATCCGCTAGTTGGCAAATGGTTTCAATGGAGGTTTCGGCCAGCATGCGAAGTTTGTCGGTGGGTAACTGCAAGCGCTGGGCGCGCATAGCCACTTGCTGCAATGACTCTTCGCCGGTGACGTATAAGGTGTTCATGCGGCTGGCGAGCAAGCACATGGTTTGTAACAGCAAGGTACTTTTACCGGCGCCCGGCGAGCCGCCAATCAGAATCGCCGAGCCTGGCACCACTCCGCCGCCAAGTACCCGGTCGAGCTCAGCAAACCCGCTGCTAAAGCGCGGTACCTGCTGTAAATCCACATCACTTAAGGTTTGTACTTTGGCATCGACGATACCCGCAAAGCCGCTGCGGGGCACATGGTTACGCACCGGGCCGCTGGTGCCTAAACGTACTTCGGAGATCGTATTCCAGGCCTTGCATTCGTTACACTGGCCGGTCCAGCGGGGGAAATCAGCACCGCATTCGGTGCATACATAGGCGGTTTTTTGCTTTGCTTTAGCCATAACTGGATGAACTACCTTAAAGGAGTGTGGTTCTCGACATTTGGGTCAAGTGTTCTCATAATGGGTCGATATCAAAGTAACACGACGCGAACCCGTGAAGTATAAGTGTCTACTTACCCAACATAAAGTACGCAGGATAGCGCACATATGGATAATGTTGCCAAGCAACAGCTGATTGAGCAACTGAAGCCGGTTGTTAACGAACCGGAATTCGACTCGATATTTTCCGCCTTAACGTCGGACATTTCTGGCCCTGAACGCTTCAAGCTCAAAGCTGAATTGCGGCGCTTGGCGCGCCCGTGCCGCAGAGCTATTGATTTGCGTAAGCGCGTGGACGGCCACTGTCGCCCGTATAAACACAAAGGCTTTGTCCACTATATGGACGAGGTCGCCATTCGTATTTTTGAAGCTGGCCTTGAACAATATCGCGGAATCTACACTGAAGATACCTATGAACAAGTGCATAATGCGGAAAACAACTTCCGTATTATCGCCCAGCGCGAGCGTACCCGCGCACTGGCCGCCGCCAAGCGACGGGCGGATTCTGAACAAACCGCACTGATTGCGGAAGAGGCAGAGGCCGAGCAGCCCGCTAAAGCCGCGCACCTCGAAGTACCGTACTTTACGTTTGGGCGCTATTTTCATCGCAAAGAAGAGCGCATGAACTTCTCCGTGCAGGTGATGCTAAAAAGCACCAAGGGGCAGAACATTGAGGCGATGACCACCAACATTTCGGTCAGTGGTATGCGGGTCAAAGTAAGCCCCGACTATCAATTCAATATAGGTGAAGAGGTGGGTGTACGTTTCACCGGCCTGGCTCAGGAATTCACCTTTGATCCCAACTTTATTGTGCCGTATCGGGTCGTCGGCGCGGAACTGATTAAAGATTTTGTCTATCTGCGCTTATTGCGCGACGTGGAGTTTGTCTCCGCCGAATTTGATGCCTTTCTGGTGCGCTTTATTAATGGCTATAAGCGCCGCTATAAGGTCAATATCGACAATACATATGGCGCGATTGTGACCAAGGGTCATGAACAGTTTTACTTCCCCCGCATGAGCGGCGTACCGCTGTATTTTCAGCGTGAAGAAAAGCGCATGTTCGCGTCAATGGCGCTGGAAACCGAAAATAATATCGCGGTATTGGATGACTGGCTTAACGAAGACAACCAGAACCAGGTACCGAGTTTATTCACTGGTAAACGGTTAAGCCGCTTTTTGCATGAGCTGAAAGAAAACCCCGGTGGCATTGCACGAACGCTTTTTTATACGTTTCAGGTGCTGCGCCAGGGCAAAGTTAGCTTTTACGCCGCCACCGATTTTGAGCTTGCTCAGGATGATGATCTCAAGCGCGTGTTTTTAGCCTACGCCAGTCGTACCAATAGTTTTAAAGTCTATAGCTTTAGCTTCAGTCGCCTGGATGTGAGTAAGGCCTGGTTACCGGTCACCCTGCCACAAGACATTCTTGACCGTGAGAAGCATTTGCAGCGGCCACCGGCGCCCGATGTGATGCGTCAGCTCAATGGCCTGACCCACGTCGGCCTGATGACTGACATTACCCCGGCAGCGGAGCGCTATCAGCATTACAAATGTGAGCGCGAAGAACTAGTGGCCATTAAGCCATTTGCGGTGTCACGCAAAATACCTGCGCCACTGCAACGGGTCACTTATAGCTTTGTCAACTTTCGCGCTGAGAGCCGCTTTGGCTATCGAACCCGGGTGCGGGTGCGCCACGGTGATCATGCGTTACTTGGTACCAGTCGCGATATTTCAACCATGGGGATGCAAGTGGACCTGGAAGAGCCTGTTTCGTTAAAGGCCGGTGATTTTATCGAGCTTGATTTGATTCAGCTGACCAAACGCGCGCAAGGGTTTGACCTGACTCATCTGCGCTACGAACTGATGCATATCAGTAAAGATAAAACGACTTTGCACCTGCGCGCGGATGTGAAAGTGCAGAACCATCAGGGCCGTGCTTACATCAGCGAGATGATTAAGAACAACCAGGACGAGGTGCTAGCGACGCGTCAGTCCGGTACCCTTCATGGTTTACAGCTTTGTTTACGCAACTTGTACAGCCATTCGATGATGAGCATGCCACTCTATTTGAACCGGCCGAAAGGCGGTGAGTTTGGCTTAGGCATGCTGGGTATGTCGCCGCTGAATCAACCGCTAAAAGAGCTGTGCCTGGGCCTTGCGAATGAATTTGAGCATGCCAGTTTGCGGCCGTTGATGGACGATAAACAGCTGCAACACCAAATTCGTGCCCGCTGGCAAAAGCTGGACGAAAAATCGCGGCCGCAAATTATCGAAATGTACGTATTTATGCGCTACTACAAGACTGGTATTCAGGTCGAGCGCCGCTACCGTTCACAGTTTAAATCTGCCAGTTTTGAACATGCTTTTATAAAAAATGCGCTGGAGCAGGGGTGCCTGATGATGTTGCGCCTGCATATTAGCCGCACGGGTAAGCCCGACATTGCCTTTATTGCCAATGAATTTAAGTACGTCAATCTGTACGCCGCACACAAAGCGCAACAACTTGAGAAAGACCTGTGGAGCGTAGTGGGGCTGGTGGATGTGGTGGACTGCACCACTGAGCTGATGAACCGCCTGCCAATGAGCAAAAATGCCCGTGAGCAGCAAGCCCAGCGCCTTGATGACTTCCTCGCGCAGTTGTAAAATTTCAATTTGTAGGTTATATAGGTTGTAGGCTATATTTCAAAAGGATTTATTGATGTGGAATGTCAGGACGACTAGCACATTTGATGAATGGTTCGACGCGCAAGACGATACAGACAGAGCGAATGTGCTTGCAGCTTTAATTGTGCTCCGCGAGAAAGGCCCTAGTCTGTCGCGGCCTTATGCAGACACGATAAAAGGCTCTACCCATAAGAATATGAAAGAGCTCAGGATTCAAAGCAAAGGAAATCCGATTAGAGCTTTTTTTGCTTTTGATCCGGATAGAGCGGCGATATTGCTTTGCGCTGGGGATAAGTCAGGAAAAGATAAAAGATTTTACGAGCGCATGATTTCACTGGCTGATAAAGAATTTACAGCCCATTTGAAAACGCTCAGTGAGAGGTGAAAAGCATGTCTAGAACATTAGAAGACATTTTAAGTACAGAAAAACCTGAGGTTGTAGCTGAAGCAGAAGAGAAAGCTGAAGCTATCCTGCTAAATATCCATTTGAACGAAATCCGTATTTTGATGGAAAAGACCCAACTCGATATGGCTACGGCGCTGGGTGTGAAACAGCCGACGATTGCCGGTATGGAGAAAGCAGGCAAAGATCTCAAGCTGTCGACACTTAAACGTTATATCGAAGCGGGTGGTGGCAAAGTACGAGTAGATATTGAACTTCCGGACGGGAAACATCATGGTTTTGTGCTTTAAGAAGACGTTAACTACACAATCTTTGTGTTGAATCCTCGTGTTATCAGGTTCTATTGTTAGACGATTGATTATTGGGGTAGGCTTATTTCATCTAAATCGACCACACTTGCCTGATTTTAGGTTCTTTCTGCTATTTACAGCTCTCATATCTAGTCTGTCTCTTTCTGTCCACGCAACGGTGACTGAATCAGTAACTTCATCCAATGACCTACGTATCACGTCCTTGAACCAATGCTACGACACCTTGTTTGCAGGCGCTCCAGAGCGAGCGGCTGCCGGCATTGCGTTGCAAAGCACCGCAATGCATGGTGGCAGGGTTGAGCGGATTCTTAGGTTTGCGCCAGACCTGGTGTTGGCCAATCGTTTTAATGACCCGATGTTAGTAAGTGCGCTGCGTGCCCAGGGGGTAGGGGTTGAGATTTTGCCTGAGCCTGAGTCGCTAGCCGGGGTCGTCGATTTTTACGCGCAGTTGACTGCTGCGAGTAAGGTAGGTTTCGAGTTCGAACTTAGCGACCTACCGCCCTTACTTGCCGGGCAACGCGTGCTGATGCTGCAGGCGAACCATTACAGCTTTGGCGCTGACACCTTATGGGATGAACTGGTCACTGCGCTAGGTGGTGAGAACGTGGCGCCGGGTAAGGGATTGGTGAGCGTGTTACCCGAGCAGGTGTTGCGCTTGGACCCTGATATGATGGTCGTACTTCGCGCTGGTGACTTTGCGTTGGCATCGCGTAATGTTTTGCACGGGGCTCTTGAACCTTTGCTGACGCATCGCGCAATTGAAGTGGATGCGGATTTAGTCGGTTGTATGGCCCAGCGCGTTAATGATTTAGTGGCTGCGATTGCGCAGGCGCTGCCTACTCACGGACACAGGTTATGAGCAGGACATGGTTGTTTGTCGCTGGCGCTGCGCTGTTGTGGGTGGTGTTGGCGATAACGGCGTTGAGCGCAGGTACTGTGGAACTTATGGCGACAGCGCAGCAGGCATTTGCCGCAGGCTTTGACCCGGCACGGATGGACGCTGCGGCGGCGCTGGATTGGCACATTATTCAGCATATTCGCCTACCACGGGTCTTGTTGGCGTCCCTGGTGGGGGCGTGTTTAGCCTGCGCTGGGGCGGCGATGCAGGGGTTATTACGTAATCCGTTGGCGGAACCAGGTATTGTCGGCGTTTCCGCAGGTGCGGCGCTGGCGGCAGTGATTGTGCTTTATTTTGGTTGGGTTGGCTTTCATTCTTCTTTATTACCCTTAAGCGCGGTGATTGGCAGCTGCATTGCGCTGCTTCTGGTGTTGCTGGTGGCAGGGCCTGCACCTTCGATAACCACTTTGATTCTGGCAGGCGTGGCGATATCTGCAGCCATGGGCGGCGGTATTGCATTGGCGCTCAACTTTGCGCCGAATCCCTTTGCGATGCAGGAAATTAGCTTTTGGCTGATGGGCTCGGTGGCGCACCGGGATTTGGGCCAGGTGAGTATGATCCTGCCCTTTGTGCTGATTGGTTTTGCATGTGTGCTATTGAGCGCTAAGTTTTTACGCGCACTGACCTTAGGTGAACATACCGCACGCTCACTCGGTTTTTCACTGGTGCGGGGGCGAGTGTTGATTCTGCTTGGGGTGGCGTTGTTGACGGGCGCCTCAGTGGCGGTGGCCGGTATTGTCGGCTTTGTCGGCTTGATGGTGCCTCATGCGGTACGTTTGTTGGTTGGCCCTGATCCCGGCCGCCTGCTGTGGACCAGTGCGGTGGTGGGGGCGATCTTTGTGTTACTGATTGACCTGTGTGTGCAGTGGTTAAGCCCGGCCAGTGAACTTAAACTTGGCGTGTTAATGAGCCTGCTTGGCGCGCCGTTTTTCCTATTACTGCTGCGCCGCACTAAATTCAGCGGCGGGTTTTAAGCGCTTATGCCTACTTTCACTTTACCCAGCTGGTTGTTTAAGTCGCCACCCCGTATCGCCCGGGTTGATGGCCTTCGTCTTGCTGATCTCAAGATTGGTTATGCGGCGTCGACACCGGTGCAACGTGCGGTGAGTGCGCACTTTCAGCCTGGCCGTTTATATGGGTTATTAGGTGAGAATGGCAGTGGCAAGAGTTGCCTGTTAAAGACCATCGCCGGGTTGTTGCCCCCACTGCATGGGGAGGTGACCCTCAGTGGTGACCACGCACAGCAGTCGTTGGTGTTGGCAGCGGGCGGGCAGAATAATGTGAGCATTGAACAGCGTGCGGCATGGCAGGGGTATCTTGAGCAGCAACCGGCGGTGCACTGGGGTATTTCGGTGCGCCAGGTGGTGCAACTGGCGGCCTTTGCGCGCAAAGACTGGAGTCAGCAGGAGGCTCAGGCGGCGATTGCTGAAGCACTCAAGGTATGTGACTGTGAGTCATTAGCCGAGCGCTCGGTGTTGCAGCTCTCGGCGGGTGAGCGGCAACGGGTGATGCTAGCGCGGGTGTTGGCGGCGAAACCTGCCGTATTACTGGTCGATGAACCTACCGCAGGGCTTGATCCACGGCATCAACATGCGGTGATGGCATTGTTACACCAGCAGGCGGCGGACGGTGTGCTGGTGATTGCGGTGATGCATGATATTGCGCTGACCCGGCAGTATTGCGATGACGCTATGTTGTTAGAGAAACCGGCGGTGCAGGGTGAGCAAACTCCCCCGCCAGGCATCGGCCCGGTGGCAGATATTTTAACCACTGACGCGGTGCGCCGGGTGTTCGGTATTGGCAAATAGTCTGTTAGAATTGCGCCATCTGAATTCATGCAAATAATCACTGCATCTACTTTGTTTAACTAATTTCTGCAAATAAAGGAATAGCCGGACATGGCGCAATACATCTACAGCATGCTGCGAGTCAGCAAAGTCGTGCCCCCTAAGCGCACGATCCTCAAAGACATTTCTTTAAGTTTTTTCCCTGGTGCGAAGATCGGTGTTCTGGGCCTCAATGGGTCTGGTAAATCTACGTTACTTCGTATTATGGCCGGTATTGATACCGAGTTCGAAGGCGAAGCACACGCGTTAAGCGGTACCAAGATTGGGTATCTGCCGCAGGAGCCGCAGCTGGATGAGAGTAAAACGGTGCGCGAAGTGGTGGAAGAGGCCGTTGCCGATGTGAAAGACGCATTGACTCGACTCGATGAAATTTATGCCGCTTATGCTGAAGAAGACGCTGATTTTGATGCCTTGTCGAAAGAACAGGGGCAGTTAGAAGCTTTGTTGCAGGCCAAAGACGGACATAACCTGGAGCACGGTTTAGAGAAAGCTGCGGACGCCCTGCGCCTGCCGCCGTGGGATGCGAAAATCAAAGTATTGTCAGGTGGTGAACGCCGCCGGGTGGCCATATGTCGCTTGCTGTTAGATAAGCCAGACATGTTGTTGCTGGATGAGCCGACCAACCACCTTGATGCTGAGTCAGTGGCCTGGTTAGAGCGCTTCCTGCATGACTACGAAGGTACCGTGGTGGCGATTACCCACGATAGATATTTCCTTGATAACGTGGCGGGCTGGATTCTTGAGCTTGACCGTGGCTATGGTATTCCGTGGGAAGGTAACTACTCAAGCTGGCTAGAGCAGAAAGAAGCGCGCCTGAAACAGGAAGAGAAGAGCGAAAGCGCGCGGCAGAAATCGATTAAGCGTGAGCTGGAGTGGGTTCGCCAGAATCCCAAAGGTCGTGGCAGTAAATCGAAAGCGCGGATGTCGCGCTTTGAAGAGCTGCAAAGCGGTGAGTACCAGCGCCGCAACGAAACCAATGAGCTGTATATTCCACCGGGGCCACGCCTGGGTGACAAGGTGCTGGAGGTTGAGCACCTGCGTAAATCCTATGGTGATCGTTTATTGATTGATGACTTGACCTTCAGTATGCCGAAGGGCGCGATTGTAGGTATTATCGGCCCGAACGGGGCGGGTAAGTCGACCCTGTTTAAGATGCTTTCGGGTGTTGAACAGCCGGATTCGGGCACCATTGAACTGGGCGAAACGGTGAAGCTGGCCAGTGTTGATCAGTTCCGTGACAGCATGGACGACAAGAAAACCGTGTTTGAAGAGATATCTGAAGGCCTGGATATTCTGTCGATTGGTGGTTATGAAGTGCCGAGCCGTGCGTATTGTGGTCGCTTTAACTTTAAAGGTAACGACCAGCAAAAACGCATTGGTGAGTTGTCGGGTGGTGAGCGTAACCGGGTGCATTTGGCCAAGCTGTTAAAAGCCGGCGGTAACCTGTTGCTGCTCGATGAGCCGACCAACGATTTAGACGTTGAGACTTTGCGTGCCCTTGAGAACGCGTTGCTGGAGTTCCCGGGAGCGGCGATGGTGATATCGCATGACCGTTGGTTCCTGGACCGTATTGCGACCCATATTCTGGATTATCGTGATGAAGGGCAGGTGAACTTCTATGAAGGTAACTACACCGATTACGAAGCCTACATGAAAGAGCAGCTCGGCGCCGACGCGATGGAACCCCACCGCATCAAATACAAACCAATCTAGGTCAAGCCGCGCGATTGCGGCAATGGTAGGTCAGGCTGCGCCTGACGTTCGACAATGTGCAGGATTGTAGGTCAGGCTGCGCCTGACGTTACACAATGTGCAACGGCAGGCAGAGCCTGCCCTACGCCTGACGTTGCGCGATGGTGGGAATGGTAGGTCAGGCTCTGCCTGACGTTAACCCATGCGGAACGGCAGGCAAAGCCTGACCTACGTTTACGATGACGCGACCCGGTCAACGGACATAATGAAACATACAAAACCTGCGCTGGTGACTGCGATCGCGCTATGCCAGCTTACCTTGCAATCGCCTGCGACAGCGGCCAACACCACGCCCACGCAAGCCAGCCACGCCAACCCTACCGGCGAAATAGAGCGCATTGCGGTGCACGGTCGTGCGCCATTGCCCAATGCGACCATTATCCGCATGGACGACATTTACCGCCCCGGCATGACTTTACGCCAGATTCTGCGCAGCGTACCAGGCTTGTATGTTCGCCAAAGCGGCGGTTTAGGTGGTGAGATGAGCCTCTCACTTGACGGCAGTAGCGGCTCCCAAGTGCTGGTGCTGCTTGACGGTGAACCTCTTACTAGCAGCACCTTAGGGACGCCACTGCTGCAACATATTGATCCTGCAGAGCTCAGCGCCATTGAGGTTGTCTATGGTAGCTCCGCCGCAGCCTACGGTGCTGGCGCGATGGCCGGGGCCATTAATTTAAGAACCCGCAGCGGCGGGCAGCAGGTGGTCGCAGTCAGCGGTTTGTTTGGCAGTTGGGTTGAACCACACCACGACACCCCCCAGCACCAGGACGTGAATAACCCCGAGCACAGCCGCCCCCGAGGCATGCAGGCCTACGTGCGACTTGCGGGAAATTTGGGTCCACGCAGCAGCGGCGCTTTTAGTTACAGCAAACGAGATGAGCGTCAGCCCATTGAGCGACGTGGTGAGCTGGCGCCCTTTGGTGGTGAATTCATCGCCCCGTTGTACCAGTCTGACAGCCTGAGCCTCAACCTTACCCATGAACGCAGCAACAACCGCACAGTAAATGTGTCCCATCGCTCTACATTTAGCAAAGCAGATTATCAGCAAGATTGCCTGGATACCCTAGAGTTTCAGCCATTGGCCTGTCAGCCATGGCTGAAAACAAGGCAAAACCTGACCAGAATCGAACAAAGTCGACAATTTGGGCCACGCACCCGGCGTTTGAGTCTAAGCTACTTTAATGATGACGCCACTTCATATGACCGCCTAATCAGCGAACCGGCTATGCAGCCCTTATGGAGCGGTTTTGGTGAGCGATACAGCAGCCAGCGCTGGCGCGCCGCTTACGTCAGTGAACATCGTCTACAAGGGGGCGGCATGGTGACCCGGGGCATCGATTGGCAACGTGAGTACGCCGATAGCAATGCCTTTGAGTATATGCAGCAAAGTCGCGCCCGGTTCTCGGTGTTTAACCAATATATGAGTGCCGGCGGCAGTGGGCTCGGCCTGCGCGCCGAGCGATTAGGCAGCGGCAGTTGGGTCGTAGCGGGTGATGCGCAATACGCAAAACAGTTTAATCCGCAGTTTGATGCACTGGTAAAAGTTAGCAATGGTTATCGAGAGCCGGGTTTTAACGATCTGTTTTGGCCCGGTGCGGGTAACCCTGAGTTGAATCGAGAGCGTAGCCAAAGTGTTTACACGCAGCTGAACTACCAGCAAGGCCCGTTTAGTGCCTCGGTACGCCCGTTTTATCAGCGCTGGCGCGATTTAATCGCCTGGGCACCTGTGGACACTTTGTTATGGCAACCGCAAAATGTCGATCGTGCGAGTAGCCGCGGATTGACTTTGACCCTGCAGCAACAGCTGAGTGAGCGCTTGTCTTTAGAGGGGTCGTTAACCTTGCAGGATCCCAGGGATGATCAGCACAACCAACGCTTGCCGTATCGGGCCACTGAGCTTGGCCAGCTGCAACTGAAATACGAGGTGGGGCTGTTAACCTGGGCGCTGGAAGCACAAGGGCGAAATGGGCTGCGCACCAACAATGGCGAGCCCTTGCCAGGCTATGTGTTGTATAGCGGCAGCTGGCAGTGGGGGCCGAGTGAGCTATTTTTCCTTAGCTTGCGGGTCGATAACTTTACCAATACGCGTTACGCCGAGCGAGTGAACTGGTTTGAGCCCGGTCGGCAGATGCGGCTTGGATTTACCTGGCGCTATTAAGTGCTGGAATAACTCGTTATAATGAGCCTTTACTAAGAGCTGACCGCCACTTGCGTGCGGTCACACTGATTCAGCCAGGAGTAAGCATGTTTAGCCGTGAAATGACAATTGCTGAGTTCGATACTGAACTATGGGACGCCATGCAGGCGGAAGAGAAACGTCAGGAAGAGCACATTGAGCTCATCGCGTCGGAAAACTATACCAGCCCGCGCGTGCTTGAAGCGCAGGGTTCGCAACTGACGAATAAGTACGCTGAAGGCTACCCGGGTAAGCGTTATTACGGTGGTTGTGAGTTTGTTGATATCGCTGAAAACCTGGCTATTGAACGTGCCAAAGAGCTGTTCGGTGCTAAGTATGCGAACGTACAACCACATGCAGGCTCACAAGCCAATGCTGCGGCCTTTATGGCTTTGCTTGATGCCGGTGATACAGTTTTGGGCATGAGCCTGGCCCACGGTGGTCACTTAACCCATGGTTCGCATGTGAACTTCTCTGGTAAAACCTATAAAGCGGTACAGTACGGTCTGCACCCTGAGACTGGCGACATTCACTATGAAGAAGTGGCTGAGCTGGCGCGCGAACATAAACCGAAATTGATCATTGCTGGTTTCTCTGCGTTCTCGGGTGTAATTGACTGGCAGAAATTCCGTGACATCGCCGATGAAGTGGGCGCGTATTTCTTAGTTGATATGGCGCATGTGGCTGGATTGGTTGCTGCGGGTCTGTATCCAAACCCGGTGCCAATTGCAGATGTGGTAACCACCACCACACATAAAACCCTGGCCGGTCCGCGCAGTGGTTTGATCCTGTCTGGTAAAGACGATGCTGATTTACACAAGAAGCTGAATAGCTCAGTGTTCCCTGGAAACCAGGGTGGCCCATTGATGCATGTGATCGCAGCCAAAGCGGTAGCCTTTAAAGAAGCGCTGCAGCCAGAATTTAAAGTGTATCAGCAGCAGGTGCTGGACAATGCCAACGCGATGGTTGAAGTACTGCAGGCGCGCGGCTACAAAATCGTGTCTAACGGTACCCAGAACCATTTGTTCCTGGTGGATTTAATTGATAAAGAGTTTTCTGGTAAAGACGCAGATGCTGCCCTTGGCCGGTCTTACATTACGGTGAATAAAAACTCGGTGCCAAATGACCCGCGTTCACCTTTTGTAACCTCAGGTTTGCGTTTAGGTACGCCGGCGATTACCCGTCGTGGTTTCAAAGTCGACGAAGCGAAGCAGGTTGCTACCTGGATTTGTGACGTGCTGGACAATATCGGTGACGAGAGCGTTGAAGCAAGCGTCCGCGAGCAGGTTAAAGCATTGTGCGCGCAGTTCCCGGTATATAAATAACGATTGCAGAAAGGTCGTGAGTCAGGTTTTGTCCGCGACACGCAGTGGTGACGTTAACCATCGCTGACGGCCTGGCGTGCGGGGTATGGCATGTTGCGTTGTTGGGGCGTCGAGCGCATGGATGCGCGAGCCGAGCCTACATGGACGTATTAACGGCGTCCCCAACAAGGCATATGCCATGGCCCGCAAGAGCCAGGCATTTCCGCAAAGTTGATGACATAAACAAGGTAACGAACGCAAAGCATGCATTGTCCATTTTGTAATACACAAGACACTAAAGTCATCGACTCGCGCCTGGTTGGCGAGGGCACGTCGGTGCGTCGTCGGCGTGAATGCAATGCATGTCATGAGCGTTTCACCACCTTTGAAAGTGCAGAGCTGGTGATGCCGCGGGTGATTAAGAGCGATGGAGCCCGTGAGCCGTTTAACGAAGAGAAGCTGCGAAATGGTTTATTGCGTTCGCTGGAAAAGCGTCCAGTCAGCCTCGAAGCCATGGAACAATTGCTTAGCCGGGTGAAATCCGGCTTGCGTGCCACCGGTGAACGGGAAATCAGCAGCAACACTATCGGTAATTTGGTGATGGAGCAGCTGAAGACGCTGGATAAAGTTGCTTACATTCGCTTTGCTTCCGTCTATCGCTCGTTTGAAGATATTCGAGAGTTCGGCGAGGAAATAGCCAGGCTCGATGACTAAGGTTTGCGATGATTAGCGACGGCTCCTGCTTCTCTGATTTTGATAAAGCCTGTATGGCCGAGGCGCTACGCCTCGCTGCCAAAGGGATATTCACCACGTCTCCGAATCCGAATGTCGGTTGTGTGATTGCGACGACAAAAGATACGGCGCACGCCGACACATCCAGTAGCCCCTCTAATGTGAACGCCCAACAGATGACCATCATTGGCCGTGGCTTTCACCTTAAAGCAGGCACTGCCCACGCTGAAGTTCACGCGCTCAACCAGGCAGGTGGCGCCGCAAAAGGAGCAACCGCCTACGTTACCCTTGAACCTTGCAGTCATTATGGGCGTACTCCCCCGTGTGCAGATGCGTTGATTAAAGCGCAGGTTGCCAGGGTAGTCGTCGCCATGCAGGACCCTTATCATGAAGTTGCCGGGCGCGGTTTGCAAAAGCTGCGAGATGCGGGGATAGAGGTACAGGTTGGTTTGTTTGGCGCTCAGGCAGCGGCACTAAACCGTGGTTTTATTAAACGTGCGACTCAGGGGCTGCCCTACGTTCGGCTTAAAATTGCTGGCTCTTTGGACGGTCGCACGGCGTTGGCTAATGGGCAAAGTAAGTGGATTACTGGTGAAAAGGCCAGGCACGATGGCCAATTTGGCCGTGCGATAAGTTCAGCTATTATGACTGGCATAGGCACGGTACTGGCGGATGATCCCCTGCTGAATGTACGTTTAACGGCTGAGGACTACGCGCAGGGTGCTACCTTGCAGCGTGCGTTAGCTAACGAGACATTGTATGCGGAGCTGGCGCCCTGGCTGGCTGGCGATGATGCGGATATATCGCATGTTGGAATCGACACCATACGCCAGCCGGTACGCGTGGTGGTGGATAACCGCTGTGAGGTGCATGGGCAGCTGCATCTGTGGAGCGAACCGTCACCGGTTTGGTTGGCGAGCCCGCAGCAGTGTGAGCAAGTTGCGCTGGATGATCTAGCTGCCGATGGCGAGCGTTTATGGATAACCACCGGTGCGGACAGCGCACGGGTTGACCTGAAGGAATTGATGAGCACGCTTGCCGAGCGGGGTATCAACGACCTTTGGGTAGAAGCCGGTGCAAATCTGGCCGGGGCGTTATTGCAGCTTGGGCTGGTTGACGAAATGATTGTTTACATGGCGCCAAAACTGATGGGGCCGGATGCCGCCGCACTGGTGGATTTGCCGATACTTAGTGCGATGGACCAGGTGCCAAGCTTTGCTTTTCAAAGCGTTGAGACCGTTGGCAACGACATTAAAATTGTGGTGCGCATGCCCTGACGCGTTGAGCGCGGGGCTTGCGTCGAATTCTGACAACCGCTGAACAGGCGTTTGTCGCAACCGAAAGGTATGTTATGAGCACATTGAACACGACTGAAGAAATCATTGCGGACATTCAGGCTGGCAAGATGGTCATCTTGATGGACGATGAAGATCGTGAAAACGAAGGCGATTTGATTATGGCCGCCGAGTGCATTAACGCCGATGCGATTAACTTTATGGCACGCTATGGCCGCGGCCTGATTTGTTTAACGCTGTCTGAAGCGCGTTGTCAGCAGTTGCGTTTGCCGTTGATGGTGAATCAGAACAATGCACCTTATGCCACCAACTTTACGGTGTCGATTGAAGCGGCAGAAGGGGTCACCACCGGGATTTCAGCGGCAGATCGCGCACGCACGGTGCAGGCTGCAGTGGGCAAAGATGCCCAGCCAAGCGATTTGGTGATGCCAGGCCATATTTTTCCGTTGAAAGCGAAAGATGGTGGCGTGTTGAGCCGCGCGGGTCATACCGAGGCTGGTTGTGATTTGGCGCGCCTGGCAGGTTATGAACCTGCCGCAGTGATTGTTGAGATCTTAAAAGAAGATGGCAGCATGGCGCGTCGGCCTGATCTTGAAGTGTTTGCCGCCGAGCATGGCATCAAGATTGGTACCATTGCGGATCTAATTGAATATCGTTCATTGAAAGAGCGCACCATTGAACGGGTCGCTGAATGTAAGCTGCCGACGGCTTATGGTGATTTTGATCTGGTGACCTACCAGGACACGGTGGACGGACAGGTCCATTTTGCCCTGCGCAGTGGCGAGATAGCCGACGGTGAACCAGCGCTGGTGCGGGTGCATTTGCAGGATACCTTTAATGATTTGCTCGCTACCCAGCGTGCAACTCAGCGAAGCTGGCCACTGTATCGGGCAATGCGCAAAATTGCCGAAGAGGGTGGTGTGTTGGTGCTGTTAGGGCGTCAACAATCGCCAATGGATTTGATTGAGCAGGTGCGTCATTTCGAGCGTGAAGACAAAGGTGAGCCGAAGCCAAGTGCCATGCTCAGCCAGCAGTCGCGTAACGTGGGTGTAGGTTCACAGATTCTTGCCGATTTAGGCGTACATAAAATGCGCCTGCTCAGCTCACCTAAACGCTATTCCGCGCTGTCAGGCTTCGGTTTAGAAGTTGTGGAATTTATCGAAGATAAATCGTAGGTCAGGCTCCATTTGCTGGTGAAGTATCCGAATAACAAAAATATCGCTTTCTCGCTGGCGATAGAAGATCGCATGCCGTTGGTGGTCAAATCGTCTAACACCGGCGGCTATGTCTTCACAAGCATGTCCCATTAATGGGTTGCTGGAGAGGAGTCCAAGGCTACTCTCAAGCTCCTCAGTGTAAGAATCGGCCTGCCGAACTCCAAAATTCAGCAAGGTGTACTCGTAAATTGCGGTGAAGTCCTCCGCAGCGAGTTGGCTGAGCTTATACACCGTGTTTTTTTCTTACCTGGCTGGCAATATCACGCAGTGATAAATCACTTTCGCCACTGTGTTGGCCATCTTCAACCGCGCGTTTGAGCGCGGCGGCTTGATGTTCCTGTTGTTCAAGTAACCTCAAAGCCGAGCGCACTACTTCACTAGTGGAACCGTAGCGGCCGGATTCAATTAATCCGCCAACGAATTCGTCTAAATGTGAGCCAATAGTGACACTGGTAGTTCTAGGCATAACTGAATTCCTGTGTGGATAATCAACACAATTATAGCAATCTACTATGTATCGTCAATCTAAAGCATCGCCTGGTGTATCGCTTCGATCTCTTGCTGTAAGCGATGGTTAATCGGGGTGGGGATATCAAATTCTGCACCGAGGCGGGCGATGTAGCCGTTGAGGTAGTCAATCTCGGTGGGGTTGCCGTGTTGGATGTCTTGCAGCATCGAGCAGGTGTTCTCGGTGGTTGCATTGATAACCTGATATACCTGAGTCACCAGTTGCTCAGCTTGGACAACGCCTTGGCCTAGCACCAGGTCGGCAACCCGCGCAATCTCCTCACATACGCCCTCAATATCATCTCTGTAGCGCTCGTCTTTGAGTACGCCGTTGGGTTTGCCCGCGAGGCTTGCCAGTGGATTAATCGCGCAGTTAATAGCTAGCTTGTGCCAGCGCCGGGTCAGAATGTGCGGTTCCCAGCTTAACGGTGGCAGGGCGTTGGCCAACGACGGGAACCATACTGGTGGCGTGCTACATGCTGACTCTCTGGTTGCCTCGCGCGAGCCAATGTAGGAATGGCCCTGCCCGGCGTGGACCACGTGCAACGGGCTTTTCCGCCATGCACCATGGGTGGTAACGAGATCGTAAACTGGCCAGCCGGCGTGTTGTTGCAGGGTTTTCTCGGCTGCACCAAGGCCATTGTGGCTGAGAATTATCGCAGCGGGCTGACTTTTAGTTCGTTGTAATTGCGTAGCAAGCTGTCGCACTGCCTCATCTAATTGCCAGGCCTTGACCATGATTAGGATGTGCGCCTGGTCGAGATCGGTTTCGCTGAGTTGTGACCATGGCACACAAGGTATATCGCGAGTTTCAATGCCGCTGTTTGTTTCCAGGGTAAATGTTTGGTGATGTGGCGATGTTGCGTAGGGCAGGCTTTGCCTGCCGCCGCTGGATCCGGGAACGTCAGGCGTAGGGCAGGCTATGTCTGCCGCCGAGCGATGTGAAACGTCAGGCGCAGCCTGACCTACGGTGTCGCGGGTAATCAGGGTGACGGCTTCGCCGGCGGCGAGCAGGTGATGTGCCCATAGGCTGGCGAGGGCGCCGTGGCCTACGATAAGCCAGTTCATTGCTGGTCAGCCTCAGCGCGGACGTTGTCTGCTTTGGTTTGGCGCGCGTTATTCTCTTCTTCCATGGCCCGTACTTTATGTCGGATTAACCAGAGTAATAGTAAGCTTGGGATCACCATGACGGTGGTGAGGGCAAAGAATATCGCCCAATTGCCGTCGAGCCAGTCGACCATCGCACCACTATATGCACCTAGCATGGTGCGGCCCAAGGTACCGAGGGAGGCCATCAGCGCATACTGGGTCGCGGTAAATGCGCGATTGGCGAGTAAGCTGATAAAGGCGACAAAGGCAACCGTTGACCAAGCAGACGTGAAGCCGTCTGAAATGACTGCAACCACAAACAGGGTTTTATCCGGGCCTACCATGGCTAGTGCTGAGAACAGCAGGTTGCTTAATGCCATGGCGCTGCCACCGATAATCAGGCCTTTGATAATCCCCAGGCGCATATTTACATAGCTGCCGATCAAGGCAAATAAAATGGTGACCCACCAGTTCATTAGCTTGGAGAAGACGGCGATGTCGGTGTTACTAAAGCCGATCTCCTGATAAAACACGATGGACATGCGACCGAGGAAGGCTTCGCCGACTTTAAATAAGGTAATAAAAAGCAGCACGGTGATTGCCATGCGCACACCATTTCGATGAAAGAACTCGTAAATCGGTTCAATCATGGTGACGATAAGCCAGGCAATAATGCGGTGCCCGCGTTTGATGATGGGGGTGTTGGTAGGGCAGGCTGTGCCTGCCGTTGTAGGGGGTTGCGATGTTTCGTAGGGCAGGCTTTGCCTGCCGCTGCTGGATCCGGGAACGTCATCACTGCGTGACGCGGACGCAGCCTGACCTACGGTGTTGTCAGCGTTTGATGTAGGGCAGGCTGTGCCTGCCGCTGCGCTGTGGTTAACGTCAGGCGTAGCCTGACCTACGTGCAGCTGAATCAATAAACGGATAATGGCGGCGAGGATAATAAGCTGAAAGGCGGCCCATAAGGTGATGATATACCAGTCGCCGGGGAGCAAGTTCCAGGCGAGCAACGCGGACGTCAAAAACAGCGCGCTTAACAGGGTCATTGCCAGGGTTTTTGTCGGGTTGTTAGCGGCAAGGTGCTGGTACTTCTGCTCTGATTCAATTTGCAGCGCGCGCCGCGCAGTTTTGGGCTCTCGAGCAAGCCATACACCGCTAGTAAGTACTAACATAAATACGGCCATGGCTTTATAGATAAGCGGCCAGTCCCAGCCCGGCATGTCGGATAAAAAGAACGGGATCGCGCCAATGGCGCCGTATCCGGTCCACCAGCCTGCGGTGGCCATGGCGGCGGCCGCTGATTGCACGCGGGCTTCATCGATACCCACGGAGTCAATCCGGAATGCGTCGATGCCAATGTCTTGGGTGGCGCTGCAGACGGCGATGAACAGTGCCACCATGCCTGCGTAGCGTAAGTGCTCACCAACGTCGATGCTGGCGAGGTAGAAGCAACCAACGGCGATGCCTATTTGGCACAGCAGAATCCAGCCACGGCGCTGACCGAGCCAGCGGGTGAGTAGTGGCAGGCGGACGCGGTCGATTAGTGGTGACCACAGGAAATTAATTGAATAGGCGGCGAAGACGGCGCCGAAGAAGCCAATACTGGTGCGGTTAACACCGAGTTCGTTGAGCCAGGCGGACATGGACGAACCGATAATCAGCCAAGGGTAGCCACTGGCGATCCCAAACAGAAAAATAATGAGGAGTCGGCGTTGGGTATAAAAGGCGAGAATCTCTCGCCAGCCGCGTGGCTGAGCTGAAATCATAGGTTATTGTTATTATTCCTGGTTGATTGCATGTGGCAGGCGAGCCTGCCGTTTTTTGTAGGTCAGGCTGTGCCTGACGTTCCGAGATCTAGCGGTGTCACCACTGCGTGACGCGGACGCAGCCTGACCTACGATGAAACGTTAAGCAATGCTGTGCGTCAGGCGCAGCCTGACCTACGATGAAACGTTAACCAATACTGTGCGTCATCACTGCGTGACGCGGACGAAGCCTGACCTACGATCTTGGTAGCAGCTCGACGCGTTGTAGCAATAGGGGCTCGACCGGCACATCGTCGTAGCCGGTGGCTTCGTCGGTGTGGGTTTCGACTTCGGCGAGCTCGTTCAGGAGCGCTTCGTTCTCAACTACCCGACCAAATACTGCATAACCCCAACGGCGTGGGCTTGGATCTAAGCTGTCGTTGTCATTAACGTTAAAATAAAACTGTTTGTTGGCGCTGTGCGGACTCCGTTCACGGGCCATGGCGATAGTGCCGAACATATTTTGTAAGCCATTGCCGCTTTCATTGACTATCG
Source organism: Idiomarina sp. (assembly GCA_020832105.1). GTDB lineage: Bacteria > Pseudomonadota > Gammaproteobacteria > Enterobacterales > Alteromonadaceae > Aliidiomarina. Next base: position 20,116 of record JAFIFH010000030.1, read on the forward strand.
CGTCGCCGGTATCAATTTCTTCAAAGCCGGGGTTGAATCCGCCCCCTTGCACCACGAAGTCACTGACCACCCGGTGAAACAGCGTATTGTCATACTTCCCCTGCACCACATAGGTCAGGAAATTATCCACCGTTATGGGTGCTCGCATACGATCTAATTCAACGATCATCTCGCCTTTGTCGGTGACAAATTTCACCCGCGGAAACAAGTTGCTGTCTTGAATGTCCTGCGCACTGATGCTGAAGGTGGAAAGTACCATAAGTAAACTGGCTAGCAGCAGCCTGTTATACCAAAACTGAATAAATTTACGCATTATTAGCGGTCTCCTTACTGAGCAGATTGAATACGTGTGGTTAAGCTGTCGTCATTGACCAAATCATTGAGTACGTCCGCCAAAAGCACACCAAATTCTCTCTCGATGCGTTTGATGTCTGCGCGCAACGGGCCATTTGATTCGCGGCTGCCGCGAAATGTGGTGTCTAACTCCGTCTCTGGGGTGGTTAGTTTAGTTTGCAGGCGAATGTTGTGCGCGGTGTCATGGCGCAGGGAACCCTGTTTGATCACGAACAGGGCGTCCACAATCGTCACCTCAAGATGTGCGTTGGCATCGTCGACAATGGTCCAGCGCTCACCCAGCCGGTCACTGATCAGACTAGCCAAGCTTGGGTCTGCCGTGGCAAACTCTGCTGTCTGGTCGGTTTCAAGCCGCATGACGTGATTTTGCGCACGCTGATCGCGCACATGCAGGCTGATTCTATCGCCAGTAGCACTGGTGGTAAGTTGCGGATTGAGCGCAACCGGCTGTGGCGCGCTCTGGCATGCTACGAGTCCGCTGAGTGCAACAACTGCGGTGGTTAAGATAATTATTCTTTTTATCATGCTGGGCCTCAGATTAGGGCGTTTATAAAAACCTGGGTTTCGATATCGTAAAGGTATACGATTGTCAGCATAGAGTCATCTGCGACACAAAGAAAGCTTGTAAAAAATGAGCAGCAGATGATGTTAGGTTGCTAGTGCAAAAGACAGATACAAGGTCACACTGATGAAATTTGAGAAGTACGCAGAAATAACAGGCTGGGGTAAATGTGTACCACCAGCGATCATGACCAATGCTGATTTGGCCACATTCCTCGACACGTCTGACGAATGGATTACCAGCCGCACCGGCATTGAAGAGAGGCGCATTAGTCACGTGGGTACCTCACAGCTGGCGACCATGGCGGCGCGCAACGCACTTGCCTGTGCTGACCTTGACCCCAGTGAGCTGGATCTCATTATTGTTGGTACCTGTACCGCCGACGAGATTATTCCGAACGTGGCGTCAGCGGTGCAGCGCAACCTGGGCGCAAGTGGCGCGGCTGCTTACGATTTAAATGCCGCCTGCAGCAGCTTCTTTTACGCAATGCACAATGCGACGGCGGGTATTCGTACCGGCATGCATAAGAAAGTACTGATTATTGGTGCTGAACGACTCAGTCGCGTTCTTGACTGGACCAAACGTGAAAGCGCGGTGTTATTTGGTGATGGTGCCGGGGCGATGGTGCTTGAAGCCAGTGACGAAGAGTGTGGTTTACTGGCATCGAAAATCAGTTGTGATTCAGACGCCCGTGACGTCCTCGCGTTAGATTTCGGCCTGAGCTTCGATCGCTTCAACTTCGATGGCATCATGCCGTTTAATTTTGAGGGGCAGGAAATTTTTAAACGCGCGGTAAAAGGTATGAGCGCGGCGGTGGAAGATGTGTTCCAGCAAACCGGTATGACCATGGATGATGTGGATGCACTGATTCCCCACCAGGCGAATAAACGGCTGATCGATTTCCTCGCCAAGATGTGCAAAGTGCCCGAGGGCAAAACCATGCTGAACATTCAAAAGTATGGCAATACCTCATCAGCAACCTTGCCAATCGCATTCGCTGAGGCGATTGAGAACGGCATGGTGAAGCCTGGCGATACCATTGTGTCTGCAGTATTTGGCGGCGGGTTGACCTGTGGCGCTGGGATTATCAAGTGGGGCAAGCGAGTCACCCCACTGCGGAATAACCAGATGACCCTTGAAGGCAATGGCCAGTCGGCGTTGGACCTGGTAGTACCTTTATATGAAGGTGCAAAAGCGGCTTGGGCAAAACGCGAAGCTGCTGCTGATGAAGGCGAAAGCGGAGCATAGCCCGGATGGCATGGCAGGCTCGTACAGCCCGATTTGGCGTGCCTTTAGCAGGCTTGCTCGCGCTGCTTGGGTTAACGGCCTGTGCTACACAACATGAAGAGCAAGGCGTTGCATGTGCAGCGCCTTCTTTGTTTGTGACCCAAGGGCAGGGCCCGACCGTGGTGGCCACGGCCCAGGGGAATGCGGATCTCAGGCGTTTAGCGACCCTTGAGCAATATGGTTGTGAGATCCCCCCAGTGCTTGACCAACTTGCGCGCATGTCTGTAAGTGAAGAAGAACAAGCTCAGCTTGAGCTGGCTGAAGCACTGCTTGCTGCGGGTCGAACTGAGCTGGCCATTGACTGGTTTGAACGAAGCCAAAGTTTTGCCGGCTATCAACGATTACTTCAACTGCATGCCCCTAATGAACCCCTCGCCGACGATGCCGCGTACCTGCGTTATGAAGTGAAAAGAGCGCAGCTGCAGCAAGCTTTTGGTGAAGAAGTCATGTGGCCGGCGGTGAGCCAGGCTCAGGCGCTATTTGTGACAACTCAACGCAGTGCGCTGTATGCGGACACGGATCTGGATGCCCCTATTATCGAAGGCCTGACCGCGGACGAGCGGGTCTATTTACTCGACGTGGTGGCGCTTGCCGATGGCGAAAGCTACTGGGTGCAGGCGTATTACCCCGCTACGTTGGCACTTGGCTGGATACCCGCTGAGACACTGGCAGAGTATCCCGCTGATGTTCGCGCCAGGCTGGCTGAGTTAGACCACCATCAAGGCCGTAGCTATGCCCAACAATTACTTTTCACTGCACTTATCAATGGCATGGACCTGTCTTTGCTTAGCCCCCTTGGCGACAGCGACTTTTTTGGTGGCGCCCAGGCACAGCAATATAATAGCGCTGCGTTACTGCAACGTTTAGACCAAGTGACCGCTCACTGTAGTGCTGAAACTCAGCGTTTAGAGCAGAACCTCGCGCGCTACCTAATGGACGAAGGGCCCCCACCGCAGGCTGAGCAAGCGCCATATAGTGACGACATGCGGGTGGCGCTAAGCGCATTGACCGGCGGCAGTGCGGGGCAGTCTGATGCGACGGTTGAGTTGCGCGGGGACCTTAGCGCGCTGGCCCATCAATATTTTCGTATCAGGGTGCAGGGGCAGGTGGAACAACGCCTGTGCCACAGCTTACCAAATGCAGCGGGCCACCCCGGCTTGGCGACTCAGTCCTGCGCTGCACTGAGCGAACTGCAAGCCTGCGTTAATCGGGTCGATGGCATTTTTGCCGAATAAATGACTGGGTGCAAAGGGGCGTTTACCCAGCGCCAGGTGGATGGCGAAGTCAGTTTATTCCTGATATGGTTAACAGGTACAACCAGTCAATAGCCATAGGATATGACATGAGCGAATTCGTAATCACTAAGCGGCAAGGGGCGGCTTTGCACCTGCGCTTGAATCGTAGTAACAAGAAAAATGCTTTAACGCAGGACATGTACAAAGCGCTGCTGGACGGTATCAATGAAGCCGAAGCAGACGAGTCGATTCATGCGGTGGTGTTTAGTGCCGAAGGCGATACCTTTTGTGCCGGTAATGATCTTGGTGACTTTTTGCGCCATGGCGAGCTGACACCCCAGGCGCCGGTATTTAAATTACTGAAGCGCTTACCTGAGCTGACGGTGCCGTTAGTCGCTTCGGTACAGGGCGCGGCGATTGGTATTGGCACGACCTTGCTACTCCACTGTGACCTGATTTATGCGGCGGATGATGCGGTGTTTGCGCTGCCGTTTGTGGATTTAGCCTTAGTACCAGAGGCCGGTTCAAGCTTGTTGCTGCCGCAAATCGCGGGCTACCCCCGTGCGGCTGAGCTGTTGTTGCTAGGAGAACCTTTCGATGCACACAAAGCTAAAGAGATGGGCCTGATTAACGCAGTTGTAGGCGTTGCTGAGCTTGCAGAGACAACCGCTGAGGTTGTGGCGAAGCTGGCAGCTAAACCGCCGCAGGCCCTGCGGCGCAGTAAGCAGTTACTGAAGACCCCGACGGAGAGCACCAGCGTGCGCATTGAGCGTGAGCTTGAAGTCTTTATGAAAGCATTGGGCAGTGAAGAGGCCCAGCGCGTGATAGCGGCGAAAGCTGCAGGCAAGAAGAAATAGCTAATGTGTTGAATAAGTAGCCATTTGATTGCAGCGGCCTGGATCGAGGCGGAACTTGCCTTGCAAAGGCGCTGCGCATCATAGATAATGCGCAGCGGTGGCCCCATGGGTCCCCTCGCAACGTTAACTGGTGAACCCGGTCAGGCCCGGAAGGGAGCAGCCGCAGTCAGGGATACGTGTGCCGGGGTGCGGCTTGTGGGGTCACCACCTTCTTCTGTTTTGTCGTTTTACCCTTCCTTTTATAAATCTCATTGTTTGCTCTGTTGTCTTATCTTGCGTTGGATTTGCTGTAGGTCAGGCTTCGCCTGACGCTGTGCATTGTTGGAACGTCACCACTGCGTGGCGCGGACGGAGCCTGACCTACGCTGAACATTGCGCTCGCTAGCTGTAGCTGTTTAAATAGATCCTGTATAGACAGCTAGAGAGAATGAGACAGCGATGAAAAAGAATAAAGAAGCGGTGTATTACGGCGACTACCTGCAGTTGGACAAATTGCTCGACGCGCAGGCACTGCAAAGCGAAAAATACGCCCAGCCTGCTCATGACGAGATGTTATTTATTGTGGTGCATCAGGCCTACGAGCTTTGGTTCAAGCAGGTGCTGCATGAACTGCGCTCGGTGCTGGCTATTTTCCGTGCAGACAAGGTCGCTGACGAGTCATTGATGACGGTGGTTCATCGCTTGAATCGGGTGGGTAAAATCCAGCAACTGCTCAATCAGCAAATTGGTGTGCTGGAGACGATGACACCGCAGGATTTCCTAGAGTTTCGTGATTACCTGGTGCCAGCGTCTGGCTTTCAAAGCATTCAGTTTAAAGAACTGGAGATTAGCCTTGGTTTGCAGCGCGATACGCGGATTCCTTTTGATCAGCAATCGTTCTATACCCGGATTAATCAAACCGACCGGGACTATCTGGCGGATTTAGAACAGCAACCAAGCTTATTTGCCTGTGTGGATGACTGGCTGGCACGCATGCCGTTTCTGGACATGGATAACTTTGCTTTTGCCGAGCATTTTAAAAATGCCATTGAAGAGAGCCTGGCCAAAGACGAAGGGATTTTACGTAGCAACGAGTTGTTGAGCGAAGAAGAGCTGCAGGCTGAGCTGAAAGAGCTTGATAGCAGCCGGCAGAATTTTGCGGCGCTGTTTGATGCGAAGCTGTATCAACATATGCAGGAGCAGGGTAGGGTGCGGCTGTCACAGCGGGCGTTGCAGGGGGCATTGTTTATTAATTTGTATCGCGAAGAGCCGGTGTTTAACCTGCCGTTTCAGGTGCTGAATTGCCTGGCGGACATGGACGATAATATGACTATTTGGCGGTATCGCCATGCAATGATGGTGCAGCGCATGCTGGGGTCAAAAATTGGTACCGGCGGCTCATCCGGCCATGATTACCTGCGCAAAACCACCGAGAAGAACCGCATTTTTACCGATTTACTGAATATGTCCACCTACCTGTTACCCAAAAGCGCATTACCGGCATTACCGGACAGCGTGCGCAGCGCCCTGCGCCGCGGGTGATTATGTAATGGTTGGATTGCGGTTATGCGTTGTCGTAGGTCAGGCTGTGCCTGGCGCCGAGTGATGTTTAACGTCAGGTACAGACTGGCCTACGAAGTCGGCGGCCTGGCGTGCGGGGTATGGCATGTTGCGTTGTTGGGGCGTCGAGCGCATGGATGCGCGAGCCGAGCCTACATGGATGTATTTACGGCGTCCCCAACAAGGCATATGCCATGGCCCGCAAGAGCCAGGCATTTCCGCGATAGTTAACGTCAGGCGCAGCCTGACCTACACGCCATTACATCGCAATACGCTTCTCTAGCGCGGCGATGGCGCGCTGGCAGCGCAGCAGGCGCTGCTGGCAGGCGATCACCCGTTCCGATTTACCCTCAGTATCGGCTGCCATTTGTGCTTCGCGCAGGTTATCGGTGAGCCGCCTTTCATATTCATGATGCTTGGCCAACTCTAATTGCAACTGCGTTGCGCGGCTGGTTTTTTGTGCATGGCGATCAACCGAACTGGCCTTTGCCGGGCGTTTTGCACGGTAAACAGCCTGAATAAAGGCGTTTAATTGTGCATCCACATGCGCCACAAACCACTGATAACTCGTTGAATGCTCAGATAGCTGAGAAAGTTTCTGCAGGTTATCGCGGATTTCCTGCAAGTAGTCGCAGCTCTTATCACTGCGACATTGGAACAGCTCGGCGCTAAACCAGTCACGACGCAGGGTCGCGGGCATTGATTCCGACGCTTGGTCAAGAATCTCGAGAAGCCCCTCAATATCTGAATTGGTATTCATTTGTTAACGCCTTTGCAACATGGTTTTGTATGTAATTTAAGCAATTGTCAACTGCGCATAAAAGCATCTGGTCGGACCGATTAATGGAATGTTAAATCATTGATTTAAAATGAGTTAAATTCAAAAAGTCGCAAAAAACAAACATTAAATCAAAGTTCGACGCTATTTTAATCATCATAGTCCATTGTTCATAACAAGGCTTGAACAGGTGGTTGTTTAAGGACCAGCACGTAGCTAGTATCGAACCCCTCAACACAACCACGTGTTGCCAATAGGCGCAAAATAACAAAAGTGCGCCCAATAAACCAAAAAAGGCACTTATCAATAAGTGATCCAGGGAGATTATCAATGCACACCAATAGCAAATTAGCGAAATCAGTTCGCTTGGCGCTGATGTATGGTGCGACAGCAACCGCACTTAGCGGCGCATCTGTTGCCGTGGCCCAAGACGAAGATACGTCAATGGACCGTCCAGAGCGAATTCAGGTTACTGGTTCTCGTATCCAGCGCACCGACATGGAAGGCGCTTTACCAGTTACCGTGATTGACCGTGAATCTATTGAAATGTCAGGTGAAATTTCAGTATCTGACCTGTTACGTAACACTGCGTTCAACAGCGCAGGTTCGATTCGTCCACAGTCTGGTTCTTCAGCACAGGGCGTAAGCTCAGTTGATATGCGCGGCCTTGGCGCGAACCGTACCCTTATCTTGGTTGATGGCCGTCGTTTGACTATGTCACCTTCAACCGGTAGCTACCAGGATTTAAACCAGATCCCTATGGCTGCGGTAGAGCGCATCGAAGTCCTGTCTGACGGTGCATCAGCTGTTTACGGTTCTGACGCCATCGGTGGTGTTATTAACGTGATCACCCGTCGCGATTTCAACGGTGTTGAGCTGCAACTTGGTGCTGGTGAAGTCAGCGTACCAAGTGAAGGCGGTGATCGTGAGAACGGTAGCCTGGTATTTGGTTCTGCGTCAGACACAACTAGCGTGATTGGTGGTGTTTCATGGAACCGTCGCGGTATTATCTATGAAAACGCATTCCCATGGGTGACCCCTGGTTCTTCTGTTTACGGTAACAACTTCACTTCAGCGACAAACCCAGATAACCATTGGGGCTTCCGTACTGAATTAGATGACGCAGGTAACCCAACTGGCAATACTCGCCTTGACGAAGACGGCAACCCGGTAGCCGTTGCTCCACCGATTCTTGGTATTCCAGGTGGTTGTGGTGGTGACAACTTCATTCCAGGCAGTGTGAACTTCCTGCCAGAGAGCCAGGGTTATAATAACCCGGATTTCTACCAGGTTGACCGTTGTCAGTATGACTTTAATGCATCAAATGCAAACGAAGCGTCAACGGGTAACGAATCGGTATTCGTGAAAGTAAACCATGACATTAACGATAACTGGGCACTGTTCTCCAACGCCAGTTATGCAGCGACATCGTCGTTTGGTCGTTATGCAGCAGCACCAGACAGCAACGCGTTTTATGCTGGTCTAGCAACGCCGGTCGACAGCTACAACAACCCAACTAACCCGAACGCATGGTTCTATGACCCGAACAACCCGAATGCAGTTGAGTTCGATTCAACCGTAGTTGGACCAAATGTTCCAGTTCATCAGTATCACCGTTTCGAAGCCATGGGCAACCGTGACACCAACGTTGATAATGAAAATATCGATTTCCTAGTCGGTGCTGAAGGTTACATCGGTGATATTTCTGTAGATTTTGGTGCACGTCGTGTACGTAACAAGTCGACTGAAATTGGTAACGGCTACCTGGCGGCACAAATCGCTTGGAACAACGTGAACACCTTTAACCCAGGTTATGGCGAAGTTGACGGCGAAACAGTATTTGACCCTGAGCAGTTCCGCACAGGTTACGATATTCAGAACCCAGAACTGAACCCTGATGACGTGTTAGCGTCTGGTGTGGTCACAACGTCACGTATCTCTACGTTTGATATCAACGAGTTGTTTGCGTCAAGCGCGTTTGACCTGTTTGAAATGGGCGGCGGTTTTGCTCAGGCAGCCGTGGGTGTTGAGTACCGTGAAGAGATTTACTCTGACCAGTACGATTCACAGTCAGAAGCAGGCATGGTTGGTGGTTCTTCTGGTAACTCAGCAGGCGGTGAGCGCGATGTATTCGCAGCCTACGCTGAAGTTGTGATGCCAGTCACTTATGAACTGGAACTGACTTTCGCTGGTCGTTTCGATGACTATTCTGACTATGGTAGCGATTTCTCACCAAAAGTTGGTTTCCAATACTCACCTGACATGATCGATGGCCTGATGGTTCGTGGTTCATATGGTCGTGGTTTCCGTGCACCGTCACTGGATATCCTGACTCAGGCTGACGCGTTCTCTGCTGACAGCGTACGTGACCCGGCAACTTGTGAAATCCTGACTGGTGACGCTGGCGAACCTTGCCAAATCGATGCATATCGTTTAGCTAACCCTGATCTGGATTCTGAAGAATCAGAGCAGTTTGCTTTAGGTGTTGTGTATCAGCCAACTGAGTGGGTGAACTTCTCAGTAGATTACTACAACATTGAAATCTCTGACCGTATCGCGTTCTTCGGTTCTCAGAACCTGCTTGACCGCGAACAAGCTGGCGACCCAATTCCAGCCGGTCTGGGTGTATTCCGTGAAAACCAGGGCGATCGCAACTCGCGTATCACGCAAATCGATACCGGTTACGGTAACGAAGGTACACTGGAAACTCAGGGCTTAGACATCAACGTACAAACCAACTTCGACTTTGGTGAGTTCGGTATGCTGCGTCAAAACCTGCAGTGGGGTCATGTATTTGACTATAAAACTGATGGCGGACGTAACCAGGTAGGCGACCCAAGCCGTCCTGAAAACCGTCTTAACCTGCAAAACGCATATACTTATGGTGATTTCGACTTTAGCTGGAACATCAACATGATTGGTAGTGTTGCTGCCGAAGTTGACGCCGGTGAGCAGGTCGGTCACGTAGGTACCTGGACAACGCATGACTTCCAACTGAGCTACAACACAGCATGGGACGGTCGTATTACTGTCGGTATGCAAAATGCGTTTGAGAAAACACCACAGTTGGTTGCTTTTGGTAGCCGCGACTACAACTTCAATCTTTACAACGCGTTCGGTCGGGTGACCTACTTCCGATACACTCAGCGTTTTTAAGCCTGAAGTAGCTACATTGCGCAGTGTTTAATTAGCGCGGTAGTATTAGAAATGAAGCGAAAGCCGACTCCCTGAAGGAGTCGGCTTTTTTGTTGGATCCTTTTTACCGATTGAATATTAACCATCAGCAACTGCTTATGTATTGAACAATTGACGGTTTTACACTGAAAAACCCGTATTTAATGGGCTTTCGTTGTTGCAAATATGTTTTCCTTCTGTTTATTATTGTGTGACGGGCTCGAAATCTTTGTTAAAAAAAGCGCATGAATGTTGCTTAATTGTGGCTTTCCATGCAAGCTAGACGAGATTCGAATACCAATAACAAGTACAAAGAATGCTTTGTGCGCAATAAACCAAAAAAATCACGATAAGTGATCCAGGGAGAACATCCATGTACACAAATAGCAAATTAGCGAAATCTGTTCGCTTAGCGTTGATGTATGGTGCAACGGCAACATTGTTTGCAGGTACGTCAGCCGCTGTTGCGCAAGACCAAGACGAAGATGCGGTTGACAGAACTGAACGCATCCAGGTTACCGGCTCGCGCATCCAAAGAACTGATATGGAACAATCTGTTCCAATTACTGTTATCGACAGAGACGCAATTGACCTGTCAGGTGAAATCTCGGTAACTGACGTTATCCGTGGTACAACCTTTAACAGTGCCGGTTCATTCCGTCCACAATCTGGTAACGCCGCTCAGGGTACTGCGACCGTAAACATGCGTGGTCTGGGCTCAGACCGTACATTGGTCCTGCTTGATGGCCGTCGTTTACCTAAAGCACCAGCAACTGGTGGCGGTCAGGATTTGAACGTCGTACCACTTGCTGCTGTTGAGCGTATTGAAATCCTGTCTGACGGTGCATCTGCGGTCTACGGTTCTGACGCCATTGGTGGTGTAATCAACATCGTTACCCGTACCGACTTCACCGGTGTCGAAGTTCGCCTGGGTGGTGCTGAAGTTAGCATCCCACGTGAAGGCGGTGACCGTGAAGAAGGTTCAATCGTTTTCGGTACAACCAGCGACACCACGCGTGTGATTGGTGGTGTATCGTGGAACAAGCGTGACATTATCTTTGAAAACGCATATGACTGGGTAACTCCAGGTTTCTCTATTTACGGTAACAACTTTACCGAAATGGACACCTCTGGCGGTTTCCGTTCAGTAACTGGCGACGCTTGTGGTAACACAGAAAACTTCTACTTAGGTGACTCTAGCGATCCGTTAAGCACTTGTGGTTATGACTTTAACGCAACCAACGCGAACGAAGCATCAACTTCAAACGAAGGTCTGTTCGTTAAAGTTGATCATGAAATCAACCGTGACTGGACCATCTTTGCAAACGCTAGCTACTCGAAAGCAAGTTCTTTCGGTCGTTACGCTCCGGCACTGAACGATCCAGGTTCACCGTTGCGGTCTGATAGTGTGAACAACCCAACTAACCCTGACAGCCCTTATTTCAATCAAAGCGTGTTTGATGGAAATGATAACTTCAGTGGTAACCGTGACGTACTTTACTTCCACCGTTTTGCTTCAATCGGTGACCGTGACAGCTACGTAGATGCGACTGCAACTGACCTGTTAGTTGGTGCTGAAGGCCGTTGGGGTAACTTTGACATCGACTTTGGCGTTCGTCGTTCACGTTCGAACTCTAAAGATTTAGGCTATAACTACCTGTTACGTTCAGGCGCTGACAGCCTGGTCAATATCACAGCTGCTGAAGTAGCTGACGGTATAGCTGATCAGGGCGATGACTTTATCTACTACGATCTGGGCGACCCACTAGGGGCTCGTTACACCACTGAAGAGCAGCAAGCTGCTTATCAGGCAATGATCAACAGCATGAACGTAACTATCGCCCGTGACAGTGACTTCAACCAGGACGAAGTATTTGGTTCTGTTGGCTTTGATGTTGCAGAAGTTGGCGCTGGTATGATTCAAGCGGTTGTTGGTTTTGAATACCGTGAAGAGAACTACCGTGACCAGTACGATTCACTGTCTGAGGCAGGTGTTGTTGGTGGTTCAGCAGGTAACTCTGCTGGTGGTGGCCGTGAAGTAACATCTGCGTACACTGAGGTTCTGGTTCCAGTCACTTATGACCTGGAATTCAGCTTCGCTGCACGTTTCGATGACTACTCTGACTACGGTACTGATTTCTCGCCAAAAGCGAGCTTCCGTTACGAGCCAATGCAAGGCCTGGTCATGCGTGGTTCTTACGGTCAAGGTTTCCGTGCTCCAACCTTACCGCAAATCACTATGGCGCCTTCGTCAGGTAACCCGTCAGTGACTGACCCGGCCACATGTTTGAACTTTGGTCAGGACGCAGACTGTGACGTTCAAGTACGTCAAACAACTCTGGCAAACCCAGACCTTGAGTCTGAGCAATCTGATCAGTGGTCATTAGGTGTTGCATATCAGCCAGTTGATTGGTTGAGCTTTGCAGTAGATTACTGGAACATCGAAATCACTGACCGTATCGCGTTCTTCGGTGCAGTAGAAATGTTACGTCGTGAAGAAGCCGGTGAGCCGATTCCTGCCGGTCTGGGTATCGACCGTAACATGGGTGTAGATTTCTCAGGTCAGGTACCAGCAGGTAGCCCGGTTAACCCAATTCTGGGCGTAACTGGTGGTTACGGTAACGATGGTACTTATGACACTGACGGTCTAGATGTAAACGTTCGCACTAACTTTGATTTTGGTGAGTGGGGTCGTTTAACTCAGAACCTGCAAGTTGCGTACACGTTCAATCGTTCAATCGATGGCGGCCGTAACAGCATCAGAAACCCTGGTGAGCCGCGTCACCGTACTACGTTAAACAACGTCTACACCTATGGTGACTTCGACTTTGGCTGGAACGTCAATGTAATTGGTAACCAGTACGATGACGTGACTGTGGCTGATGGCGTGCGTACTCGTGACGGCAACATCGCAACCTGGACGACTCATGACCTGCAGTTAAGCTACAACACTGCATGGGACGGTCGTATCACAGTTGGTATGTTGAACGCGTTTGAGAAAGCACCACAACTACGTGCTTTCGGTGGTCGTTCATACAACTTCAACCTGTATGATGCGTTTGGTCGTGTAAGCTACATTCGTTACACTCAACGTTTCTAAAAGTTGATTTAGCCGAATCCATAAAATGCTAACCCTTGCGGGTTAGCATTTTTTTTGGCTCGAATTCCATGACAGACTAACAGGAATCCAGGAATCAAAAAATTAACAACTTATTTACGCGTCGGTGCATTCACCGCCGTCCTTCGGCCTAATTCTGCTCATCTGACCTGATATATTTCTATTGCAAATGAAGACGTCTAGCGCGACGCCTTATTCCATCGAGTGTTAAGGCTGTTAGCTTGCGAACTAGTGGGTTGTTAATTTAGTGTTTTCAATTGTCTGCGCTAAACTGATTAAGCTAGCATTTGTTAATGCCTCCAAAGACGCCGTGTGTGTGGGTTTTATGTCATATTTTGGCTGTTGACACTCGGCAGGCATAGTGAGAGTATTCTAGTCATTGCCCTTTTCGCCTAAGGGCAGCTGCAAGTGTAGAAAACGTTATTTCATCACTCACATAAACTGGGTTTCAGCGAGTTCACTCGTACCAAATGGTAAAGATGTTCACCGCTGAAGCATAAAGTTAAGCCAAATTGGTTGGGAACTATGACCAAAGTAATCAAACGAAGCAAAATTGCCGCCGCACTCGTGGGCACCATGGCATTAGCGGGCAGCTTAACTGTTGCTGCTAACGTGGATTTGTCACGCCTGCAAGCGGAGCAGACAGAAATTCATAATCGCTCTGCACAGTCTCAGGATCGTATAGACTCACTATTTGAGCAAAGCCGTGAGTTACTTGCGGACTATCGCGAAGTAGTTAGTCAGTACGAATCGTTACGTGTGTACAACGACCACGTTCAGCGTCTTGTTGATGACCAACAAGAGCAGCTGGATTCACTGCAGCGTCAAATCGACGGCATCGAAGAAACTCGCCAAGGTGTAGTTCCATTGATGTACCGTATGATCGACTCGCTTGACGAGTTCGTACGCTTGGACATTCCAGTACGTAGTGAAAACCGTACTGCGCGTGTACAGCGTCTGCGTGACCTGATGAGCCGCTCTAACGTGACCGATTCAGAGAAATTCCGTCAGATCATGGAAGCCTACCAGGCTGAGATGGATTACGGTGTTGCTCTGAACGCTTACCAGGGTGACTTGGACTTGGGTGATCAGACTGTAGCAGTCGACTTTTTCCACTTAGGTCGTGTAGCGTTTCTTGCACAATCACTGGATCAGCGTAACGGCTGGCGTTGGGACAACGACGCACGTGAGTGGGTTGAGTTGGACGCTGGGTATCTGAACCCTCTGACTCAAGCAATTCGTATGGCGCGTAACCAGACTCAGGTCGACGTTGTTCGCTTACCAGTCACAGCTCCGGAGAGTGCAGAATGAAACAGGTAGTTAAGCATTTAGTAGCGGCCGCAGCTGGTATTAGCATGGCGGCTGGTTTTGCATTCTCTGCAAGTGCTCAGGATGCAACATCATTAGACGATCTTCTGCGCATTGTGCAGGAAAACCGTCAATCAGCTCAGCGTATTGACCAGGAACGTGAGCGTCGTTTTACCGACGAACGTGCGGACCGTCAGCAAATGTTGCGTGAAGCTCAGCAACAATACGCAAACGAAGAAGAGCGTGGTCAGCGCCTGCAGCAAGAATTTGCGCAGAACGAAATTGACCTCGCGAATAAAGAAACAGAGCTCGACAACATGGTCGGCACCTTAGGTGAAATCTTTGGTGTTATCCGTGGTGCGGCGTCAGACACCATTGGTCGTATTGCGACTTCTGTGGTCAGTGCTGAATACCCAGGTCGTGAAGACGTACTGGAAAGCCTGGCAGAAGCTCAGGAACTGCCAAATATCGGTGAACTTGAAGACCTGTGGATCGCGTTGTTAACAGAAATGCGTGAATCTGGTCGTGTGAGCCGCTTCCAGGGTGATGTTACCTTGCTTGAAGGTGGTACTGAAACACGTGAAATCGTGCGTATCGGTGCATTTAACCTGATCTCAAATGGTGAATACCTGCTGTACAACGAAGACCTTGGCCAGATTCAGCCGCTAGGTCGTCAACCAGCTGGTCACATCCTAAGCGCAGCGCGTAGCTTTGAAAGTTCAACTTCAGGCTATTCAGCTGTCTACGTGGATCCTTCACGTGGCGGTATCTTAAGCCTGCTCACTCAACGTGCAACACTGATGGAACGTTATCATCAGGGTCAAACCGTTGGTTACGCAATCACGATTGTATTGGCTATCGGTATCTTAATTGCTATCTACAAGCTAATCACTCTGACGATGGCTGGTGCAGCGATTCGTAAGCAGCTGAAAAACCCTGAGAACCCAGGCAACAACCCATTGGGTCGTATCCTGACGGTCTACCAGGCTAATAAGCATGCTGACGTTGAAACGCTGGAACTTAAGCTTGACGAAGCTATCTTAAAAGAAGTACCGAAGATTGATTCTGGTGTAGCTATCATCAAGATTCTTGCGGCTATTTCACCGCTGATGGGTCTGTTAGGTACAGTTATCGGTATGATTGGTACCTTCCAGTCAATCACTCTGTTCGGTACAGGTGACCCGCGGATCATGGCAGGTGACATCTCGATGGCACTTGTAACTACGGCCTTGGGTCTGATTGCGGCATTGCCTCTGATTGTGATTCACAGCATTGTAGCTGGTCGTGCAAAAGCAATCGTTCATGTTCTCGATGAGCAAGCTGCTGGTATTATTGCTTCTCACGCGGAGAAGGGAGAGTAAGCATGCAATTATACCTGATGGGATTTTGGGAAACTGTCAGGGATTTTATTGCGACAGGTGGCGATGTTTTATACCTCGTCTTTGCAGCGCTCTTACTCATGTGGATCGTAATGATAGAGCGCTACATGTACCTGTTCGGTGCGTTCCCGAAGGAACGGGATCGCATCATCAAGCAGTGGGACGAGCGAAAAGATACGACGTCCTGGTATGCGCATAAAATCCGTGAGGCCTGGGTTTCTGAGGTTTCAGTAAAACTGAATGCACGCATGCTGTTGTTAAAAACCACCATCGTAATTTGTCCGATGATCGGACTGTTAGGTACGGTGACAGGTATGATTGCTGTATTCGAAGTAATGTCTGTGCAAGGAACGGGTAACCCTCGTTTGATGGCCAGCGGTATTTCGATGGCAACCATCCCAACAATGGCTGGTATGGTGGCGGCATTGTCCGGTATGTTCTTTGTGACGCGTCTTGATGCACGCATTCGCCGGGAACAGGACAAGTTGCTAGACAGCTTGCCACATCACTAAGAGAGTAGAATTATGGCACGTAAACGTTTACGCGAAGACGAAGAAGCAACAGCAGATATGACACCGATGCTCGACATCGTATTCATCATGCTGATCTTCTTTATCGTGACAACATCGTTTGTTAAAGAAGCTGGTATCGACGTAAACCGTCCGGAAGCCTCTCAAGCTTCAGATAAACCTTCTGCGAATATCTTTATAGCAATTCGTGAGAATGGTGAAGTTTGGATGGATCGCCGTATGGTCGATGTTGAACGTGTTACTGCAAACCTTGAGCGTCTTCTTGCTGAGCAACCAACCGATATGGTGGTTATTCAGGCTGACGAAGGCGCCCGACATGGTGTTGTAGTACAGGTGATGGACCAGATTAAAGCAGCCGGTATTGCCCAAATTTCAATAGCAGCGGAGAACGATTAGTATGGTGCGCGCAATAGTATCGATCTTACTAGGCGCCTTCGTCACTTTCGCTCTGTTTGTCTTTATGGCTTTCTTGATCAGCGGCGGAGCTCAGCGCGCAGAAGCGCCTGAGCCACCAACGCGGATTGATATCGTCTCTGAGCCACCAGAGCAGGATGTGGAGCAGCGTCGCAGAACACCACCACCACCACCGGAGCCACCAGAGGCACCGCCAGAACAGCCTGATTCAGAACCTGATGTTGGCGACGATGGCGTAACCTTTAATATGGACTTGGGCGGTGTTGATTTAGGTGGAACGGACACTGGCTTGTCTGGTCCTGGTGGCGGCTTAGGCCGTGACGGTGATGCTCAGCCAATCGTTCGTATCGAACCACGTTATCCGCCAGCAGCGGCACGTGACGGTGTTGAAGGATGGGTTCGTCTTAGCTTTACTATCGACGAAACCGGCGGTGTTACTGATGTCCAGGTGATTGAAGCTCAACCACGCCGGATTTTTGATCAGGAAGCACGACGCGCACTGATGCGCTGGCGCTATGCACCAAGAATTGTTGACGGTGTACCACAGCGTCAGGAAGGCATAACTGTCCAGCTCGACTTCTCAATGGAGGGGCAATAATGACATTTAAGCATGCAATTATTGCTGGTGCCGTTGCTGTTGGCTTAAGCCTGAGTTCTGTTTCTTTTGCGGAAGAAAATGAGGAAATGACTCAAGCTGAGATCGAACAGCAACAGCAAGAAGAGGCGTTTTTACAACGCGCTCGCCGAACTGATAACATCGATGTGGGTTTCACTATCCCATCACAGTCTGAAGTTCAGCAGCGTCGTGACGCCCGCCGCAACCAGGCTGCCAGTGAGCGGGTCGGTCGCCGAATCATGCAAGCGTTTGAGTTGTATGAAGAGGACGACATTCAAGGCGCTATCGAGTTACTTGAAGGTGCAAATACACGTAGCAATTACGATATTGCGTATGTGAATCGCTTTTTAGGTAACATGTATGCGGCCAATGAACAGTCTGACCGTGCCATTGAGTTACTGACTGAAGCTGTTGAATTAGATATCCTTGGTTTTAGTGACCAGGCAGCGGCAACACTGCTGCTGGCTAACCTGAACCTACAGGAAGATAATTTCGCTGAGGCGATAGACGCATATCGTGAGTGGCTGCAGTTTACTGGCGACATGGACCCTGATGTATTCGTGCGTATGGCGAATTCACATCTTGAGCTTGAGAACTACGAGCAGGTGATTCCATTAGCACGTAAAGCTATTCACTATATGCCTGAGCCGAATCGTAACCCGTATGTATTGCAGGTTGCTGCGTTCTTCGAAATGCAACAGCTGGGCAATGCTATCAACGTATTGGAAGAAGGTGTGCAACGCATGCCTAACGAAAAGCGTTGGTGGTCACAGCTTGGTATGCTGTATTTCCAGGAAGAGCAATTTGATCGTGGTCTTGCGACGATGGAATTAGCCTATCTTGCTGGCTTCCTTGAACAGCAAAACGACTTCCGTGCGTTGGCACAGATGTACTCAAATAGCTTGATTCCGTTCCGTGCGGCTGAAGTTATGCGACGTCATCTGGAGTCTGGTGATATTGACCCGACACCACGTAACTGGTCGATTGCAGCGAGTTCTTATCACGCGGCACGCGAGTTCTCTCGCGCCAATGATATGTATGTGCGCGCAGCTGATGCGTCTAACGACCGTTCTGAGCAGTACGACTACCATCGTCGTCGTGGTAACTCATTGTTGCTTGGCAGCGAATATGCTGAAGCTACCCGGGCATTTAATGCCGCGGTAGAAGCAGCTGCGTCTGGTGAAGACTCACTGGGTCGCGTGTATATGTCGCTGGCGGAAGCGCATTTTTATAATGAACGCTACCGTGACGCGGTACGCGCTGCAGAAAATGCAGCACGTTACAGCGATCAACGGCGCAATGCTGAAAGTTGGGGACAATACATCCGTGACACTGCTGAGCGCCGCGGAGTAAGCCTCTAACAAGTTGATTTGTTAAAAAGTTGCGTTTTTTTCGTGCAGCTTGAAACTAGACAACTTAGATAAGCCCGCCTTGTTTTTACAGGGCGGGCTTTGTTTTTTTCTATACATATATGGCTGGTTTGCGTGTCCAAGAGGTTAAAAATCGGTCGGCGTCAGGCGCAGCCGGACCTACGTTCTTGTCTTCCTACCACGATTATCATACTATCGGTTTAGAGTGTTACAAAAGTAGCGCCACTAATAACAAGGTTTGGCTTGGTGTTACACCAGGTACAAATCGAAAATTATAAAAAATCTCTCTCTAGGACTCACAATCATGTTTAATGACTCATTGCTAGGCACTTATGTGCGCCGAGCGTTGCTTGCAGGTGGTGCTTTATGCGTTGCCATGCCGGCTGCATATGCGCAAACCACTGAGCAACAATCTGCTCAGGAAGACGAAGAAACGGCACGTGAAGCCCGTCCAGAACGTATTCAGGTCGTTGGCTCGCGGATCCGTACCGACGGCCTCGATAGCGCAACACCTATCGATATTATCAGTACCGAATTAGCCACCGAACAGGGTCTTAATACCCTGGGTGAGTTATTACGTACTTCAACCATCGCGTCTGGTTCTAACCAGCTTATCTCTGCAATGTCGGTAGGTTCAGTGACCGCCGGTGGCGCGGGTGCAGAATCTATCTCTATGCGTGGTTTGGGTGCAAACCGTACCCTAGTCCTATTAAACGGTCGTCGTGCCGGTCCTTCGGGGACCCGCGGCGAGGTTGCTGCATTTGATATGAATGCGTTACCAATCTCTGCGGTTGAGCGTGTTGAAATCTTAAAAGACGGCGCTTCGTCTTTGTATGGTTCTGACGCTGTCGCTGGTGTTATCAACATTATTACTAAGCGTGGCGATGACTCGCAAATTAACATCAGTGGTAACCAACCACTTGAGTCTGGCGGCGAAACATTCCGTATCAACGGTACCTGGGGTACTAGCTTCAATCGCGGATCATTCCGTGCGGTAGCCGATTACAACTTACAGACTGAGTTACAACGTGGTGACCGTGATCATTTCTCTTGTGGTCAGCGCTATTTATTTGACCCGGAAAGTGGTAACCAGGTAGACCCGATTGACCCGCGTACCGGCCAGATCCATTGTAATGACCTGCCATATGGTATGTGGTTGTGGAACGCAGGTGCGAGCAACTACACCTCGACGATTACCTCTTTTGATTACAGTGGTTACCACCGTCAAAGTGGCAGCCCGACCTATGAACCAACGAATCCGGGCGATATCTCTGCCCCTGAAGGCTGGTTCCCGGTAGGTTACTCACGTGAAACTGACGGTTGGTTAGATGCGGATCACCCTTACGTTGATCTGCAAACCATGATTCCGGAAACAGAAGTCGCGTCACTTTACCTTCAAGGTGACTATGACCTGACCAACAATGTGTCACTGTTTTCTGAAGTGATGTATTCACGTCGTGAAACCACCATCAATGGTTACCGTCAGTTCTGGATGAACCCTGGCTTGAATCCTTTAGGCTCATGGGGACTGGTAGATGGCTGGGACGGCGATGTATGGATTGACCCGACTGCCGTGACCGACCACTCTGGTTCAACCACGACCATCGATTACAGCCGCTTTGTGTTTGGTGCTGAAGGCGCCATTGGCTACTGGAACTGGGAAGCCTCAGTTCAACGGTCAATCAATAGCGGTGAGTACGCAACGAAAGTCATTTTCGAAGACTCGCTGGATATGGCAGCGCTTGCGATTTATGGCGACCCTTGTGTAGGCGAATTTTCACCAATTTCAAATTTGCCATGTTACGAAGTTGATTTCTTTACCCCAGAATACATCTATGGTGATTTCGACCAGGGCACCCGTGATTTCTTCTTTGGTAACGAAGTCGGTAAGACCGTTTACAAGCAAGATACTTTCGAAGCGTACATTACTGGTGACTTGTTCGAACTGCCGGCCGGCCCAGTTGGTACTGCGGTAGGTGTTTCTTACCAGACTGATGAAATTCAGGACACCCCTGGTGAAGTGACCCTGGCGGATAACTCCTGGGGGATGACGTCTGCGGGGATTACCGCAGGTAGTTCTGAGACCAAAGCCGTGTTCGCTGAATTCCAGGTGCCTTTAGTACGTGACGCCTTTTTAATGGAATCATTCGATTTTACCGCGTCTGGTCGTTTCACCGACGTGTCTACGTATGGCTCAGGTGAAACCTATAAGCTTGGTGTTAACTGGGCAATTGCCAACGGCTTCCGTTTACGGGCGTCGCGCGGTACTTCGTTCCGTTCACCTGCTTTATTTGAGCTGTTCCTTGAGAACCAAACCAGCTTCTTTGACCAACGTAATGACCCATGTTTCAACTGGGGCTTTGCTCAGGACCAGGGTACGCTGAACGAAATCGTCATGGCCAACTGTATGGCTGAGGGCATTCCACCGGACTACAGTTCTGACTTCGGCTCTGGTACTGCGATTACCTCTGGTGGTGCAGGTCGCCTAGTTGCTGAAACCTCAGTGTCTGAGGGTATTGGTATTGTATGGTCTTCAGATGACAACCGCTTTGGTGCGTCTGTGGATTACTATGATGTTGTCATCAGTGACCAAGTAGACAACGTAGGCGGTGTTAGCATTCTAAACCTGTGTTACACGTCTGAAAACTTTGCCACAGACCCGTTCTGCGACCAGTTTGACCGCAATGACGGTACCAACGGTAACTACGGTATCACTGAAGTTCGTGGTGGTTATGTGAACGTAGCAGAGCAGGCTATTCGCGGTGCGGATTTCGTGTTCACTTACATGGATGAAACACCATTTGGTTTCATTCGTGCACGTCTTGACCACACGGTACAGATTGAGCGTCGCTACATGCAGTTCCCTGATAGCGTGCCATTACAATATGTTGGTCGTTTAGGTAACCCTAAACATTCTGGTACGTTGAACCTTGGCCTGGAGCGTAACGACTGGCGTTACAACTATGCCGTGCGTTACCTGAGCAAAGTGTCTAACGACCACCTGTATGTGAATGGTGAGCTGGGTACGTACCGTGGTGATACTGTACGTTTGGTGGCCAGTGCCCCGACAACGTTCTACCACACGTTCTCAATTGGTCGCGAGTTTGATAACGGTCTTGACCTGACTTTGGGTATCAATAACCTGTTTGACAAAACACCACCACGTGGAAGCCCGTCACGCGCTAACACCGTTGGTAACGCGATGTTGTATTCGCAGTATGACCAACTGGGGCGCCGTGCGTTCTTTAACTTGATGTACCAATTCTAAGTAAAAGTTTGTTGGTATATTTATTGGTATATTTGTAGGTATAAAAACGGCACCTTAGGGTGCCGTTTTTTTTTGCTCAGGCCAGGGGGGTAAAATTAGACTTTATGTTGTGTTGTATACCCCGATCAGAGTCCCTTTGCTTGTTATTCATTTACATACCCAAAAGTAGTCACACAAATGTCACCTTATCTTCATCTTTGTAGCGCTCACATGTCATTCGTCGCATAAATACCATGATAAGTGTTATAGATGTTGCGTAGATGTGACTGCAGTGTTAAAAATCTTTCTGAGAGCGAAAACCGTCTGCAATTACAGTTGTATAGATGGGAATAATAAGAGCTCCATAACTGACACTAATAATCATAAACACAAAGGGAAGACATATGAGTCGCACAACTCCTATCGCGAGCTCAATTCGCACTGCTTTGATGTTGGGCCTGGGCGCTAGTTTTCTAGCTATCCCAGGTGCTGCTTTGGCACAACAAAATCAAGACCAGGACGAAGAGCAAGCACAAGAACGAGATCGTCCTGAGCGCATTCAGGTAGTTGGTTCGCGTATCCGTACCGACGGTTTAGATTCAAACACTCCAATTGAAATCATCAGTGCTGACCTGGCGAACGAGCAGGGTTTGAGCACGCTTGGTGAGCTTCTGCGTACATCTACGGTTGCGTCTGGTTCTGACCAGTTGCTGGCAGCGTACTCTGTTGGCTTCGTAACAGCAGGCGGTTCAGGTGCTGAGTCAATCTCAATGCGTGGTTTAGGTGCTAACCGTACTCTGGTTCTGTTGAACGGACGTCGCGCCGGCCCTGCAGGTACCCGTGGTCAGGTTTCTGCATTCGACATGAACGCATTACCAGTATCAGCCATCGAGCGTGTTGAAATCCTTAAAGACGGCGCGTCTTCCCTTTATGGTTCTGACGCTGTTGCTGGTGTAATCAACATCATTACTAAGCGTGGCGACGATGCCCAGTTTAATGTCAGTGGCTCAATGCCGACTGACAGCGGCGGGGAAACTTACCGTATCAATGGTACGTTCGGCGAATCATACAGCCGTGGTTCATGGCGTGTAGTGGCTGACTATAACGTGAATACAGGCCTTAAACGTGGTGATCGTGATTACTTCGATTGTTCAGAGCGCTATTTGACTGACCAACTAGGCTTCCGTGCAGATCCAATCGATCCACGTACTGGTGAGTTCCATTGTAGCGAATCAGGTCCAGGTATTTTCCACGGTTCTGCACCAGGTGGCCGTTTCCAGTATGACTATGGTAACAATGGTTTTGCACCAGTCACTGAAACTAACCCTAACGTCACGGCTCAACCAGACGGCTTCTATTGGGCTGGTTATGACAAAGAAACAGACGGTTTACTAGATGGTGGTAGCCACCCATTCCGTCGCACGCAAACGATGATCCCTGAAACTGAAGTGGTGTCTGTTTACCTTCAGGCTGATTACGATCTGACCAACAACATCTCTATGTACGGTGAGTTACTGCACAGTTCACGTGAAACTGAGTCGCGTAATACGCGTCAGTTCTGGACCGCGCAACTGGGTTACAGACAGATGAATGACTATGCGCCAGGCTGGGAAGGTGAAGGTCTGGTAATGCCAGTGTCACTAACTGACTGGTTTGGTAATGAAACCACCGTTGATTATACGCGCGGTGTTTTGGGCCTTGAAGGTTCATTAGGTTACTGGAACTGGGATGTGTCCTGGCAGCGCACTCTGAACGATGGTGAGTACAAAAACCAAATCATCTTCTTTGATTCTATGTTGATGGCTCAGGAAACTTTGTTAGGTCTGCGTGATTGTGGCCCAGACGAAGTCACTCAATACTCGCAAAAAGAGTGTGTGGTAGTTCCATTCTTCGACCCGCAATTGATGGTCGGAAACCCAAGCGATGAAGTTCGTGACTTCCTGTTTGGTAGTGAAACTGGTCGTACTATTTACAAGCAAGACTCAATTGATGCCTATATCACTGGTGACCTATATGAATTACCAGCCGGCCCAATCGGTTCTGCATTTGGTGTTTACTATCAGTATGATGAAATTCAGGACACTCCTGGTTTCCATACACTAAACGGTAATAGCTGGGGCCTAACTGGTTCAGGTATTACTGCGGGTAGCTCAGACACCTTCGCAGCCTATGCTGAAATTCAGATCCCTGTAGTGCGTGACTTACCTTTCGTTGAGTCATTCGACATTACAGCGTCTGGTCGTTTCACTGATGTGAGCACATACGGTTCTGGTGAGACTTATAAACTCAGTGCTGTGTGGGACATCGCCAACGGTTTCCGTGTACGTGCGTCACAAGGTACATCATTCCGTGCTCCGGCATTGTTTGAATTGTTCCTTGACGATCAAACTGGTTTCTTGGGTCAGGTTCAGGATCCTTGCGTAAACTGGGTTGAGTCTGCAAACCCACTGATTCGCGAGAACTGCGCAGCAGCTGGCATTCCAGATACTTATATCGCTGGTGTAGGTAGTTCAATGACGGCAGTTACTAGTGGTGGTCAAGGCTTGCTTGAAGCAGAGACCTCAGTATCTAAAGGTATTGGTTTAGTTTATACCAGCCCTGAGAATCGTATTGCTGCGTCAATTGACTATTATGACGTAACTATCTCTGATCAGGTAACTAACGTTGGTGGTGCTGCAGTACTTAACCAGTGCTATACGTCAGAAAACTTTGCTACAGACCCATTCTGCAACCAAATCACCCGTCGTGACGGTACCAACGGTGACTGGGGTGTTGAAGAAGTTCGTGGTGGTTACCTGAATACGTCTGAGCAGAAAGTACGTGGTGTTGATATCGTAGTGACTTACCGTGAGTCGTTTGACTTTGGTGACCTGCGTATCCGTTGGGACCACACCAACCAAATCGAGCGTTCGTTCCTGCAGTTCGCGGACAGCGATCGTTTGTACTACATCGGTCGTGTAGGTAACCCTAAGCACGTGGGTACTATCAACTCTACCTTTAGCCGTAATGACTGGAGCTTCAACTGGAACATTCAGTACTACGACAAGACTAATAACTATTGGTTGTATGCAAATGAAAACCGTACTACTTATCGTGGCAGAACGGTTACCGCAATTGCAGAAACACCAACTTACATCCTGCATTCATTCTCAGCAACTAAGAACATGTTTAACGACAGCTTAGATTTGACTGTAGGTATTGCCAACGCGTTTGATAAGAAGCCGCCAACCGTGACGCCTTCTTTCTTGAACACTGCTGGTAACACGCCGTTGTTTGCATCGCAGTATGACTATTTAGGTCAGCGCGTATTCTTCAACGCACAGTACCGTTTCTAAGTACTCCTTCCCTGGATACTTTGATCGAGCCAAGCCCCACTTCGGTGGGGCTTTTTTTTTGGTTTTCCTGGCTGTCACAGCCGCTAATATTGATAAATATCAAATCGCCATCGCGCTTTCACTGGGATACTTTGAAGCCTTCGCACAAGTTAACTGTGCTACGTTAAGCACTTTTAACTGGCGCTATGATCCAGTAAACTTGCGAGCAACAGTGTTCGGTCTATTTGAGAGGATGTAAGCATGGCTGATAATGAGAATTTCCGCGAAACCACAACCCATTGGTTTTTAATACTAAGTGCTGTTTTATTGGTCGGTGTTGCGCTGTTGCCAATCGTGCTGCGGGTGATTCAACTGATCACGGCATAAGCTTAATTTTTTTGTTTAAGCTGGCGGTCTCTGGACTGCCTGCTATAGTCATCACCGATAGTCGGCGACCGCTAAATGTAAGTGGTTGCACCACGCTTATTAGCGCTTTAAAGTGCGGGGTGGATCGAGTAAGATCTGCGTCGAATTTTTAGACTGAGGTTATGCATGACCCTTCAACTTTTGCTGGTCGAAGATAAAGATCCTACCGCTCAGCACATTCTCAATATTCTTGCGGACACTCCGTTTCAGGTGACCCGGGTAAAAGACGGTCTGGGTGGGCTGAATCAGGCTAAAAAGGTGCGCTACGATGTGGTCATTATTGATCACAAAATGCCACTGATGGATGGGCTTTCTTTACTCAAAAATCTTCGTGACTGCGAGAATTACGTTGATACCCCGCTATTGTTCATGACCACTGACGATCCTCGTCAAATTCAGCACAAAGCGATGCGCTTGGGTGCTGATGCCGTGATCGCTAAACCCGTTGATGCCCAGGTACTGAAAAGTGAGCTCAAGCGTCTGGAACCCCGCCATGTCGCTTAGTATGCCGTCAGGCTCGTCGAATAGCTCTGATCCGCGTTTGGCGTATATTGACAGTACGGTCACCAGCATTCAGGATTACCCCAAGCCTGGAATTATTTTCCGTGATATCACCAGTACACTGGCTGATCCCAAGGCGCTGAAGTGCATTCTCGATATCCTAACCGAACGCTACCAGGATCAAGGGCTGACGCAAATAGCGGGTATTGAAGCCCGTGGTTTTATTTTCGCTGCAGCACTTGCTGACCGTCTTGGGTGTGGCATGACCTTAATCCGTAAACAGGGTAAGCTGCCGCGGGCCGTGCATTCGCAAGCCTATAGTCTTGAATATGGGAACGACACTCTGGAGCTGCATCAGGACGCACTGGATAGCCACGACAGAGTGCTATTGATTGATGATTTACTGGCCACAGGCGGCACCATGCGCGCTGCAGCAGACCTGGTCGCCCACAGTGGCGCAAAGGTGGTGGAAGCTGCATTTTTGATTGAACTGAGCGGCCTGCCTGGGCGGCAAAGAATCGAGCAATCGGGTGTTCCATGCTACGCCATTTGCGCGTACGATTAGACGATACGCAATTCTAAGATCCAGAGGACGAGGATGGACTATCAGGTATTAGCACGTAAATGGCGACCGCACTCGTTTGCCGAGGTGGTTGGTCAGCAGCACGTGCTGCAGGCTTTGTCCAATGCATTAACCCATCAGCGCCTGCACCATGCCTACCTGTTAACTGGAACCCGCGGCGTCGGCAAGACCACGATTGCGCGCATTCTGGCCAAGAGCCTTAACTGTGAGCAGGGCATTTCAGCCACGCCTTGTGGTAAATGTGACACTTGTCTTGAAATCGACCAGGGCCGTTATGTGGACCTGTTGGAAATTGATGCGGCATCACGCACTAAAGTTGAAGACACCCGCGAACTCCTTGATAACGTTCAGTACCGACCCACCCGTGGTCGCTATAAAGTATACCTGATCGATGAAGTGCACATGCTCTCGCGCCATTCCTTTAACGCGCTGCTGAAAACTTTAGAAGAGCCACCTGAACACGTTAAGTTTTTACTGGCCACCACGGACCCTGAAAAGCTACCTGTCACTGTATTGTCGCGGTGCCTGCAGTTTCACCTGCGCGCATTAACCCGCGAAGAAATCACCCGTCAGCTTGGCCATATTCTGACCTCTGAATCGCTGTCTTATGACGATGAAGCTTTGACCTTGTTGGCCCGTGCCGCCAAAGGCAGTATGCGGGATGCGCTGAGTCTAACGGATCAGGCGATTGCCCAGGGCGATCAGTCCGTACAGTTGGACTCAGTGCGGAATATGCTAGGCCATATCGAAGGGCGCCAGATTGTTGAGTTGCTAGACCTCGCGGTGTCTGGTGACGCGGTGGCGACGCTTGAATGCCTGCGCGCGATGCAGGACAAAGTCGCCGACATTGCTGCGGTACTTCCTGAATTACAAAATGCGTTGCATCAGATCGCCTTATTACAGGTGAGCGCTGATTTTGCAGATACGGATATTTTTAAAGATATGGACGCACTGCAAGCGCTCGCCAAGCGCTTGCCACCAGAGTTGGTGCAGGTGCTCTATAGGTTAGTGTTAGAAGGGCGTCGCGAGTTACCTCACGCGCTGGATAGTTATAGCGCGGTAGAAATGACCTTGTTGCGCTTGTTAGCGTTTCGCCCCCAAGACATGGCAGTGACGACTGAGCAACCGTCAACTGGTGCCGAGCAGGCCACCGCGAAAACTGAACAGGTTACTGGTGCCGAGCAGGCCACCGCGAAAACTGAAAGGGTTACTAGTGCCGAGCAGGCCACCGCGAAAACTGAACAGGTTGCTAGTTCCGAACCGGTCGCTGTGAGTACCGAGCCTTCAGTGCCTAAAGAACACGCTGTAACGAGCCATGAGCAGCCAGCTCCCGTACAAGCGGCTGAACAGACCGGGGACCATCAGCGAGCAGCGCAGCCGGATGAGGCGAGCGACCCGTCGCCTGTCGCATCAGCGACCGGTAGTGAACAACATACAGGCGATGCTGCGAACGTAGCCGACGAGCCAGATGATCGCTACCACGCCTATGAGCCGGACGATGACTTTATCAGCCCTGAGGAACAGGCGGCGTTGGCTCAGGAGCAAGATTCGATTATGTATCAGGCCGGGCAGCAGCATGACGGCTTTCGTGCTGATGCAGCGGCTGATGCCAACCCTACGCAAGTGGCTGCACAGCAACATCAACCAGCACCAGCGGGCTCTACTGAGGCCAGCTTAGAGCGATTAATGGCAACCCGAGAGCAGTTGCTGGCAAAAAAAAAAGCCCCGCTAACCGTTGAGACCCGCTTTGCTGCGGAAATTGATAAGTGGAGTGCCTCGGTGGATAACCTCAAAGCCACCGGCCGCTTACGTCAGATCCTATTGAATTCAAACTTTAATCGTCATGATTCCGGTTATAAATTAACGGTGGACGAGCAGCAACGGGTATTGTGTTCACCACAAGTGCTGAATGAGCTTGAGAGCCTGATTCGCCAATTGGTTGGCGATGCCGGTTTAACGCTTGAGTATGGCGCGCCACAGATGACGCCTTTGCTTATTCAGCAGGCGATTGACAGCTATCGAGCCGACAATGCCATGCAACAAATTAAAACCGACCCCATTGTACAAAGCTTATTACAACGCTTCGACGCCAGCATCGACGAATCTAGCATCAAAGTAGAGCCGTAGGGCAGGCTCCGCCTGCCGTTTAGCATAGCGCGGCGTCAGGCGCAGCCTGACCTACTGGTCAGCTTGCCCTTGTCTACGTATAATGGGGGTATCATTCCTACATAATTAAGAGAGATATAGCATGTTTAAAGGCGGCGGAATGGGCAACATGATGAAACAGGCCCAACAAATGCAGGAAAAAATGCAGCGCATGCAGGAAGACCTTGCGAAAATGGAAGTGGTTGGCGAAGCAGGTGCTGGCATGGTTAAAGTGACCATGTATGGCAACCACAACGTTAAGCGCGTAGCCATTGACCCAAGCTTGCTGGGTGACGCAGACGAGCAGGAAATGCTGGAAGACTTAATCGCAGCAGCTACCAACGACGCAGTGCGTCGGGTTGAAGAAGCGAACAAAGAACAAATGGCGGGTATGGCCGGCGGTATGGGTTTACCTCCTGGAATGAAATTACCTTTCTAATTTTAAGTCACGCTAAAGGGTCAATACATGCAGTTTAGCCCTGCCATCGCGAATTTAATTCGCGCACTTAAAGTGCTCCCGGGAGTTGGCCAAAAGTCAGCTCAACGGATGGCTTTTCAGTTATTGGAAAGGCAGCGTGAAGGTGCCACCAACCTGGCTGAGGCCCTTGCCCATGCGGTTGAGCGGGTAGGGCGCTGCGACACCTGTCGCACCTTGACTGAAGGTTCCCGCTGCCATATTTGTCATGATGAGACGCGCGCGGACAGTGGCTTGCTGTGTATTGTTGAATCACCAGCGGATGTGATTGCGGTGGAGCAGACGTCGCAGTATAACGGTCAGTATTTTGTGTTGATGGGGCATTTGTCTCCGCTGGATGGTATCGGGCCGAGTGATATTGGCCTGGATAGCCTGGCGGTGCGCTTTAAAAGTGGTCAGATTGAAGAAGTAATTCTGGCAACCAACCCAACGGTGGAAGGCGATGCCACTGCACATTATATTGCTGACCTGGCGCGGCATCACGGCCTTAAAGCGTCGCGTATCGCCCACGGTGTGCCGGTAGGCGGCGAGCTCGAATACGTCGACCACACCACCCTCAGCCACGCGTTTTCCGGCCGTAAGCTGGTGTAGGTCAGGCTGCGCCTGACGCACCACCATGGTTTGATGTTTATGTAGGTCAGGCTCCGCCTGACGTTAACCATCGCGCGGCGTCAGGCGCAGCCTGACCTACGATCATTCGAAAATCGTATTTTTATCCTTGAATTCTGTACGGGTATCCCCATCTTCTAGGTAGTGGCTTTTACGGTGCACATGGCGTGCGTCGTAATTTTAGCGTTTATTTGAAGTAAGTTGGGAGAACACCAATGTCTGATACCACCCAGGCTGAAAAGCATGGCTTTCAAACCGAGGTGAAGCAGTTGCTTCATCTGATGATCCATTCATTGTACTCTAACAAGGAAATCTTCCTCCGTGAGCTGGTTTCAAACGCCTCTGACGCGGCTGATAAACTGCGTTTTAAAGCGTTAGAAAACAACGCATTGTTTGAGAACGATCCAGACTTACGCGTTCGCGTGAGCGTCGATAAAGATGCCAAAACCATCACTGTCAGCGACAATGGTATTGGTATGACCCGTGACGAAGTGATGACCAACCTGGGTACCATCGCTAAGTCAGGCACCAAAGAATTCATCAGCCAGCTGTCTGGCGACCAAAGCAAAGACTCAAAATTGATTGGCCAATTTGGTGTTGGTTTCTATTCATCGTTTATCATCGCTGACAACGTCACCGTGCGCACTCGCGCGGCGGGTGCAGACACGAGCCATGGGGTTGAGTGGAAATCAGCGGGCGACGGCGAATTCACTGTCGCAGATATCGAAAAAACCACCCGTGGTACTGACATTATTCTGCATCTCAAAGATGACGCTACAGAATATGCCGACGACTGGAAGCTGCGCCAAATCATCAATACCTATTCTGATCACCTCAGCATTCCGGTACAGATGTGGAAAGCACCGACTGAAGAAAGCGAAGGCCCGGACGGTGAGAAAGTCGAAGCCAAGCCTGGTGAATGGGAAACCATCAACTCAGGCCAGGCACTGTGGACACGCGAAAAAAGCGATATTAGCGACGAAGAGTATAAAGAGTTTTATAAAACTGTGGCGCATGACTTTGACGAGCCACTGTTGTGGAGCCACAACAAGGTTGAAGGCAAAAGCGAATACACCAGCTTGCTGTATATTCCAAAGCGCGCGCCGTGGGATCTGTGGAATCGTGATAGCCAGAAAGGCATCAAACTCTATGTTCAGCGTGTGTTCATTATGGATGACGCCGAGCAGTTCATGCCGACTTACCTGCGCTTCGTGAAAGGCCTGATCGACTCAAATGATCTGCCGCTGAACGTGTCGCGGGAGATTTTGCAGGACAACCGTATTTCCCGTTCAATGCGCCAGGCAAGTACCAAGAAAGTGCTGAGCATGTTGTCGAAGCTGGCGAAGAACGACGCTGACAAGTACAGCGAGTTTTGGGATAACTTTGGTCAGGTGCTAAAAGAAGGGCCAGCGGAAGATCAGGGGAATGCTGAAAAAGTGGCGTCGCTGCTGCGCTTTGCTACCACACATGAAGATAGTGACAAGCAACGGGTGTCACTGGACGACTACATCAGCCGGATGCAGGACAACCAGGACAAGATCTATTACATCGTGGCAGACAGCTACGAAGCGGCGAAGAACAACCCTGCGTTGGAAATCTTCCGCAAGAAAGGCATCGAAGTTGTGCTGATGTTTGATCGCATCGATGAGTGGTTGATGAGCCATCTTAACGAGTACAGCGAAAAGCAGTTCCATTCAGTGACCCGCGGTGATTTAGACCTTGGCGATATGGACGATGAAGAGGTGAAGAAAGCGCATGAAGAGACAGAAAAAGCCTTTGCTGGCACTGTTGAGCGTTTCACCACTGCGTTAGGTGACCAGGTGAAAAGCGTGCGTGCAACGCATCGCTTAACGGACTCACCCGCCTGTATTGTGACCGATGAGAACGATATGAGCACGCAAATGGCCAAGCTGATGGAAGCTGCTGGCCAGAAGGTACCTGAAACTAAGTACATTTTTGAACTGAACCCTGAACATGCGTTGGTTAAACGCATCGCAGAAGAGCAGGACGAAGCACGCTTTGCTGACTGGGCCGACTTGTTACTGCAACAGGCGACGCTGGCGGAGCGGGGTAGTTTGAAAGATCCGGGTAGTTATGTGCGCAAATTGAATCAGATGATGCTGGAACTGACCAACAAATAAGCTGATCTACGACTATGGTACAAGGCTCGCATTGCGAGCCTTGTATCTTTTCGGCCTGAGAGGTAAAGTTTGTCCCATTCTTATTACATTTCAAAATTAAGTCATTGAGGACTCCACATGCGGATCATTCTGCTTGGCGCACCTGGTGCTGGTAAAGGCACCCAAGCGCAATTTCTGATGAACACTTTTAATATCCCGCAAATTTCTACTGGCGACATGCTACGTGCGGCGATCAAAGAAGGCACCGAGCTGGGTAAAAAAGCGAAACAGGTAATGGATGAAGGCAAATTGGTGTCAGACGACATCATGATTGGCCTGGTTCAGGAACGTGTTGCCCAGGAAGACTGTAAGAATGGTTTTCTGCTAGATGGTTTTCCTCGTACGATTCCGCAGGCTGATGCGATGCAGGAAGCCGGGATTGAGATAGATTACGTGCTTGAGTTTGACGTACCCGACGAAGTGATAGTTGAGCGTATGGCTGGCCGTCGTGTGCATCCAGGGTCTGGGCGTGTTTACCATGTGACCTTCAATCCACCGAAGGAAGACGGTAAGGACGATGTTACCGGCGACGATTTGATTGTGCGTAAAGACGACAAAGAAGAGACGGTGCGTCACCGCTTGAGTGTTTATCACGAGCAGACTGAGCCTTTGGTAAGTTACTACCAGAACCTGGCTGAACAAAACGTGGTGAAGTATCATAAGGTTGACGGCACCAAGGACGTAAACGACATTAAAGATGAATTGAAGGGCGTCTTATCATGAACGCATTGCCGGTAACCAGCCTGTTCGCAGCGTTATTAACGCTGCTGTATATTGTTTTAGCGATTCGGATTATTCGTTTGCGCTGGCGTGAGCGGGTTGGTATCGGCACTGGTGAAAGCCTGCCGCTGAAAGCTGCGGTGCGTGTGCATGGCAATTTTTCGGAGTATGTGCCGCTGGGGCTGATTTTATTGGGCCTGATGGAAGTGAATGGTGCCTCTGAATTGCTGCTGTTTGCGATGGGTGGCTTATTGTTTATTGCACGTATCTTCCATGCGATCGGCTTAACCAAAACCATAGGTGTGAGTATTTATCGCACCATCGGTGTATTAGGCACATTCAGCATGCTGTTAGTCAGTGCTGGTTTCGTGTTGGGTAGCTTTTTAGGCTCGTAGGTCAGGCTACTTCCGCGACACGCAGTGGTGACGCCGCACAATGCTCGAACCGCACGTAGGTCAGGCTGCGCCGGCCGCACAGAAAAGATTAAACTAAGGCGCCCCCGGACCGACGACCAATAAAAAAAAAATTCACATTGTCTGTTTTAACAGCTCACAAAGCACCGGCCCCCCCAGGCGGCC
>JAFIFH010000033.1 GCA_020832105.1 Idiomarina sp.
ACCACCACATCAAACTGCAGTACACCCACCGCGCCGACAATCAAATCGTTGCTCACCAGCGGGCGGAACACCTGCACCGCACCCTCTTCTGAAAGCTGCACCAAGCCTTTAAGCAACTGCTTTTGCTTCAACGGATCGCGCAAACGAATCCGGCGGAACAGCTCCGGCGCAAAGTTCGGAATACCGGCAAACTTAAACTCAGCGCCCGCGGTAAAGGTATCACCAATTTGAATCGTGCCATGGTTATGCAAACCAATAATGTCGCCAGGGTAGGCTTCTTCCACATGGGACCGGTCACCAGCTAAAAAGGTCAATGCATCCGCAATACGCACCTCTTTACCCAGGCGCACATGCTTCATTTTCATGCCTTTCTCATACTTACCCGAGACAATACGCATAAAGGCCACGCGGTCACGGTGTTTCGGGTCCATATTGGCCTGAATTTTAAATACAAAACCTGAAAAATCAGGGTTGGTGGCTTCAATCACCCCACCGGTATCAGACTGACGCGGTAAAGGCGTCGGAGCCCAGTCCACCAGGCCATCCAGCATATGGTCAACACCAAAGTTACCCAACGCGGTACCAAAGAACACCGGGGTCAGCTCACCTGCCAAAAACATCTCTAAATCAAATTCATTTGACGCCGCACGCACCAGCGCAATCTGCTCACGCAACTCTTCAGCCCATACCCCAATTCGCGCATCCAGTTCAGGGTTATCAAGGCCTTTAATCACATCCAGTTCCTGAATGCGGTGGCCCTGGCCGGTTTTGTACAGAATGGTTTCATCGCGAGCCAGGTGATACACACCCTTAAAGTTCTTACCCGAACCAATCGGCCAGGTAATAGGCGCGCACATAATTTTCAGTACGTCCTCAACCTCGTCCAGCAACTCAAATGAGTCGCGGGTATCGCGGTCAAGCTTGTTCATAAAGGTAATAATTGGTGTGTCGCGCAGGCGAGTGACTTCCATCAACTTAATGGTACGGTCCTCAACACCTTTCGCCGCGTCAATCACCATCAGGCAGGAATCCACTGCGGTCAGCGTACGGTAAGTGTCTTCCGAGAAATCTTCGTGACCTGGGGTGTCCAGTAAATTAACCAATTCATCGCGATACGGGAACTGCATCACCGAGGTCGTCACCGAGATGCCCCGCTCTTTCTCCATCTCCATCCAGTCAGACTTCGCATGCTGCCCCGACTTTTTGCCTTTCACCGTCCCTGCTTTTTGCAGTTTATGGCCGTGCAACAACACTTTCTCAGTGATCGTTGTCTTACCAGCATCAGGGTGCGAGATAATAGCGAAGGTTCTGCGCACCGCTACTTCTTTGGAAATTCTCGAGTCTGTCATTAATGGAAACCTAGATTCTGTACTTGAATGTGTACTTAATGGGGAAAGTACCTGTTTAATGAGGCCGAATTATACAGATCAGCGGGCCTAAACTCTAACCTAAAATCAGCGCGCCACAACTGTCACAATATTGTTACTCATTTCACATTCATTTAATCCCCAACTGCGATGCTAGCTTGACCAAGCTTATGCTAAGCTAGCCACGCATATAAAATTATAAGGAGTGCCTGCAATGGCCATAAACCGACTATTTTCCCCTTCTCTCGTAATGGCGTTATCCGCGCCACTGATGTTAGCTGCCTGCGGTGCGAAAGCTGAAGATGAGCTGCCAGCGCCGGTGCAAATCATTGCAGACCAGGGCGTGAACTTTGTCGGCAACTTTGACGCGCCAGGCGGGTTAACCGGTTATGTGGGGGAGTATCAGGGCCAGGGTGTGGCCGTGTATGTCACCGCCGACGGTGAACATGCGGTAGTGGGCAACATGCTCAATAGCTCAGGCCAGGACATCGGCGCTGAGCATATTCGTCGCTTAATTGAAGAGCCACGCTACGGCGAGGCCTGGGACATCATCGAGCAGGCCAATTGGTTTATCGAAGGCGACGAGAACGCTGAGAATATCGTGTATACCTTTACTGACCCCTTCTGCCCTTTCTGTCGCCGCATGCACGAAGCAATGCAACCCTATGTAGACGCCGGCCAAATTCAGGTGCGTCATATTATGGTTGGGATTATTCGTGAAGCGAGCCCGGCGATTGCCGCCACCATCATGGGGTCTGACGACCCGATGGCGCAACTGCTTGAACATATGGACACCATCGATGACGGCGGTATCGTGATGCAGGGCACTGCCATGCGCAGCGGCCAACGTGCGTTGCGGGAACACCATGAGATGATGCGCGGGCTCAACCTCAGCGCGACCCCGGTAACTTATTATAAAGACCGTAACGGTGTCGTGCAGCAGGTGCAAGGCGCTCCGCGGCCACAGCAAATTGAACAGATGATTGTGAATTAACGGCAGTGACTCAAGCTGCGTGCGGCCTAGGTGGTAACCGCGCGCATCTTGGGTCATACTCTTAATTAACTTTACATAACATAACGGCTGGAGCCCATGGACATCGATATTCTAGGTTGTAGCGGCGGCGTCAGCGGCAACATTCGCAATACCGGAACCACCTGTTTGCGCCTCGGTGACCATGTGCTTATCGACGCTGGCTCCGGGCTGAGTAAGCTGACCCTGGACGAACAACGTAAAATCACCGATATACTGCTAACCCATTCGCATATGGATCATATCAGTGACCTGCCGGGCTTCCTTGCCAATATGTTTGACCACGTTGAGCGCCCCGTGCGGGTGCATGCGTTACCAGAGACCATCGAAGTCCTGCAAGATTGTATTTTTAACTACCAAATCTGGCCTGACTTTACCCAGCTACCCAGTGCCGAAGCGCCGATTCTCGAATTCGTCAACGTGCAGCCGTGGCAAAGCTTTCAGCTGCATGGATATGAGGTCACGCCGTTTTTTGTCGAACATACGGTGCCGACGGTGGGCTTTAGCGTGAAAGACATTGGCACCAGCCATGCGGTGCGCAAAGCGCAGCACAGCCACTTTGTTTTTGCTGCAGACACCACCCACAGCGACGTGGTGGTCGATGAGCTGAACCGGTTAGGTCATATTGACACCCTGATGATTGAGTGCGCCTTCCCAGACAGTAAGCTCGACATTGCAATGCAATCTAAACACATGACCCCCTCACTGATTGAGAAAACCCTCGATGGCCTGGCGGAGCAACCACGCAAAATCTGGATTACCCACCTCAAACCCGCCTACGAAAAAGAAATCCGCCACGACCTGCGCTCCCGCGCCGCCTACCACCATTGGCGGGTGCTACCGTAGTTCAGGCTGCGTCCGCGTCACGCAGTGATGACGCACTGCAGAACCCAACGTCAGGCGCAGCCTGACCTACAAAACATGCCAGCCCCACCCACAAACCGCACAACAAATCACCAATCAAACCGTAAAACCAACATTTCACTTGCCTGACCGGGGCAGCTCAGTATAATGCTCCACACCAATCGGCAGGGGTGTAGTTCCAATTGGTAGAACAGCGGTCTCCAAAACCGACGGTTGGGGGTTCGAATCCCTCCACCCCTGCCAGCTTTTCCATGCTAAACTCGCAACATCCGTTGCAACTTAAGTCTTTCAGCATCATGACCCAGTGGACCTCACAACAACTCAAATGCCTTGAAGCTATTGGCGTGCCGGTGTATACCCACGAGCCAGCAGTGCTGACCCCAAGCTCGGCGCCAGCTACCAATGCAACCGCTACAGCCAAGACCTCGAAAGCGAAGCAAGATCCCCAGGTTCAAAAACCAGACGAAATAGCCGACACCACCAGCGAGCCAACTCAGCCTGCCGTCGATTCAGCCACCTATTACAATCTCGGCCCCTGGGTTCTAGAGTTTAGCCAGACTATCCCGGTTGAATCCTACGATTGGTTACGCGATCTCGCGGCATACTGCCAATCAAAGCCGGTGCAGGTCAGTGCTTCAACTCAGGCTGTTAATACCAAACCATATGGGAAAAATCAGCTCAGCAGCGCTGAAAAGAAGGCGCTTTGGGGCTTGCTAAAGTCTCATCTTAAAGCAGCTAAAACCTGACAACCTTACCCGTAAAGCAACTACCAGACCGCTATGAGCCAACTAATCGCCCCATTTGATGTGCACGACCCTCAGTTTTATCTTCTCGAATGCGCTGCCCATGGTGCGCCCTGGTCGCGGGCCGCCTTCACCGGTTGCGAAGGCAAGCTATACCGCACTCGCGCCTTATGGGTCGATGGCGAGGTCGTGGGTTTCACCATCTGCCACCTGGTCGCTGGCGAACTCACGCTGATGAACATTGCGGTCCACCCACAAGCTCAAGGCAAAGGCTATGGCGCCATACTGCTAAAAGACCTGATTGATTTTGCCAGCCATGGCCCGGTGCCGCCTGAAAACAACGCCATTGCCTACCCCATTTTCCTTGAAGTTCGCGAACATAATCACAGCGCGTTAGCCCTGTATCGTAAATTTGGTTTCAAAGACATCGGCCGACGCCCGCATTATTACCCCCCCATTCCCCCCGCCCAAGACAAAGAAACCGCCATCGTGATGCGTAAATCGTAGGTCAGGCTCCGCCTGACGCTGAGCTATGGCTAACGTCAGGCGGCGCCTGACCTACAAAAACGCACAATGGCTAACGTCAGGCGCAGCCTGACCTACATGCAAATTTCTAAAATTGTCCTACGCTTATAAGCAAGGCTCGATACCAAGCCGATAGTTTCAAGTCACCATTGGATGCTCAACAAGCGATAACACAAGGATTTATCATGAAAAAAACTTGTCTATTTTTTGCCTTAGCCGCGGCGTTAAGCCTCAGTGCCTGCAGCGACCCGGACGATCAACGCGGCGACCCCACTGAACCAACTCAACAAGCACCTGCTACCGAGCGTGAAGCTCGGCAGCAGGCGTTACATGAAG
This sequence comes from Idiomarina sp., assembly GCA_020832105.1. GTDB lineage: Bacteria > Pseudomonadota > Gammaproteobacteria > Enterobacterales > Alteromonadaceae > Aliidiomarina. Next base: position 4,866 of record JAFIFH010000033.1, read on the forward strand.
ATGAGAATGTCAGCGAAGAGGGTTCCAGTGACGGCATCGACCCCGCACGTGCGCCTGAGCGCCAGCCCGCATCGGCAACCAATGGATATCGTGATTTATATGCAAGCAACATCGAAGAGCTCGGGGATATCGACGACCCGCGCACTGTACGCACCCACACTCAGGAACACGTGGAGTTGCAACAGGAGCTGCGTGAACTATTACAGCGCACCGAAGCCGATGAGCGCGGCCAATGCGCAATGATCCCCTATGGCCATAAGCCATGTGGCGGCCCTGAAAGCTATATGGTGTATTCACAAAAAGACATGAGTGACGATGACATCGACGAATTGCATGAGAAAGTACGTCGCTACAATCAGCTTGACGCATTCATCAAAAGCGCACAACAAATGATGAGCACCTGCGAAGTCACCCCCCAACCTGAGATCCAATTCGAAAATGGCCGCTGTATCGCCGGCAACGCCCGCTAAAGCTCGTAGGTCAGGCTCCGCCTGACGCCGCACAATGGTTAACGCTTCGTAGGTCAGGCTCCGCCTGACGCTGAGCTATGGTTAACGTCAGGCTCCGCCTGACCTACAGGCCCTACGCCAACCAATCAGCAGCAACACCATCAGCAGACCGCTCAGCGCACCAAAAAAGTGTGCTTCCACTGCCAGCAGCGAATCTGCACTGGAACCCCAAAAAGGCAGCGGCGCAATGAAGTACTCGTAACTCACCTTAAGCACCAGCGCGATACTAATCGCCATCCCGAAACGGATCCCCTGCAGCCAGTCATTCAGCGCGCCAAAGGCAATCAAGCCATACAACGCACCGGAAAAGCCTACGTAGTATTCAATATATGGGTGCAGCAGCCACATCCCGAGGTTCGAGCCCAACACACAAACCGCCGCGACCACCGCAAAGCGCCAGCCACGCCAGTGATCCGCAAATAGCAGCCAGGCTATGCCAAGCCCACCCAGGTTACCGAGCAAATGGCCAAGACTCAGGTGCAGGTATTGCCCAGTGAAAAGCCGCCACCATTGCCCGGCATCAATCAGCGGACGCTCAAAGGCCAGCCACATCGGCTGCAGCACCCAGATGAACAGCAGCCCAGCGGCGAAGGCCAGGAACTGCCATTCACGCGCAAGAAAATTCAGAAATTTAGGCATAATTTGTATTTTTCGTAGGGCAGGCTCGGCCTGCCGTCAGATAATGGTTAACGTCATGCGAAGGTCAGTCTGCGCCTGACGCCAAGTGATGATAAACGTCAGGCGCAGCCTGACCTACACCACCCATCACCCAAACAACTGCTGGCCCTGGTTCAACAACACCCAACTGGTCAAAATATATTTGTCGTTAGACTGCGGGGTGCGTCCGCGGTGGGTGTGGGTGAAATACGCAGGCGCAACCACCATCCGCCCCTCTCGCGGCTGAACCCGTTTATTCTGGTAATAAAAGTCTGTCTCGCCACCCTCGTCGACATCATTTAAATAAAACATAAACAACAACGAGCGGTGCAATGCCTCGGTGCCCACCTTTTGTGGGAACACCTCACAATGCCAGTAATTGTAATTGCCCACGCCTTGCGCATAATGCTGCGCCTGAATCTGGCCCAAGCGATACAGTGCACGCATAAAGGACTCTTCTTTTCCTTTGCCATACTGCGCGTAGTTTTCATGGGTTAAATCAACTGGCTGACCGTCGCTGCCGCGTACCTTCAGTGCCAGCGGCGCAATCAACACAAAATGATACTTCGCGAAATACTTCACCAGGTGGTGGCGGGTCGCTTCGGTAACTTCCTCGAGCAAGCCGGCCAGTTGAGGGTGATGATTAAGCATAATATCGCGACTGATTTTCTTGCTGGTATCGACCCCATGCCCGGTCACCCCAGGCTTAGCAAGGTCTTCTTGCTTGAACATATCGCGCAGGCGTGCACATAAGTCGGCGCTTAGTGCATTGTCATAGACTTCAATAAAGTCACTGCCTGCAACCTCTTCTGGGGTATCCAGTACCCCAATGCCCCGGCTTGGTGTAGTCACGACGATTCCTCCGCGTGGTTTAGTATTCAGCCATTTCAGTTAAACGACACATGCCATTTTGCAGCACCACAGCCGGTTTTGGCACCACCTGACAATCGGAGACCATACCATCACGTTCATTGTCACGTTTGCGCATTGCGTTATAGCCACGCACCAGCGCGCGCAATGCGTCTTCGTCGGTGGTTTCTGTGGAGTACATCATATAGCGCTCCGGGCCTCCACAGGGTTTTGACCCCACGGCGATGACCTTGCACTGTTCCGGGGAGCTCGCACGAGCGGGGCGCAACTCCTGGCGGATCATGCCAAGTAACGTGTCGGCGCTGTAGCCAGCGTTGAGTGTTTCCAGGTTAATCTCACCGCTTTGTAAACCTGCGACGAGTTCATCGCGGCTGAGTTCAGCGGATTCGCCTTGTTCAATCGCTTCTTGTTCGCGCTCGGCTGCATCGTCTGCGTATTCAGCTGAATAGCGCGGTGCGTCGATATCACCCTGTTCATCGTTGTTATCGCTGCAAGCAGCAAGCCCGAAAGTCATGATCATCGCGCTTAAAATTGTCAGTTTCGTTTTCATTATTATCCCTTTTGTAGGTCTGGCCGTGCGTTACATTAAACCATTGTGCGTTTTTTTGGTCCGGCCCCGCCTGACGCCGAGCTATGGTTAACGTCAGGCGCAGCCTGACCTACATTCAACATCGCATCACGTCAGGCGCAGCCTGACCTACCATTCAACATCGCGTAACGTCAGGCGCAGCCTGACCTACCATTCAACATCGCAACACGTCAGGCAGGGCCAAACCGCCCCGCCAGCAAAAAGGGGCCCGCAGGCCCCTTGTTATTACAGCTTAGTTAAAAGCTTTATTCAACAGCTTAACGCTTCAGCTTCAGGCTACGGCGACGTAACCAAACTAAAGGTAAACCTAACAGTGCCAGCATGGCACCGAAGTTACCTTCGTACCAGCTTTTACCGCTTGATTGACGCTCAATCGCAACAGTGGTTGACGCAGTGCTTGACGCAAGGCCATCAGACACAGTCACTTCAAAGCTCACAGAAGCGTTCTCGTTAGGTGCTGTGAACGTTGGTGAGGCGCTACTCGCATCAGACAAGGCAGCGTCAGGACCAGAGGTCTGCACCCAGCTGTACGTCAGTGAATCACCGTCCGCATCAGAGCTTTCGCTCGCGTTCAGAGTCACCTGTGTATTACCGTCAACACGGTTAGGCGAAGATGCAACCGCAACTGGCGCACTGTTAACAACATTCACTGTTACAGTCGCTGTGTTGGTGGTGTTACCTTCTTCGTCAACCACACGATAAGTAAAGGTTTCAGCACCCACGGTGCCAACAACTGGCGTGTACGTGAACATGAAGCCGTCTTCTTCGTTGTTGGTGACCGCTGCAACAGTACCGTTTTCAGGTTGCTCAACGATTTCAACTGTTACCTCACCTTCAGCTGCGATATCAAGCGGCTGCACAGACTCATAACGTCCACCGTTGCCATCCAGCACTGCACGCGTCAAGCTATCCATCGACGTAGTGAACAGGCCATTCATGTTGATGTCCAGTTCGCTGTTGTGGCTAACTTCAAGAGATGCGTCTTGCGCACGACCGAAGTAGTTAGCCACCACGTCATACGTGAACTCAACATACGCAGTGTCACCCGGGACGATACCAGCACGCAGTGCAGTACCTTCACTTGGGTAAGTGCCAGCGCCGTTACGGAAGTAAGTGGCACCTACCGTTCCGTCGTTGTTCTCGATACCAATAGTAGCCGGGAACATGTTCGGAATGTCGATGTAGTTGAAGTAGATTTCATCGGTACCAAGTTTCATCCACTGCGCGAAGCTGTAACGCGCCGCCTCAGGTTGATTCCAAGGTGCAACATTGTTCCATTCAATGACCAACCAGTCGTTGGTACCATCGTTAATGATGTTGTAGATGATGCGTGCGTCTAGCTCATCACCGAATTCGAAATCACCCCAGAAAGGTGCAATCACGTTGTTCGGCAACGTAGTGCCTGGCAATTCATGCGTCATGAAGCTAAACATGAATGAATTATCAGCAGTAGTCAGACCGTTTTCACTGAAGTACAGGTCATTCACCGGTACACCATTGTGGATCAGGCCGCCAAACTGGCTAACAGGCAGAGACACAGTAATCTCATCACAAACACCTGGACATGCGATCTCAGGTGACTCCAACGGAAGATCCGTCAGGCTCAGGCCAGCGAACGGGAATGCACCGCCAGCAGGGCCCATAGTCACCGTAGGCTCGACGTCGTTGATATTACCAGCCCAACTAAAGCTACGCTCGTTCTGCGCAACACTGAAGCCGAACTGCTCGGCTCGGTTGCTGTCCATCATAATCGAGTCAGTATCCAGCGTAGTGCCGTCTGGAACATGCACGGTATAGCTGATTGCTTGAGTCGCACCAGAATCGCCAGCACGCGCCTGCAGCGTCATTGGCTCACCAAGGGCAGCATCAGTCACCACAGTCACTTGGTTAACCTGGGTGTCATCACTGCGACCCGCATTCACCACAATCGGCATACGCGCATCAGCGAATTGACCAGAGGTGTCAGTCCACACCACTTCACCAAACTTCCAGCCTGGCTCAGCAAAGCTTACATCAACCATCAGGCTGAAGCTTGCTTCGCCATTCGCGTCCAGCTCAACTGTGTCGCTGCTCAGTTCGCTATACACGTCACCGTGCATGAAGCTTACTGTACCGCGCCATGTGCCAGCTGCTGGCATTTGGTTAGTTACTGTACGGTTAAAGGTACAAGACACCATACAAGCGTTTGAGTTAATGGACGGTCCGTCAAAAGTAATCGCAGTTTCAAGTGCGGCTGCAACGTCTAAACGTCCAGCACCACGGTCAAACGGGCTCGCAGGTTCGCCAGCAGCATCGACTACCGTATTGGTGGTTGATGACATCAACATAGACTTCAGTTCACGGGCGTTCAGGCCAGGGTTCTGTTGTAACAACAGCGCAGCAGCACCAGCCACGTGTGGGCTCGCCATACTGGTACCAGAAATCGCGTTGAAGTCTCCAGCAGAGTCTGGCGAGTAAGCAGACAGAATGTCGCTACCAGGTGCTGCCATGTCAGGTTTCAGGAATGAGCTATCACCGTTCGGGCCACGTGAACTGAACGAAGAGATCATGTCCACGTTGTCTTCAAGAATAATCGCTGACGTTGGGTTAATGGTACCCGTGCCTTCACCACCAGCTGCTGCCAGCGCTTCCAGAATGGCCACACCATCAGCCTCAGTGATTGACACACTTGGTAACGTAGCGTCTGGCATCGACATAAGAATCGTGCCCGGCTGGTCGTTCCAAAGAATCATACCAATCGCACCAGCTGCCTGAACGTTGTCCGCTTTGTCACCAAAGGCACAAACACCACGGCTTACCATGGCAATATGACCTTCCAGCGAACCCGCTTCTAATGGCTCACAAGCGAACGCATTGGCTTCGTCGATTTGCATGACTGGCATTAATGGACCAGTAATAGATTCAGTAATTTCGAAGTCACCATTACCTGGTTGCGATACGATGCCTTCAAGGCCTGCCGCGTCAACCGGGTTCGCAAAGATACGACCGGTTTGCGTGCTTGCTACCGCAATACCAGGCTCCGCACATGCAGGACAACCGATGCCGTTAAAGCCGTCGTTACCCGCTGCTGTGACCATCAATACACCCGCTTCTTCTGCCGCTGCAAAAATAGGCGTGTATGGGCTGCTTGCAGGGTTAGCGCCGCCGCCACCGCCCCACGAGTTGTTGACGATGTCAGCGCCGTCAGCGATCGCATCTTCAAGTGCGCCAACCAGCATGATGTTACTACCGCCACCTGGGCTGGTAGGGGTGCGGAATAGTGCTTTGTACACCATCAGGCTTGCACCAGGTGCAACACCAGACACAGTCACTTCAGCGCCACCGTAGTTGGTCACTACAGAGTTACCCACTGCAGTACCCGCAACGTGCGTACCATGACCGCCTAAATCCAACGGGCTGATATATTCACTTGGGTGAACCGCAAACGTTGGGGTGTAATAACGGGCTAGTACCAATTTGTCATTACAGAACGACATATCAATGGTCGCACAGTAATCGTCGCCTGGTAGATCAGACGGACGCACATGGCCATTAGATGCAAACATTGGGTTCTCAGGGCGGATACCACCGTCGATCACCGCAACTTTGACGCCTTCACCAGCGCGATCAGCAGCGCCTAGCATAGCGGCAGCTTCAGGCTGATTGATCAGCTCTAATGAAGCGTCCATGCTGGCATGGTACATTTCATGTTCAAATACCGCTTTCACGCCAGGCATCGCTGCCAGCTGTGCACGGTAATCAACGTCACCTTCAAAGGCAACGATCAGGCCGTTCATCGCGACCTGTAAGCTACGCTCCACTTGCACGTTGTTAAAACGCGACTGCAAAGCGCTAATGAAACCTTGTTGCTCATTATGTAACTGAGCCTGATACGTTTGCGCACTTGCCGATTGCAGGTTCAAACGGTTACCCGCTTGCTGCTCTGAGCGCAGTGTACCTGGAAGTTCGCCAGCCGCCATAATCACTGACGGGCTTTCCAGCTGAACGATATAATAGGTAGGGAACTGTTGCTTAACTTCGTTACCCAGGTCTTTGTTGACTAACTTGTCGCCAGCCATCTGGTGCACCCGCACCTCAACTGGTTGCGACGTAAAGTTACTCGCTACCGCACCAAACGATACAGCAGAAGCAACACAAGCCGCTACAATACTGAGTTTCGGCACAACGGATTGCTTATGAGCCATTTTTATTGTCCTTTTAATAAGTTGTTGTTACAGCGCTCTTCCCGATCAAGCTAAACGAAGCCATTGGCAGAGCCACCGATAAAGTTACATAAAATTAACAACAAGTCATCCGTGTGGGTTAGATAGAAAGTACGAAGCAATAGAACGGTTAACGAGAGTCTTTACACCTTGGGGGGTGTAGGGGGATTAGCTAGTTGTATAGAAATTGTAACAGAATGTGTAACATTTACATGAAGGAACAAATATAAGAAAAAAGGGCACAAAATGTGCCCTTCTTGTCATCTTGAATTTAACGGCTCCAGAACGGGTTGCGATCATCAGTTACGCCGTACAAATCATACCGGCGCCAAAGTGGTTGTCCACCGTCCCGTGACATGGGCGACCAGCTCATACCGATGCGCTGGCGAGTTGGGCGTACCCCAATTAAGTCAAAGGGTACCGATATGCTGAAGCCATGGGTAAAGCTACCTTCACCATAATCTTCACTACTTACGTTGGTGAAGCTTGCGTAGGCAGTGACCGACACCCCAGATTCAAAGCGACGGGCAAAGGTAATGCCAACGCCGTCATCACCAGCGAGGAAGCGCCCGAAATCAAGACGTAGAAGCGAGTCTTTTAGCCATGGCATCTGGTAATACACGCTGGCGTGCCCGGTGGTGGTTTCATACGACTCGTGACCCAACCAACCTTCATAATCACGCTGGCGAACACGGTTCAGGTTCATACCAAACGCCCAGGCGTTATCGACTTCGCGGTACAGTACTTCACCACCGACACCACTAAAGAAACGCTCTAGATAACCGCCGTAAGCCATGCCATAAACGTTCTCTGAAAGGCGCTTAAAGTATGTTAACTGCGCACTGTCCAGCCATACATCATTATCAGCATGCAAACGGAAATCAGAACGCACCCGCGGCAGCGGCAAATCAAAGGGGTCACGTTTAAAGTTAAACCGGTCATAGTTGTTTTTCAGGTTAATCCCTACCTCACCAAAGAAGTGCAGATCTTGAGCCACCCACGCAGACGTAAACGCCTTCACCCCAAGTTGATAGAAGTGGAAGGCTTCAGGGCCGCCAAAGTCTTGGTTAAAAAACGGCTTTAAGCCATAACCAATTCGCCGCGAACGCGGGTAGTCGTATAACCATGCCTGCGGCTCGTAATCAAACGCAGGTGACGAACGTTCAAACAGCTCTGCGGTGTCATCAACCCCCTTACCCGGGTCTTCATTGCGCACCCGACGCTTAAAGGCATCAGCATCTACCGAGGTTAACACCACCGGCTGATACGCAGACAAGGTCTCAAACTCATAGGTTTTGACCGTTTCAGGCAGGCTGTCCGCCAGAATCCGACTGGTACGATCAATCGCCTCGTCCTGGTCACGATAACGCCATGGGTGGCCTACCACCCGCACCGTATCGTCGTCTGGCATATTGAAGCGCGGTCCTGCAATGGTGCGCGCGTCTGACACTCGGTGGGCCAGTCTATTCCAGTTCACGTCGTCCACTGAGTCGACGCTCTGCTGCTGCGGCTCAACCCGTGGTCTGTCTACCCGCACCTGACTCAAGGTATTTAGGTTGGTCCGCAGCACCACATTAAACATCAAGGTATCGCCACGCTCATAGCTCACACTTGTGTCTAACCAGTCAGCGACCTGGTAGCTCACCCCAAAATTCCAGGGCGTGCTGCCGTCAATTGGCACGCCAGCGCGGTCTTGAGAATAATCGTTACCGTCATACTCAAGCATAATCCGCAGCGGATCCCAAGGTGTCTGGTATTCAACGCCACCAAAAAACGATGCTGGCCCCCTAAAGTACTGATCAAACTCGAGTTGACTACCGCTACCAGAAAAGCCTCTTGGACGGTTACAGAATTCATCACTGATTTCACAAAAAGGATTACTCAGCTGTCCTCGTGACCCCAGCCGACCAAACCCGATGCCTGCAGTAAAGTCAAAGGCTCCATAACGTTTTGACGCCACTATATATTCGCCGTCAAACAATCCAGTACCAGCGAAGTCCTGCAAACCAACATGGATCTCAGGTATCCAGAACGACTCTTGCCAGACGCGAAATTTCACATCGAAACCCTTGTCAGTAAGAATGTTGCTGCCACTAAACTCAGGCCGACTGCTATACAGTCGGTTCGGGAAACGTGTGTAAAAAGCACTTGCCTGCAACCAAGGTAACACCTGCATGCTCACGGTATAACGGCGATACTCATCGGTATCCGCATACATCAGCACCGTTTCACCTTCCGGCGCCATGCGGGCGGTGTGGGTTTGCATCAAGCCGGTACCACCATAATAATTGCGCCGCGGTGCCAGGTTCTGCCGCTCCCAGTGCTCAACGTCTACATGTGCGCGGCTATCCGCAGTTGAGGTAGCTGTGGCTGAGCTGCCTTCTACCCATGTGGCATCGCCGACCCAGTGTTGTAGTAAGCCAGGCACATCATCTGCAAGGTGCTCAAAGCCACTTGCAAAAAAACCGCTAGCGGGGGGCACCCACAGCAAGTTGCCCGGCATCAATTCATCGCCGCTAGCATTATAATACCCCGTCGGTACCTGCCGGCGTTTACCACCAACCTCGACAATGGCCGCCTGATCGCGAGCGCCGCCTTCCAATAAGTGGCTACGCACCTCAGGGGTACTCAGGTAACCCCGCACAGACTGTCCTGGCTGCAACGCAACGAACTGGGTTACCGACGCCCCATACACTGGCACTTGGGTCGGCCGGTTATTTACTAACAAGCGGTATTGACCAGGGTAAAGGAGCGGGTTCGCATCGATATGCTGGCGTGAGCGTTCAAAATCAATCGCCCGAAATGGCTGATACGCCAGTTGCCATTCACGCACCTGAGTTGCTAGGTTCTCGGCAAGTGCCACATGTGCGCTATTATTTTTTTCACGCCAATAGCGTGCAAGTTCTGTGAGTTGTTGCGCAATGCGCTGTTGTTCCGCATGCAATGCCTCATTTCCGTTTTGATCAACCAGGCGTGCGCTATGCCAGTGTAGGCTGTCTACCTGATCTAAAGCGTCCCGTTGCTGCGCCACTTGCTCAATCACCCGGCGTAAACGCACCGGTTCGTCCCACGACAATTGCAGTGCCTGGTTAACTTGCAATTCCACACCTGTTTGGCTTTGAGCCACCGCTGCCACACTAGCAGGCGCAACCGAAGCCACCGCTACCGGCGCCGCCAGTAAACCCACCCCGGCAATTCCCACTCGGGCACAGCCGCGAATGACCTTGGTAAATACATTTAATCCATTCAATGTTCGCGATGTACTCTTAGATCTATGCATTTGTTTATTCATAATCGCGCCCCACCCATTTAACCTGCGTGAGCGTAAAAGGGGCTTGGTGCGGTGCAATATGCTGAATGCTTTTCACTACATGCCCGTCCTGTTCAAGCCAAAACTGATTCTCAACTGTCTGTATGCGACCTGCTCGAGAGCGAGCAAACTCAACATGTTCGGTGATCTTAATCACCTCGACCTCGGCCTGGGGTAAACTCAAAACCTCACGAGTTGCGACGGTAAATTCGCTGCGAGTATCAACACTAAATTGCCCACCTTCGCTATCAATATCCATGGTATATCGCCAGTCACTATCACAATCATGGGCATCAAGGCCGGCGAACCCAGCGTGCGCTAGCGTATCAGCGATACAGCGCAAAGGGTCAGCCTCCTGCTCTGTGCGCGCTAGTAGATCAGCTGACAGGTTGCTGGTTTGCACAATACGCCCCTGCTGAGTAACTAAGGTCTCTCGATCCGCACTTATCCAGTTATAATATGCCTCACCGCTTTGCTGGTCTGTCTCCGGTCCGTCAATAAACCCAAGTACCACCAGCGCGCGCGCAGCGTCACCTTGGCGAACATAAATGGCAGTATAAGGAAATTGGGTAATTTGCTCAGGGCTAAGCGACACATCTTCATCTTTTTTAATCGCATATTGCCACGTAGAAACAACGTCGGTGAATACAGCGGTACATGCGCTCAAACTGGCGACAACACAGCCGGCAACCAATGTCCGTAGTGAAATTTTAAACATTCAGAGTTCCGTAAATAATAGGGTGCTAGTGCGAGGCACTGATTGAAACCTCGACAACAGGTTCTGAGGAATTATTCAGGTAAACTAGCACAAAGACTTTACTGTCAGTAACAAAAATACCGCCCTAGGGCGGTATTTTCAATTCCACTTCCACGTTCTTTACACGCAGAACTCAGACATACCGGCTTATGCAGTCGGTGCCGTTGGAGCAGTCGGTGCTGTTGGAGCAGTCGGGTCCGTTGGATCAGTCGGGTCCGTTGGATCAGTAGGGCCTGTCGGGTCCGTTGGTGTAGTTGGTGGCACAGTTGGCGGTTGTGTTGGTGGATCAACATCTGGGTCTTCTTCAGACGATGAACTATCAGCAACAACGGCCACAGCCGCAATGCCTGCAGCTGCCATCGCTGCGATTTTCGCAGGCGTCATTTCACCTTGAGCCTGACCCGGCGCCGCATCACCAGCGACACCTTGTTGAGCCATTACCGGACTCAACGCTAAACCTAAAGCAGCTGCAATCGCAACAGATAGTTTTTTCATAATAATTACCTCACTCCAGAGATGTAGGATACATGTATCGCTGTCCTTCTGGCTCTCGCTATGGGCTTTCACCCGTCCGTTGAGTCTTTACCCACGGCCAGAACCTAAATACAACTAGCTACAAGTTTATGGGCAATCCACCTAAAGGTCAATGGCGTAACTTTAAAGATTCGTTAAAACCTGATTTCCCAACTGAAACTGGCAGTTAGCCCAGATTCATCGTTTTTAATCCATTCTCGACTAAGTAAGGAGACAATGTCATCCGCATAACCAAACTGTACTCGAACCAGGCTGTCACCTACCGGTTGCTGATACGTGATATCGAATGAACGACGGGTGACACTTTCGCCATTTATTAGCCCATATTCGCTCGCCAGCCGACGATTCGTATGGCCATATACAATTTCGCGAAGACGTAGGGTTACACCAGTCCCATTAGTATGTTGGCGGCGATAGCCAAACACCCATGATTCTATATGTTGATCATGTCCTGCCCCCATACTCATGCCATAGCGCCGGTAGCCGGCAGGGTCGCGTTGATCATCATAGAAATTAGCTGGCACTTCAGTGTATTCCAAAAATACTTCCTGTAGCCGACGCGACGAAGAAAAGCGAAAATCCCCGCCAAGTGTTATGGCAAGATCATCCAGTTCGCTATTATTCGTTGCTACCTCAGAATATACACCTAATTTATCGGACAAAGCTAAGCGCGCATCTAAACCGCCGCGTTGATTGCCAATCTCGTCATCATTTTCAAGGCTGGCGACATTAAACGCGCGGTTTATATCATCGGAGTAATCATCCCCACCCCATTGACCGATATAACTCGCACCCATCTCCAATTGCGCAAAGGGCCGCCAACTCGCCCGAGCGCCAAATACCGGATGATCACCCAGCGCACCAGACCTTTGGCTACGACCAAGAAAAGCGGTCAGATGAAAATTGCCAAGCTCAGGTAACCAAGAAGCGAATTCAGTATTCATTTGAGTATCTAACCTATTCAGTCGCAAAGCCTGAATGGGCGTCGCATGGGTTGATAACACCAATGCGCTCTCTTGTCCAGGGCCCCACCATACATCTAACTGATCGACACTAAACGCCCAATTGCCGAAAGTGGTTGCAAGGTAACTACCCTCAAACGAATAGGACTTACCATCAATCGATTCTGTTTTCACTGTGCTTTGCAACCGACCCGCGACAAAGTCACTGGTGAACGCTCGCGACGCAGTCAATGCACCCTGTTCTCGGTGACGAACGCCAAAGCCTTGAGGCATGCGCTCGTCACTTGCTAAACGTAATTGCAAGCGCTGTATGGAAGATTGCTGAGCGAACTCCAGAGCTGCACGAACACGGTAATATGCAAATACCTGATCGTCAGTCAACATCGACAAACGGATGTCGCGCATTTCATCGGCAATGCGATACCACATTAACGGGTATGCACTCACGTTTGTCTGTAAAAATCCTGCATCGGCCAGTTGTTGCAAGCTTGCCCGTAAAAAAGGGTCGTCTGCTTCAACCCACGGTGACGCCAACGCCTGCTGCGGACTAAACGTCATCATAAACCAACAGATCATGGCAAAAGGCGCACCAGAATATTTCATTAACCCCATCTTCTACGCATCACCTAAATACTATTGATAGCAGCAACCGCAACTGCAGAATTATAAAGAATACTGGTAACTTGCGCCCAAAGCTGGAGGTTTTCGGTGTAAGTCGTGTTCAACGGAACTATAATAGCGTCACCAGGCCGAAGTTCAGCCGACCCTGTGCTGCTAAACCATCCACGGCGTTGACGGTGTGGTTCAATCGCACCATTGGCTCGTACGACATAAATACGACGCTCATCCGCTTTCTGCTTAGTCCCACCTGACATATTAATGTAGTCAGATACAGTCAACTCACGATCGTAGCGATATGAAGTAGCCATCTGCACCTCACCCATTATGCTAATTGAGTCCTGGCGCGACGGAACGTGCAGCACATCTCCATCTTTTAACTGTATATCGCCAGTACTGCTCTCTCCTGCAAGAACCCGTGGAAGGTCGACAATCAATCTGCCAATCGGCTCCACCGCCATCAAGTCTCCCAGCAAAGTTCTCATTTCACCATAAGGCTGATTACTTCCACCGGTGCCGGTAATTGCGTTACTGGCAATTTCACGTTGCAGCTCTTCAGCTAATCGATCCATACGCTGACGCTCTTGCTGACGCAATTCCTTACGAGTAAAGACAGCGCCTTCAACAAAAGCAAAATCCGTAAAGCCACCCGCACGTTCAATCAATGCAGTCAGTTTCTCACCACGGCGAATGGCATAAGTCCCAGGGAAACGAACTTCACCTCTCAGGGTCACCTCGTAGGTATTCTGCCATTCTGGAATACTTAAAATATTGAGGCGATCACGCCCCTGTAATTCCATGTCTTCATTGCCAAGGATCACATCCAACAAATTGAGAGTATGGTACTCAGTTTGTGCATCGCCGGTAGCCACGCTCATACGGGTCACTTCCGCACGTTCGAGGTAAGCCGATTCCTGCAAACCACCAGCAGCCGCAAGTAACCGGCTTGCAGTTGCGTTTTGGACTAGCGGATAAATGCCCGGATGGTGAACTTCACCCGCAACATATACAAAAGGTGTATTGCCACGCTCCGTGCGTTGGCGCTGTAGTCGCTGCATCAATGGCTCAAGCATTCTTTCACGTGAAAAGTCAGCCAGATCCCGACCCTCGGTAGAGTCATCAACGTCTGGCGTACCAAAAAGGTCCCGCAGAGGTGTGCGAAGCTCTCGACGGCGGCGCTCCTCGGCTTCATCACCATTGTCACCTACCTCGTCACTAACCAGATTCTCTAAATAAGCTCTACGGTAACTTTCTAACAACTCACGCCGATGCTCCTGATCGCGTTCTTGTTGCGTCATTGCCAAACGAGAGATGTTCTGACGCTCTTCCTCTCGGCTTTGATAGCGACTGAAAAGTAAAACCTGATCGCGCTCGTGCAACTGCAAGTTCTCTTGCGGTTCTCCTTCAATCGCCAAAGCAACGTCGAACTGATAGACCTCGAGAGATCGCCTCGCTCCTTGCTCACGAACCACTAATCCATAACCTAAGTCAGTTTGTTCAAGCAGATCATGTCGACTACTACGCAGCACATCGTTAATCCGCAGGCCTTCACGCCACTCATAATTGCCAGGGCGTGACACCGCACCCACTAACAAAATACTATTATCTAATGTATCGGAGACCGCCGGTATCGTAATGACATCACCACCTTGAACTGAGCGCTCAAGGTTTCTACCAGCTGTCAGATCCACGGTTGACATAGCGCGACGTCCATCACGCACTCGACGTACCTGAGTTGCCCCCATGTATGCTTCAGACTTTACGCCACCTGCCAATCTAATAGCATCCGCAAGGGTTTCACTACCTTTAAGTTCATACAGAGCCGGACGGTTAACCTCGCCCTTAACTGTAATCATGTCTCCTCGTGGTGGAATAAAAATGACATCACCGCTTTGCAATGTCCGATCAGCTGATGCGTCTCCGCGCATTAAGAGATCATATAAATCAAGCTCAGAAGCCACTTCGCCACCACGCATCAGTCGAATGCTGCGCAAAGAAGCAATATCGGATACGCCCCCTGCCACATAAAGTGCCTGACTCAACGTCGAAAGAGAACTCACGGTGTAAGCGCCCGGCTGATAAGCCTCGCCAACAATGAATACCTGAATGGATCTCAGTTCACCCATAGATACCGCCGCACGGTAGCCTATCAAACGTTCATTAACTCTATGCTTAATTAACTCCTGCATTGCGGTATAAGTAATACCAGTGACGTTAATCTCGCCCAAACGAGGAATAACAACTGTACCCTCCCGGTCTACAACCAAGTCGTAGCTTCGATCTTCTTGCCCAAATAACTGAACCCTTACAGTATCACCGACTCCTACAATGTAATTACTTGGAACCGGGGCATGACTTGTCGGAGCGAAAGTTCGTGGCTGGCCAGCGAAAAGATCATAACCAAACGCCTTAAGCTCATCATCATCTCGGGTGAACTGACGTTCTAGATCGTCAGGAATAATCGGGTCGCCGTACTGATCAAACTCTGTGCCTCTAGGGAATACAACATCCTCTTGCGCTTGGCGTTGTCTACTGGACTGCCCATCACGACGATCAAGTTGGTCAAGCATCTGCAAGTCAACACCAAATTGGCGAGCAAGTTGTTCTTGTTGAGCTCGGGGAAGGCTGCGTAATTGCTCTATCTGTGCTTGGCTTGGCATAGCTTGCGCATTCGCAGTAGTGCTAATGAACAACATCGCCCCAAAGCTCAAACCCATTGTTAAGCTAGTCATTGCTGCTGATTTAAGTAATCCGAACTTCACCTGAATGCTCCTGTTTCACTTTGGTGCGCTCAATTTGCGCCTGACGCACGAGAACTCCCCCTCAAAAAGAGGGAGAATCTAGCAGTAACGTCTAAAAATAGATCAAAGATGTCGTGTATTTTAAATGTATAACGATGCGTGTCCAGCACTCATCCTATACTTTTACATGAGGCCCACAAGCCCAACTTTAGAGAACCCCACAACAACCGGCGCTCGATGTGATTATGCACACTGAACAGACTAGATCCGCTCGGCGAATGCTTTCAGAACATTATCAGCCTGCAACGACTCTTCATATGTACGAAAAGCGTTTGCGCGGATTTGATTGTACTGTTCTGACTGAAATTTATATTCTCTCAACGTACTGACCAACTGAC
Organism: Idiomarina sp.; assembly: GCA_020832105.1. Lineage (GTDB taxonomy): Bacteria > Pseudomonadota > Gammaproteobacteria > Enterobacterales > Alteromonadaceae > Aliidiomarina. The sequence continues at coordinate 21,013 of JAFIFH010000033.1, forward strand.
CAACACTGTCTAGAATAAGCGAGTTTTCAGTATTGCAGTATGCAAATTCAGG
>JAFIFH010000035.1 GCA_020832105.1 Idiomarina sp.
TGCCGCCGCCGATGACCAGCCCCACCTGGACACCCAGCTCAACTACTTCTTTGATTTCCTGCGCCATGCGATCCAGCACTTTGGCGTCAATACCAAAGGGCTCGTCGCCCATTAATGCTTCACCGCTTAATTTTAACAATACGCGGCGATAGTTTGCTTTTGGGTTTGTACTCATGGCGTTTGCTTCCTTTTTTACTCAATACTGGGGGACGAATTCTGCTCAAAAAAAACCGCGCCCTGCCGTTAAAACGAGGCGCGGTTAGTTTAGGGGTTGTTCTGCTCTGGCGTCAATGCCACAGTTGCTTAGCCTTTTTTAGCCGCTGCAACCTGAGCCTGAACTTCAGAAGCGAAATCTTCTGATTTTTTCTCAATCCCTTCACCAACTTCGAAGCGTACGAAGTCTAAAACATCTGCATTGTTAGCTTTCAGTAATTCGCCAACAGTCATGCTTGGGTCTTTTACAAAAGGCTGACCAGTCAGGCTGATTTCGCCAGTGAATTTCTTCATCCGGCCTTCAACCATTTTCTCAGCGATTTCTTTTGGCTTGCCAGATTGCATAGCAATATCAACCTGAATTTCGCGCTCTTTGTCGACCACTTCTGCAGCAACATCTTCCGGCTTAACAAACTGAGGCGTGCTTGCAGCAACGTGCATAGCTACGTCTTTCGCCAGCTCATCAGAACCGCCAGTCATGACTACAGCAACACCGATACGGCCGCTGTGTACGTAAGTGACTACGCGATCACCACCAGAGATGGTTTTAACACGGCGTACGTTCATGTTTTCGCCGATTTTCGCAACCAGGTTCGCACGCGTCACTTCAACGGTGTTTTCGCCCAGTTGGGTGTTATTCAGGCTGTCGATGTCATTTTCCTGGTTGGCAAAAGCAGCATTGATTACTTGCTCACCAAAAGCCAGGAAGCTGTTATCACGTGATACGAAATCAGTTTCGCAGTTAAGCTCAACCAAAGTACCCACGTTGCCTTCAGCTTTTGTCAGGATCACGCCTTCCGCAGCAACACGACCAGCTTTCTTCGCTGCTTTCGCCTGACCGCTCTTACGCATGTTGTCAATCGCCTGCTCGATGTCACCATTGGTTTCCATCAACGCTTTCTTACAATCCATCATGCCAGCGCCTGTGCGCTCGCGTAATTCTTTTACCTGTGCGGTAGTTACAGCCATTGTCTTGTCCTCAACCAATCTGATGTAAAGAAGGCCCGATACCCTTACAGATATCGGGCCAGATATTCAGTTGTCTAGCTTACTCAGCGTCAGCTTCAACAAACTCGTCTTTTTCAGATGCAACCTGTACACCTGACTGTTGACGACCTTCATTGATAGCGCTGGCAGTCGCACCTAAGTACAGCTGGATCGCACGGATAGCGTCATCGTTACCAGGGATAACGTAATCAACGCCGTCAGGGTTAGAGTTAGTATCAACCACAGCAACTACTGGGATACCCAGGTTGTTAGCTTCTTTAATCGCAATGTGTTCATGATCAGCGTCGATCACAAACAATACGTCAGGCAAGCCGCCCATGTTTTTGATACCACCCAGGCTCTTCTCTAGCTTTTCCATTTCGCGCGTGTTCATCAGCGCTTCTTTCTTGGTTAGCTTTTCGAAGGTACCGTCCTGGCTTTGTGCTTCTAAATCTTTCAGACGTTTGATTGACTGACGAACAGTTTTCCAGTTAGTCAACATACCACCCAACCAGCGGTGGTTAACGAAGAACTGGTTACAAGACGATGCAGTCTCTTTTACCGCGCCAGCAGCAGCGCGCTTAGTACCAACAAACAGAATTTTACCGTTGTTAGCAGCGGCGTTCTGGATGAAGCCCAGTGCGTCATTAAACATAGGAACAGTCTGTTCCAGGTTAATGATGTGGATCTTGTTACGCGCACCGAAGATGAAAGGCTTCATCTTAGGATTCCAGTAACGAGTTTGGTGACCGAAGTGGACACCTGCTTTTAACATGTCACGCATTGACACTGTAGCCATTTTAAATTTCCTCAAGTAGGGGTTACGCCTCCATATATCCCATGCCACCGACCCAGCTAGTCCGATTCCCCTTCTCACGGGTTCGCGTACCATTCATGTTTGATACCTGTTGGTTATCAAACCATGGATTAGCCTGCGATCCGCCTGGAGGAATCCAGCTCGCCGAGCACCCCGGGACATGTGTCGATATATGTGTGTAATGTTTAAGTAATAAAAAGTTTATTTGCAGCCATTTGGTTGCGGCGCGATTTATACCATAACTGAGCCTTATTTTCAAAATTTTCTAGCCAGTTTATAGTGGCAGTGTAGGTGCGGCAGTGGCCTATATCTGGTAGGATCCGTTCACTATATACGCTAAGCCTGACATGACCTGCCATTACCGGTTTGTATAACTGCGGACAATGATAGATAAGTGGCCTCAGGCGCGTTAGTCATGAGCATCCTGCTAAGCGGGCTGTAAAGAGCACATTAACGAGTGGTATCAACATGTCGATTAAAATCAAAACTGCTGAAGAAATTGAGAAAATGCGCGTTGCTGGTCGTCTGGCAGCCAGTGTGCTGGAAATGATTACCCCACATGTGCAGGCAGGGATTACCACAGATGAACTGAATACCATCTGTCATGACTACATTCTTGCCCACGACGCTTATCCGGCGCCACTGAACTATCACGGTTTTCCCAAATCGATCTGTACCTCAGTGAACCATTGTGTATGTCATGGTATTCCCAACGAGAAGCCACTGAAAAATGGCGATATTATTAATATCGACGTGACCGTTAAAAAAGACGGTTACCACGGTGACACCAGCAAGATGTTCATTATTGGTGAGGGTTCCATTCTGGCTAACCGTTTGACCACGGTCACTCAGGAGTCCTTATATAAGGCCATTCGTTTAGTCAAACCTGGCACTCGTTTAGGGGACATCGGCCACGAAATTCAAAAATACGCTGAAGGTTTTGGCTATTCTATTGTACGCGAGTTCTGCGGCCATGGCATTGGTGACGAGTTCCACGAAGACCCGCAAGTGGTGCATTATGGCCGCCGTGGCACTGGTGTAGAATTAAAGGCCGGTATGTGTTTAACCATTGAGCCTATGGTGAATGCAGGTAAGCGTCACACCAAAATACTGAAAGACGGCTGGACCGTGCTCACCAAGGACCGCAGTTTGAGCGCCCAATGGGAGCACACTTTACTGGTAACCGACGATGGCGTAGAGATCCTCACTCTGCGTGAAGACGAAACCATCGAACGAGTGATTAGCCACAGCTAATGCTGACAAGGCAGGTTGCTGAATAGCGAAAAGGTAGATTAGATGCAGCTCAGTGACGGGACCGAGTTATCACGTCTTTATCCGATTGACTGGCCAGCAGGTGTTAGTCAGTTACAACAGTATAAAGAGGTCGTCAGCGCTTATAATGACTGGTCTGACGAACAGTTTATCAGTGCCGATATTGACACCCTGGTGCACCATCGGGCGTATGTTATTGATACCCTGCTCAGTCACTTATGGCAGCAGTTAGCGTTGCCCGAGCACAATATGGCCTTGCTTGCTGTTGGTGGTTATGGCCGTTCAGTGCTGCACCCTGGTTCTGATATTGATGTACTGGTGCTGCATCAAGGGCCGCTGTCGGGCTCCGAAGCTGAGGCGGTCAGTCAGCTGATTACATGGTTGTGGGATCTGAAGCTGGATATCGGCCATTCCGTGCGCACCGTCGAACAGTGCATCAGCGGTGCCGCCGAAGACATCAGTATCGCCACCACCCTGATCGAGAATCGCTACATTTGTGGCGACTCGGGTTTGGCGAATGCCTTGCAACGAGCCGTCTATAATGACTTTCCATGGAGTAGCCGCGCTTTTTACCAGGCCAAGGTAGAAGAACAGCGCCAGCGCCACCAGCGTTTTCATGGCACCTCCTATAATCTTGAACCCAATGTCAAATCATCTCCTGGCGGTTTGCGTGATGTACAGACCATTGGCTGGATCGCCAAACATCACTTTCGCACCAAAACCGATGAAAGCCTGGTTGAGTATCACTACATCAGTGCGGACGAGTTCCTCGAACTGCGAGAATGCACCAGCTTTCTCTGGCGAGTTCGCTATGCACTGCATGTGGAAGCAGACAAATGCGAAGACCGGCTGCTCTTTGACCACCAACCTGGGGTTGCCTTACGCCTAGGTTACGGTCGCGATGGCAAGCGCTCTGTTGAGCCGATGATGAAAGACTATTTTAAAGTGGTATTGCGGGTCAGCGAATTGAACCGAATGTTGCTGCAGTTTTTTGAGCAGGCGATTCTTGGGGATCCGAAATCGCCGCAACCAACGCCGCTGGATCAGGACTTTGTGATTATTCGCCGCCAGATCAGCGCGCGCCATGACGACGTATTTAAGCATAGCGAGACTATTCTGCGTTTCTTTTTGCTGATTGCAGAGCGACCTGATATCGAGGGCGTACATTCACATACCATTCGTTTATTACGCAACGCCCGCAGTCGCCTTGAGCAGCCCCTTAGCCACAATCCAAAATGTCGCGAATACTTTAATGCGCTGGTTAAACACCCCCGAGGTTTTGGCCTGGCGTTCAGCCTGATGCATCGGCACGGGATCATGGCCCACTACCTGCCCCAGTGGCAGCACATTGTCGGTCAGATGCAGTTTGACCTGTTCCATGCGTATACCGTAGATGAACACACCTATCGCTTAATCAGCAACCTGTATGACTTTACTGTGGACGAGAAGAGCGAAGCCTTTGCGCTCTGCAGTCAACTAGTTCAGGACATGGAAAAACCACACCTACTGTTCCTGGCAGGTATTTTTCATGACATCGCCAAAGGCCGTGGCGGTGATCATTCTGAGCTCGGTGAGCTTGATGCCCGTCACTTCTGCCAGCAACATGGGTATGCAGAATCCGACGCTGACATCGTGGCCTGGTTAGTGCGCCAGCACCTGTTGATGTCAGTCACCGCGCAAAAACGCGATATTTACGACCCCGAAGTGATTCATAAATTTGCTCAACAGGTGTCCAGCCTCGAGCGGCTGCAATATCTGTATTGCCTGACGGTGGCTGACATTCGTGCGACCAACAGCAATTTATGGAATAACTGGAAGGCCACCCTGCTCGAAGAGCTCTACCAGGCCACCGCAAACGTATTGCAACAGGAAGGCTCTGCGACCATGGATATTCGTGCTCGCATCACCCAAAACAAAGCCGGGGCGATGGGCCTGTTGCTGAGCGCAGGCTTTAGTCCTAATGAGGTCACTCAGTTGTGGTCGCGCTTCACTGTGGACTACTTTAATCGCCACAGTGGCGAGCAGATTGCCTGGCACACTCAGCATATTATTCATTTGCAGGAGCACCAGCTGCCGCTGATTCTGATCGGCGACGAAAATAACCACGGCACCACTGAGCTGTTTATTTATCACCATGAAGAAAGTCACTTATTTGCCAATGTTGCGGCAGTTTTAGATGGCGAATGTTTAAGTATTCACGACGCACAAATCCTTAACACCCGTGACGGTTATGTCATGGATACCTTTATTCTGCTACAGACTGATGGCAAACCACTGGTTGACCCGCATCGCATTGAAGAAGTGAAGCAGCATTTGTACGACGTCCTGCGCAAGCGCCGTCAGTCGCCGGCGAACCAAAGGCGAATGTCGCGCCGCTTACGTAACTTTGAAGTGCCGACCAAAGTAAACTTTCTCGCGCAAAAGAATGCCAAAAGAACCACCTTTGAGCTGATTACGCTGGACCGCCCTGGCTTAATTGCCACCCTGGCAAAAGTATTTCAGGCGCAACATATCACTTTGCAAGCCGCAAAAATCACCACCATCGGTGAACAGGTAGAAGACTTATTTATTGTCACGACTGCTGAGCAAACTGCGCTCGACGAAGCCCACTGCGAGGCACTGAAAGACGCCATCATTCATACATTAGAAAACCACCACTGAGGGTCACTCGGTGGTCAGAAACCGAAGGAAGTAACCGCTATGCAAGCACTACAAAACACCATTGAAGCAGCGTTTGAACAACGCGCCGAGTTTTCTCCAACTAAGGCGCCACAAGATGTGCGTGACGCCGTCAACGAAGCACTGGCTGGCCTCGATGCAGGCACCCTGCGCGTGGCAGAAAAGCTGGATGGCCAATGGGTTGTTAATGAATGGGTGAAAAAGGCGGTGCTACTGTCATTTCGTCTTAATGACAACCAACTCATGGATGGTGCAGAAACGCGCTTTTACGATAAAGTTGCCAGTAAATACGCAGACTACAGCGAAGCCGACTTTAAACGCGACGGGGTACGCATCGTGCCACCTGCAATGGTGCGTAAAGGCTCATTCTTAGGTAAGAACGTGGTGGCGATGCCAAGCTACGTCAACTTAGGTGCCTATGTTGGTGAAGGCAGCATGATTGATACCTGGGCGACCGTTGGCTCTTGTGCTCAAATCGGCAAGAATGTGCATTTGTCCGGTGGTGTTGGTATTGGCGGTGTGCTCGAGCCACTGCAGGCGAACCCTACTATTATTGAAGACAATTGCTTTATTGGCGCCCGTTCAGAAATCGTTGAAGGGGTGATTGTGGAAGAAGGCGCAGTGATTTCAATGGGCGTATATATTGGCCAAAGCACGCGCATTTATGATCGTGAAACCGGCGAAGTCCATTACGGGCGTGTACCTGCCGGTGCAGTGGTTGTACCTGGCTCGTTACCGGCTAAAGATGGAACACATAGCCTGTATGCGGCCATTATCGTGAAAAAAGTCGATGCAAAAACACGCGCTAAAGTCGGCATCAATGAGCTACTACGCGCAGCTGAATAACCTTTATTCTGTTGGCCTGAAAGGTTTGAAAAATTCATCCGGTACGGGGATGCGTAAACGCACATCTGCACCCGTCTCCGGATGCCTGAACTCAAGACCGGTAGCGGCCAGAAGCAGGCGATTAATGCCAAAATGCTGACGAAAAAACTGGTTATGGCGCCCGTCGCCATGGCTGGTATCACCAATAATCGGATGTCGTGCATGGGCCATATGCCGACGCAGCTGATGCTTACGTCCGGTTTTTGGTGACAACTGCACCAAGGAGTAGCGACTGGTTTCGTACCGAGCGCTGACCTTGAACGGCAATTCCGCTTTTTCCAGGGTCATAAAATCTGTAACTGCTGACTGCGCAGGCTTGTCCTGCTGCGCATTTTTATCAGCAATTTTGTCTAGCTTTTCACGCAACGCATAATCAATCTGCCCGTGCTCATCCAAATAACCTCGTACCACGGCATGATACATTTTACGTATATCGCGCTCTGCAAATTGCTCACTGACCACCCTCGCGGTTTGTGCATTCAGCGCAAATAACAGCACCCCTGACGTTGGCCGGTCCAATCGATGTACAGGGTAAACATAACAGCCGAGCTGATCCCGTAGCATCTGCATTGCAAAATAGCGTGCATCAGACGCCAGCCACGAGCGGTGGACCAGTAGCCCCGAGGGTTTATTGATGGCGACCAGATGCTCGTCCTGATAAATGATATCAAGCGGCCCAAAAGGGTTCTCAGCGTCGATCGCAGATATAATTGACTCATCGTTCATACTATTTATATAGCTTAACTCGCCTGCATAGGATCAACGCCAGAGATTAAAATATCCAATTCGCGAATACATACAATGAGCTCACGATGGGTTTTTAACTGCCCTTTATAGACCTGCGCAGCCATTGGACTCACCGCCATCCGTGTTGGTAATGGCTGGTCTGCAGCCAACAATGCCTGTAAACGTGGTATCATAATGAACTGCAACCATTGATGAAAATCAAGGGTGTCCACAGCGAAAGGCTGCGTGCTTTGTAGCGCACTGGCAGACGGTGGCTGTTGCTGCCAAAGGTCAAGTTGCTGCATGGTCTGTTGCAGCTCCAAGAGTTGTCGTTGCACCTGCTGATTATTCACGTTGCTCTCTCTTAAAATTTAGTCCAAACAAAACGGTTACTGCCATGACTCAAGCCAGTTTCAGCGTTGATACCCTGACCGATTTTTTAACCATGGGTGAGACACATTATTACATTTTTGACCTTGGTCGTCTTGTTCGTCAAATTCCAAACGACGAATTTGCGGCGATGGAAGCAGGTCAACGGCCCTACCCCACGCCTTCACAACAACACGCATGGCTGGCCATTGTTTTCTGGCGCAAGGACGCTGCTGCAGACAGTAGTCCGTTCATCTGGTTTGCTAAATTCCCCCTTGATGAACGCGGCCTGATTAGCCACGCGGCCCGGCAGCATTACCTGCAAATTATTGTTGAGGCGCTGGGTCGTGATATCACCGCTGACGCCAGCGCAGAACAGGCAGAATTGCTTAAGCAAAACCCTTATATCTTTACCCCACCCGAGGCGAAGCGCGCTGCTTTTCATGCGCAGGTTAGCCGTATACTCAATCAACCACCGAGTATTTTCTTCGACGACGTACAGTCATTTATGCTCGGCCAGCGCGAGCCTGCCAAGTGGCAGCAGTTAGGCGCTCAGGGTGTGCATGACATGGCCGCGCGGCTTGAGCAACAGCCGGAGGTAAGCCAACGTCTTCACCAGCAACTGCCAGACTGGCCAGAAGGCTTTGTCCAGGCATTGGCGAGTGCGTTGGAGCACCAGGTGTTACCTGACCATGTGTGGCACAACCTGAGCGCCCTGTTTGCCCAGTGTGTCGCCACACCGCAAGCGCATCACTCCGCCCGTTTAATAGTGCCTGTGCTACGCAGTTTAAGCGCAACCATTGTGGATAGAGCAGCGCAGTCGCCGCAACCACCATTGGCCGACGGATCACCTTACGGCAACATCCCCCGCCAGTTACAACGCCTGCTGTCGCAACCGTCGTTGCCAACAGAGATTGAGGCCGACCTGCTGATCATCATCGGTGCGCGCTGTTGGCCACTGCTTAGCGACGAGACGCTGCGCACCCTGTTTTTACAGCGTCTTAGTCAACATGGTGAATTATTCACCCATGTCTTTGCAGATTTAGTCACCGTACCTGCACTACGCATGTATTTTCTTACGTTGCTGCGGGATCCCGCCGCTGCCAGTGAGCCTGTTCAACAAGCCATTGATAGATTAAAATCAGCGATGATGGCGCGTCAGCGGTAAGCGAGAGACAATATGTTCGATTTAAGCAGTGTAATTATGTTGGCGGGGATAGCCTGTATAGCGGCGCTATTCTGGCAATATCGTCGGCTTGGCGAGCGCGCGCAACTGTATGCGGCGCAATATTGCAAGCAGCATAAACTGCAGTATCTTGATATTGCCCGCCACCGTGACAGTTTTCGAATTTCCCGGCGTGGTCCGGTATGGACCACGCAGTTTAACTTTGGCTTTAGCAGTGATCGCGAACACCGTTATGAGGGCCAGCTTAGCTTTGCCAACGCCCGGCTGGTAGACGTCATCATGCCGGTTTATCGAGCCCCGGACGAGACACCAGCAGCCAGCACTCAGCAGCGGGCGCGCCCAGCCAGCGGCACTGGCAGCTATTATGAAAATGACACCTACCGCAAGCATTAAAAAACGCCTGCTAATCAATTAGCAGGCGTTTGGTGTTAAACCACAGCCACTCCACTTTCAGAAACCCTGTCCCTGTTATCCACTAGTCCTGGCTGACCTCCCTGTCACTCTAAAAGGGTTTGCAGTTAACGGTATGAGCATATCCCAGGTCTGGACATGCCGCGAATTCATATGAGTACTACCCAACCTGGTAAAGAGCACAAATGAAGTTATCTAATTGTCACCCAGGCGGGCATAGCTGACAATCCAGCCCGCTGCATGGTGCCGGTTACGCTATTGCCCTTGGTTATTTTCTTTATTATTTGCACTTTGCGCACGGGCAGCGTCACTTTGGCCAAAGCCTATCAGGCCAGCCCAGAAGTCTTTGTACATGACCCAATCACCAAGCAGGCTATAGCCAGGGTGTTTAAAAGTAGCAGGGCGATTATGCTCAAAGCCAAAGTGGCCGAGCCAGGCAAAGCCATAACCCGCCACCGGTGCTAACACCAACCACCAGGCCTGTTGCTGAACGATCGCCAATACAATGATGGCGAGCACCAGGGTACTGCCAATGTAATGCATAGCACGACATCGAGGGTCGCTATGCTCGGCCAGATAATAGGGATAAAAATCTTTAAAAGAATTAAATTGCATCGACCTCTCCCCCGCTTTGCGAGTTATGTGAATCACGATCCAACGCCATCAGCTGCCCTTCTATCTGACCCACTTTAATCACATGAAGCGGGGTAAAGCCCTGATGCGCCAGAAACGATTGATATTCAGGGCGGGTGGCAAGTGCTACCACACCTTCAGTCTGCGGCTTTTCGGTCAACAAGGTTTGTGCTGCACTAATGAGCAAATGGCCTAGCCCCTTATGCTGATAGCGTGGATGCACAGCGATAAATGCCAGTAATAAATACTCTTTATATGGTACCGACTCGGTGATTTGACGTTCTTTTTCCATCATTTGTCGGGTACTGACGTAGCCGGCAGTGAGCAGCATTTTCAAACGCCAATGCCAATATCGGCCAGGGCCAAAACTTTGGTCTGGCTGGGTTATACACACCACCCCTTCAAGGGTGTCGCCATTGTACATGCCAAACATTGGCTGGCCGTTTTGCCAGAATACATTCAACTCTTCACGGATGGCGGCGCGCAGGCGTTTCTCATAGCCGTCTTTGTCAGCATTAAAAATCTGGCGGAAAACTGGGTCATCTTTATACGCCTGATACAACAATGAGGCTGCAACGCGAATATCTTCGGCTGCTAAATATTCTATTTTGCCAGCAATTGGCGTGGACAATTCGGTGTCACTTGAGTTTTGCGCCTGCATGGTTAATCCTTCTGGGGCACGCTAAAGCATTTCAAGCGCTGCCTGAGCAGCGCTTTTCGATTAACCATAAATTAACTAATCTGCAGGCGAAAGCAACACTTTCAGTTGATTTTCACCCCAGCCGTATAGCTCATCGTCACGAAAAACGATGGGTGTGCACTCATCTTTAGTGGTCATCCCGTCGGCTTTAACCCGCTGAGTCCGGTAGTAAAGTACGCGGTACTGCGTTTCGTTGATGCGAATATTCTCATCAAAGTCGGCCTCGCCCATGGTCTCCAACACCGTCTGCGCGCTCTGCCCATGGCTGAGCGTGGCAATATTGCGGCGATTACGTTCTTCTATAGCCTGCCAGCTTTCCTGTCGTTGTTCACGGGCGCTCGATGACTTATTGCCATCAACCACCACCATACAAGCGGTTAGGGACATAGCTAGAGGCACAGCCAGCAAAGCCATTGATAGTGTTTTAGTATTCATTGCCAATCCTTACAGTATGAAAATATGTGGGTCATTCCCCTTCACCAGACGAGCCTGCAAAATAAAGGCCACAATTAGATCATTAAAAATCAACAACTTACAAGGCACACTCTGTTATCCATCAGGAATACTGACCAATAATTAGTGATTCACACCAACTAATCAGGCTTATCTTCACAGGCCAACTTTACTGCGGGGACACCACTCGTGGCTGTGCGCGATCCAGGAAAGTGGCTAAGTCTGGTGCCAGCACCTCATGCTGCGGTTTACCTGCGTACTCAAGCCCTACCTCTCCACTTAAGTTGTCCACAGAAATAATCAGATCCTCACTCTCTTCACTGGTGCCGATGAACAAAGTAATACCCTGCTGTAATTTACGCTTCATCAGAACATGGGCAATCAGGTTTCGCGCCAGGCGATCGCCGTCTTCTGTACAGAGTATTTGCGACAACGTTAAAGGATGACCATCGAAACTCAAGTGCAGGTCCGCAGCATAAAACATCCCATAAAATGCTTTCACCTGCTCATGCAGCTGGCTTTCCAGGCCCTGCTCGATACCGGTGAAATCAAGGGGGGGACGCTGTGGCACTGCACGCCATGGGATCATGCCAAAACGCAACTCACCGGCGTAGCACGGGGCGTCCCACTCATCAATGTACTCAGTTTGTGGGTTCAGGCCAGCAGCCTCATACGCCTGTTGATAGCGTTCATGTAAGGCAGCCAGTGATGACTGGATGGGAGAAATAGACGTTGGTGCTGCGCACATATAGCAGAGAGCCTCTGGAAAGTTTACAATTGAGCCATTCTACTGATAGGAGTCGTTAGATGCCAACCACCACGCCCGATAATCCTCTTGCCCACCTTGCACTGGGTCAGGCCACAGCATATACCAGCGAGTATGAGCCGAGCCTGTTACAGGCAGTGCCAAGGTCGCTTAACCGCACCCCCATTGGGATTAAGGACAACGCATTGCCTTTTTTTGGGGTCGATGAATGGACCGGCTACGAGCTGTCATGGCTGAATCCACGCGGTTTGCCGCAAGTTGCCATCGCTAAGTTTCAAGTTCCGGTGACAACCCCTAACCTGGTGGAATCGAAATCATTTAAGCTGTACCTGAATAGCTTTAATCAGACTCGTTTCGACTCATGGGCGAATGTGCAACATACGCTGGTTCAGGATCTTAGCCAATGTGCCGGTGGTGCCGTCAGCGTTGAGCTCTTCACTTTGCCAGACTTCGCTGCTGAGCCCATTGCTCAGCTGTCAGGGAGTAATATCGATCAGCAAGACATCAATATTGAATGCTACGACTATGCAGCAAGTTTACTGCAATGCGTCGCCGACGCTGAAGAGGTGACAGAAACACTGCATAGCGATTTGCTTAAATCAAATTGCTTAATAACCAATCAGCCGGATTGGGGTTCGGTGAGTATTTCCTACGTGGGGCCGCAAATTGACCGCGCCAGCCTGCTGCAATATTTAGTGTCCTTTCGTAGTCATAATGAGTTTCACGAACAGTGTGTAGAGCGGATTTTTCAGGACCTTATCAGCCAATGCCGGTGTCGCAGCCTGACCGTCGTTGCCCGTTACACACGCCGCGGTGGTCTGGATATCAACCCGTTACGTAGTACACAACGGGAATGGTTGATGCCTGTTCGTACCGTCAGGCAGTAGTGGATTGGCGAAAATTTCGCCCACCAGGCGCAAAGCTGGTATTCAGTTTAAGGAATTGTCATACTTCTGAGGTAGAATAAAAGCATTACATAATAAAGCAACCTGACACAGGGGCGCGAGTGAGTAGTAAAGAATTGGTGGCATCATCAAATAATGGTGAAATAAAGACCCTACTCGATTTCATAAACCGACTGGGTAATGCCTCTCGTGGGATCAGCCGCGAGATCGACCATAAGCTGTCTAAGATTAAAAGCTTAACTGACAGTGGTATGCACAATATTGATGAGTATAAGCCTCTCTTCAATGGCGTAACCAGCGCCTTGACCCGGGAGCATAGTCGCCTTGAGAAAGAACTTGCCCATTCCCATTTGCTAGCCAGCCAGGCCTCTCATTCGCTGCTTGAATATGACCAACTAGCTCGCGCAGACAAAGACCAGCTGCGTGAATTGATGCAACGGGTAGATGCCCCGCTGTATTCATACTCAGAGTTACTACCCATCATGGTCGAGGTTATCCAGCTCTATCGTGATGAGCTCACGCTTTCATTTAGCAAAGAAAGCCACACTAGCCAGATTTGTAGTGTGACCAAACTCAATGCCTTACAGGCTGAATTGAGTAATTTACTAGCCACTGTGGATTTCCAGGGGCACGCCAGTAATGCATTAACTGCCTTACGCCAACGAATGATGGGGCAGTTAGACGCTGAGCAATTGATGGGCTGCTGTGTCGAGTCATTGCAGTTAATCATCCGCGGCATCAACGAGGAGCGTCAGTCAGCTCAACAGTTTCTGCTCTCCCTTAGCGATGCCCTCGACTCAGTGGGTAAAGCCCTGACCCGGACCATCGAGTCCCATGAAGAACATGCTGGTGAACGGTGTGAACTGACCAATAAGTTGCGCCAGCAAGTCACTACCCTGTCAGCAGCCGTCCAACAATCAACGGATTTGCAGGCGCTCAAACAACAGGTGCACCAGCATATCGTTGGTATTAGCGAAACCCTTGCCAGCAAGCTGGAGATTGAAGCAAACGAGCATCAGCGCTTACGCAGCCAGCTGCTCAGTATGCAATCGCGCCTTGAAGATGTAGAGAGTGAGGCGCAGATGTACAAACGCAAACTCAGCGAGCAGAAATTTAAAAGCCTGCAGGACAGCCTGACCCGGCTACCGAACCGGGCTGCATTTGAAGAGCGATTACAGCTTGAATATCAGCGCTGGCAGAGCTACGCTGCTCCGTTGAGTATTGCCATTGCAGACATTGACACCTTTAAAGTCATTAATGACACTTACGGTCATATTGCAGGTGATAAAACCTTACAGGTGATTGCGAATATGCTGAAAAAGTCTCTGCGCGAGACTGATTTTGTATGTCGTTATGGTGGCGAAGAGTTTGTCATTATATTCCCGCAAACAACCACAGAGGTTGCGTTGGAACTTCTTGAGAAAGCCCGTCAGCGGGTCAAGAGCATTCCGTTTAAATTTAAAAATAAAAGTATCTCGATCACGATTTCCGCAGGCGTTTCCAGCTTTGCCGCGAATGATTCACCCACCCGCGTGTTTGAGCGCGCAGACCGTGCTCTTTACCAAGCTAAAGACAGTGGACGTGACCGAGTTTGTCAATATTAGCCGCAGGAGAATAACGGCCACATGAGAATTTCTTTATCACCGCAAGGCAGCATGTCCTTGCTATCACAAGTTGAGATTGAACGTTTACAGGCATCATCAAATAGCCCTCTTTATACCCTCTTCCGCAATTGCGTACTGGCGGTATTAAACGTAGGTAGCCTGACCGATAATAGTGCTGACATTTTCGAACAATACAAAGACTTTGAAGTCATCGTTCTGCGTCGCGAACGAGGGGTTAAGCTAGAACTGATTAATCCGCCACCCAAAGCCTTTGTGGACGGTGAGCTGATTGTCGGTATCCGTGAGCACGTTGAAGCTGTGCTGCGCGATATCCTTTATGTTGGTGAACGTTACCCGACTGAAGTGCTTGAAGGCATGTCACCGCAACATCTGACCCATGTGATTTTCGACGTACTGCGCAACGCCCGGGTGTTGAAGCAGATCGCCGAGCCGGACATGGTGGTGTGTTGGGGCGGCCACTCTATCAATGACACAGAATACAAATACAGCAAAGAAGTGGGTTACCAACTGGGTCTGCGTGGTTTCAACATCTGCACAGGCTGTGGACCAGGCGCAATGAAAGGGCCGATGAAAGGCGCCACCATTGGTCATGCTAAACAACGTAACGCCAATGGTCGTTATTTCGGTCTGACTGAGCCTGGCATTATCGCTGCAGAGCCGCCCAACCCTATCGTCAATGAACTAGTGATTATGCCCGACATTGAGAAGCGACTTGAAGCGTTTGTCCGTTGTGCGCACAGTATTGTGGTCTTCCCGGGTGGTGCTGGTACCGCTGAAGAAGTGCTGTATCTGCTGGGTATCATGATGCACCCGAAAAATGCTAAGCAGCAGCTGCCGATTGTATTCACCGGACCGGAAAGCAGCCGTCAGTATTTTGCAGACATGGACCGCTTTATCCGCATGACACTGGGTGAAGAAGCGACCCAATGGTATGAAATTATTATCGATGAACCAGAACGGCTTGCCCAGTATCTGCAAACCGGGATGACAGCAGTGAAACGCTATCGTCGTGACAGTGGTGATGCATACAATTTTAACTGGACGCTACACATTGAAGAGCCTTTCTTGCATCCTTTCGTGCCAACCCATGAAAATGTCGCCAGTCTTAAGTTACACAGGGACCAGCCGAAAGAGAAACTGGCTGCTGACTTGCGCCGAGCATTCTCCTCCATCGTGGCGGGTAACGTCAAAGCACCTGGGGTGGCTGCCATCAAGAAGCATGGTCCGTATCTGATTCATGGCGAAACAGAGCTGATGCACGAACTCGATACGCTGTTGCAGTCTTTTGTGGTCCAGCACCGCATGAAA
The DNA here is from genome assembly GCA_020832105.1 of Idiomarina sp. Taxonomy (GTDB): domain Bacteria; phylum Pseudomonadota; class Gammaproteobacteria; order Enterobacterales; family Alteromonadaceae; genus Aliidiomarina. The sequence goes on from JAFIFH010000035.1 coordinate 15,936, forward strand.
CTGCCCGGCGGCACAGCCTATGAGCCGTGTTATCGAGTGGTCAAAGACTAGCTTAACCAGGGGTGCATATGGCAAAGGCGGTGAAACTGGTAATTGCTGGCTTCGTGATTTACGCGGCTATTAGCTTTGCTATTTTACAAACTTACACCGCTAACCCGGAAAGTCTGACCTGGCAGGAGCGGGAAATATTTAATCGCAAATATATTTCCCGCCTTGAGCTTGGTGAAAGCAAAGAGTCGGTGATGCGTCTGTTAGGGCCACCAGATATCAGTGAAGCACACGACACCAGCGAGGGTGACCTGCTGGTGTTATTTTACCGTACACAACACGTACGCTCCGACGGTATTACCACCCGGGATGAAACAACACCCTTGCTGTTCCGCAATGACCGTCTGCTCGCCTGGGGAGAGTCCGCCTATGTTCGACACCTCGGCGAACCACTGCGCTAAGCCAATGCCAGCAATACCCCGCCAACGCCCAGCCTGTAAGCCAGCATGACGGCGCTACCCGCAAACCCCGCCAGCACAGACCTTTACACCGCTGCCGACGGTTACCCGTTGGCGTTGGCAGGACTTCAGGGCATCGAGTACGCCGCCGCGCTATTGACCCATAGTGCGCGCCTCTATCCATTCGCCCCGGCTTATCTGCAAGCGCAACTCAGCGAATTGTCAGGTCCTTGTCGCCGCTCTAAGCTTAATCACCTGGCGCTAAGTTGCCTTTTACTTGCCCAGCACCAGCAAGCAGGTAAGGACCCACAGCAGACGCTGGCGGTATTGGCCAATCACCCGGACTACCGCCATGCGGCTGAGTTTATCGCCCGTGCTTTGATCAATAACCGTTACCTGCAGCAACAACGGCACGCCAATGGACTACTTCACCCTGCTGATGCAGCAGCTGACCTCTACAGCTGGAAGCTACCCTTTGCGCTGCCTAACAACATACGCCCCGTGCCCGCCTCTTTGATGCGCGCGCTGCTGCAGTGGCCGGACAATGATAAACTCTTTAACCAGGCGCTGGGTATGTTGCAGCGTCAGCCTGCACTGGCCTCGTTAGTGTGTCGCTATGCCACGGCATATACGCCACAGGGCAAGCAACTTGAACTCAAGCCATCGTTGCTCCTACTCGGTCCCCAACGCAGCCGCGAACTGGTGCTACTCGCCCATTTTGAAAGTAATTTAAGCAAGCCAGTGTTCCCACTGCGCGCTACGCTATTGAAACGTCGGACACTGATTCAGCATGCGCTGCATCGCCTGGCACAAACATTTGCGGTGGCCCTGCCCGGCCGCGCTGAGCTGATTGCCTGGTTAGTGGTTTATGACGCGTGGCGAAGCCCACGCTGGACCTCGCGTGCTCAACTGCACTCAGACTCGCAACAGCCCCCTTGGCGTGTAGCAGGCTGGCTGGGCAACACCTCGCCGGCTGATCACCGGGTCGCCTTGCGACTCTGTCAGTATTGGCGTATGCCCCAGGCGCTCAGTGACGCGCTGCGACTTGAACACCCGGACCCGAGCGTTAACGCGCTTATAGCGCTGAGTATCTCTGCGGTATCCGTGATCGACAATGCGGCTAATATTCACCTGCAGAATGCCGGGAATCACCAAACTCATGAACACCTGGCGAGCTGGCTGGCTATGCTCAATGCGGATAGCGCGGAGGCTGCGTTAGAGCGTTATCTTGAGGCCGTGTCGCGGGCAGCAACGGACGCTCATTATAGCTCTGAATTGCCCGCCAGCATGCGACCTTAGTCGAGTCTGTGTGGCGCGAAAGACGCAAAATATGGTATAAAATGCGGCATTCAGAATATATTTTTCAGCATTTGCTAAAATGCCTGTAGTCAACGCGCATAAGGATCTTCCATGAGCAAGAAAATCACTGTTATTCCTGGCGACGGTATCGGCCCGGATATCGTTAAATCAGCCGTTCAGATCCTGGACAAAGTAGGCTGCGATTTTGAGTACGAGTACGCTGATGCTGGTCTAATCGCGCTGGAAAAACATGGTGAGCTTTTACCAGAAAGCACCCTCGCGGCTATCGAGAACAATGGCGTGACCTTGAAAGGACCGCTTACTACCCCTGTTGGCGGCGGCTTTACCTCAATCAATGTTACCTTACGCAAGCATTTCGGGTTGTACGCCAACATCCGTCCGGTGGTCTCATTTAAAGGCACCCGCGCACGCTACGAAGAAGTGGACATCATTACCATTCGTGAAAACACCGAAGGTATGTACTCAGGCTTGGGCCAGACCACCAAAGAAGATGGCAGTGAAGCGGAAGCCATGAGCCGGGTCACCCGTCTTGGTTGTGAGCGTATTGTACGCTTTGCTTATGAACTAGCGCGTCGTGAAGGCCGCAAAAAAGTCACTGCGGTGCATAAAGCAAACATTCTGAAATCGACATCAGGTCTGTTCCTGAGCGTCGCTCGTGAAATCGGTAAAGAATACGACGACATTGAATCAGACGAAATGATTGTTGATGCAACCTGCATGAAGCTGGTGATGGATCCGTCGCAGTTCGACGTGATTGTAACCACCAACCTGTTTGGTGACATTATTTCCGATTTATGTGCAGGCCTGGTGGGTGGACTTGGCATGGCGCCGGGTGCCAACATTGGTGAAAAATGTGCGATTTTTGAAGCCGTTCACGGTTCTGCCCCGGATATCGCAGGGCAAAATCTGGCGAACCCAAGTTCAGTGATCCTCGCCTCTATTCAGATGCTTGAGCATCTTGAAATGCATGACAAGGCTGAGAAAATCCGTAACGCTTTACGTGATGTGATTGAATCAGGCGACCGCACCACACGGGACCTTGGTGGTTCACACGGCACTACTGATTTTACTCAGGCCATTCTCGACCGTCTATAAGGCCATCATAAAAAAAGCATGTCAGCTGAGCTGACATGCTTTTTTTTGCCTGATATCCAGTGTGCTGGTTACTAGCCTCTGGAGACCTTTTCGTCTCGCTCTACCCGCCGCAAGTAGACCGTAATCTCCTCGCGGTCATGATAAAGGTGCTTGGCAGACAACTGGTAGTGGCGCATACCCGCCTCAGCAAGGCGCGCTTTAATCGCCTCCATATACTGCTGCACGGCCTGATAGCGTTTTTTCATCGGCAATTTAAGGTTAAACATCGCCTGCCGGCAGTCTTCGTCAATGAACCAATTGGTCATCAAGTGGGCAACTTTAACCGGCTTTTCTACCATATCGCAGACCAGCCATTCAATGTTTTTGCGTTTCGGCCGGAACACAAAGCCGTCTTCCTGCCGGTGCTTTACCTGGCCGGTATTCATTAAGCCTTCATCCATGGCGCCATTATCAATCGCATCCACCATCATGCCGTACTGCACCAATACCGACGTCCAACCGCCAGGGCTGGCACCGAGATCAACCGCCTTCATGCCGGAGGTGACCCGCTTTTGCAGGTCTTCTGCCGGAATCATTACCTTAAACGCCTCGGCTAGCTTCGCCGCGGAGCGACTTGGCGCGCCTCTTGGCGTACGAACCCGCGGGATCCCCATCACATAGGGCGCGTGATTAAAGGTATAAGAATACCCCAGCATCGCCGAATGGGTGCTACGAAACAGCACGTGCAACACAGGCCGACGATCGGTATCCACATCGGTCAGTAAACCTTTCGCCCGCAATGCTTTGCGCAGCGGTGTGCTGATACTTTTACACAGCGCCGAGAGCTGACGCCCGTCGTTGGTGTCTGGGGTCTCCACCCAAATTCGTCCACATAGGGGCAATGTTTCATCAGCCAGCTCGCTAATCGCGCTGAGCATACCGCTGATCCGGTCTTCCATATCCAACTGATTACATTCAACCACTCTGACAAACAACTGCCGCGCAAAGATAAGACGGTGCACAGAGAGCTTACGGGCAATGTGGTCAGCTTCCTCATGCATGCAGTGATAAGTGACCAGGCCACTATCCGGTTGTGCCTTACAATACCCATACACGCCCAGCTCGGCAGCACGATCCTGAATTTCAGCCGCGCACTCGCCTTCAAAGCCAGCCCGACAATACAATACTACTGCACTCATACTTGTCCTGAATAGGTTACGGCCTGTTGCGCAGCCATGCGCCAACCTGCCACGGCCAGACTTACCCAGCCAATAATAAAACTTAATCCACCAAGCGGCGTTACTGGCCCAAGCCAGCGCCACTCAGTTAAGGTCAGCCCGTACAGGCTGCCACTAAATAACAGGATACCGATGACCCAGGCCACCCCTGCGGTGTAAAACCCGCCCAGCCCCACCGACGTGGTGCCTGTTTGTGTGCCAAGCACGACCAGTAAAATACCTAGTGCAAATAACGCCAAAGCATGAATAAACTGATAATGCACAGCGGTTTTAAAAACTTCCAGGCTCTGCGCACTCAACTGCGCCTGCAAGCCGTGCGCAGCAAAAGCGCCTAAAGCGACGCTGAAGGCGGCAATGATAGCGGCTATCGTGATAAACACAAAACCCATTATGAATTAACTTCCTTTGCCAATAACTGTTCTGACTGCCGGATAAACTGAATCACCCTTGCAGCCACCTGCTGCCAGCTCTGCTCTGCGCTGACGCCGGTCGCTTTTTTCGGTACTAAATCATGATTCCCCTGCGCTACCCAATGCAGCTGCAAGTTGTCAGGTAAGCGTTGCTGTTTTACCCAGTCTTGCTTGCCCAGTGGATCAGCAGTGCCTTGAATAACCAAATTTGCGCCGCGCTCATTATACAGCTCATGGGTGCGGGTTTTGTCTTTTTTTGCGGCTGGATGAAAAGGAAAACCTAAACCTATTGCCCCCAGTGCCCCTGCCTGGTCGGCAACCTGGAACGCAACCCTTGCCCCCATTGACTTACCGAGTAACCAGAGCGGATGGTTCTGGACCTGCTCACACACCTCTAGCATGCATGCCTGCAGCACTTGTTGTGGGTTTGGTGGGCGTCTCCTGGCTTGCTCGCGGACCTGGGTCCAGTACGGGAACTCAAAACGTAAGACGCCGACACCTTGCGCCACCAGCAAATCGCTGATTGCTTGCATAAAAGGGCTTTGTGGGCCGGCGCCAGCACCATGGGCAAATACCAGCACGGGCTCATGTTGCTGTCCGTCCCACTGAATCCAGTCACTGCCCATGACTTGCTGCTTCTTCCTGCTCTACCACTTCCAGCAACCAGTTACGAAACTTCGCTATCTTGCCGATCTCTGCCTGTGACTCCCGGCAAACAAAATGGAACGCATCGCTGGTGGGCAAGACGCGTTCAAAAAGCTGCACTAAGTGCCCGCTGTCTAGTTCGGGCTTCGCGAGCACGCTGTTCGCCAGCGCCACACCCTGGCCATGCACGGCAGCTTTGAGTGACAGCGAGGAGTGGCTAAAGACGGGCCCACTGATGTGGCTGGGTGGCTCTACATCGACCATTCGAAACCAGTCGTTCCATGCATTGCGCGTTTCTTCATGGAGTAAGGTATGTTGCAGCAGGTCATCTGGCACCTGCAGGGGTTTCACTCCATCCAGCAAACGCGGTGAGCACACCGGCATCAGGTATTCATTGTGCAACTTATAGGACTTCAGCCCAGGCCAGGGGCCACGACCGTAATAAATGGCAATATCGACATTGTCCGTGAGCGAGCCGGCGACTTCATCCACCGCCTTGATCCGCACATCAATGTCAGAAAACTTTTCATGAAACTCGCTCAGCCTTGGCACCATCCACAAGATCGCAAAGCTTGGCGGCACACTGATAGTTAATGAGCCACGTTCACTGGACAGCATGAGTTTATTCGTCGCCTGAGTCAGCTGCTCGAGAATTGATTTGATATCCAGGTAGTAGTTCTGCCCTGCCTCAGTCAACAACAGACTTCGATTGCGCCGCAGGAACAATGGCATCACCAGATATTCTTCAAGGGCCTTGACCTGATGGCTCACCGCAGCCTGGGTCACAAAAAGCTCTTCTGCAGCCTTAGTAAAACTGAGATGGCGGGCAGCTGCCTCAAATGATTTTAAAGCGTTCAGCGGAGGTAATTTGCGCATAGAGTACACCGAGCCTTGCAGAAAGAATGACAACGCCTTTGCTGATCATCTTTGTTTTTCAAAGCATAGCAAAGACCCTACATGATCAATTTGTAACCAGCATGCAACGTATACAACGAAGCAGAACCCGAACACGATCAGCATACAGAAACTAATCCGATATGCAAACCTCGTTAATCTGAAAGACGTCTAGCGGTTTGCTGCAGGCATACTTGAACAAGGTTAAGCCGTTACTGAGCGATCAAAAAAGGCCACCGAAGTGACCTTTTTTATTCATTACCGCTAGCAACTATCCGTTACAAATAGTTATCCGGCTTACAGGCGGACACCGCCGTCGATCTCAATCACGCGCCCGGAGAAAAAGTCGTTCTCGATAATATATCGTGCAGAATCAGCAACTTCTTCCGGTTGTCCCCAGCGCTTTAACGGCACCATCGCCAGCGCACGTTCAACCGCTTCTGGTTTCATTGCTTGGGTCATTGGGGTTTCAATAAAGCCCGGTGCAATGGCACCACAGCGGATCCCGAAGCGGCCAAGTTCGCGCGCCCAGGTCACGGTCATTGAAACCACGCCCGCTTTAGTTGCAGCGTAATTGGTCTGGCCAATATTGCCCGCACGAGCAACGCTTGAAATATTGATGATAACGCCGCCATTCTCGCGTTTTGCCATCACCGCAGCTGCTTCACGGCCACACAGGAAGGTACCGGTCAGGTTGACGTCAATCACAGACTGCCATTGGCTTAATGGCATTTTGTGGGTCAGTTCGCCATTCTTGTATTTGATCAGCATGCCATCACGCAGAATACCAGCGTTGTTGATCAGCACATTGATACCACCAAAGTCACTGTCAATCTTCGCGAATCCGGCTTCGACTGAGCTTTCGTCTGTGACATTCAGCACATAGCTACGTACATCTGCAGCGCCCTGTTGTTCGCATGCGGCAACTGCCTCAGCAAGCACTTCTTCATTCATATCCACCAGTGCTAAACGCGCGCCCTGGGCGGCAAAATGTTCGGCCATGGACCGACCCAGGCCCTGTGCGCCACCGGTGATAACAATCACACTATCTTTGATTTGCATGTTCGAGTCCTTTAAGAAGAGCGCTTGGCTTCAAGATGAGTAAAAATACTAGAGAAGTCTTTTTTACCAAAACCTTCACCGCTGTGGGCCTGGTACAACGACTGGGCCAAATCACCCAATGGGGTTTTCGCGCCAACGTTCTCTGCGGTGTCCTTCGCCAAACCAAGGTCTTTGGCCATCAAATCAACCTGGAATCCACCTTCGTAATTATTACTTGAAGGCACGCCCTCTAACACATGCGGGCATGGGTTATAGACTTCTAAGGTCCAGTTGCGACCTGAGCTTTGCAGCATGATCTCAGACAGCACTTTCGGGTCGAGACCATTGGCTTTACCCAACTGCAGAGCTTCTGACGTGCCGGTCATCAGGATCGCTAACAACATGTTGTTGCAGATTTTAGCAACCTGACCAGCGCCATGCTCGCCAGCGCGGAATACGTTCTTACCCATATGACCCAGAACGGAACGCGCCTCTTCAATATCCGCAGCGTCGCCACCACAAATAAAGGTGAGCGTGCCGGATTTCGCGCCGGCAGTACCACCAGACACAGGTGCGTCAATAAAGCGCACACCATGTTTATTTAACGCTACTGCAAGGTCACGCGCTGTCTGCGCGTCGATGGTGCTGCTATCAATCACTAAAGCAGACTCTGGAATGTGCGCAGCGATACCCTCGTCACCCAGGTACAGGCTGTTCACATGCTTGGAGGCAGGTAACATGGAAATCACGAATTCCGCACCTTGAACTGCGTCGACCGCCGTGTTAGCAATGCTGGCCCCCGCTGCTTGCAATGTCGCCATAGCGTCTTCTGAGAGGTCGAATACCGTCACATCGTGACCCGCTTCGACCAGGTTGTTCGCCATCGGGCCACCCATGTTGCCTAGGCCAATAAATCCAATCTTCGCCATTACTTACCCCTTCGCTAAATGTTGTAAAGGATGTGTATCGTCGCGCCACGGCGAGATAAACATCTCATCGATTGCTTCAGCTGGTACGTCTGCCACTGAGGCATGGCTCCATTTTGGCTGATTATCTTTATCAATCAGCAGTGCGCGGATACCCTCAGCAAAATCGCCTTTAATTGCACAGTTCACTGACAGCGTTAGCTCCAGCTTAAAGCAGTCCGCCAGGCTCAAACGAGACCCGTGCTGCAGTTGATTCCATACAATGTGTGCGGTCATCGGGCAGCCATTGGCTAAGCCCTGCTGCGCCCGTTTCAGCCACTTGTCATCGCCAGCGTCAAGCGCCAGGATATTATTGACCACAGTGACCACATCATCAGCCTTCATCGCTTTGATCAAGCGCTCACGGTGCGGTTTAACCTGGCCTCGTGGCAGTAAAGACTGGTGCGCAAGCTCGAACTGATTTAAAACGTCGCTCAACTTCTCTTTATTCAGCGCAGCAGTATCACCCCACTCGATATTTTCAAGGCGCGTCAACACCGCTTCTTTTTCAGCTTGCGGGGCAAAGTGATCCGCGAGCTGTAAATACAGCGCGTCACTGGCGTTCATCGCGGCACCGGTCAGGCCCATCAACAAACCCAGACCATCGGTCATACGATTAAGGAAATAGGTGCCACCAACATCCGGGTATAAACCGATAGTGACTTCCGGCATCGCCAGTCGCGAACTTTCGGTGACGATACGATGGGAGGCGCCGTTCATCAGGCCCATGCCACCGCCCATCACAATCCCACTACCCCAAACCACGAAGGGCTTAGGGAAGGTCTGAATCAGATAATCAAGCTGATACTCGCGAGTAAAGAAGTCTTCGACCTCATTCACCACTTCACCGGGCCGCTCTTGCATTGCTTTGTACATGGCAACAATATCGCCACCAGCGCAGAATGCTTTTTCCCCTGCCCCTTCAAGCCAGACACACGCAACCTTCGGGTCATCGCGCCAGGCTTTCAGTTGTGGTTCAAGTAACTCAACCATAGGTAGGCTCAAAGCGTTCAAAGAACGCTCTGAGTTTAAAGTGGCAATACCAATAGTCTTTCCATTACCCGCAGCGCGGGTCGAAAATGTCACTACATCCATGCTTTGCTCCTATTGGGTTAGACCAGTTCGTTGGCACCGTCCGCCAGTAATCGACGCGCGATAATAATGCGCATGATTTCATTGGTACCTTCGAGGATTTGATGCACCCGCACGTCACGCACATGGCGTTCTAACGGGTATTCACGGATATAGCCGTAGCCCCCATGAATTTGCAGTGCTTCGTCACAGACTTTAAAGCCGACATCAGTGGCAAAGCGTTTGGCCATTGCGCAATAGGTCGTTTTATCGCTGTCATTGCTGTCCACTTTAAAGGCGGCCAGGCGCACCATCTGGCGCGCGGCAACCAATTCAGTGGCCATGTCTGCTAACTTAAACTGGAGTGCCTGAAATGCCGCCAGCGGCTTACCGAACTGGCTACGCTCATGCATATAGTTGCGCGCAGTGTTCAGCGCCGCCTGAGCGGTACCCACTGAGCATACGGCGATGTTTATGCGACCGCCATCAAGGCCCATCATTGCAAACTTAAAGCCTTCGCCTTCTTCACCAAGCAAGTTAGCCGCTGGTATACGCACGTTTTCAAAGGTGACTAAGCGAGTTGGCTGGGCGTTCCAGCCCATTTTCTGCTCGGCTTTGCCATAGTGAATGCCTTCCGCGTCCGCTGGCACCACAACCGCGGAGATGCCACTGGCACCTTCGCCGCCGGTACGCGCCATCACCACCAGCACGTCGGTCTCACCGGCGCCGGAGATAAACATCTTCGAACCATTGATCACGTAATCGTCACCGTCTTTCTTTGCGGTGGTGCGCAAGCTAGCTGCGTCTGAACCTGCACCAGGCTCAGTCAGGCAATACGAGCCTAGCTTTTGTCCGGCAACCAGGTCATCCACCCAGGCTTCAATCACTTCCTGCTTGGCAAATGACCCGATCATCCAGGTCACCATGTTATGAATCGTCATCATTGCAGTTGTGGCAGTACAGCCCATCGAGAGCTGTTCGAAAATCAGCGCGCTGTCGAGGCGGCTCATGCCAAACCCACCGGCGCTTTCTGGTGTATACATGCCCATAAAGCCCATTTCGCCAGCCTTACGGAATACCTCAATGGGGAAATAATGTTCTTCGTCCCACTTTGCCGCAAAAGGCGCTAACTCTTTTTCTGCAAAGGCACGTGCGGTATCCACAAATGCCTGTTGGTCATCAGTTAAATTATAATTCACGTGTTTAACCTCTGCTTACTTCAGTTCGATGGTCATGTTCGGGCCACTGACCAGGTCAGTTTCAGGCCAGCGCGCGGTAATCGTTTTGGTTTCACTATAGAAGCGCACCGCTTGTTTACCATAGGCATGCAAATCACCGAAGAATGAGTTTTTCCAGCCAGTGAACGAAAAGAATGGCAGTGGCACTGGAATTGGTACGTTAATGCCCACCTGGCCTACTTCAATTTCGTGCTGGTATTTACGGCCAGCTGCACCGCTCGCTGTAAAGATAGAGGTACCGTTGCCGTATGGGTTGGCGTTAACCAGAGCAATCGCTTCTTCCAGTGAATCTACCTGCATACCACACAGTACCGGACCAAAAATCTCCTGCTTGTAAATTTCCATATCGGTGGTGACCTGGTTGAAGAACGTAGGTCCAACCCAGTTACCGTCCGGGTAACCTTCTACGGTGCACTCAGAACCGTCAACCAGCACTTCAGCACCTTCGTCTTTGCCTTGCTGAATCATCTGTAACACACGCTCTTTCGCCTGCGGGCTGATCAGCGGGCCAAAACCTGCGTCTTTATCATTCCACACACCTGGGCGTACTTTTGCCAATGCTTCAGCAAGCTCTGGAATCCACTCTTTTGCCTTACCAACAAACACCGCACAGGAAATCGCCATGCAACGCTGACCAGCAGCACCTACAGAAGCGCCAACCAGGTTATTGATCACCTGTTGTTTGTTCGCATCTGGCATAATCACGCAATGGTTTTTCGCACCCGCGAATGCCTGAACACGTTTCATGTTTTCGGTACCGCGGCGGTAAATATACTGGCCTACCGGTACTGAGCCGACAAACGACAGCGCACGGATATCCGGGTGATCAAGCAACATATCCACTTGCTCTTTACCACCATGAATCACCTGCAGCACACCTTTAGGTGCGCCCGCCTGCTCAAACAACTCAACCAAACGTGTTGGGGTCAATGGATCCTGCTCAGACGGCTTAAGAATAAAGGTGTTACCACAGGCGATAGACAACGGGAACATCCATAATGGAATCATCGCAGGGAAGTTAAACGGGGTAATACCTGCACACACACCCAGTGGCTGGGTGTAGCTATAGGTGTCGATACCACGGGCCACGTTTTCTACCGTTTCACCCATTAACAACGAAGGAATATTGGCTGCGTGTTCAACCACTTCGATACCACGCCACACGTCGCCCTTGGCATCATCAAAGGTTTTACCGGTTTCGCCAGCAAGAATTTCAGCGATTTCGTCATGGTGCTCTTTTAGCAGTGCCTGATAACGCATCATCACCCGCGCACGCTCGGAGACCGGCGTTTCCTTCCACTCTTCGAACACAGCTTTAGCATTAGCAATTGCAGCGTGAACTTCATCTTTAGTGGCACATGGAACCTGCGCGATCACTTCCTGAGTAGCAGGGTTTGTCACCGGGATCATGTCAGTGCTCGCCGAATCGACGAATTCGCCACCAATGTATAGTTGAACTTGCTTAGCCATAATTTACCTACTTGTTATCAATGATATATTTACGTGTCTGCCATTAGAGCAAAATACGCCAAACTTTAGAATCGACAAATTTGCGTTTATAATGGACAAAATTGTCATAACTGGTGTTTTATGAGTCAACCTTCAAGCTGGCCGCTGCCCGCAGGCAGTTCTCGCTTACTACTACCACAAGCAACCATTGAGCGCTTGCAGCTACACCCGTTCAGCCGCCAGTTGTATCCGGTGTCTTATGGACATTATTTGCATGCCGTGGGCCATCGCGTGCGCCGCTCGGTGCATACCGACCACTTACTTATTTTCTGTCATCAGGGTAGCGGAATATATCAGACCGAGCACCATCACGGCGAGTTACACGCAGGCGAAGTGCTATTTCTGCGCCGCGGGGTAGCACACTCCTACCAGGCAAGTCCTGATGCACCCTGGAGTATCTATTGGGCGCATTTCGCCGGTGAGCTGGTTGATCAGTATATGGCTTACCTCGGTGTGCAGGCAGACACCAGCCCACCTGTGCTGCGCCTGACTAATTGGCGAGCACTGCTACCCGACGTGACCCAGTTACTCAACCTGCAACACCAGCGCCTGACCCTAGAGCGTGCCTTGTTGGCTGCAAATATTTTACAAAAGCTACTGATACAGCTACCCAGTTTACGCAGTGATAAACAAAGTCAGGACAAAGATTTCTCACTAACCACCCTTGAGCGTTTTATGCATGACAATAGCCATCGTTCATTGGAGCTAAAAGATTTCGCTCAGTTTAGTGGGCTTTCAGTTTATCATTTCAGTAAGAAATTCCGTCAGCTCACCGGGACCAGCCCGATTCGTTATTTTAATGGATTGAAAATGCGTGAAGCCCAGCGCATGTTGATCGAAACCGACCATTCTATTCGCCAGGTTGGGCACACCCTGGGGTTTGACGACGCTTACTATTTCTCCCGTTTATTTAAGAAAATGACGGGCTGCTCGCCCAGCGAATTCCGCCAACAACAGGGGAGAACCACAGCGAATGGCAAACAATAACCAGCTTGAGCTATTTACCATCCCAAACCCCTGCATTGGGGTGTGTCAGAGCAACCCGCGCGGCTATTGCATCGGTTGTTTGCGCTCGCGGGACGAACGATTTAACTGGCATTTAAAGACAGCGCAGGAGCAACGTAAAATCATCCAGTTGGTAAGCCAGCGAAAAGCGCGTTTAATTCAGCAACAGAAGCAACAACGGGTGGCTAACCCTGAATCAATATCAACCGATAGCCCGGCCCAAAACACACTCTTTGACTCGCCCGAAGACCTTAAAGGACAAAAATAATCCATGTTAACCCTGTGCTTAGTGACCCTGCTGTGGGCCTTTAGTTTTTCTTTGATTGGTGTCTATCTTGCTGCAGATGTCGATGCGTATATTGCAGTCTTTATTCGGATGCTATTGGCCACGCTGCTGTTACTTCCGCTGTTTCGGTGGCGCGGCATCAGTGTCAGCTATGCCGCAAAGCTGTGCCTGATTGGTGGCGTGCAGATTGGTGTCATGTATATATTGCTGTATCACGCATTCTTATATTTAAGTGTTGCCGAGATCTTACTGTTTACTATTTTCACGCCGCTCTATATTACTTTAATAGATGAGTGGTTCATGAATCGAAAGTCTGTGCCACTGCGTTGGTGGTTCGCTGCGCTGCTATCAGTGATTGGTGCCGCCATTATTCGCTATGACGAAGTGAGCACCAGCTTTATCACTGGCTTTTTATTAATCCAGGGTGCCAACCTGGCCTTTGCTATTGGTCAGGTCGCCTATAAGCGCCTGGCGGAAAATAAAGCCCGCATGCAAATTGCCCACTATGCGTTATTTTTCTTCGGGGCTTTAGTCGTTAGCGGCATCGCCGCAATCTTTCTTGCCGACTGGACCCGTCAGCCTGAAACCATGATTCACTGGGGGGTTCTGCTATGGTTGGGGTTAGTCGCTTCCGGTGTCGGCTACCTTGCCTGGAGCCTGGCTAGTAAGCGCGTGAATATTGCGCAACTTGCGACCATGAATAATATGCTGATTCCTGCTGGCCTATTAGTAAACTTTATTTTCTGGGGAGCTCAACTTAACTGGGCACAACTTATTATTGGTGGATCTATCATTACCTTCGGTGTTGTGTTAGCTTCACGGCGCCCGGTGCAGGGGTAAGAAAAAATGCGGACAAATGAGTCAGTGGCGGTCTGCTTAGTCAGGTTAATCAGCCATGCTAGAACAATGCTAAATGCATTAAACCATTTAGCGTAGACCCTGCTGGCGGGGACCTTTCGATTAATCAAAGGTTTTAAATAAACTCGCAGAAGTGAAGGTTACGTAATCCCGAGCTGACCGCCAGAATTTGTAAAAGTTCAAGTCGAAAACTGGTTTTTCAGCTAAGTTACGAAAAACAAAGCAAAAAGAATCAGTAAAAATAATGCAAACAGATTTTTAATTTTTGCTAGATCGACTATGATTAGCACAGTACAGGGGTTAACACGAGCCTGTTAATTTAGTTCGAAAATAAGCATAAGGAATAGACCATGCGTACTTTTTTTGTCAAAACCACCGCTGTTTCAGCTGCCGTACTGATGGGTTTAATCAGTACAGCTGCCCTGAGTCAGTCTCAGAACGACGAGCATACTTACTTCGGTGTGCGCCTGGGCCTGGTTAATTCTGACAGTGACCGTTTTATTAACATTGATGGAACTGCTTTCGACTACGATAGCGGCTTCGCCCACACTGCCTATGGCCTGCAACTGGGTCACCGTTGGGCAAACGGTTGGGAAATCCGTTCTTATTATGATCGTTTAAATACTGACGTATCAGGCGCTGGCAGTGACAGCGGCTATATGTTTGGTGCTGACGGTATTTATAACTTCCGTAATGGTATCTACTTAGGTGCGGGTATTAATAGCACCGAATTTAACGATGCAACAGACCGCTTTATCCGCGGTACAGTGGGTTATACACTGCCTTTTGCAGACCGCTGGAATGCACGCGTTGAATATGCATATCAGACATCTAGTGATTTTGACGATCAGTACCTGGGTCTGTCATTGAACTACGGCTTCGGTTTTGCAACTCGCACTGAAGCACGTCCTGAAGAGCCAGCACCTGCGCCAGAGCGCACTCGCGATTCAGACGGTGATGGCGTGCCAGATTACCGTGATCAGTGCCCTGACACACCACGTGGCCACGTTGTTGACGAAGACGGCTGTACCGTGATGGTCGAGCAGAACATCCGCCACGAGCTGGTCGTGAACTTCGAATTTGATTCTGCTGAAGTACGCAGCCGCTTCTATGGCGACATTGAAGAGCTGGGTGAACTGATGCAAGAGCATAGCGATGTGTCTATTGAGATCGGTGGTCACACTGACTTAATCGGTCCTGAAGATTACAACCAAGGCTTATCAGAGCGTCGTGCTCAAGCAGTGAAAGATGTACTGGTTTCGCGTTTCAACATCAGCGCTGACCGTATCTCTACACGCGGCTACGGTATGCGTCGTCCAATCGTTGATGAAATCAGCCTGGAAGCGAACCCACGTAACCGTCGTATTGAAGCGACTCTATCAGCCACTGAAGAAGTTCCGTTAACGCGCGAAATGCAGCGTCGCGGCTACTAATCTTCCGTAAGTTTGATTAAAAAGCGAGGCCTTTGCCTCGCTTTTTTTATGCCTGAAATTATGTTAGCTTACCTTTAAAAATTACTTAAAAAACAATGACTTAGTAATTAAGTGTTATAACAAAAGGTAAACTACTATGGATGTTAAATCTGGCGTGTGGCGTCTCGGCCTTCTCGGGCTGGGCCTTGTCGTTATTCAGTCCGCTGCCCTGGCGAACAATCTTAGCGAGTCCGCTCACCCTTTCTTCGGAGTGCGGCTGACGGCCCTCAACCCTGACGATAGTCGGCGCATGGTCAACGACAACATCGCCTACCCCTACCGTAACAACTTTGAAAGCCCTGGGTTTGGCCTGCAATACGGTATTGCCTGGAATCACCACTGGCAGCTACGTAGTTATTATGACCGTATCAGAATGAACGTGAGTGAAGGGCAGCCCAATGTCTGGGGCCATAGCTATGGCGTGGACGCGCTCTATCGCTTCGATTCCGGCGTCTATACTGGCGTTGGGCTCAACAGTACCCGGACCAATCAACAACGTGACCCAATGCTGCGCGCATCCCTGGGCTACCAGGTGGAGCTGCTTGATCGTTTTTTCACGAGCCTGGAATATAACCTGCAATCGGAAAGTCAGTTTACTGATCATTTGGTTAGCTGGAGTCTTAACTATCGTTTTGGCCGCGACATGGACACGCAAACCTTACCCCGTGAGTTCAGGCAACGGCGCCAGCAACGCAGCACTCAATCGGCACCAACCACCAGGCGCGCTTCTGCGACACCCAGCCGACCAGTATCCACTGCTGACTCATTAGCTGAACTGCGCCAGCCTCCTGCGGATTTGCCTTTTGCATTTAATTCGGCTCAACTTGACCAAGTCTGGTACGGCGCGGTCGGTCGCATTGCTGACATTCTCATGGAAAAACCGTCGCTGTCACTGGTATTGATCGGACACAGCGACCTCACCGGCGAGACAGATTACAACCTCTATCTTTCCCAACGCCGGGCGAATTACGTGGCGAGTTTATTAGTTGAAGACTTTGCCGTGCCTGCAGAACGGATTAAAACCACGGGAGTGGGTATGCAGGACCCGCTCATTGAGCAGGTTGGGCGAAGCGCAAATGCAAAAAATCGCCGGGTTGAAATACTCTTTCAAACCAGCGATTCATCGATGTCAGGCATTTGATTGTTGTGTTACAACATCTCTACGGTAAGCGCGACGGCTTCCCCGCCGCCAATACACAGCGATGCGAGGCCACGCTGCTTACCATGCAGCTTTAATGCGTGCAATAAGGTGACTAGAATACGTGCACCACTTGCACCAATTGGGTGACCCAGTGCGCAGGCGCCGCCATGCACGTTCACTTTACTGTCATCCAATTGCATCTCTTTGATAGCAAGCATCGTTACCATCGCGAAAGCTTCATTAATCTCCCACAGATCGATGTCGTCCTTCGACCAGCCTGCTTTCTCAAGCGCAGCCTCCATTGCCCCCACCGGAGCAATCGTAAACTCTGACGGCTTACGGGCAAAGGTTGCATGGCTTGCGATCCGCGCTAATGGCGTCAAACCCTGGGCTTTTGCATCATCGGCGCGCATCAACACCAATGCCGCCGCGCCGTCTGAGATTGAACTTGAATTCGCCGCGGTGACGGTACCATCTTTGGCAAACGCTGGACGCAATTGCGGTATTTTATCGATCCGTGCTTTGCCTGGCTGCTCATCTATAGCCACAGTCACATCGCCTTTGCGGGTTGCATAAGTGACCGCTTCGACTTCAGCGTCAAAGGCACCATCACTGATCGCTTTTTGCGCCCGCTCTAACGAACGAATGGCAAAATCATCCATCTGTTCGCGGCTAAAGCCATAATCATCGGCAGTCGTTTGCGCAAAACAACCCATCGCCTGGTTATCGTAAGCATCCTCAAGGCCGTCGAACATCATATGGTCGAGCATTTTCGCATGGCCCATCCGGTATCCCTGACGTGCCTGAGGTAATACGTAAGGGGCGTTTGACATGCTTTCCATACCGCCAGCCACAATCACATCAGCACTGCCTGCTTTGAGTAAGTCATGACCGAACATCACCGTCTTCAGGCCTGATCCACAGACCTTGTTAATGGTGGTTGCACCAGCTGATAATGGTAAACCAGCACCAAGTGCTGCCTGACGGGCAGGCGCCTGGCCAAGGGCCGCTGGTAATACGCAGCCCATAAATACTTCATTGACCTGTTCTGACTTGATGCCAGCACGCGCCACGGCCGCTTTGATAGCGGTCGCGCCTAACTCAGTGGCTTTGACCGGTGCAAGCTCGCCCTGAAACCCGCCCATAGGGGTGCGCACAGCAGAAACTATTACGATATCATCCGACTTCACAGTAAACCTCCAGATACAGCTGCGTAAAAAATAGTGAGAAGAAATACCCCCCACCTTGAGTGCAGCACTTTACGTTAACGTCAACTTCCCTTAAGCTTATCGCTCTCACTGGTTTAAATGCAAGCATAACTCACTTGATTCTTAGCGAAACAAAATGATGACCACACCTAAAGTAAACCCGACAAACCGTACCTTTAGTATTGGTGAATTAGCGAAAGAATTTGATATTACCACCCGTAGTATTCGCTTTTACGAAGATCAGGGGTTACTGGCCCCTGCACGCCATGGCCAGACCCGGGTCTATGGAGTTAAAGATAAAGTGCGCCTGAAGCTCATTCTACGTGGCAAACGTTTAGGTTTTACACTGGCAGAGACCCGCCGCTTGTTTGAACTCTACGATCGCGACCAAAGCAGTCAGAACCAGCTCGGCACCATGCTCGAACTTATCGACGAAAAGAAAGAGTCATTACAGCAGCAACTGGAAGACATCAGTGTTCTGTTACACGAACTGAAAACCGTTGAGCAACGCTGTAGAGCAGAATTACAGAGCATGCCAGTGAAAACCGATTCGGACCATGTCGCGTAAACCATATGCGCCATCCCTATAGCACTCAGCAACGAAGTATGAGGAAAGTTTATGATCTCTCAATTCACCACCCTTAATTTTGACTTAGGTGAAACTGCCGACATGTTACGTGACCATGTCAACGCCTTCGCTCGCGAAGAAATCGCCCCACGTGCGGCACAAATCGATGAAGACAACCTATTCCCTGCAGACTTATGGCCACAATTAGGTGACATGGGACTGCTCGGTATTACTGTGGAAGAAGAATTCGGTGGCTCTGGTATGGGCTACCTTGAGCACGTGATTGCAGTAGAAGAAATCAGCCGCGCCTCTGCTTCTGTAGGTTTGAGCTACGGTGCGCATTCAAACTTATGTGTGAACCAAATTCGCCGCAACGGCACCCAGGCGCAAAAAGAGAAGTACTTACCGAAGCTAGTGACTGGTGAGCATGTTGGTGCACTAGCGATGAGTGAGCCAAATGCCGGTTCTGACGTGGTCAGCATGAAGCTGCGCGCTAAAGAAGACGGTGACCATTATGTGCTGAACGGCAACAAAATGTGGATTACCAATGGCCCTGAAGCCAGCGTCTATGTGATTTACGCGAAAACCGACCCGGATGCCAATTCTCGCGGCATTACCGCCTTTATTGTCGAGCGTGACACCCCTGGTTTCAGTCAGGCACAAAAGCTGGACAAACTTGGCATGCGCGGCTCAAACACGTGTGAATTAGTATTTGAAGACGTACGAGTACCAAAAGAAAATATTCTTGGTGAACTCAATCGCGGCGTCGAAGTATTGATGAGCGGCCTGGACTACGAGCGAGTTGTTTTAGCCGCCGGTCCACTGGGTATTATGCAGGCTTGTTTAGACGTGGTGGTGCCTTATATCCACGAACGCTCTCAGTTTGGTAAAGCCATTGGTGAGTTCCAGTTGGTGCAGGGTAAAGTCGCCGATATGTATACCCGCATGAACGCCGCTCGCGCTTATGTGTACACCGTAGCCAAGGCCTGTGACCGCGGCGAAACCACCCGTAAAGACGCCGCTGGGGTCATTTTATACGCAGCTGAGCTCGCCACCCAAATGGCGCTTGACGCGATTCAGTTGCTCGGTGGTAATGGCTACATTAATGAGTACCCTACAGGTCGTTTGTTACGCGATGCGAAGCTCTATGAAATTGGCGCCGGCACCTCAGAAATTCGCCGTATGCTGATTGGCCGTGAGCTTTTCACCG
>JAFIFH010000036.1 GCA_020832105.1 Idiomarina sp.
AACGAGCACTACCCCCTCAAGGTAGCGTGTCTACAAATTCCACCACTTCGGCGTTAACTAATTCAACTGATTGAGCTTATGGTCCTTCTCAAACAGCTTGCAAAGGCGCGATGGTCTGCGCATTCGACTATTTTTGTTACATGTCGTCTGGCAAGGTTGGAACGCTTAAATCGCTCCAGTCGTCTGCCACCTGACCGGTACCAGCGGCCAGATTACCAAGCACCAGGCTCAGCAAAAAGAACGACACTGCCAGTATGGTGGTCACACGGGTCATGAAATTACCTGAACCGCTTGAACCAAATACTGTATTTGAGCCACCTGAACCGAAAGATGCGCCCATGTCTGCGCCTTTACCACGCTGCAATAAGATCATTGCAATCAGCGCGATGGCACACAATAAATATAAAACTAAGAATATCTCGTACATGCTTTCACTTATCCTTTCACCGCACGACAAATGGCGCGAAATTGATCAGCTTCTAAACTAGCGCCCCCAATCAGGCCGCCGTCGATGTCTGTTTGTGCGAACAGCACTTCAGCATTATCCGCTTTCACACTACCACCATAAAGCAATGGAACCTTCGCACCTTTATCTTTTGACAGCTGTGATAAATACTGACGAATTTCCTGGTGGACTGCTTGTGCCTGTTGCGGACTCGCTGTTTTACCAGTACCTATCGCCCAGACTGGCTCATAGGCAATTACTAACCGACTAAAGTCTGCACCATCAAGGGCTGCCGCAAGTTGTGCGGTGACGACCTCAATAGTATGATTGTTTTCGCGTTCGGTAAGGCTTTCGCCGACACATAAAACAACCGTTAATTCTGCTTGCTGCGCAGCTTTAAGCTTCTTCGCAATCAAGCTGTCGTCTTCTGAGAATAATGTACGACGCTCAGAATGACCTAAAATAACATATTCGCAGCCAGTTTCACGCAGCATACTCGCCGCAATCTCACCGGTATACGCACCTTGCGTATATTCACTGCAATTTTGTGCGCCAACCTTCACGTTGACCGCATCTTCAGCGCACGCGAGGGATTCAGCGTGAAGTGCACTCAGGTAAGGTGCAGGTGGACAAATAACAACGTCTGTCGCGTAATCTGCAGCTGAATCCTGACTGAAGCACTGAACCATCTGACTGACCAAGTTAAGGTCGCCATTTAACTTCCAGTTTGCAATCACTAATGATTGTCGCATGGTGTAGTTCCCTCGTTTCAAGCGGCTGCGATAATACCTAACCTACCGCCAAGACACAAGCACCAACACTAAAAAAAGCGCGTATTGTACGCGCTTTAAGCAGTTGCCGTACAAGGATTAACTGGCCGCGCTCACTTCAGATGCTATTTGCTGGGCAAAGGCGCGCACAGTTTTTTCATTACGCCCTTCTACCATCACCCGAATCAGTGGTTCAGTCCCTGATTTTCTTAACAGCACTCGACCCTGACCTGCCAAAGCCTGCTCGACCTCTTCCACAGCGGACCGCACGTTGTCAGCTTCCAGTGGGTCCTGGTCACCACTATACTTCACATTAATCAGTTCTTGCGGTAGTTTCGTCATACCATCCAGCAGGCTGCGCAATGAACATTTCTTGCGTACCATTGCAGTCAGCATTTGTACCCCTGCGATGACCCCATCGCCGGTACTATGATACTGCAAATTGATCACATGGCCTGAGCTTTCGCCACCCAGGCTCCAGCTATTTTTGCGCAGCGCTTCCATCACGTGACGGTCGCCTACCTTAGCCCGCACAAATGGAATGCCAAGTTCACGTAGTGCCAATTCAAGCCCCATATTGCTCATCAGGGTTCCCACCACACCACCTTCCAGGTTACCGGCTAACATGGCTTCCCGAGCAAGCGCAAAGACGATTTCATCACCGTCAACCACTCGCCCCTGGGCGTCGACCATCATAATCCGGTCGCCATCACCGTCAAGCGCAATACCCAGCTGGGCTTTATGCTCGACCACGGCCTTGCTCAGTGCGCCTAAATGCGTGGCTCCACATTCATGATTAATGTTCAGACCGTCAGGCTTAGCACCGATTTCAATCACCTCAGCACCGAGCTCGCGAAATACAGAAGGTGCGATATGGTAAGTCGCACCATGGGCACAATCCACCACCAGTTTAACGCCGGAAAATGAGATATCACTTGGCGACACACTTTTACAAAATTCGATATAACGGCCTGGGGCATCACCTATACGTGACGCTCGACCCAGGTGCTCCGACTCTACACAGGTCATTGGCTGCTCAAGCATATGTTCGATTTGCGCTTCTAAATCATCACTTAGCTTATGCCCCGTGTCGGAAAAGAACTTTATACCGTTGTCGTAATATGGATTGTGCGACGCACTGATAACAATCCCTGCTGACGCGCGGAAAGTGCGGGTAAGGTAGGCAATGGCAGGTGTTGGCATTGGTCCTAAGAGCTCAACATTCACCCCTGCAGCGGCTAAGCCAGCCTCCAGGGCGGACTCAAGCATATAGCCAGAAATTCGTGTGTCTTTACCAATCAGGACCTTGGTGTTTCCTTCTGCGGCGAGCACTTTGCCTGCCGCCCAACCTAACTTAAGCACAAAATCAGGCGCTATCAGCTCACTGCCCACCCGGCCACGAATACCATCGGTACCAAAATACTTCCCCATTGTAATCAAAACTCCCCGTTTAATGTGGCGTGGACGACTTTCATTGCGTCCACAGTTTCTGCGGCATCATGCACTCGAACAATTTGCGCACCTTTCATTGCTGCGATAGTCGCAGCGGCAATACTACCTGCCAGACGCTTGTCCACTGTGCGCTCGGTCACCTGGCCAATCATCGACTTACGGGAAAGACCCACAAGCAACGGCAGGTCCAGCTCATGAAAAGCTTGCAGGCGTTGTAATAGCTGGTAATTATGCCGCACAGTCTTACCAAAACCAAACCCTGGGTCAAGCAATAACCTGGAGCGGTCCATGCCTGCCATGACACAGGCCTCAATTCTTTGTATTAAAAAGTCTTTCACTTCGCAAACCACGTCATCATAGTCTGGCGCTGCCTGCATCGTGCGTGGTTGCCCTTGCATGTGCATCAAACATACCAGCGCCTTACCTTCCACTGCAGCTTGCATAGCGCCTTCCTCACGCAACGCACGCACGTCGTTGATCATTTGTGCGCCAACCGATAGCGCCTCCCGCATCACCAGCGCTTTGCTGGTATCTACCGACACCTTCACCTCGAAGCGTTGACTAATCGCCTCTATCACCGGCACAACACGTTCGAGCTCTTCCGCTTCACTCACTGCTGCGGCCCCAGGGCGGGTTGACTCACCGCCAATATCGACCCAGTCGACACCAGCCGCAACCATGGCCTGACAACGACGCAGTGCTGATTCAAATTCAGCATGCTGCCCGCCATCAGAGAACGAATCCGGAGTTACATTGATAATGCCCATCACTTCGGTAACGGTTTGTTTGCTGCGCATAGCCAGTCCTTATCTAAGGTAAATGCTGGTCAGGTCGGTGCATACTTAGCGCTGATCTTAATGACTAGCGCCAGGCACGGTTTAACAGCCGAAAAAAAGGCCGAAAAAAAACCCCGCTGAACGGGGTTTTTAGTTACTTAGCCGGCGATTCATCCGGATTATCTAAATCCAGTGAGCCGTCTGGAGAGTCTGCTTTTCCTCTCGGTTTTTCTTTACCATCTGTTGAAGTCGGCCCTGATGGTGGCACGTCACTATCGATGTCCTGCCAGTCTTTCGGAGCGCGAACTGTTTTCCGTGCCATGAGATCATCAATTTGTGCCGCATCGATGGTTTCGTACTTCATTAATGCGTCTTTCATTGCATGCAGAATATCGATGTTCTCTTCTAAGATAGACTTCGCTCGGTCATAGTTCTTATCAATCACCATTCGAATCTCAGCATCAATGGCACGCATAGTCTCATCAGATATCTGCTTGTTCTGCGCAACTGAGCGGCCCAGAAATACCTGACCTTCTTCATCAGCATACAGCAATGGGCCCATTTTGGTCGACAGACCCCATTGCGTAACCATCTTACGTGCGATGTCTGTGGCGCGTTCAATGTCGTTTGACGCACCTGTGGTGACCCGATCATCTCCGTAAATAATTTGCTCAGCGATACGACCACCAAATAAGCTCGACAACATGCTTTCCAGATGCTGCTTGCTATGACTATAACGATCCTGCTCAGGCAGATACATAGTCACACCCAGCGCCCGGCCACGAGGAATAATCGAGACTTTATATACAGGGTCATGCTCAGGCACCATACGCCCAACAATCGCGTGACCCGCCTCATGGTATGCGGTCATTTCTTTCTCAGACTCGCTCATGACCATGGACTTACGCTCTGAGCCCATCAGAATCTTGTCTTTGGCTTTCTCAAACTCATTCATGCCAACCGTACGACGGTCTTCACGTGCTGCAAACAACGCAGCTTCGTTAACCAGGTTCGCGAGATCAGCACCAGAAAAACCTGGGGTACCGCGGGCAATCAGAGCTGGGTTAACGTCATCACCCAAAGGCACTTTGCGCATGTGTACTTTAAGAATATGCTCACGACCGCGCACGTCTGGCAAACCAACCGTGACCTGACGGTCAAAACGACCAGGGCGCAACAACGCAGGGTCCAAAACGTCAGGGCGGTTGGTTGCTGCAATCACGATAATACCTTCGTGACCTTCAAAACCATCCATCTCCACCAACATCTGGTTAAGGGTCTGTTCGCGCTCGTCATGCCCGCCACCCATACCTGCGCCACGCTGGCGACCTAC
Organism: Idiomarina sp.; assembly: GCA_020832105.1. Classification (GTDB taxonomy): domain Bacteria; phylum Pseudomonadota; class Gammaproteobacteria; order Enterobacterales; family Alteromonadaceae; genus Aliidiomarina. The sequence continues at coordinate 4,777 of JAFIFH010000036.1, forward strand.
GGCATCGATTTCGTCAATAAAGATAATACAAGGGGCTGATTTTTTTGCCTGCTCAAACATGTCACGTACACGGGACGCGCCCACACCGACAAACATTTCAACGAAATCAGAACCTGAAATTGTGAAGAACGGTACTTTAGCTTCACCTGCAACCGCTTTTGCCAACAGGGTTTTACCCGTACCAGGAGGGCCGACCATCAGCACGCCGGTAGGAATACGACCGCCCAACTTCTGGAATTTGGTCGGGTCGCGCAGGTAATCGACGAGTTCGCCAACTTCCTCTTTCGCTTCGTCACAACCAGCTACATCGGCCAAGGTTGTCTTAACCTGGTCTTCACCCATCAATTTTGCTTTGCTTTTACCAAACGACATCGCACCGCGGCCACCACCGCCCTGCATTTGGCGCATAAAGAAAATCCACACTGCGATAAGCAGAATCATCGGGAACCAGGAAATAAAGATAGTCCCGAGCAAGCTTGGGCTGTCTGGTTCTTTCCACCGCGCTTCGACGCCTCGGTCAACAAGTTCATCAACCAGCTTCTGGTCGTTCGCCGGGCCGACCGTGCGGAACTGCTGATTATTACGGTTGACGCCGGTAATCACGCGCCCTTCAACGGTGACTTCGCGGATCTGCCCCTGGTTTACATCACGTACAAACTCTGTGTACGGATAAGTCGGAGTGTCGCTGGTGCCAGGAGAAAACCCCTGAAACACGCTCATTAACACCACGGCTATCACTAACCAAAGGATTAAATTTTTTGCCATATCGCTCAACGCAGTTACCTCATTCGCTTATTGCTTCGCTGCTAAACAGCATAACGCATCTAGACTACTATACTTTGTACCCACTCGCCACCAAGAAGACCTCGCGAGAACGCGCTCGCGACGAATCTGGTTTGCGAATTTTAACCGTTTTGAACGTTTTTCTGACATCCGCCAGAAATGGGTCGAACCCTGCGCCCTGAAACACTTTGACCACAAAACTGCCATTAGGTTTTAACACTTGTCGACACATATCCAGTGCCAGCTCAACCAGGTACATGGACCGCGCCTGATCGACCGTCTGGTTACCGCTCATGTTTGGTGCCATGTCTGATAACACTACATCTACGTTAGCGCCGCCAATGCGGTTTAATAAAGTATTTAAAACCACCTCATCGCGAAAATCGCCTTCGAGGAAATCGACACCAGCGATTGGGTCCATCGGTAAAATATCGCAAGCAATCACCTGACCATTGCCCTTTTGGACATCCACCACAAACTGTGACCAGCCACCAGGTGCTGCGCCTAAATCAACTACAGTCTGGCCCGGTTTCAGCAGTTTGTCGCGCTCCTGAACTTCTTCAAGTTTGAATACCGCCCGCGAACGTAGCTTACGCTTTTGCGCCTGCTTCACATACGGGTCGTCAAAATGCTCTTTGAGCCAGCGTTGACTACTGGCTGTGCGTTTTTTTCCCATTTCGGTACTAAAGACCTCTTCTATCTCTGGCTCACTTCACTAGATGGCGTTAGAATACACCAAATTCAAGGGAAACCGGTAATCCGCAGGCCATTTCCCAGGGTCCACTAATAGGAAACGAGACTGCATGACTTCTACTACCGAACTGAATAACAAACAAAAACAATATTTGAAAGGCCTGGCACATCCATTGAAACCAGTGGTGCTGATGGGCGGCAACGGTCTTACTGAGGGTGTCGTAGCAGAGATTGAAGGTGCCTTGTCACACCACGAGCTGATAAAAGTAAAAGTACCAGCTGATGAACGTGAGATGCGTACCGCAGTCGCCGAAGCGATTTGTCGCGAGACTGGGGCAGTATTGGTACAAACTATTGGTAAAACACTAGTGCTTTATCGGCCTGCAACCGAGCCGACCATTCGCTTGCCTCGATAGTGCCTGTCCAGGCGGGCCTCGCGCCGCTGCATTGAGACTTCACAACCGGCACGATATTTTGTGCCGGTTATAATGTTAACTGGCCATTGAACGATTCGCTTAAGTTTGGGCTTCCATCTCGCTTAAACTTTGCGCCAGATGGTCAAGCACCTGCTCCTTGTGGACAACCCTTTCACCAATCTTAAAGTAGATATCAAGCATCAGCCGCATATGGCGCTCAGACACTTGCGCACCATGACTTAACAACAAGGCCTGGCACTCAGAATACGCTTTTAACACCCGTTCCGATTCTTTTTCATTGGCCTGACGCTGCTGCAGGTATGTCTGTGCACCCTCACGAATAGACGGATCACGCAACAGTGGCACTTCCAGCTTCTTGTAAGGCGCAAAAAACCAATTCAGCGAAATGCCTCGTTCAAGCAAAATGTTCACCAATGTTTTATACGGTATAGTGCCGCGCCGCATCCAGTTCGAGTAGCTTGACGAGCTCACCCCCATCCAACGCAGAATGCCGGCGACTTTGCGTTCTCCGGAAATACGCCCGAGTCGCTCCATGTACTCTTCCAGCGACACCTCACTATCCTTGCTTTTCGCACTCGCTTGTGTTTTATTTGTCATAAGTTTCATTTGAATAATTTTTAATGTTCATTTGAGCTCATTTTGAATTCGTTTGTGAATTAACTTTGAGCTCATGTGTGAACTCCTCTTTGAACTCCTATGTAATTACATTAATGACTAAAGATCAAATAAAAAAAGGATTAGCAACGAAAGGATACGATTTCAGCATGCTGGCTCAGGTTATCTCCAGGAGCCCGTCGCTGCTGTCAAAAGTTGCCGCAAGAAAGGCGCGCTCGCTGTTGGCCGCGCAAGCGATCGCCACTGCATTGGATCTGTCTGTTGAAGAGGTGTTCCCGGACGTACCTGCGTACCATCCAAGCGCCACCGCAGCCGCCGAGTCTAAAGCGGCTCGTCAGGCTGAATTGCAAGCGAAGTTTAATAGTTGCGGATAAAAAAATGCCAGTCAGTGGTACTGACTGGCATTTTTGTAGGTCCATTCGAACCAAACAGCTCGTGGTTGATTACTTAGAGATACTCAACCTTGACGATCTCATATTCCACTTCACCATTTGGTGTGGTCACTACCGCACTGTCGTCAACGACTTTGCCTATCATTGAACGTGCAAGTGGTGAGTTAACTGAAATCAGGTTGTTTTTAATATCAGCCTCGTCATCACCAACTATTTTGTACAAAACCTCTTGCTCAGTGCTCGTGTTAAATAGTGTTACTGTCACCCCGAACACAATTTTACCGGTATTTGGCATCTTCAACACATCGATGATTTGCGCGTTTGACAGTTTCGCCTCAATTTCCTGAATACGACCTTCACAGAAGCCCTGTTGTTCACGCGCAGCATGGTACTCAGCGTTCTCTTTCAAATCACCATGTTCACGCGCATCTGCGATCGCCTGAATGATGCGTGGACGATCTTCGTGTTTCAAGCGCTTCAGTTCAGCACGCAGCGACTCAGCGCCGTTTACTGTCATTGGGATCTGATTCATCCTTCTTTAACCCTCTTATGTAAATCCTGAACCGAGCTCACCCGAGCCCGATCATTCACTGTATGTGCCTTAACTGTAGCAAAGCCTGCATTTAAGGTGGTGGTATAAATCACATTATTCAAGAGTGCTTCACGGCGAATGTAGACTGAGTCGGCAATGGCCTGGCGCCCCTCCACCGTATTGATAATGTAACTGTACTCACCATTTTTTACTGCGTCGACAATATTCGGGCGGCCTTCCTGCAGTTTATTCACCACCGAACATTTAATCCCCTGCTCTTGCAAGTATGCACAGGTACCGCGAGTGGCTTCTACATCAAAGCCTAACGAAAGCAGGCCACGAGCGAGATCTGCAACCCGCTTTTTGTCCGCTTCGCGTACTGATAATAAAGCTTTACCTTTGCGCGGTAATGCCTGACCCGCACCCAGATTGGCTTTGGCATAAGCCTCTTCAAAGCTTTCACCAACCCCCATGACTTCACCGGTCGAACGCATTTCCGGACCACGAATAGGATCCACGCCAGGGAACTTAGCAAAGGGGACAACCACTTCTTTCACCGAGTAATAAGGTGGAATCACCTCGTTGGTATAGCCTTGCTGTTTGAGGCTCTGCCCTGCCATAACCCGGGCGGCAACTTTGGCCAGCGGTACACCCGTCGCTTTCGACACGAAAGGTACGGTACGCGCGGCACGTGGGTTGACTTCAATCAGGTAAATGTCGTCTTCTTTGACCGCAAACTGCGTGTTCATTAGACCGCGTACATTGAGCTCAAAGGCGAGCTTACGCACTTGCTCTCTCAGTTGGGCCTGAATGACGTCACTCAGTGAATACGGTGGTAACGAGCAGGCCGAGTCACCGGAATGAACACCGGCTTCTTCAATATGCTGCATAATTCCGCCAATCAGCACGGTCTCACCGTCACAGATTGCGTCAATGTCCACTTCTACGGCATTGTCGAGGAAACGATCGAGTAACACTGGCGCGTCGTTCGACACTTTCACCGCCTCAGTCAGATAGCGGCGCAGATCTTGCTCGTCGTACACAATTTCCATCGCGCGCCCACCAAGCACATAAGACGGCCGCACTACCAACGGATACCCAATGCGTCGGGACTCTGTCATGGCTTCGTCAAAGTTGGTGACCGTTGAGTTTTCTGGTTGTTTGAGGCCTAGGCGGTCAACCGCACTTTGAAACCGTTTGCGATCTTCTGCACGGTCGATTGAATCAGGTGAGGTACCGATAATCGGCACGCCATTGGCTTCCAGTGCACGTGCCAGTTTCAGTGGGGTTTGCCCACCGTACTGGACGATAACGCCCTTCGGCTTTTCAATACGTACAATTTCAAGCACGTCTTCAAGGGTGATGGGTTCGAAATACAGGCGATCTGAGATATCAAAGTCCGTCGACACGGTTTCTGGGTTACAGTTGACCATAATGGTTTCATAACCGTCTTCACGCATGGCAAGCGCGGCATGCACACAACAGTAATCAAATTCGATGCCCTGACCAATCCGGTTCGGGCCCCCACCTATCACCATGATTTTTTCTTTGTCAGTGGGCCGTGCCTCGCACTCTTCATCATAAGTGGAGTACATGTACGCCGTTTCTGAGGCGAACTCAGCCGCACAGGTATCAACACGTTTGTAGACCGGGAAAATCTTGAAGTACTCGCGACGTTTGCGCACTTCATGTTCGCTCACATCAAGCAAAGCCGCTAACCGCTCATCAGAGAACCCTTTACGCTTTAACAAGCGCAAGCTGTCTGCATCAAGCCCCGATAGACCCAGTTCAGACACTTCGCCTTCAAGCTGAATAATTTCTTCAATCTGGGCCAGGTACCAGCGATCAATTTTGGTCAGCTGAAACACATCATCCACGCTCATACCGAAGCGGAACGCGTCACCGATATACCAGATTCGTTCAGCACCAGGCTCTTTAAGCTCACGTACGATGATCGCTTTCGCGGCGTCGCGGTCGCTAAAGTCCACCAGAGAATCAAAACCGTTGTAACCAAGTTCAAGGCCACGTAACGCTTTTTGCAATGACTCCTGCTGGTTGCGGCCGATTGCCATCACCTCACCCACTGACTTCATTTGCGTGTTCAGGCGATCATTGGCGCCAGCAAATTTCTCGAAGTTAAAGCGTGGAATTTTAGTCACCACGTAATCGATAGACGGCTCGAACGAGGCTGGGGTCACGCCACCAGTAATTTCATTCGCCAGTTCGTCCAGGGTATAACCCACTGCCAGCTTTGCTGCTACTTTCGCAATCGGGAAGCCAGTCGCTTTTGACGCCAGCGCCGAAGACCGGCTCACCCGCGGGTTCATCTCAATGATAACCATGTCGCCGGTGTCAGGGTTGACCCCAAACTGAACATTCGAGCCACCGGTTTCAACGCCAATTTCTCGTAACACAGCCATCGCCGCGTTACGCATAATCTGGAACTCTTTATCGGTTAAGGTCTGCGCTGGTGCCACAGTAATCGAGTCACCCGTATGCACACCCATAGGGTCGAAGTTTTCAATGGTACAGACAATAATGCAATTGTCGTTTTTATCGCGTACCACTTCCATCTCGTACTCTTTCCAGCCAATCAACGATTTATCGATGAGCAGCTCGCTGGTACGTGACAATTTCAAACCTCGCCGACAAATCTCTTCAAATTCATCACGGTTGTAAGCGATACCGCCACCGCTGCCACCCATGGTGAAAGACGGTCGAATAATAGCCGGAAAGCCAACCCGCTCAAGGACATCAAATGCACCTTCCATGGTAGTTGCGATTTCCGCTTGCGGCGTTTCCAGACCAATCGACTTCATCGCTTTATCAAAGCGGTCGCGGTCTTCTGCTTTGTCGATGGCATCTGCTGTCGCGCCGATCATTTCCACGCCGTACTTTTCCAGCACGCCGTTTTCATCAAGCTCTAGCGCACAGTTCAGTGCCGTTTGCCCACCCATGGTCGGCAGGATAGCGTCCGGTTTCTCGATTTGGATGATTTTCTCAACCACTTCCCAATGGATAGGTTCGATGTAGGTCACATCGGCCATCTCAGGGTCAGTCATGATGGTGGCTGGATTCGAGTTCACCAAGATCACACGGTAACCTTCTTCACGCAGCGCTTTACACGCCTGCGCGCCGGAGTAATCAAACTCACAGGCCTGACCGATGACAATAGGGCCAGCACCGATAATCAGGATACTTTTTATATCTGTACGTTTTGGCATGCCAGCAACTCCTATTGGGTAACCTTGTGGGTTTGCATTAATTCAATGAAGTGATCAAACAGGGCTGCCGCATCATGTGGCCCTGGGCTCGCTTCCGGGTGCCCCTGGAAACCAAATGCTGGTTTCTCGGTTGCTTCAATGCCCTGCAAAGTGCCATCAAAGAGCGATTTATGGGTCGCTCGTAAGGTCGCAGGCAAACTGGCTTCATCCACTGCAAAACCATGGTTCTGGCTGGTAATCATGACCACCCCACGGGCAATATCTAATACCGGATGATTGGCCCCATGATGGCCAAGGGCCATTTTCACGGTTTTCGCCCCCATGGCTAAGGCAAGTAACTGATGACCAAGACAAATCCCGAAGATCGGAATGTTTTTGTCGAGTAATACTTTAATCGCGTCAATCGCATAGTCACAGGCCGCCGGGTCACCAGGCCCGTTGGCCAGGAAAACGCCGTCCGGATTCATCGCCAACACCTGCTCAGCAGAGGTCTGCGCCGGTACCACTGTAATTCGACAGCCACGATCTGCGAGCATGCGTAAAATATTTAGTTTCACGCCGAAGTCATAAGCCACCACATGAAACTGGGTGTCTGTTTGCTTGCCATACCCTGAACCGAGCTTCCAGCTTGTCTCTGTCCATGGGTGCGCCGCTTTACAGCTCGCTACTTTGGCCAGGTCCATGCCTTGCAACCCCGGGAATTTCTGCGCAGCGCGCAAGGCACTCTCGACGTCTGGCGTTTCGCCTTCACTCACGGTGACTACGCAACCGCTCTGTGCACCTTTTTCGCGCAACAGATTGGTCAGGCGCCGCGTGTCAATATCAGCGATACCTACCACGTTATTGGCCTTTAGGTATTCATCCAGAGATTGTTGTGAACGAAAGTTACTGGCGAGAAGGGGAAGATCGCGGATGACCAATGCTTTGGCCCATACGTTGTCTGATTCGATGTCTTCGGCGTTGGTGCCGTAATTGCCTATGTGGGGATAAGTCAGGGTGACGATCTGTTCAGCGTAGGAGGGGTCGGTCAAAATCTCTTGGTAGCCTGTCATGGCGGTATTAAAAACAACTTCACCAACGGCCTGTCCCGTTGCTCCAATGGCAGTGCCATGGAACTCCGTACCGTCAGCGAGAACTAGAATCGCTTTTGGTGCGGATTTTCTCGCAAGAATGCTCAAGGTAACCTCCGAACATAAAAAAACGGGTAAATCAATAATATGACTCCCCGTTTTGCATTGATATGCATCTGTGTCTTCGCCTCAAGCAAAGTGCAAATTAGCGACGTTCGGCCAAACCGAGCGGCTATCTTTGACTGCTGGCAAATTGGAGATAGTTTACAGAATTATGTCTTATTCGTCCAGCCCAAGAACATGCTTCATGGTATAGAATCCGCGGTTTTTCGAAGATAGCCACAATGCAGCGTTCAATGCCCCCTCAGCGAAGGTTTTGCGTTGAGCCACCCGGTGAGTAAGTTCCAGTCGCTCGCTGCCAAGCACCAGATAAACCGTATGCTCACCCACGATGTCGCCAGCACGGAGCGTCGCAAAGCCAATACTCCCGGGTTGGTGCAGCTGGTCTTGCTGATTACGCTGGTATTCAGCAACCTCAGTGAACGCCTGCCCACGACCCTCTGCTGCCGCCTGACCCAGTGCCAATGCAGTGCCGGACGGTGCGTCCCGCTTCGCCGTATGGTGTGCTTCAAGGATTTCAATATCGCAGCCTTTGCCTAACGCACGACTTGCCGTTCGCACCAAATCGAGTAACAGGTTAACCCCTAAGCTGGTATTCGCTGCATACAACAGCGGGATTTTTTGCGCTGCGGCTTCTAGATCTGAGCTTTGTTGCTGGTCAAGGCCAGTGGTGCACACCACCATTGGAGTCTCGTGCTGACATGCTGCAGCCAGGTTATCGGCAAGCGCAGCTGGCAAACTAAAATCAATCAACACATCAGCGCGGCTGGCAGCATCGCTCAGGTCGTCGCTGACCTTGACCCCAGCCTCACGGCCACCATGATACAAGCCGATGTCCTCACCCACCGCTGCAGACGATTTGTGCGTGATTGCCGCGCATAGCTCAGCCTGCTCACTCGCAGTTATCACTTCAAGCAACTGCGCACCCATGCGCCCCGAAGCGCCAATAATGCCGATTTGTATCATCTGTATATCAACCTTTTCGCTAACAGAAGCTGCAGTGTAACAAGACACTTCTGTCACCGCACTAGATTAGCGCCCTCGCGCTATTAAAGCGCTCTGGCCTGCGCCTGCGCAGCATCAGCAGACTGCTCTTTGGTTAATTCAACCGGTGTCTGCACAAGCCCTTCTGAGCGTGCAATCACGCTGGTGACCACCATGTCACCGGTGACGTTCGTCGCGGTGCGCATCATGTCGATGATCCGATCCACCGCAGCAATAAACGCAATGCCTTCCAGAGGTAAGCCTACTGCTGTCAGGGTGACAGTGAGCATGACCATGGCGGAACCCGGTACGCCCGCAGTGCCTAATGCAGCAATCGTCGCGGTGCCGGTAATGATCAGGTATTCCGTAATGCCAAGGGGGATGCCGTATAAATGGGCAATAAATATCGCCGCGATCGCCGGATAAATACCGCCACAGCCGTCCATATTAATGGTTGCCCCGAGCGGCAGCGAGAAACTCGCATAGTCTTTATTCACCCCAAGCCGCTCAGTGGTTGTGCGGTAAGTTGATGGTAAGGTGCCATAACTACTCGAGGTGGTATAGGCAATCAACTGAGTGGGAAATATGTTCTTTAAAAAACGCCATGGGCTCATTTTCGCACCATAACGAACCAATAGGCCGTAGGTGAAAATAATATGGATCATGCAGGCAATATAAATGGCTGCGATAAATTTACCCAATGGCAATAAGGTCTCTAAGCCGTAAGAACCAACTACCCAAGCCATTAAGCCAAATACCCCAATTGGCGTTAATTCAAGCACCATACGGGTGATCTGGAACATGATGTCTGCCCCGGACTGGAAGAATGCTCTTGCCGGCTCGGCCTTTGCACCTAACTGATTTATAGCAATCCCCACCACTGCTGCGAAGAGTAAGATTTGTAATACATTGCCTTCAACCATGGCGGCAAATGGATTACGCGGGATGATATTCAATAGCACCTGCGACACCGGTGGAATATCCCGCTCAGTGACGGCTGTTGCGGTCAGCTCGGTGGCTGGGGCAAGGTCCATCAGCGTACCGACCGCTAACCCGATTAAACTGGCAATCAGGGCGGTTAATAAAAATAAACCAATGGTTTTACCTGCTAGACGGCCAACGCTTTGCTGTGCCTGTAAACTGGTGATCGCGCTGACAATAGCGCAGAAAATCAGCGGCACCACCAGCATCTGGATAGCATTGATGAAAAGCTGCCCCAGCGGTTGCATCGCCACCGCGGCATCCGCTGCAAATACACCCAATAAAGCACCGAGAACAAAACCTCCAAGTACTCGCTGCCAAAATGGTATCGCGAACCATGCTTTTAGCATGTAAACCCCTTGCTACGCTGCATATAAGAAAGCCGCAACCTTATGTCAGGCTGCGGCTTTCTACCAAGTTTGATTGGCTATGATTTATAGCGAAAAGATATGAGCGATTATGATCCTTGTTCAGGCGCTTCATCGGCCCACGCCGGGCGTTCACATTGGGGCAGATTACCCTGCGCGGCGCGCGCTTCGTAGTCAGGCAAAACATCAGGAATCTGGCGGCTTAAATCGCGGATTCTCGAGCTCGGTGCCGGGTGAGTAGACAGCCATTCAGGACCGCCGCCCCCGCCAAGTTCGCGCATGTTTTCCCAAAGCTTAGGCGCTTCATGTGGGTCAAAGCCAGCTTTCGCCATCAAGTCGAGCCCAATCTCGTCCGCCTCGGATTCATGGCGACGGCTAAATGGCAACATATAACCCACTTGCGCACCAATACCCACGGCGGCCATAATCATCGCGCGCTGCTCCGGAGAACGCCCGGAGAACGCCAAATCAGTGCCCACTAAAGCCCCGGTAACCAAGAGGTTCTGCGATACACGTTCGTTACCGTGCTCGGCCATCACGTGACCAATTTCATGGCCCATAACAGCGGCCAGCTGGTGCTGATTCTCAGACAAGCGAATCATGCCTACATATACACCGATATAGCCGCCGGGTAGTGCAAATGCGTTGACCATCTCTGAATCAAAGATTTCGACGTCCCAGTTCTCACGATAATACTGCTCTGGTACCACTGCCGCTAATGCGTCCGTAATACACCGAACATATGCAGTGGCCTGGGCATCATGCAACAAGGGTTCCTGCGATTTAATCTGATTCCATGACTCCGCGCCCATCTGATCCAGCTGTGACGCTGGCATTAAATTTAACTGGCTACGGCCCGTGGGTGAAGTACTGCACGCAGCCACTACAGCCACTGCAATTGCAGCAAGAGACATTACTTTGATTAGATTTTTCATCGCATACCTTTGTATTAAAAAGACATTCATGAGCTATATGATAGAACAGTCGGAACAAAAAAGGAGCGCCTGTGCACTCCTTTTTGACTACTGAAAGTATACTTTGGTTCAAAAACCCCACTAGCAAGGGGCTAAGCCGCTGTCATGGCAATCAGATTAACTGGTTAAATCGTCGAAAAACTTTTTCACGCCATCGAAAAAGCCACGCTCTTTCGGCCGATACCTGGCCGCTTCATCACCTTTGCCCATGGATTGGTCAAGGTTACGCAAGTAGTCCTTTTGCGCATCATTAAGATTAACCGGTGTTTCTACCACAGCTTTGCAAATTAAATCGCCGGTGACGCCATTGCGCACCGATTTAACGCCCTTCCCACGTAACCTAAACATCCGTCCGGTTTGGGTTTCAGTGGGTATCTTCAGTTTTACTTTGCCATCTAAAGTGGGGACTTCAACTTCGCCCCCTAATGCTGCGTGGGTAAAGCTGATGGGGACTTCGCAAAATAAATTACTACCATCCCGTTTGAAGATATCATGTTCGCGAACGTGCACCTGAACATAAAGGTCCCCAGACGGAGCCCCTTGCTCACCTGCTTCACCCTCGCCTGCCAGGCGAATACGATCACCGGTATCGACACCGGCTGGGATTTTCACATTCAGGGTCTTGGTTTTTTCAACCCGACCTTCACCATGGCACGTGCGACAAGGGTTCTTAATCACTTTGCCACGCCCGCCACATTGCGGACAGGTTTGCTGCACGGCAAAAAAGCCCTGCCGCATTTGAATTTGGCCAGCGCCATGACAGTAGTCACAGGTTTCAGCTTTTGAGCCTTTCGCGGCGCCGCTACCGTCGCAGTCACCGCATTCGCTCAGGCTTGGGATCTGTAATTCAACTTCCTTGCCGCGCACTGCTTCTTCCAGTGACATCTCCAGGTTATAACGCAGGTCTGAACCCCGTGCAGCGCGTTGCCCGCCACCGCGTCGACCACCACCGAAGATGTCGCCGAACACGTCACCGAAAATATCGCCGAAGTCTGCGCCGCCGGCGCCACCAGCACCCCCGCCACCGAAGCCACCGCGTGACTGATCGAACGCAGCATGGCCGTACTGGTCATACGCCTGGCGCTTGGCTGGGTCACTGAGAACCTCATAGGCTTCTTTTACATCTTTAAATTTAGCCTCTGACGCTTTGTCACCCTTAGCTCGGTCAGGGTGATATTTCATCGCCATTTTTTTATAGGCTTTTTTCACATCACGCTCGTTGGCGTCTTTACTGACCCCGAGGATGTCGTAATAATCCGCTTTTGCCATAATTACGTCTTCTCTGTCACTTTGCTGATATTCTAAACAAATACACGGGCGCTGCCTTGTGCCAACGCCCGTGCTGTCGAAGTTAGTTGTTCACTAACGACTTATTTTTTGTCGTCATCTTTGACTTCTTCGAACTCTGCATCGACCACGTCGTCTGCAGCATTATTGGCCGCATTGGCATCCGCTTCGCCCGCTTCTGCACCTTGTTGCTGGGCTTTTTGCTGAGCGATTTCCATTAACTTAGCCGATGCTTCAATTAAAGCCTGTTGTTTAGCTTCAATCTGCTCTTTATCGCTGGCCTTGATAGCGTCTTCCAACTCAGCAATCGCAGTTTCAATCGGCGCTTTGTCTTCTTCAGACAATGCGTCCCCTGCTTCTTCCATTTGCTTACGAGTAGCGTGGACCAAACCATCTGCCTGGTTGCGAGTCTGCACCATCTCTTCGAATTTTTTATCATCCTCAGCATGGGCTTCAGCGTCACGCACCATCGCGTCAACTTCATCATCACTCAGGCCAGACGAGGCTTTAATGGTAATTTTTTGCTCTTTACCAGTGTCCTTGTCTTTCGCTGACACGTTCAGAATACCATCGGCGTCGATATCGAAGGTGACTTCGATTTGCGGCTGTCCGCGCATCGCTGAACGAATACCTTCAAGATTGAACTGGCCTAATGATTTGTTATCACTAGCGCGCTTACGCTCACCCTGAATCACGTGAATGGTGACCGCAGACTGGTTGTCTTCAGCCGTTGAGAAAGTTTGTGACTGCTTAGTCGGGATCGTCGTATTCTTGTCGATGAGCTTAGTCATCACGCCGCCCATGGTTTCGATACCCAGTGACAACGGATTCACGTCCAGCAGTAACACGTCTTTCACTTCACCTGACAGTACACCAGCCTGAATCGCTGCACCTACTGCCACTGCTTCATCAGGGTTAACGTCTTTACGCGGCGACTTGCCAAAGAAGTCAGTTACAACTTCCTGAACTTTAGGCATCCGCGTCTGACCACCCACCAGAATGATGTCATCAATATCACCGACTTTCAGATCAGCATCCGCTAGCGCCTGTTTCAGCGGCTCTAACGACTTAGTTACCAGATCTTCAACCAAAGACTCAAGCTTTGAGCGGGTCAGTTTGATCGCTAAGTGCTTAGGACCATTTGAATCTGCAGTGATATACGGCAGGTTCACTTCCGTTTGCTGCGCTGAAGACAATTCAATCTTCGCTTTCTCACCAGCTTCTTTCAGCCGTTGCATCGCCAGCGGATCTTTACGCAGGTCAATACCCTGGTCTTTCTGGAATTGCTCAACCAGGTAATTAATTACGCGGTTGTCAAAATCTTCACCACCTAAATGGGTATCACCATTGGTCGCCAGTACTTCAAATGTGTGCTCGCCTTCAACTTCGTCAATTTCAATAATTGAGATATCGAAAGTACCACCACCTAAATCGTATACCGCGATGACGTTATCGCCTTTCTTACGGTCCATACCGTAAGCCAGCGCTGCTGCAGTTGGCTCGTTGATAATACGTTTAACGTCTAAGCCAGCAATACGGCCAGCATCTTTAGTTGCCTGACGCTGCGCATCGTTAAAGTATGCAGGTACGGTGATAACCGCTTCAGTGACTTCTTCACCAAGATAGTCTTCTGCAGTTTTCTTCATTTTTTTCAGAACTTCAGCAGACACCTGAGGTGGCGCTTTTTTCTCGCCTTTCACTTCAATCCAGGCGTCACCGTTGTCAGCTTTAACAATACCAAATGGCATAATGCCGATATCGCGCTGTACTTCTTCGTCTTCAAACCGACGACCAATTAATCGCTTAATCGCGAATAATGTATTTTGCGGGTTAGTCACCGCCTGACGTTTGGCGGGTGCGCCAACCAGCGTCTCACCATCTTGAGTGAACGCTACAATAGATGGGGTTGTACGATCGCCTTCCGCGTTTTCAATAACGCGCGCTTTGTCGCCGTCCAATACTGCCACACATGAGTTGGTGGTCCCTAAATCGATGCCGATAATTCTGCCCATGATGATCTCCAATTCATTTGCAATTTATTTAACTGGTCTGCCAGAAGCTCGCCTGACTGGCGAAGAAACATGCTGGCAAACACCTTAAAATTCAATACCCTTTAAATGAGGGTGGTTATTAGTTTTTAAAGGCCTGAGTACAATTTTTTTAGCAAAAATTTACTTTACCGCCTCTTCAATGTCGTGAGTAGACGGCGCTAGGCCGTTGTATTCACGCCTGCACTCGGTGCTCGTGACACCATCACCATGGCTGGGCGCAATAATCGACCGTTCAAGGTGTAACCTTTTTGCATCACCGCAATCACGGTGTTGGCAGGGTGTTCTTCACTTTCCTGCATACCCATCGCTTCATGATGCTCCGGATTAAAAGTTTCGCCGTGAGGATCCAGTGCAACTACACCAAATTTTTCCAGGGTGTTCAGGAAACTGCTACGCGTCATCTCAATACCTTCAATCAGACTTTTCACACTTTCATCGGTCTGGTCGAACGTCTGTAAGGCGCGTTCTAAATTGTCGACCACAGGTAATAGCTCTGCGGCAAACTTTTCCAGCGCGAAATCACGCGCTTTTTGTACATCTAAAGCGGCGCGACGGCGCACATTTTCAGCTTCTGCTGCTGCGCGGATTGCAGCGTCTTTGCGGCTTGCCGCTTCATCTTTGCTTGCCGCTAACGCAGCCTCAAGCTCGCCGATACGTTGCAGTAAGTCCCATCCCTCTGCGCCTGGTTGTTGCTCACTGTCGTCTTCTGCCATATTTTCTTCGACCGAATCAACATTGTGTGCTTGCGCCTCTTGTTGCTGTTTTTCTTGCTCAGACTGTGGATGATCTGGCTTGCTCATAATCGACTCCCTTGGGTCAAGTAACCATGTTCGGCGCGAAGCATTCATCTCGCCGACAACCTTTAATATGCGATGAGTACAAAGTGGGGACGGAAATCCACGATTCAAGCTTTTTTTGTGCAAAATCGTGGTTTAGAGAAAATGTGGTGTATGACTGAAAGTTCGAAGGTAAAGCACTGGTATTGCTTGATTTCAAGGTTTAAAGCTCGTACGTTTAAGCAAATTCACTGCCGAGACACGCATGCCAGACACTCTACGCACACCTTTCAAATGTATTGGCCTGATGGGCAAAGCGGCGATGCCCGAAGCCCAGCAAAGTCTGTATGTGCTCTACGAGGGGCTGCGTGAACAGGGCTATGAAGTGCTACTGGAGCGCAAAAGCTGGCGCTCGCTCACCCCTCCGGCAGATGCCGTGCTATGTAGTATTGATGAGATTGGTGAACGCGCAGATTTAGCCGTCGTTGTTGGTGGCGACGGCAATATGCTGGGAGCCGCCCGGGTCCTCAGTAAGTACGAAATTGGCGTGATTGGGGTGAACCGGGGGAACCTTGGGTTTTTAACCGACTTAGACCCGGACGATGTCCTTGAACCGCTTCTTGCCGTGTTGAGTGGCGAATATAAAACAGAGTTTCGTTACTTATTAGCGGCCACTATTACCACCGAAGGTAAGCAAACCGGGCGCAATAACGCCATTAACGAGATGGTTTTACACTCGGACAAAGTGGCCCATATGATTGAGTTTGAAGTCTACGTGGACAATGAGTTTATGTTTTCGCAGCGCTCAGACGGCTTAATCATTGCCACCCCCACCGGCTCGACCGCTTATTCACTCTCTGCTGGTGGACCAATCCTGACCCCGCACATGGACGCCATGTGTTTAGTGCCGATGTTCCCGCATGCCCTGAGCAGCCGCCCTATCGTGATTGACGGCAACAGCCAGATTCGCATTCGCGTGGCGCATAACAATGATCCGTTACATATCAGCTGTGACGGCCATGTCACCATGGCGGTCGCACCCGGTGATGACATTGTGATTGAAAAACATCCGCGGCAGCTTCGGCTCATTCACCCTAAAAGCTATAATTATTACCATGTTCTGCGCAACAAACTGAAATGGGGTAGTCGGCTTTTTTAAACGCCCCCGCTCTCATCAGAACATGAAATTCCACGCGCTGAAAAAATAAGCAAAAAACCACTTGCACTACTGTATGTGTACTGTATATAGTTACTGTATAAATACACAGGTTCAGAGGCGCGTATGCTGGTTCAAATGCAAGTTCGTCACTTTGCTATTGTCAAAGATTTACATATTGAATTTACCCGGGGAATGACCGCGATTACCGGTGAAACCGGTGCCGGGAAGTCCATTGCCCTGGATGCGTTGAGCCTCTGTCTGGGGGCAAGAGCGGACGCCAGCTCTGTGCGTCCGGGTGCGGACAAAGCGGAAATCAGCGCAGTATTTGAACTCGCTTCTAATCCTGCAGCCCAGGCCTGGTTATCGCAACACGAGCTTGATATTGATGATAATCAGGAATGTATTCTGCGTCGGACCCTGACCAAAGAGGGTCGTTCGAAAGCCTACATCAATGGCTCCCCCGCCCCGCTGACTTTAATGAAGAGTCTTGGCGGCCTGCTTATTAATATTCATGGCCAGCATGAACACCAGCAGCTGAGCAACAGCGAGCACCAGCGTCAACTACTGGACCAGTATGCCAGCCATGCCCATTTAACCGAAAGTGTTGCTGAAAAGTGGCGCGAGTGGCGACGTATTAAGCGACGTAAACAAGAACTGACTCAGCAAGCCGATGAGCTCCAGGCACGTCAGCAGTTGATAAGCTATCAGGCGAAGGAACTCCAGGAATTCAACCTGCAGCCAGGTGAGTTTGAAACCATCGAAGAAGACCATCAGCGACAGGCCAATGCGAGTAGCTTAAAAGACGAAGCCGCATTTGGTATTAACTGCCTTTACGACGGTGAACATAATAACGCATATTCGTTAATTCAGGCTGTGATCGAGCGCCTTAGCCAGCAAGTGAGTGTAGATTCACGGCTGCAACCTACCATTGATATGCTGGCAGAAGCGTCGGTTCAGGTTGAGGAAGCGGTACGTGAATTACGTCATTATCATGCGGACATGGATATTGATGCGGAGGCATTAAAGTACCTCGAAAGCCGAATGACTGAAGCACTGCAACTGGCGAAAAAACACCAGATACCTGCTGAGCAGATCCCCGAGCTGCAGGCGAGTTTGGAAAGTGAATTAGCCAGCATCGAATCATGTACTGAAGAAGTAGCTCAGCTTGATCAACAGCTCAATGAGTCCTGGCAGGCGTACCAAAAAGCGGCAACGCTGCTAAGTAATAGCCGCGCCAAAGCCGCGCGAGCACTCTCAAAAGCGATTAGCAGCAGTATGCAGCAGTTAAATATGACCGCAGCACGCTTTGAAGCGAGTATGGCAAGCGACGATAGCCATGCGAGTGTGGATGGCAGCGACCAGGTGCAGTTTGTGGTTAGTACTAACCCCGGCCAGCCCTTACAGTCACTGCAGAAAGTGGCATCAGGTGGTGAGTTGTCACGCATCAGCCTGGCCATTCAGGTGATTACTGCAAATCGCGCCAATACACCGACCTTAATGTTCGATGAAGTAGACGTGGGTGTCAGTGGACCTACTGCGGCAACCGTCGGGCGATTGCTCCGGGAGCTGGGTGAACGTACCCAGGTAATTTGTGTCACTCATTTACCCCAGGTTGCGGCGAAAGCACACCAACAAATGCGGGTAGAGAAAATCCATAGTAAGGATTCAACTCACACGAAAATGACCATGGTACACGGCGATGATCGGGTTATAGAGCTCGCTCGCTTACTGGGCGGTGATGAAATCAGCGACAAGGCTCTAGCCAACGCGCAGGATTTACTTGCTAGTTAGCATTATCGCGAACTTTTCTGCAAGCAAGGGGTCTAGGAGTATCAGTCAATGTGGTGCTAAACCGATGGCCTCTCCCTTCTGGTGACGGCCATACACTGCGCGCGCAAAACTAGCAAAGCGAGAGCGCATTCGTTATCATCACTTCATTCATTTAACTATGTGGTAAAGCATGAAAGTCGTTATTTTAGCAGCCGTCATTTTAGGTGTATCAGCCTGTGCCGTGATTGACCCTTTGGTCTACAAAATAAATATTCCACAGGGAAATTTTATTGAGCAACGAGATGTTGATAATTTACGTGTCGGAATGACCCGTGAACAGGTCCGCTTCGTATTAGGGACACCAGTGGTAGATAATTCATTTCGCGATGACGACTGGGTTTACGTGTATCGCATGAAGCCAGGCCGTGGTGAGGTAGTGAAGCGAGAGTTCCGCGTTCACTTTGCCGATAACGTACTTGCTGATATCAGTGGTGCGTACGACAAGCCGGAAAACTTTGATATACCCTTAGCTGAGTAAGCGGTGTTGTCATAGTCGCCGTTAAGTTCTGAGTTTGTGGCAAGTAAGCAGTGGGTGAGCGAGATTTTATTGCGGTAAAGTCTGGTTCACCTTTTCGTTTTCAGCTTTTCATAGCGTTGTTCGCAACAGGGATTTTATGGCAGATTCACGTCCCCCGCATCCTCAGCTTGAAGCAAGCCCCAACGACCAGCGAAAGTATCGCCAGGTTGAGCTTGCCAACGGACTCCAGGTTCTCCTGGTAGAAGACCCTAATGCATTACACAGTGCAGCCTCAATGGCGGTTAACGCCGGTCATTTTCAGGACCCAGAAGACGCTCAGGGCCTTGCTCATTTTCTAGAGCACATGTTGTTTATGGGCACATCCAGCGCCCCTTCTCCTGACACCTACCCTGACTTTATCAGTCATCACGGTGGTCACCATAATGCCTGGACTGGCACCGAACATACCAACTTCCATTTTGATGTCAGGCCCGATTATTTTGACGGTGCGCTTAACTATTTTTCACAACTATTTATCTGCCCGCTGTTTGACCTAAAGTGGATTGAAAAAGAGCTTCAGTCGGTTGAGGCCGAATACCGAATGAAGTTGAAAGATGAGTTACGGCGTTTGTATCAGGTGCATAAAGAGACGGCCAACCCAGCGCACCCTTTTACTAAATTTTCAGTAGGCAACGCTGAGACACTTGCCGGTTGCAGCCAACGCCCTATTGCGGAGCATTTAAAGGCCTTCTTCGAGCGCTGGTACCATGCTACTAATATGCGCCTGGTGTTGGTCGGCCCGCAAGACCTGGACACCCTGAGTGCCCTTGCCAGTCAGCATTTCAATGCAATACGCAGTGACGGTCACCGGCCCGCCTCTATCGCGCAACCACTCTACCTTGAAAGTCAGCAAGGTGTTGTCATTCACGTACGGCCGCTGAAATCCGCATGTCGGATGATTTTAACCTTGCCGTTTCCTGGTATTGACGATGATTACGCCAATAAGACGACCACCCTGATTGCGCATATTCTGGGATATGAAGGGCCGGGTAGTCTGTGCTCTTTGCTTAAGGCGCAGGGTCTTGCCAGTGATCTCTCGGCAGGTGGCGGTATTAGCGGCAGTAACTTCAAAGACTTTAATTTCAACATTCAGCTGACTGAGCGCGGTTTGGAGCGCTATTTGGATGTTTGCCAGCTTGTTTTTCAGGCCATAGACGATATTCGCCGACAGCCCCTGGCTGATTTCCATTATGCCGAGCGCCAGCAAATGGTTGCCCTGTCATTTCGTTATCAGGAAGCGATTCGCAGTATTGACCTGGCATCACAGCTGTCCATCAATATGCTTCACTACGCCCCTGAACACGTCATCTCAGGTGATTACCTGATGCAAGGTGTCAACCATCAGCGCTTACAACAGTTACTCAATGCGATGCGTCCAGAGCATGCACGGATCATGCTAATCCACCACTCGTTACCGGTGAACCAGACAACCCAGTTATATGAAACGGCTTATCGTGTCACGCCACTGGCCCAGCCGGCACTTGACCAACTTAAGCAGCGCACAGACTACGAAATAGAGCTACCCCAGGCCAATCCGTTTGTACCTCAACGGCTAGACCCGCTGCCTCTGCGCGGTGGCCGCCTTGCCCTGCCACAGCTGCTGCCAAGTAGTCCGGCATTGCAGGTTTGGCATTTACAGGACGCCGATTTTCGAATGCCAAAAGGGCATATTTACCTGTCGCTGTTACTGCCTCAGGCAACCCATAGCAAAGAGGCGTTCGCCCATGCCCGGGTATGGTGCGAGCTGGTTCACGACAAACTAAACGAACAATGCTATGACGCCGAAGTGGCAGGTATTCATTTTAATATTTACCCGCAACAATCTGGCATTAGTATTCATTTGAGTGGCTTTTCCGAGCGCCAACCGGAATTGTTGGCCAGAATCCTGAAAGCACTGACCAATTTTGAATTTGATGACGATCGCTTTAACAATATTCAACACCATCTGTACCATAACTGGCTTGCAGTGAATCGTCACAAACCGATTAATCATCTATTTACGGTACTGAACCAGACACTGCAGCGCGGCTGCTATATAGGCTCTGAACTGGCAAGCGAACTTAAGCAGATTACTACGCAAAGTTTTGCTGATTATATGCCGACTCTTTTTAATCAAATGAATGTGCTTGCGATGATCCACGGTGACTGGCCTGTCGACACCGCACAGCGGATTACCCAGTTGATTACCCGAGAGCTTGAACTCAATAACAGGTCGCAACAGGCACCGTTGCGGGAAGTGAAGTTGCTGCAACCTGGCCGCGCTGAATCCATTGATTGTCATTTGCCACACCCTGACCATGCGATCGCTTTTTTCTCCCAGGGTCAGGCGCTGAATGATGCTGAGAAAGCGTATTATTTGCTGCTCAATCACCTGGTATCTCCCGGTTTTTTCTCAGAACTACGCACCGAGCAACAACTGGGTTATATGGTGGGCACCAGCTACGTACCAATGAATGGGCGTCCGGGTTTACTCTTTTATGTGCAATCGCCGCATGCTGGTCTGGATACGATGCGCGCTGCTATCAGTAAGTTTCTTCAGGACTTCTGCCAACAGCTGGCGTCAGTACCACAGCCGGTATGGGAAGGTGCCAAGCGCAGTGTGATCGAGCAACTCACAGATCAGGACCCGAGCTTGCGAATTCGTGCGCAGCGTCTGTGGACCAGTATTGGTATCGAAGATTATCAGTTTGACCTGGCTCAGCGGATGGCTGACAAGGTCGCCGAGACCACCATTGAACAGTTAGTTGACGTTGCTAACGACCGTCTGCTGTCGAACGCTGCAGCCATGTGGCTGACTTGTTCGCCGACAGCGTCGACTACAGCTGACAATGACGACGAATAGGTTACAACATTGTGGTCGGTGTTTTAGCAGGCTTTAAGCGAAAAGTGAGCCTGGCTGGATGACATCACAGGCCACGCCTCTACGACCTGCGCGTAACCATAAAAGGCGTTTATGGGTATTGAACATTGGCCACAGAAACGGCCCCATGATTAAGGCGAGCGCACCCCAGCGCTTTGCCCCCATGGCATTTTGCAAAGCCTGTGTGTAGAAAAATACTGCAGAAAGTAAACATACGACAGGTACCACAAACATCCGACACCTCCTGTTAACTAGTAATAACCCAATTGAGTCCATTCATTGTACAAAAAAAGGGCAGTTTTTTCACTGCCCTTTTTGCTATAGCGTTTTTGACCACGCTAACAAATCCGTCATAAATGATAATTAGCTGTAAAAACGTGTCTTGTCTTTAGCCATTTGGAGTAACAGGTCACATGGCGCATAACGACTGCCGTGCTCTTGCTCTAACTGTTTTAAAGTTGTGACCACCTGCTCAATGCCCAGGCTATCCATATAACGGAAAGGACCGCCCAGGAATGGAGGAAAACCAATACCAAAAATAGCGCCGATATCACCATCCCGCGGTGAGCGAATAATATCGTCCTGCAAACACCAGGCGGCCTCATTCAGCATCGGGTAAATACAACGCTCAACAATCTGCTCCTGAGTTAAGCCTTGGGCTGGGGTAATTCCCAACACCTGATACACACTGCTGTCGACTTCTTTGCCTTTTTTGCCGCCGTCGTATTTGTAGAAACCCTTCTTCGATTTACGACCTTTGCGGCCATCTTCAAGAAGCTTGTCAAATGCCGCTGGCGGCGCAAACCGCTCACCAAGTTCGTCACTGAGAATAGGTGCCACTTTGGCGCCCACATCAATACCCACTTCATCGAGCAAAGTGATAGGGCCCACCGGGAAGCCAAACTTCACCAGCGCTTTGTCCACATGCTCGATTGGCTCACCAGCCAATAGCAAACGCGCAGCCTCATTCATATACGGGGCAAGGATCCGGTTCACATAGAAACCTGCACCATCCTGTACAACGATCGGCGTTTTACCTTGCGCTTTAGCGAAGGCCACTGTCGTAGCGACAGTTTTTGCCGATGTTCCCGGGTGAGTAATAATCTCAGCCAGCGGCATTTTCTCAACGGGTGAGAAGTAATGCAGGCCGATAACCTGTTCCGGGCGCTCTGCCTTGGCTGCAATTTTAGTAATTGGCAGTGACGAGGTATTGGTAGCGAAAATGGTCGTCGCTCGTGCATTGGCTTCAATGTCAGCAACCATCTTTTGCTTCAAATCGAGGTCTTCAAATACCGCCTCAACCACGAGATCAACGTCGCGAAAGCCGCTGTAGTCCACAGTAGGGCTTAACATCAACATTTGTTTTTCAAGCTCAGACTGTCGAATAACCTTTTTCTTCAGGCGCGGTTTTAACAACTGGTAGTGATAATTCAGCGCATTTTTAATGCCTTCCTGGCCAATATCTTTTAAGCGCACCGGTACTTTAGCTTTGCTAATCGTGACATGGGCAATACCACCACCCATTAAACCGCCACCTAACACACCTGCTTTACGCACTTTGTCAGGTTGTACACCATCGGCGCCAGTTTCTTTTTTCATTTCAGTTGTGGCGAAGAAGATATTGCGCAGTTGCTTACTTTGCGGGGTCATCGCCAGTTCGCCAAAATTCTTCGCTTCTAACTCAAGGCCCGCTTGAAAACCTTTTTCAACACCATGTTTCACGGTGTCAATAATACGGTCAATGGCCGGATAATTACCCTGTGCCTTTTTCTGCGCCTGCTCCCGCGCTTTATTGAACAGCACATTCTTCAATGGCCCTTCAAGTACCTTTTGCATCGTCCCCTGTTTCGCTTTCGCCGGCTTAGGCTTGCCTTTTTTTGCCAGCTCAATCGCAGCATCAAGCAAAATACTTTGCGGTACCACATCGTTGGCCAACGCAAGTTTTTTCGCTTGTTTAGGCCTTAGTTGCTTACCAGTCAGCATCATCGTAATGCCCTGTTGCAAACCGACAATACGCGGCAAGCGTTGGGTTCCACCTGAGCCCGGTAACAGCCCAAGCTGAACTTCCGGCAAGCCCATTACGGTTTTTGGCGAATCAGAAATTACTCGCCCGTGGCAAGCCATCGCCAATTCAAGGCCGCCTCCTAAACAAGCACCATGCACCGCAGCAATAAACGGAATACGTTGCTTTTCAATGCGGTCAAACAGGGCTTGGCCCTGGCGTGCCAGGCTTTCTGCATCTGCCGCTGTTTCACACTCACTGATCATCCGAATATCGGCGCCAGCCACGAATGAGCCTGGCTTACCACTAATTAACACAACCCCTTTAATCGTGCTGTCATCTTCAATCCGATCCAGCAATGTGGTGACTTCATCGGCAAAACTGGATTTCAGCGTGTTCATGCTCTCACCCGGCACATCGATGGTAATAATTGCGATACCATCTTCAAGCTTATTCAGGGTGAATGCGCTTGTTTGCGTATTCGATTGCGGGCTTGCTTGAGTTTGCATCTCTTCAGTCATTATTCGGTCTCCAGAATCATTGCAGCACCTAACCCACCGGCAGCACAAGCTGTGGTCAAGGCAGTGCCACCGCCGCGGCGTTGTAATTCATTGAGGGTTTGCGTAATCAAACGGGTGCCTGTGGCTGCAAATGGGTGTCCATAGGCCAGCGAACCGCCCATGACGTTGAACTTGTCCATGTCAATTTCCCCAATCGCCTGGCTGCGGCCGAGTTTTTCTTCCGCGAACTTCTTGCTCGCAAACATTTTCACGTTCGCCAGGGTTTGCGCAGCAAATGCTTCGTGCATTTCAATCAGGTCAAGATCACCGAGTTGCATGCCCGCACGCTCAAGCGCAATCGGCGTTGCATAGGAAGGCCCCATCAGCATGTCTTCCCATACATCAATGGCACTGAATGCGTAGCTACGAATAAAGCCAAGCGGCTTATAGCCAAGTTCTCTGGCGCGGCTCTCGGTCATCATGATGACCGCAGAAGCGCCGTCTGTCAGTGCTGTTGAATTCGCCGCAGTTACCGAACCATGCTTGCGATCAAACACCGGACGTAACTTCGCATAACCTTCCTCTTTAGAATCTGAACGCACTGTATTGTCACGTTCCATAAAGTCGGTATAAGGTGCCACATGAGCTGCCATCACTTCGCGATCCAGCTTGCCTGCTTCCCAGGCCTGATGCGCCAGGGTGTGTGAGCGGTGGGCCAGTTTGTCCTGGTCCTCGCGGCTGATCTCATGGGTTTTCGCCATTTGTTCAGCAGTTTCACCCATGCTTAAGCCTGTTGAATATTCGGCAATCGCTGGGGGAACAGGCATGAGATCTTTTAAACCAAGACGTTTAAAGATTTTCAACCGCGCGCCAAGGCTACGGGCTTTATTTAAATCTACCAGTGCATGGGCCAGTTTACGAGACACCCCAATTGGCAGTACTGAAGACGAATCGGCGCCACCGGCGATACCAACATTGATATTGCCGGCCATCATTGCCTCAGCAATGCTGACGGTAGACTGAAAACTGGTGGCACATGCGCGGCTGACACTGTAGGCGTCAGTACTGACCGGTAAACTTGTGCCTAAAACAATTTCTCGAGCAATATTCGGTGCCGAAGGCATTTGCACCACCTGCCCGAAAACCAGCTGTTGGACTAAGGCTGGATCCATATCAGCGCGGGTGATCAGTTCTTGTACCACCATCTTGCCCATATCAAGGGCCGGAACACCGTGAAAGTAACTTGCTTGTTTCGCAAATGGCGTGCGCAGGCCGTCAACAATGGCGATACGCTCTCCATTTGCAGTTTTTAGTGTTTGTGCTGAAGCTGACATAGAACTCCCCTAGTCGGTTTACTGGTCAGACCACGAATCTTTAATTTGATTCTAACGCCAAATTAAACAGATTTAAACCTTTGATTTTATGTAGACTGCCCTTATAACGCGAACTATCTTTGCAGTTTGCTATCAGAGTGTCTGCATAAGAATAGTAGAACAATCCAATTTCAGGAGAAGAACATAAAATGGCAGTTCACGCCTTTCGCCAATTACGGGATTTTCTTAACAGTCAGGTCATCGGTCAGCCTGACCTCACTGAGCACCTTTTGATTGCTTTATTAGCCGACGGCCACCTGCTGGTGGAAGGTCCTCCAGGCCTGGCTAAAACCCGCGCGGTCAATGCGCTGGCGAAAGGTATCGAAGGGGATTTTCATCGCATTCAGTTTACCCCTGATCTACTCCCTGCAGACCTTACCGGCACCGACATTTATCGTCCCGAGACCGGTGATTTCAAATTCCAGCGCGGTCCTTTGTTTCACAATTTAATCCTCGCGGATGAGATCAACCGCGCGCCAGCCAAAGTCCAGTCTGCTTTATTGGAAGCGATGGCGGAACGGCAAATTACCGTTGGTAAACGAACCTATCCTTTACCCCCGCTGTTCACCGTCATGGCAACACAGAACCCGATTGAGCAGGAAGGAACCTATCCTTTACCGGAAGCACAGCTCGACCGTTTCCTTCTGCACCTGGTGATTGATTACCCGGACGCCGACACTGAATTGGAAATTCTGCGACTAACCCGCAGTGAATCCATTGAGGGTGAAACGCAGATGCCGCAACCCTTGTCGCAAAACGCTATTTTTGCTGCACGCCAGGCCACCTTGAGCCTGCATATGGACGAAGCGGTGGAGAATTATCTGGTGCAGTTGGTGATGGCCACACGTCGCCCTGGTGCATACGATAGCAGCCTCGCAAACTGGATTGATTATGGGGTAAGTCCGCGCGCCTCGATTGCTCTTGAGCGCTGTGCCCGGGCCCGTGCCTGGTTGTTAGGTCGCGACTTTGTGACCCCGGACGATATCGCATCTATGGCACATAATGTGCTGCGCCACCGACTGATCCTGAGTTATCGGGCAGAAGCCGATGGTGTCAGTGCCGACCAGGTATTAGAACGCATCCTGCAACTTGTACCTGCACCATGAGTGGGCGTTGTTCTCAACGTTATGTAGTGACTATATAGTGACCTTAATCAGCCAGATTTTATGAAAAAATACATCCCCTCTACAGCGAGTGTTGCCAGCCAGAGCGCAGCTCAAATGCTGCAGAGTATGCATTGCGATGGTCATCAGCTGAGCCTCACTGAGCTGCTCCATTACCGTCATTACCGCACCCTGGGTACCGGTAAAAAATACCGCGTGCCTGCGCGCGGGCGCGGTGGTAACCAGCTGAGTAAGACAAAGGGTCGTGGCATGGAGTTTGACGAAGTGCGCCATTACCAAAGCGGCGATGATATCCGCGCTATCGACTGGCGCGTGACGGCGCGTACCGGTCACACCCATACCAAGCTGTATCGGGAAGAGAAAGAACGGCCAATATTCTTTTTTGTGGACGTAAGCCCGAGTATGTATTTTGGCAGCCGTCTGTTATTTAAGTCCGTACAGGCTGCACATATTGCCGCTGCTCAAGCGTGGCAAGCGGCCTACCGTGGCGATCGCGTGGCGGGCCTGGTCTTCAACCAACACCAGCATTTCGAAGTCAAGCCGATGGGACGGGATAAAGGGGTCCTGCGTTTCGTCCATCAACTGGTGCAGGCACATCAGCACGGCGGCCAGTCGGACTCACATAGCGGCACCACTGAGCTATTCAATACCAACCTGCAGCGCTTACGCCATTTGGTTAAAACGGGTGCACAAGTGGTCCTGATCAGTGACTTCCATCACCTTGCCGAGAGTTCGCTTCGCGATTTGCGCGCCATAAGTCAGCATAATGCAGTGCGCGCTGTTATCGTCCAGGACCCGATGGAACTGCAGTTGCCCGAGGTCAGTGCCACCAGAGTACAGGCGGTGGATGACGATTTTGTCCGCGAGTTCTGGCTCGGCGACAAGCGTACCAATGCGCTTTACGCACAGCAGGCTGGCGACTGGTTACAAACCCGCAAAGATTTACTCAAGCAGGCTCGAATTAGCTCGTGCGAGATTGATGCCAGCCTTCCACTCAGTGCACAGTGGGCGGAGTTAAGCCGATGAATTTTCTGACCGCAACCATGCAATTGCCGCTACACGATATTGTTGATGAGCATCATGTTAGTTGGTGGCCTCTCGCTTTTGGCTGGTGGCTGCTACTTGCAGTAGTGTTACTCAGCTTAGTTTTATTGACGTTGTGGGGCCGTCGTGCCCAACAACACCGACGTCGAGCACGTAGTGTTGAGGCATTGTTACAGGCCCCTGCGAACAGCATCAGTGACGTAAACCTGCGCCTGAAACAAGTGTTGTTGTTGAAATATCCACGTGCCGAGCTGGCAAACCTGAATGCCAAGGCCTGGCAGCAACGACTCGCTGCTGAGCTCCCTGAGCAAAAGCGCGATGCTTTCAGCGAGCAACTGGCACCATATATTGATTTACAGTACCAAAGCCACACTCAGGCTATGGTTCAGGCCTATCAGGCTGTTGCGATGGACTGGTGGGCCATGGTTCGCCCACATTTTGTGAAGGGCCGGCGCCATGTTTGAGTTTGCTTTTATCTGGGCCTGGTTATTGCTGCCGCTGCCGTGGCTGGTACGTTGGGTGATGCCAGCAGCGAAGGACAGCCAGATTCCCCTGGCGCTGCCGAAAGCCGCGCGCTTTATTTCACCTCGTCAGGTTCAGCAACCAGCTATGTGGCGGATGTGGGCATTTCCGGCACTTATCTGGCTTGGTCTGGTCGGCGCACTCGCCCAGCCACAATGGGTTGGTGAACCCATTTCCATCGCCCAAGAGCGTCGCGAAATGATGATTGCATTGGATTTATCCGGCAGTATGCAAGCCGACGACATGACCCTGAATGGTCGTCAGGCGTCACGTTTACAGGCTGCCCACCATATTCTTGCGGAGTTTATTGAACGTCGCCATGGTGACCGTATTGGCATGATTGTTTACGCTGATGATGCCTATGTCTACTCGCCCTTAACCAATGACCTGAACTCCCTTGCACAGCTGGCCCGTGAAGCGCAAATAGGCCTTGCCGGACAGCGCACTGCCCTTGGCGATGCCATTGCGTTGAGTATTGCAACCCTGACCGATTTAGACAGCGAACATACCCCGGTGGTGGTTATGCTTACTGACGGGATGATCAATACCGGTGCCATTGAAGCTGACGAAGCGCTGCAATTGGCTCGTAATTCCGACGTCCGTATTCACACTATTGGCATTGGTGCTGACGAAATGGTGGTTCAGGGGCTTTTTGGTGACCGCCGAATTAACCCCAGTGCAGAGCTCGACGAGCAATTTTTAAGTGCGATTGCGCACAGCACCGGCGGCGAATACTTTCGAGCGCGCAATGAAGAAGAGATGCGCCGGGTATACGAGATCCTCGATCAGCTCGAGCCGGTGATGGACGACAATGAACAGTTACGCCCGCGCACATCCTGGGCCCATTGGCCGCTATCGGTTGCCTTCATTATATTTATCATCATGTTGTCGATTAACAGCTATCGCCAGCAACGCCGGGCGCGTGGCGAGCATTCATCCAGCAGAGAGGTAAGCTAAGATGGACAGCTTTCATTTTATCCGCCCATGGTGGTTACTGGCGATCATTCTGCTGGTGGTGCTCGGGCCATGGTTATGGCGCCACCTGAGCCAGTATTCCGGCTGGCAGAAAGTGCTCGCCCCGCACTTGTCGTCTGCACTGTTAGGGGCTCAGCAAACGTCTAAACGCTGGTTGCCTTTTACACTGATAGCCATTGCCTGGGTACTCAGTAGCCTTGCCTTAGCAGGTCCAAGCTGGGAGCGTTTGCCGACGCCGGCCTATCAGAACGAACGCGCAGCCGTCATCATTATGGACATGAGCATGAATACCAGAGCCAGTGACATTAGCCCCGATCGCCTCACTCGCTTACGCTTCAAAGCCCTCGACTTGCTCGATTCGTTCAGTGCCACAGAGATCGGCCTGGTCGCTTATGCGGGTGATGCCTTCACTATCTCGCCACTGACTCGTGACTACAGCAATATGCGCGGGATGATCCCAGCACTCACCCCTGAAATTATGCCGTCTGCTGGCAACTATCCATTGTTGGCCTTTACTGAGGCCCACCGGATGGTGACTGACGCGGGCTATGAACAGGCCGAGTTTTTTTGGTTTAGTGCCGGGATGAGCCAGGACGATTACCAGGAAATCCGTCGTTTCCTGCGCGGAAAAGGGCACCGGGTCAGCAGTTTACTGGCGGGGGATGATCAATCGACACCCATCAGGCTCGCCAGTGGTGATATGTTACGAGACAACCTTGGGCGCTTAACCATGGCACAGCTAAATAGCAGTCTGTTTGAACGCTTGAGCAATGAATACAACGGCCGCACCGTGCGACTTCGCGCCGACAGCAGTGACATTGAGCACATTTTGGCGCAGGCACCCTTGCAAGAAGGGGTCCAACGCCAAAGCGACAACCTGCAGAGTGACCAATGGCTTGACCGCGGCCCTTACCTTGCGTGGCTGTTGGTCCCACTGGTGCTGTATGCTGCACGCAAAGGCGTATTGTTTAGTATTTTACTACTGCCATTGGCGATGATGCTGTACCTGCCTGCACCGGCGTATGCCATGCAGTCCTCCAGCGAGCCCGCTTTGCGCCCCTTTAGCAATCAGCAACAGCGTGCAGCCGAATACTATCGTCAAGGCGACTATCAAAGCGCAGCAGCCTTGTTCCGCGAACCAATGATGCGCGGCAATGCGCTGTACCGTGCCGGGCAATATGCCGAGGCGCTTGACGCCTACCAGCAAGCCGATGACAGCGCAGAACGTTGGTACAACAGTGGCAACGCCCTCGCCCAACTAGGTGAACTCGACGCCGCCAGCGACGCCTATGCCGAAGCCCTAGCCAGACAACCTGATTGGCAGCAAGCGGCTGACAATAAAGCCATGGTGGATGAGTTACGTGAGCAGCAGCAACAGGAGTCTGACGACGACAGTCAGGACGGGGATGCGGAAAGCGAGGACCAGCAAGAGCAGACTCAGGAGCAGGATCACAGTGACGATGCTGGTGACGACTCACAGAGTGAGCAACGTGCTGATGAAGACACTGAGCAGTCACCAAATGACGATGAACAAGGCGACAGCGAATCCGCAGACCAGGAATCGGCGGATGATACTGAAGCGGAGCAACCACAAAGCGAGACAGGTGAGGAGCCAACGCCCCCCTCATCGACCGAACAGGAACAACAGATCCAGGACGCTTTAGAGGACCAACAATTGAACGATGAACAACGAGCTGAACTTGAACAATTACTCCGTCGGGTACAAAGCGACCCCGCTATATTACTGCGTAACCGTATGCAGCTGGAGGCAGAACGACGCCAGCAAGGGCTACCACCGCGCGGAGGGCGCCGTCCATGATTAAGTATCTGCTCAACCCGCGTGGCTGGCTCACGCTGATGATGCTCATTGCATGGCTGCCGGGTGCCGCCATGGCACTCAATGTCAGTGCGGAGATTGATAAAAACCCGGTCATCGTGGATGAATCCTTTACCCTGACAATTACTGCTGACGACGATTTACCCCGCAATGCGTTTCGAAGTGACGTGTTATTAAATCACTTTATTGTCGGCGCAACCTCGGTGGACCGCTCTTCGCAGATTATTAATGGCCAGATGTCGCGCCAGACACGTTGGCGCTTAACCCTGATTGCGCGTCGTCCAGGTCAATATGAAATTCCTTCATTCGATATTGACGGCCAGCGAACCTCACCGATTGTGGTTGATGTGATTGAGCCTGGTGAAAGCGAGGGTGACCGGGGGCCAGTATTTATTACCGCCAGTATTGACAGTGACACACCCTATATTCAGCAACAGGTACGCTACACAGTGCGCT
This sequence comes from Idiomarina sp., assembly GCA_020832105.1. Lineage (GTDB taxonomy): Bacteria > Pseudomonadota > Gammaproteobacteria > Enterobacterales > Alteromonadaceae > Aliidiomarina. The sequence goes on from JAFIFH010000036.1 coordinate 36,263, forward strand.
TGCATCTCGCCCACAACCTTGAAAGTGGCAGTATCAGTCCGCCACAGGTCAGTAATGCTGATATTCAACAGGCCAGTAGTGACGAAGACACCCAGGAGCTGGTTGATGGTCAACGCTACCGGGTAATTACCCGCACGTATTTTATTACACCTCGTCGCAGTGGCGAGATCCTGATTGAAGGTAGTCGTTTTGACGGCCAGATCAGAGATACTTCGCAACGCTCCTTCACTAGTTTTAGTCGCCCACAAACCGTCAGTGCGCTGGCCCCTGATATTACGTTAGATGTGCGCCCGCAGCCGGCTCAATTCACTGGTGATTGGTTACCCAGTGAGCACGTAGCCCTAAGCGAAGACTGGGACGAAACGCAGACGTTTACCGTTGGTGAGCCAATTAACCGTCGCATCTCAATGATTGCCCAAGGTGTGCGCGATGAACAACTGCCGGAGCTTAGTCATAACTACCCGACGACCATGCGCTATTATGCCGAACGCACCGAGCGCGAAAGCTTTAGCCGTCAGGGCCAGCGGTTTGCCCGTGCTCAGTATCGTGGTGTGATCATCCCAGCACAAGCAGGTACTTTTGAGCTGCCAGAGATTAAAGTCAACTGGTGGGACATTAATGCCGAGCAAATGCGTACTGCACGGATTCCGGCAAGAACGATTGAGGTCACTGAGCCCCCGGGTGGCCAGCCGTCGCCCTTTGCCCAGCCGCAAACGCTGGATAACGACAGTGCCCCCCTTTCACCGCCTCAGCTCAGCGTACCGGCTGAGACAAGCGCGCCTGACCATCATTGGCGAACAGCAGCCACTACCTTTGCAGTGTTGTGGATACTTACTTTACTGGCATTCGTCTATATGCTGATGTTTAAGCGTCCGCATCAAGAGAAGCAAAAAGACCTCAGTCACACGTCAGGTTTGGTGCCGGCAGCGAGCCGACAGCCATTGCAAAAACTTAAGCAGGCATGCCAGGGCCAGGATGCGCATGCGGCGCATCAAGCGCTTAATCAATGGATCGCTAGCCGGCAAGGCGCGCCAACCAGCGCTGAGAACTTCGCAAGACAGATGAATAGTCCTGAGTTACTAGCAGCTGTGGAAACACTGCATGCGGCGATATATGCTGCGGAAAAACCGCAATGGCAAGGAGGCAGTCAGTTATGGCAAGCCGTTCAGGCGCTGCACAAACCACTACCAGCTAAAGCGGGAGATCAGACTATACCTGAACTGTATCCTTCAGAATAAAGCGTGTCTGAGTAAGAGAAACGGTACTGGAATAACTACAAAGTAGTGGCCAATATTACTTGGCCACTACATACAGCTCGTAGAATATGCTTGAGGCTAAAAAATAAAAGTATAGATCGCATAGCCACATCTTGTGGGTCATTTACTCACGACACAGAGGTTTTCGGCAATTTCTGGCGCACTAAACAAAAACGCCGCCCTTAGCAAAGGGCGGCGTTTTCTATTCAAGCGGCCTGTTTAGAGGTTGCGGCTAATCGACGCGTCTTCTTTCAGCGCATCCATGAACGCCTGGTAGGCAGCATCAACGTAGCGAGCTTCAAACTGCTGCGCAAGTTGAGCCAGCTCATCTGCATTCACTTCACCTTCAGCGATGCCAGTGACCGCTACAATCGCGATATCGCCGTCACGTAGGTCTGTGATATCAGCTGACACGCCACCATCGACAGGTGCTGGCAGGCGGAACAATTGATTAATCACCTCGCCAGGGACATCTTCATTAAAGCGCGTGATTGAATCAAAGGTCTCCATGCTGACACCTGCTGGTAATTCGCCTGCGCGATAATTTTCCAGCAGTTGTTCTGCAAACATTTGCGCCTCTTCGCGCGCCTTACGCAGTAACAGAGCCTGCTCGATATCGCCACGAACCTCGTCAAGCGGGCGCACGCTGGCAGCTTCGTATTCGGCGGCACGAACCACATAGCTACGCTCATCAAGTTCAATCAGCTCACTATTAAGGTTGTCACGGGCAACGTCTGACGAGAAAACTTCACGCAATATGCGTGGGTCGTCAAACTGCTCGTTGCCTCTACGGCCCATCCAGTCACTTACCTGAAGTTCCAGGCCTGTCTGTTCAGCAGCTGGTTCAAGGGTCTCAGGCATTTCAAAGCTGATCCGGGACAAGTCCTGCTGAATTGCAAAATACTCTTCCTCGGCACGCTGACGACGGAGGTTTTCAACGATATCGTCACGAACCTCAGCAAAGTCGTCAACTTCAGACCGCTGCAGTCGGGTCAGTTGGACAATATGAAAGCCAAACTCTGACTCAACCACGCCAGACACAGCCCCTTCTTCGTCAAGGGCAAAGCCTGCATCTTCGACGTCAGGGTCGATCATACCACGCTCAAGACGACCCAGATTACCACCGTCTTCACCACTAAAGGTGTCGTCCGAGTCACTTGCGGCAACTGCTGCAAAGTCTTCGCCTGCTTCAATGCGAGCCAACAGAGCTTCAATGCGCTCACGGGCTTCGGCATCGTTGCCTTCGATCAGAATATGCGCAATCTCGCGACGTTCAGGGGAGCGGAAATTAGCCGGATTTTCGTCATAATAGGTACGCGCTTGTGATTCGCTCACTTCTACGGTATCCAGAATGTCATTAAAATCGAGCACTACATACTCAATGCGAATACGCTCGTCTGTTTCAAAACGTTCTTCATTGTCGTAATAGAAGGCTTCGATCTCTGCTTCGCTCACGGTGACCGAGTCAGTATAGCTCTCCACTGGAATACGCAGGTACTCGCCACTGCGGCGTTGGTTCTGCAGCTGCTGGTAGAGCTCGCCTTCATGCGGCAACATAAATTCTGAAGTCATCAAACCGGTTAGCATCGCTGAACGACCAAGTTCATTGGCCATATAATCGCGAAACTGTTCAGGCGTAAAACCAGCATTCATCAGCAACGCATTGTAGCGGTCATTGCTAAACTGGCCGGCAACCTGAAACTCGCTCATTTGACGGATATTGTCGCGGATGGTGTTTGGCCCAGGACGAAACCCTTGCTCGCGAGCAAACTGGGTCGCCAGACGCTCTTCAATTAAACGCTCGAGTACACCGCTGCGAAAGTCACGCATGTAACTCTCGTCACCCACCAGGGTCTCGAAGAAGTCACCGAGTTGCTCTTCCATGCGCGCCCGTTCGTTCTGGTAAGCACGGTCGAAGTCGATACGAGAGATTTTCTCACCATTCACTTCAGCAACGGAATCTTCGCTGCCGCCACCTAAATAGCCACTAACGCCTGTTAGGGCAAAGGTAATAATAATCAGAAAAAGGATAATCTTTGCGACGGGGCCTTTCGAGCCCTCACGGATCCTGTCGAGCATAATGCAGTCTCTTTGTCAGTTTAAATCACTGTACGGTTGATTGTTTTGAGCTACAAAAAAAGCGCACCTGAAACGGTGCGCTTTTCTCTTCGCCACCTCGCTCGATACTAACATAATTAGCCGTAGCAGGTGGAGCATTTCAGAACAAAATTGGCGGAGTGGACGGGACTCGAACCCGCGACCCCCGGCGTGACAGGCCGGTATTCTAACCAACTGAACTACCACTCCAAATTAAAAGCACCCTTATCGGGTGCTCTCAATGCTTTTGTTGCTATCGCTTAGTTAACGGCGTCTTTCAACGCTTTACCAGCTTTAAAAGAAGGCACTTTAGCTGCAGAAATCTGGATGGTTTCGCCAGTTTGCGGGTTGCGGCCAGTGCGCGCAGAACGCTCACGAACGCTAAAAGTACCAAATCCAACCAAAGCTACCTGGTCGTCGTTTTTTAAAGCTTCTGTTACTGCTTCGATCATCGAGTCTAAAGCGCGACCTGCAGCCGCTTTCGAGAGTTCAGCATCTGCTGCAATTTTGTCAATTAGCTGAGACTTGTTCACAGTATCATCCCCTTACATTGTTATTATGGAGTTCCTTGGAACCATCAAAAAAATGGGCCAGAAAAGTTTATAACAAGCTTATATCTTTAGTTCAAGGTAAATGTTCTTACACTAAAGTATTTGCAAAAGTCCTCTATACCTTGCTCAGCAAGGGCTGGAGTAACTTTCTTAAGGCTAACACAGTGGTCGCGTATGAAAAGCCTTTTTCAGCATTTTTAACATTATTTTCGCCAGACGACATGTTAAAGACTACTTTTTCTTGGCTTTAGTGCCACTTTTAACCGTTTTCGCAGGACTTTTTTCCAATGCAAGCTCAAGCACATCATCGATCCATTGCACTGGATGGATTTCGAGATCGCCCTTGATATTGTCTGGTATTTCCTTCAGGTCACGTTCATTTTCATGCGGAATCAGTACCCGTTTGATACCACCTCGATGCGCCGCAAGTAACTTTTCTTTCAGGCCGCCAATCGCCAGTACCTCACCACGCAAGGTAATTTCACCGGTCATAGCGACGTCTGAACGCACTGGATTCTGGGTCAGTGAAGACACCAGCGCGGTGACCATCGCAATACCCGCACTCGGCCCGTCTTTAGGGGTCGCGCCTTCAGGTACATGCACATGAATATCACGTTTCTCATGGAAGTCATCTGCAATGCCGAGTTTGTCAGCGCGGCTGCGCACCACAGTCATGGCGGTGCTGATAGATTCTTTCATCACATCGCCCAGTGAACCTGTGTAAGTCGTCTTCCCCTTACCCGGCACACTAGTGGCTTCTATCGTTAATAAGTCACCACCCACCTGAGTCCATGCCAGACCGGTTACCTGACCGATTTGGTTGCTCTCTTCAGCTTTACCAAAATCAAAACGCTGCACGCCAAGGTAGTCTTCCAGGTCATCTCCACTGATGGTTATTTTTTTCACATCTTTATTGATTAGGATATTACGTACCGCTTTGCGGCATAGTTTGGAGATTTCACGCTCCAGGTTACGCACCCCCGCTTCGCGGGTGTAATACCGGATAATGCCAATAATGGCGTCATCTTTAATGGTCAGCTCATTTTTACGCAGGCCATTTCGGTCCATCTGCTTTTGCAACAGGTGGCGCTTAGCAATATTCAGCTTCTCGTCTTCGGTGTAACCCGACAGGCGAATCACTTCCATCCGGTCAAGCAATGGCGCCGGAATATTCATGCTATTGGAGGTAGCAACGAACATGACATCCGAAAGATCGTAGTCAACTTCCAGATAGTGATCGTTAAAGTTGCTGTTTTGCTCCGGGTCTAATACCTCAAGCAATGCTGACGACGGGTCGCCTCGCATATCTGACGACATCTTGTCGATTTCATCAAGCAAAAACAGCGGGTTTCGTACACCCACTTTAGACATTTTCTGAATCAATTTGCCCGGCATTGAACCGATATAAGTACGGCGGTGGCCGCGAATTTCGGCCTCGTCGCGCACGCCACCCAACGCCATCCGCACATACTTGCGACCAGTGGCTTTGGCGATAGACTGACCGAGAGAGGTCTTACCCACACCTGGAGGGCCCACCAGACATAAAATCGGGCCTTTTACTTTGCTGGTACGTTGTTGCACGGCTAGATACTCGATAATCCGCTCTTTGACCTTCTCCAGGCCAAAGTGATCCGCATCTAAAATTTCTTCCGCCTTGGCCAGGTCTTTCTTCACCCGCGAGCGCTTTTTCCACGGAATCGACACCATCCAGTCGACATAGCCGCGAACTACCGTGGCCTCCGCCGACATTGGCGACATCATTTTCAATTTCTGTAATTCAGCCTTGGTTTTATCCCGCGCCTCTTCCGGCATTTGTGCGTCTTCAATTTTCTGCTCTAACTGCTCGAATTCATCGACGCCATCTTCACCCTCACCCAGCTCTTTCTGAATCGCTTTCATTTGCTCATTCAGATAGTACTCGCGCTGGCTTTTCTCCATCTGCTGCTTAACCCGGCTGCGAATTTTCTTCTCAACCTGAAGGATGTCAATTTCACCCTCCATCATGGCCATCAAATGCTCAATACGCTCGCGAATATCGACGATTTCAAGGGCATGCTGCTTGTCAGCCAGCTTCAATGGCATATGTGCCGCCATGGTATCTGCCAGGCGATCTATGTCTTCGATCCCCTGCAATGAGGTAATCACCTCTGGTGGGATCTTCTTATTCAGTTTTACATAGCCTTCAAACTGGTTCATCGCCGAACGAACCAATATTTCTTCTTCCTTTTCGTCCAATGTTTTGGACTGCAGATATTCAATCTCAGCCTTGAAGAAAGGTTCACTCTGGTCAAAGTCGGTGATTTTGCCCCGTTGCTTGCCTTCAACCAACACCTTGACGGTGCCGTCAGGCAATTTAAGCATCTGTAAAATGGTCGCTACTGCGCCCACTTCATAAATATCTTTGCTTTCCGGCTCATCAACACCGGCGTCCTTCTGCGCCACCAGGAACACTTGCTTGTCATTCTCCATTGCCTCATCCAGGCAACGTATCGATTTCTCTCGACCTACGAATAGAGGGATAACCATATGCGGGTACACCACTACATCACGTAGGGGTAACACTGGCATGCTTAAGCGCTCGCTGCTTGTCTCTGTCATTATTTTCTCCATATGGCGCTAATAGAATTCACTATGTTAAATATGCGGTCTGCGCGCGAAAGTTCAATAGCTAGCAATAAAAAAGGGCCTAAATGGCCCTTTTTTTAAGTTAAGTGCTGAAATAATCAACTTATTCGCCTGAAGCCTTAGCGTCTTTCTTCTTACCGTATATTAAAATCGGGTCAGATTCGCCCTTAATTACAGTTTCATCGATAACCACTTTGCTGACATCTTCCAAAGATGGTAAATCGTACATGGTTCCCAATAAAACGTCTTCTACGATAGAGCGCAGGCCACGAGCACCGGTATTACGAGTCAGCGCTTTACGGGCAATCGCGCGTAACGCGTCATCACGGAACTCCAGCTCGACGTTGTCCATCGACAACAAGGCACCATACTGCTTCGTCAGCGAGTTACGCGGTTCCTGTAGAATCTGCACCAAAGCATCTTCGTCGAGCTCGGTAAGGCTGGCAACGACCGGCAGACGCCCGATAAACTCAGGAATTAAGCCGTACTTGACCAGGTCACCAGGTTCTACGTGAGTCAGTACATCGCTACTTGGCTTGTCTTTCTTGCCTTTCACTTCAGCTGCAAAGCCAATACCTGAACCCACGGCCAGGCGCTGCTCGATCACTTTATCCAAACCAGAGAACGCGCCACCACAAACAAACAGAATTTTAGAGGTGTCGACCTGCAAAAACTCCTGCTGTGGATGCTTACGCCCGCCTTGCGGTGGTACCGAAGCGACCGTACCTTCAATCAGTTTAAGCAGTGCTTGTTGCACCCCTTCACCAGACACGTCGCGGGTAATCGATGGATTGTCAGACTTGCGCGAAATCTTGTCGATTTCGTCAATATATACAATGCCACGCTCCGCTTTTTTCGGGTCGTAATCACACTTTTGCAGCAACTTCTGGATAATATTTTCGACGTCTTCACCCACATAACCGGCTTCAGTCAACGTGGTTGCGTCGGCCATGGTGAAAGGTACATCAAGAAAACGCGCCAGCGTCTCAGCCAGCAAGGTTTTACCGCTACCGGTAGGCCCGATAAGTAGAATATTACTCTTACCCAGCTCCACGTCTTCGTATACACCAGCATTCAGCAAACGTTTGTAATGGTTGTATACTGCCACAGCTAAAACACGTTTAGCGCGATCCTGACCGATTACATACTCATCCAGATGATGGCGAATTTCGTGTGGCGTTGGGACATCGTCCTCTTCGCGTTTGGCGGCAATTTCTTTAATCTCTTCGCGCAGAATGTCGTTACATAAATCGACACATTCATCGCAAATGAACACTGAAGGCCCGGCAATCAACTTACGGACTTCGTGCTGGCTCTTGCCACAAAAGGTACAGTAAAGTGATTTACCGTCTTTGTCGCCACCGCTTGTCTTTTCTGTCATTTAACTCTCCAGCCCTTCGTGCCGTCTAACTTTTACTTCTGACCACGGTGGGCCAATACTGAATCCACAATACCATAATCAACTGCATCTTGTGCACTCAAAAAGTTATCCCGGTCGGTGTCTTTTGCTACGCGCTCGACATCCTGTCCGGTATGTTCGGCAAGGATTCGGTTCAATTTGTCTTTAATATATAAGATCTCTCTGGCATGGATCTCAATATCTGACGCCTGGCCCTGGAACCCACCCAGCGGCTGATGAATCATCACCCGCGAATTAGGTAAGCAGAACCGTTTTCCTTTCGTACCACCAGCCAATAAAAATGCACCCATGCTTGCGGCCTGGCCAATACACACAGTACTCACATCATTTTTAATAAATTGCATGGTGTCATAAATTGCCATGCCTGCGGTGACTGAGCCACCAGGTGAGTTGATGTAGATACTGATGTCTTTGTCCGGGTTTTCGGATTCAAGAAACAACATTTGCGCAACGATAAGGTTAGCCATGTGCTCTTCAACCTGGCCGACCAGAAAAATAACGCCTTCTTTTAACAGGCGGGAATAGATATCAAACGAGCGCTCTCCTTTCGAAGTTTGCTCAATTACCATGGGGACTAATGCTGCCATTGGATCCGGTGTCGTATGCTGCATAAAACGAAATGCTCCTTAATGAAAATGGCCCGAGTGAAAACCACTCGAGCCATTAAACCAATTACAAACTGATTGAGCAACGCTTATTGCTGCGGTGGGTTCATCACTTCGTCAAACGTCATCTCTTTCTCAGTCACCTGAGCTTTTTCAAGAATCAGTTCAATTGCCTGCTCTTCCAGTGCCATGTTACGCACTTGCTGCATCAATTGTTCATTGGTGTTGTAGTACTCGATCACTTCCTGCGGATCTTCATACGCAGACGCTGTCGTTTCGATCAGCTCTTTGACCTTACCATCGTCAACTTTCAGCTCGTTGGTGCGAATTACTTCACCCAACAGGATACCGATTTGAGCGCGCTCTTTCGCTTGCTCTTCGAATAGTTCTGCTGGCAGTTCAGGCATGTTCTTGGCGTTGTCACCAAAACGTTGCAATGCCTGTTGACGCAAGGTGTTCACTTCCTGCTCTTTCAGCGCAGAAGGTACGTCGACGTCGTTATTTGCTGCTAACAGGCCTTTGATAACCTGTTGTTTAACTTTATTATTGACCGCGCCTTTCAGCTCGCGCTCCATGTTCTTTTTCACTTCAGTACGCAGCGCGTCAACGCCACCTTCAGTGATACCGAATTGCTCAACAAACTCTTCAGTCAGTTCAGGCAATTCTTTTTCTTCAATCTTTTTCACGGTAATCGCGAACTCAGCTTTCTTACCTTTCAGGTTTTCAGCGTGGTAGTCATCTGGGAAATTGACTTCAATTGTCTTTTCTTCACCAGTTTTCATGCCCTGAATACCGTCTTCGAAACCTGGGATCATACGACCCTGGCCCATTTCTAAGGCAAAGTCTTCAGCCTGACCGCCATCAAATGCTTCGCCGTCGATGCTACCAGCGAAATCGATGGTGACACGGTCACTATCGTTTGCTGCGCGCTTCACTTCAGTCCATGTGGCGTGTTGCTTGCGCAAAGTTTCCAGCATGTTATCAAGGTCGCTATCAGCAACTACAGCCACTGGCTTTTCAACTTCAACTTTTTCCAGGTCTTTCAGTTCTACTTCTGGGTAGACTTCAAAGATGGCAACGAACTCAAGGTCTTTGCCCTTTTCATTGGTTTTAGGCTCAAACTTTGGCGCGCCTGCTGGATTCAATTTTTCCTGCATCATCGCTTCGATGTAGTGCTGCTGCATAGTCTGCATCGCCACGTCCTGACGAATCGCCTGACCGTAGCGCTTCTCAATCACGCTTACCGGAACCTTGCCAGGACGGAAGCCATCGATGCGTGCACGACGTGCTTCTTGTTGAACTTGTTTTTTTACTTCGCTATCGATCTTATCCGCCGGCACAGTAATTGTCGCGCGACGTTCTAAACCTTGAGTTGTTTCTACGGAAACCTGCATTACTAACCTACCTCAACATCACCTGGATGGTTGCTCATCTGGGGCACTTTTCGGGTCGCTGACTCGAGTATCAAGAGCAGCATTCGCGAGTGGCTTTAGATGAGCTCACGTTAAAAATTGACGCGACATTATAGCGAGCACGGTTGCTCACGTCGAGAACCCTGAACAACTTTCTCGGCAATTCTTAATAATTGACAATTTTTTCTACTCAGGTACTTTTAGTCGATTGCTCAAAAAATAACAACAGGATACGAATGAGCACCGAGATTCCCTTACTACTGCTTGAGCAAATGCCCATTGGTATATTGTGGCGCAGTATTGATCGCGATGGACGTGCATCACGGGTCAACGCGAACCAGGCCGCATGCCGTTTGCTTGAGTTAAGTGAATCCCATTTGAGCCTGAGTGAACTGGCTATGCTGCCTTTTCACCTCGACGAACAGCTCACCCCGCTCAGCGACCTGCCACCGTTGCAACCCAACCCACTTAAACAGGCGCTGCAAGGGGAATCGGTGAACCGCCGTGATATCCTGTTCGGTCAACGCCCCTTGCATATTAAAAGCATGCGCCTGAACCTGCCGCAAACTGACACTAACGGCGGCGCCGAGGGCGTTCATGAATGTTTCGCAGTGTTTATCCAGCCGCGCGACCACCGCCTGTTTGTCGACAATGCAAACACGCCTTCGTTATCGAACATCGAGCTTTCAGTACGTGATTTACTCGCTTTCGACAAACTCTTGTCAGAGCTGTCTTCGCGCTTTATTCACGCCCAGCCATGCCAGATGAATCTTCATATTGACGCGGCTTTGCAAGCCGTTGGTCAGTTCTGTCTGGCCGACCGCTGCTATGTATTTCAGTTTGACGCTACTCTGGATTGTATGCACAACACCCATGAGTGGGTAGCTGACGGGATCAGTTCCCATATTGACGACCTGCAGAATGTAACGGCGGACCAGCTTCCCTGGTTTTTCCAGACTATCCAACGACAGGGCTTAATGGTGGTTCATGATACCGCTGATTTACCTAAGGCGGCGGCTGCTGAACAAGCATTATTTACCGACGAAGGCATTCACTCAGTAATGTGCGTGGGGATTACCCTGGGTGGCAAATTAAGTGGTTTTGTAGGCTGTGACATGGTCGCCCAGAGTAAACAGTGGACAGAGGCTGATATCCGGCGGCTGAAACTGGTGGGCGAGATCATTGGCCAGGGGCTGCAGAGCCAGCACCATTTAATAGCGCTCGCGAATACTCAACAAGAACTGATGCAAGCCAATCAAAAGTTACAACAATTAGCGGATGAAGACGGACTGACTGGCCTCGCCAACCGGCGTCAGTTTGATCGCCAGTTTGAAGCTGAAATTCGTCGCGCCCTGCGCCTTGACCATGGGCTGTGCGTGATGATGATCGATATCGATCATTTCAAAGCATACAACGACGTGTTCGGCCATATTCAGGGGGACGCAGCACTGCTCCAGGTCAGCCAGTTGTTGCACGATCATTTTAAACGCAGTGGTGAACTGGTCGCCCGTTATGGCGGCGAAGAATTTGCCGTTGTCCTGCCCGGTGCCGATTACAATGAAGCAGTGGCCAGTGGCGGTCACCTGTTAGAGCGGATGGAACACCTCGCGATCCGCCATCCCAACGCGCCACAAAAATTGCTAAGTTTAAGTGTCGGTGTGGCCAGCTTGCAGGACCACATGGTGAAATCAAGGCTGCACCAATTTGAACCACAAGCTATCATAGGGTCTTTACTCGAGCAGGCTGACCAGGCTTTATATCGGGCCAAAGCTAGTGGCCGCAACTGCGTGGTTGGTGCTTGCTAGCAGCCAGAGGACGTCAATGAGTTCGCAGCGCTTTACCCACTTCTGGGCAGCAGAAACGATTCGTCAGCAAGAAGTCGACGCGGGACCATTGGCTGATGATGCCGCCAATCGTCGCGCGCAAACCGCCGCCGACGCGGAGGCATTTGTCCTGCAGCGAGCACATCACCTCGCCGAAGCCCAACAGTTAATCCCGCTATTGCATAGCTATCAGCAACGAATCTCTGCGGGTTTATGGCTGGTGTTTATGCTTGCCTGCCTCAGTGGTGCTGGCCTGGCGCTTAACCTCGCTCCACAAAGCGCGCGCCAGATAAGTCTGATTGAAGCGGTCAGCGTGGTCATTCTGGCAAATCTGCTGTTTATCCTGCTGTGGCTGTTTACCATGGTTCGGCGTCAGGCACCTGGCGGCCTTGGTTACTGGTTACAACATTACCTGCATAAATTAACGCGCAACCAGCAGCGACTCGCGGTGGCGCAATCGTACACTCAGCTTTGCGCACAGCAAGGTCTGCTAAAGCCCGCTTTATCCTCAATTTCCCATGCCATCTGGGCGACCATACTGGGCGTAGCCGTGCTGGTGCTGACTCTTAGATTTATTGCCTATGACTATCAGTTTGTCTGGCAAACCACGCTGCTCAGTGCGCAGCAGATCAGTAGCCTCATCGATGCGCTGCACTTGCTACCTGGGATACTCGGGATTGAACCACCGCTGGTAGATAGCGCCACGCAGATCTCCACCAACCCCCGAGCCACCGCTATCTGGCTGTTAACCGTTATTGTGCTGTACGCATGGCTACCCCGCATCATTCTGCTGATAGCTTGTGAATGGCTTCGTCGCCGGCGCTTACGTCAGCTCAGGCTGGACTGGACCAAGCCGGGTTATGCTGAGTTACGCGCAGCCTTTGCCTCAGGTGCGGCACGTGAAATCGACCCCGCTCCTGCAGACATTGAAGTGATTTCAAAACGGTCAGCACCTGCCCCTGCTACTAAGGCCAGCGCCTGCATGTTGATGACACTGGAACTACCTGATGCGCTGGTCGAGCGCTTAGCTAACTTGCTTCGCGAACACCACAACTTAACCTGGTCTGCTAATATTAATAGCGCCAGCGACCGTCGCCAATGGCTCAATCACTTAGCCAATTTCCAGTCTCACAATCAATCAGCGCCTCAGTTATTGCTGGTGATTAATCCATTGCTCTCTCCCGACCGCGGTAGCCTGCGCTTTTTAGAAGCGCTCACCCATCACGCTCATTTACATATTATTCTGAGCCTGCAAGATTCGGTACGAGGGAAGCTATGGAGCGATGCGCTGCAAGAACATCTACCAGAAGTGAAGCTGTTAACTAGCATCGGCAGCAACCTACAGCCTAAGTCGGCCACCCACAGTAATGTCTCAACACCAGCATTGGATAGCTGTTTTGCTGAGATAAAGGAGATCATTGACGCGTGGAAAGTTTAAATATCGCGGTCGTTGGGCACACCAATGTTGGTAAAACATCATTATTGCGCACCCTGCTCAGAGACAGCACCTTTGGTGAAGTGAGTGAACGCCCCAGTACCACGCAGAATGTGCTGGCGGGCCATATTCGTAGTCCCCAATGCCAGATTGAATTCTACGACACTCCAGGTCTTGAGGATGGTATCGGCCTTTATGAATATTTGCAGCGGCTAGCTCAGCACCAGCAACAGCGTCATGACGGGCCTGCGCTGTTACAGGCGTTTTTAGACAGCCCTGAAGCGCAGGTGAGCTTTGCCCAAGAGGCAAAGGTCATTAAGCAATTATTGCGCTCCCATGCTGCGCTGTATGTGATAGACGCACGGGACCCGGTCTTACCCAAATTTCAGGACGAACTGGCGATTCTCAGCAAAAGTGCCCGGCCGGTATTACCGGTTCTTAATTTCACTGCCAGCCCAAATCATTTTGCAGAACAATGGAAGCAGGCGTTAGCCAAAGTAAACCTCCACGCCAGCGTTGATTTTGATACCGTAAGCCCCCCTCGCGACGGTGAGAGACGGATCTATACTACCCTCGCGACACTACTTCCGGAGCAACAATCGACGCTACACGCGCTGACCACACAACTTGATCAGCATGGCCTCGACAGAGAGCAAACCGCGAGTCATATCATTGCCGATATGTTGGTTGACTGTGCCGCTTTGCGCTTAACGGTGCAAGAATCAACCACCCAAAGTGTTCAATTGAAAGACGCCGTCACGCAACTACAGAATCTGGTTCGCCAACGGGAGCAAGCCTGTGTATCAAGTTTGCTCGCCCTGTATCGGTTTGCTGCGGACAGCATTAGTATTGACGATTTAGCGTTATCCGATGGCCGCTGGCAGGATGACCTTTTCCATCCCCAGGCGTTGCGACAGTTTGGCATCAGTGCTGGTAAGAGCACCGCCGCCGGCGCGGCAGCAGGCGCAGGCGTCGATATCTTTATGCTGGGTACCACCCTGGGGGCAGGCACTGCGTTGGGTGCTGCAATCGGCGGTATCTGGCAGGGCTGGCAAAGCATGGGCAAAAAGTTGCGTGACCAGTGGCGAGGTTACCGGGAATTGACCGTTGAGAACAAAATTTTACAGTTACTGGCAGCGCGCCAGCAGGCATTGGCACAACATTTAAGTGTTCGCGCCCATGCTCAGAATAAAACCCAGCCGCTGAGTTACCACGCTAACACTCAGGACGCTATCATCGACTATATCGAGTCCGCGCGGGTGCATCCGCAATGGTCTAAAATAGGTGTTTCCGTCGGGGTTAAATTTCGCCTTCGCAGCAGCTTGCCGCACGCAGACCAACAGGACCGTGAACGACTTTGCGATAAAATCAGCGATGAGTTGACAAAGTGGAGAATTAGGTCAAAGTAAAGTGGTTTCCATGGCTTACCTATAACGACAACACCCATAACGACAACAATAAAGAGTGAATCGATGGCTAAATCCTATATAGATAAAGCACTGCTAAGAACCCAGCGCAGCGTGCGCCCGACCCTCGTCGCCAGCACTATGTTGTTGGCTGCCTGTAGCTCCAGTGCACCGCCCCCGCCACAAGGCCAGGTCAGTGTTGCCGATGACGAAATTTCTATCAGCGGCTTTATTAGCGACGTCACTGTTGAGCAACTGCGAGCGCTAACCGACGGTCAGCAGTTTAGCCGGGTACGGGTAGATGTGTACGATGGTGACCCGCTAGCGACCATGCAAATTGGCTATTTTATTCATCGCCAGCAACTCGACCTACGAGTCGACGGTGCCTGTCTCGGCCCTTGTGCCAACTATCTGTTTACCGCCGCAGCCAGTAAGTACCTGCACGAGGACGCCGTGGTTGCCTGGTTTGGTGGCGCACTAGCCGAGAGCTGGACTCAACAAAATCAGCGTTTACTGGTACCGGGCATCCGCCACGTTGCCGAACAGTATATGGACGCTTTTTTGCGCCGGGAAATACGCTTTTTCGAGCGCATTGGGGTTGAGCAAAGCATCACCTCATATGGCTACACTGAAGCATCCGGATGCAACCAGCCCGACTACGCTGGTTTCTACTACAGTATCCCGCAACTACTTCGCTTCGGGGTCGCCGATGTCTATACGGCACGTGGCGACTGGAGAGATGCTTTTGAACATTACCCAGACCAATTTTGCCAGGTTGACCTCAGCACAGAGTACGAAGTCATTGCACGATGATGTTACACTGCTGAAATTCGCGCTGTGAGCATCTCAGAGGAGTTTATGTCGAATTCAAACCCGCGGATTCAAATGCCCCAGGCACTACTCAACCATAACGGTGAAACGCGTCATATCGGCGTCGAACTAGAAATGAGTGGGTTGTCCATTGATCAGCTGTCGGCCCATGTTGCGAGCTTTCTTGACCTTAAAGTAGAGAAAACCAGCCGTTATCAATACACCCTTAAAGGCGACGACGAAGGCGACTGGATTGCTGAACTGGATTTTCAATTGCTCAAAAAAATGGGCGAGCAGGAGCATCAAAGTAAACACTTTGCTAAAGATATTGAGAGTTTACTGGAGCTGGTGTCAAAACCGCTGGTTCCTCACGAGCTCATCAGCCCGCCATTGAGCATGCCGCGATTGACTGAAGTCAGAGATCTGATTGACAGCCTGCGTGATGCCGGCGCAAAAGGCACGTCTGAATCGGTGCTGAATGCCTTTAGTATGCAGCTTAACCCTGAGGTGCCCAGTTTAGATGTCAAGGTACTGACCGCATACCTGAAGGCCTTTTTATGCCTGTACGACTGGCTGTTTGAGGAATCGGCAATCAACGTGACCCGCAGGATCACCACCTATGTCGACCCTTTCCCGAAAAAATACGTGCAAAAAGTACTCGCAAACGACTACTGGCCAGAGACTCAGGAACAGTTGATTCGCGATTACCTGAAAGACAATCCGACCCGCAATAGAGCGCTCGATATGCTGCCCCTGTTTTCATTCATAGACGATGCATTGGTTGAAGAGTACACCAAAGATCCCTTGATTAAAGCACGACCTGCATTTCACTATCGACTACCTAATTGTGAAATCCATCTTAAGCATTGGAATATCCATTTGGCCTGGCATGGCTGGCTTCAGGTTGAAGCTTTGGCGCAGGACACCGCGCGCATACAAAGCTGCGCTAAAGCCTATTTGAAGGTGCTTGATCAGCCGTTGTGGAAGCGCCTGTTCACTGGCGGTAAAAACAACTGGGCAGCACAGGTAAATCGTAAGTGGCTGGTACACTTTGAGAACTAAACACACTGGCTGGCAAGGTTGAACAACGCACAATGACAAAATATCGGCCAATTATTGGCATCACAGGCCCCCGACTGAAAGCTCGCATGCCGCGCTGGAGCGTCGCGCTGATTCTGCGCATATTAGGTGCTAAACCGGTCCAGCTGCGCCCTGGGGACTCGTTCAACCCAGCAAACTTTGATGCGGTGGTGATTACCGGCGGGCATGATGTCGACCCGGTGTTGTATGCCGCAGAACCCGAAGTCAAACCAAATTATGATGGCGACCGTGATGAGTTTGAAAGTCACGTGATCCGCCAGGCAATGCACCGCCAGCTCCCGCTATTAGGAATTTGTCGTGGGGCACAATTATTAAATGTCTGCCTCGGCGGAAACCTGATGCAGGAGCTTAAAAGCCGACGGCGCATTACGTCTAACCGATGGACGATTCTGCCGCTAAAAACCCTGTGTGTGCGCAAAGACACCCATTTAATTGAATACCTGGGTACTGCGCAGTGCAAAATTAACAGCCTGCATAATCAAGCGATTGATACCCTGGGCAAGAATCTTACGGTCAGCGCGCGTGATCTGGATGGGATTATTCAGGCAATTGAGGACCCAGCAGCGCCCTTTCTAATCGGTGTGCAGTGGCATCCGGAGTTTTTACTGTATCGTAAACGCCAACGCTTATTGTTCCGGGCGTTGGTGACAGCAGCATCAATCCGTGCGCAGACACCCGCCTAAACTGGCACACAGGCTTTGCAGCTCGGGGAGTGCCTCATCGTCAAGGCTGAAGCTTAAAGTGACACCTTCCTGGTAGCTCGCATCTTTAATCACCCCCTGCTGCTG